>JAFSHF010000024.1 GCA_017440465.1 Clostridia bacterium
GAAGGGATCCCGCAGGTTGGCGGCACCCACTTCTACCGCGGTGGCACCCGCCAGCATCAGCTCGATGACATCCTCGGCGGAAGAAACGCCGCCCATCCCGACGATGGGGATCTTGACCGCTTCATAGACCTGATAGATCATTCTGCAGGCCACCGGCAGAATGGCAGGGCCCGAAAACCCGCCCATCTTATTGGCAAGGATGGGCTTTTTGGTCTTGAGATCGATCCGCATCCCCAATAAAGTATTGATCAAGCTGATGCCGTCCGCGCCCGCATCTTCGCAGGCCTTGGCGATCTCCACAATATTGGTGACATTGGGGGTCAATTTGATAATGATCGGTTTTTTGGTGACTTTCCGCACTTCACGCACCACCGAAGCCGCCGCCTGCGGATCGGTACCGAAGCTCATTCCGCCGCCATGGACATTGGGGCAGGAGATATTGATCTCAAACCAGGCGATCTGCTCTTCTTCGTCCAATTTACGGACGGTCTCGCGGTATTCATCTAAAGAAAACCCGCTGACATTCGCCATAATCGGGCCGTCAAAGCACGCCTTTAATTTCGGCAGTTCTTCGGCAATAACTTTGTCCACACCGGGATTCTGCAACCCTACCGAATTGAGCATTCCCTCATAACATTCAGCGATACGGGGGGTGGGGTTACCGAAACGAGGCTCTAAGGTCGTCCCCTTAAAGGAAAGGGAGCCAAGAACGTTGATATCATAAAGCTCGGCAAATTCATAGCCGAACCCAAAGGTACCGCTGGCGGGGACAATGGGGTTTTTCATTTCCACACCGCAAAGGTTGACTTTTAAATTTACCATAGGATCTCCTCCCGTTCCAGCACCGGACCATCCTTGCAGATGCGCTTATTGCCGTATTTGGTCTTGCAGGAGCAACCCATGCAAGCACCGAACCCGCAACCCATCCGCTCTTCAAAACTATACTGACCCGAAACGGTAACGGTGCGCTCAATGGCGCGGAACATCGGTTCGGGGCCGCAGGTGAAGAAATAATCATAGTCGAGGTCTTTCATCGCGTCGGTGACAAAGCCCTTGACGCCCACCGAGCCATCGGCGGTGGCGACGGTGACGGTCGCGCCCAGCGCTTCAAATTCGTCTTTCAAAAAGACCTCTTCCGCCTTATTAAAGCCCAAAACGACTTGGGGCTTTTTGCCTTCGGCGATCAGTTTTTTGCAAAGAGCATAGAGGGGCGGAACACCGACCCCGCCGCCGATCAACAGCGGCTTTGCCCCGCTTTTGGCGGTGTTATAGCCATTGCCCAAGCCGACTAAAAGGTCGAGTTTCTCACCGATGGGCATTTTTGCCATCTGCTCGGTGCCGCCGCCCACCACCTTATAGATCAGGGTGATGGAGTCCCCATCCCAATCGCAGATGGAGATGGGGCGGCGCAGATATTTGCCCTCCAGCAGGATATTGACAAACTGACCGGTGGCGGTGATGGCGGAAGTATCCCCCGCCAACACCATCTTATAAACGTCTTTGGCAATTTTTACATTGCTTTTAATTTCATAAATTCCTTGTTTCATTCACTTAACCTCAAGCGTCAATGGTCGAGATGCAAAGGGTGGTCTCTTCCAGAACGTCCAGCAGCACCCGCACGGTATCCAGCGAGGTGAAGAGGGTGACGTTATTCTCGGTGGCGCAACGACGGATCTGATGCCCATCGCTCTGCACCCCTGCGGAATTGATGTCCTTGGTGTTGATGACATAAGCGATATGCCCTTGGCGCAACGCATCGGGGATCTCATCACTGCCCTCGCCGATCTTGCCCAGTGCGTGGGTACGGATGCCGTTCTTTTTCAAGAACTCGGCGGTACCGACGGTCGCCTGGATATTAAAGCCCAGATTATAGAAACGGCGGATCAGCGGCAAGGCTTCTTCCTTATCATCGTCGGCAATCGTTGCCAGAACAGTACCGTAGTTTTGCAGTTTCATCCCCGAAGCCTGCAGGCCTTTATAAAGGGCGCGGTTGAACTTATCATCATAACCGATCGCCTCACCGGTGGACTTCATTTCGGGGGAAAGATAAGCGTCCAAGCCGCGGATCTTGCTGAAGGAAAAGACAGGGACCTTCACATAATGACGCTTCTTTTCCTCGGGATAAATATCGAAGATGCCCTGCTCTTTGAGGGATTTGCCCAAAATGACCTCGGTGGCAATATCCGCCAGACTATAGCCGGTCGCCTTAGAAAGGAACGGCACCGTTCTGGAGGAACGGGGGTTGACTTCGATGATGAAGACGTTATCGTCCTTATCGACGATGAACTGAATGTTATAAAGACCGATGATGCCGATGCCCAGACCCAGCTTCTTGGCATATTGCAGAATAATGCCCTTGACGCGGTCGGAGATAGAGAAGGTGGGATAGACGCTGATGGAGTCGCCGGAGTGGATACCGGTACGCTCGACCAGCTCCATAATACCGGGGACAAAGACATCGCGGCCATCGCAGATGGCATCGATCTCGACTTCCTTACCAAAGATATATTTATCCACCAAGACCGGCTTATCTTCATCGATCTCAACCGCGGTCTTGAGGTAGTTTCTCAACTGTTCTTCATCGGCAACGATCTGCATCGCTCTGCCACCCAGAACGAACGAAGGACGAACCAGAACCGGATAGCCGATCTCGGCGGCGGCGGCGACACCGTCTTCAATCTTGGTGACAGCGCGGCCCTTAGGCTGGGGAATCTCCAATTCCCGCAGGATCCGCTCAAAACTGCCGCGGTCCTCGGCGCGCTCGATGGCGGCGCAATCGGTACCGATGATCTTCACCCCGCGCTCCATCAAAGGCTCTGCCAGATTGATGGCGGTCTGACCGCCCAAGGAGGCGATGACGCCGATGGGCTTTTCAAACTCGATGATGTTCATCACATCTTCGGTGGTCAGCGGCTCGAAATACAGCTTATCGGAGCAGGTATAGTCGGTGGAAACGGTTTCGGGGTTATTATTGATGATAATGGCTTCATAGCCGGAATTTTTAATTGTGGTAACCGCGTGGACGGTGGAATAGTCAAATTCCACGCCCTGACCGATGCGGATGGGGCCTGCGCCCAGAACGATGATCTTTTTGCGGTCGGTCAAAACAGATTTATTCTCGCCCTCATAGGAGGAGTAGAAATAAGGAATATAAGCGTTGGTATGGCAGGTATCCACCATCTTATAGACGGGGATGATCCCCTTTTCGCGGCGCAGGTTATAGACCTCGACCTCTTTCATCTCCCAAAGGCGGGCAATGAACTTATCGCCAAAGCCCATCTTCTTGGCTTCCGCCAGCAAAGCGACATCGCCTTTGGCGGCGGCGAGCTTCTTTTCCATCGCGACGATCCGTTCAAAGGCTTCCAGGAAATAGGAAGTGATCTTGGTCAGCTCGTGCAGTTCTGCCACCGAAACGCCGCGGCGCATCAGTTCGGTGACGGCGAAGATATTATCGTCTTTGAATTCCAAAATATAATCCCGCAGTTCGGCTTCGCTCATACCGTCGAACTTGGGCAGGTGGAAATGGCAAGCGCCGATCTCCAGCGAGCGCACGGATTTGAGCAAACACTCTTCCAGATTGGAACCAATGCCCATAACCTCACCGGTGGCTTTCATCTGGGTGCCCAAGGTGTTGGGCGCGGTGGGGAACTTATCGAAGGGGAAGCGGGGCAGTTTTGCCACCACATAGTCCAACCGCGGCTCAAAGGCGGCGTTGGTATTGGCGATCTCGATCTCTTCCAAAGCCATACCCACCGCGATCTTGGCGGTGACGCGGGCGATGGGATAACCCGATGCCTTGGATGCCAAAGCAGAAGAGCGGGAAACGCGAGGATTGACCTCGATGAGATAATATTCGCTGGTCTCAGGATTCAACGCAAACTGCACGTTACAGCCGCCCTCGATCTTCAAGGCGCGGATGATCTTGATGGCGCTGTCGTTGAGCATCTTAAGATCGTGGTCATTGAGGGTCATAATGGGAGCGACCACCAAAGAGTCGCCGGTATGGACACCGACAGGGTCGATATTCTCCATTCCGCAGATGGTGATGGCTTTATCGTTGGAATCCCGCATCACTTCAAATTCGATCTCTTTGTAGCCCTTGACGGACTTTTCGATCAGAACCTGATGGACCGGAGAAAGTTTAAAGGCGTTGAGACCCAATTCCACCAATTCTTCTTCGTTATAGGCAAAACCGCCGCCGGTACCGCCCAAAGTGAAAGCGGGGCGCAAAACGACCGGGTAGCCGATCCGCTTGGCGGCTTCCTTGGCTTCCTCCACGCTATAGGTGATCTCGGAGGGGATGGTGGGCTCGCCGATCTCGATGCAAAGCTCTTTAAAGAGTTCGCGGTCCTCGGCGCGCTTGATGCTTTCGCTGGAGGTACCCAACAGCTCCACTTCACATTCCTTCAAAATACCCTTCTTTTCCAACTGCATCGCAAGGTTCAAGCCGGTCTGACCGCCGATGCCGGGGACAATGGCGTCGGGACGCTCATAGCGCAGGATCTTTGCCACATATTCCAAGGTCAAAGGCTCCATATACACCTTATCGGCGATGGTGGTATCGGTCATAATGGTGGCGGGGTTGGAGTTGCAGAGGACCACTTCATAGCCCTCTTCCTTCAATGCCAGACAAGCCTGAGTGCCCGCATAGTCGAATTCCGCCGCCTGACCGATGACGATCGGGCCGGAACCAATGATCAAAATCTTTTTCAAATCTGTTCTTTTTGCCATTTTGCGTTTCTCCTTATTCTTCGATATATACAACTTTATTATTATACACAGTCAGCAGGCATTTTCCGCAAACCTCCCAATCTTGAAAGGGGGTTGCTCTGCCTTTGGATAAAAAGGTCTCGGGATCGATTCTGTATTCCGCGCCCAGATCCCAGACACTGTAGCCGCTCTCAGCGATATCAAACCGCTTGCGCGGGTTTTCGGTCAGCAACTCGATCAACCGCTCTAATGGGATGATGCCCTTTTTCACCAGCCCGCTATAGAGGGTGGCAAAGGCGGTCTCGATCCCGACAACGCCCATCGCGCTTTTTTCCAGCCCGCGGCTCTTCTCTTCGGCGGAATGGGGCGCGTGGTCGGTGGCGATCATATCGATGGTGCCATCGATGATGCCTTGGATCAACGCTTTTTGATCTTCTTCGCTCCGCAAGGGCGGGTTCATTTTAAATCGCCCATCTTCCTGCAGCATCGAATCGTTCATCAATAGGTAATGAGGGCCGGTCTCGCAGGTGACATCCACCCCCCGCGCCTTGGCTTGCCGGATCAGCTCCACGCTCTCTTTGGTGGAGATATGGCAGACATGGTAGGCGCAGCCGATCTCTTCGGCTAATTTCAAATCGCGGGCGATGGGGCCCCACTCGCTTTCGGAGCAGATGCCTTGATGCCCGTGGGCTTTGGCATATTCGCCGTCGTGGATATATCCGCCGCGCAGCAGCGCATTATCTTCGCAATGGGCGACGATGATTTTGCCCAATTCCTTGGCTTTGATCATCGCTGCGCGCATCATCTCTTCCGATTGGACACCGCGCCCATCGTCCGAAAAAGCGATGGCATCCTTTGCCATCCCCGCAAGGTCGGAAAGTTCCTCTCCTTGCTGCCCTATGGTGATGGAACCATAAGGGTGCACCCCGATCACCGCATCCTTGCGGATGATGGCAAGCTGCTCTTCCAGATGCTCCACGCTATCGGGAACGGGATTGAGATTCGGCATACTGCAGACATCGGTATACCCGCCCGCGGCGCAGGCTTTCGTTCCGCTTTCAATCGTCTCTTTATAAGAAAAACCCGGCTCTCGCAGATGAACGTGAACATCGCAAAAACCGGGAAAAACAGCAATTCTTCGATTGGCAAAAAGGGAATAGAAATCCTTAGAAACAGGAAGGGCGATCTCGCGTTCCTGCATTGTTCCGTTTTCAAATACTTGCGCTTTGATTTTCAACATCTCGGTTCCTTTCCATAAGCAAACACAAATAATCCGAACCTGCCTAAAATGGCAGAATTTCGGCGCTTTTCGGCTTGGCGTCGTTTGTAGGCGCCGGCCTTACGAAACTCCTTCGCACCAAAAATCATCCAAAATTCTGCTCATTTATAGGTCGTAGAATTTTAAGGGAGAGGATTTTTGGTTTTGCAAGGCATAAAACACAGCGCATCCTTTCGGATGGGCGAGTATTTTAACACAGCAAAGACGAAAATCCTCCCCTTAAAATCAGGTTGGGATTATTCGTGTTTGCTTAAAAAAACAGCCCTGCCGCAGAGCGCAGCAAGGCCTTCATAAACACAGCAAAGCGAAAGCGCTCCTTGCGCTCTCTTCCTTATGAACATCTTGCCGAACTCACGGGATCGACTTAAAGAATATTATCTCTATATTTAACTTTAATAATTATACTACTATACGCAAAAATTGTCAACGAAAAATTAGAGCTAAAAATACCATAAAACCGCGCCCCCTTTTTCGTCAATATGACAAAAAAATAAGTCGCCAAAAAATGACGACTTATTCATCGGTAATATTATCATAGACACGCTCGCCCACCGAGCCATAACCCAAGTCGCGGGCAACGCTTTCCACATAGGCACTATCGACTTCGGCGTTGAGAATGTCGTTAAGTTCCTCATTCAAAACGGTCTGGGAGGAAATCTTTTGGGTTACATCTTTCAGCTCGGCTTGCTTTTCTTGAATACGAACCTGAAGCTTGACGCAGGTGACGATCATATTGCCCGCCACATAGACCAGCAACACCGCCAGCAATGCCTTAACGACGGGATTCATCTTTTTTGCGCGCTTTGCTTTTGCGATGGATCTTGTTTTCATGCGATTTCCTCCTTTCTGCATACCTTGACTTTTCTATTCTAACCCATTCTTTCAAAAAAATAAAGGGTTTTTTTGAAAAATTCATAAATTTCTCAAAAAATCGCCTAAAAATCCGTTCCAGCCACCGCAAAAGGCGCGCCACCCACCGCGCCACCGCGCCGATGAAGACCCCTAAGGTGCAATGCCAGACCATAAAGCCCAAGCCCTCCCCCGCCAGCAAAAAGAGCCGCACCTGCCCAAAATTGGTCCAGGTAAAGCAGGAGGCGGTGGCAAGGGCGGCGATCAAGGCAAAGAGCAGATCTTCCAAAAAGACAAGGACAGGGCGATCCCTGCCCCGCAAGATCCGTACCACCCGAAAGATATCATAGACTCCGCCCAATCCGCCGCCCAACACCACCGCCCATAAAAAGGCGATGGCTTGATCGGAAAGATAGGTTTCCATCAGCGAAAGAGCCCCTTAAAGACCCCGCCCTTTTCTTTCAGATCGCTATACTGCAGGCAGTCGATTTCGCCCTCGATGGCGATCTCCCCCGATTCCACATTCAGCCGATTGATGTGCAGATCCTCGCCCTCGACGGTCAGCACCCCCATATTGGTCAACACCACCACCGCCTTTTCATCGAACCGATCCACATCCAATACCCCCGATGCCATCACCTGCTTGCGATTTTCTACGGATAATAAATGATTTCCGCTTCTGCGTTCTTCTTCCATCTTATCACCTCTTCTTTTTTATATCATATTTATTCATATATTGAAAAGAAAATGCACTAAAAAAACAGTCGCGCCGAAAGGGCACGACTGTTCTTTTATTCATATGTTCGAATTAGCCTTCGATTGCTTCGGCGGGGCAAGAAGAAGCGCAAGCGCCGCAATCGATGCACTCATCTGCATTGATGACGTATTTATCATCGCCGGCAGAGATTGCGCCAACGGGGCACTCGCCCTCGCAGCTACCGCAATTCAAGCATGCATCAGTAATGTTGTAAGCCATTTCGGAACACCTCCTTGTAGTATTGCCATTATACTATCACACTTGGTGATTGATTTCAAGTATTTTTTTCATTTTCTGCGGTTTTGACTGCCGCTTTTTCGCCTTTTTTCTTCCGATCGTCTTTGCGGGGGTGGTCGGGACGGCGGAATTTCAGCGCAGATGCGTCATAGTTGCCAAAAGTTACCGTTCCGTCCTCGGCGGTAAATTTTACCTTGACCTTGCCCGCCAGAACTGCCACTTCCGCCACCGTTCCGCGGCCGTCGGGGGTATCGATCTGGGAGCCGACTTTAGGCATATGTTTACCCAATTCTTCATAGGTGGCTTGCTCATAATTGAGGCAACACATCAAAATACCGCAGACACCGCTGATCTTGACCGGATTTAAGGGCAAGCCCTGATCCTTGGCGCTTTTGATGGTGACGCGGTCGAAATTATTTAAAAACTGATTGCAGCAGAAGGGACGACCGCACATTCCGATGCCGCCCATCATCTTACATTCGTCCCGCACTCCGATCTGCCGCAATTCGATGCGGGTCTTGAAGACCGAGGCCAGATCCTTGACCAACTCGCGGAAATCTACACGGCCTTCGGCGGTGAAGAAGAACAAGATCTTGCTTCCGTCGAAGGAATATTCCACATCCACCAAGGACATTTCCAGCTGATGCTTTTTGACCTTTTCGGCAAAGATCTCAGCCGCTCTCTTTTCCTTAGCGCGGTTGCTCTCCATCCGACGGTGGTCGGCGGCATCCGCCACCCGCAGGACCGGCTTTAAGGGCTGGACCACATCCTGATCCGGCACTGCCTTTACCCCGATGGTGACCTCGCCGCATTCATTGCCGCGGGCGGTCTCCACCACGCAATAATCCCCTGCCTTTAAGTTCAGTTCGCGGGGATCGAAATAATATGTTTTGCCGTTTTCTTTGAAACGAACGCCTACAATCTTTGTCAACGCAGTAATTCTCCCATCTCTGCAATGAAGCAGGTTTTTACCAGATTTTCATTGCCGTTTTGCTTTAGCATATTAATTGTATCCAGCGTCAGCGCTGCGATTTTATACAGTTGCTCCAACCTCATTCTACCTAAAAAAGGCTTGATTTGCAAGACACTTTCCAAAAAAACAATATTTTCCTCGCCGCTGCCGGTCTTATACAAAAGAAAGTCATGCGCCAGCCGAGAAAAGCTGCTCAGAAAGACAACAAAATCCCCTTTGGGCAGCGCAGCAAGCATCCGATCCGCCTCCAGCATTTTATTGCGGCAGAGCTTACCCAAAAAGCGAATACCAAGGTCGCCGTAGGTCAGCAGATTGCCGCCCTCTAAATATTCCATCGCCTTACCGAGATTGCCGCCCGCCGCCTTCAGCAACGTTTCGATCCGCTCGGCTTCGGGATAGCGTTCTCTCAAAAAGGGAACGCCCTCTTCCGCTGAAATCGGTTGCATCTCCCAAATGACGCAGCGGGAACGAATGGTCGCCAGCATCTCTTCGCGGGAGGATGCCAGAAGCAAAAAGACCGCGTGCGCCGGCGGCTCTTCCAAAATCTTTAAAATCGCATTCTGCCCGTTCTCATTGAGCTTTTCGCATTGGTCGATGATCAACACCTTTTTGGGTGCTTGGTTGGGCAAGGTATAGGCTTCGCGGCGAAATTCCCGCACCGCGTCCACAGGGATGTTCTTGCCCGCATCCTTCGGTGCCAGCCAAAGAACATCGGGATGGATATCCTGCAACGCCAACCCTGCGCGGTCTTCCGTCAGTTTGGCGGCAAAGATGCGCGCCAAGGTCTTCTTGCCGCTGCCCGCCGCGCCCGCGATCAGATAAGCGTGGGCAAAATTGCCCCGCTCCAATTCTTTTTTGATTTCTTGATTTCCCAGCAGTTTATTCATAGATCCGCTCCACTGTTCCGTTGATCTGCAGCGGCGAAAGCGCGATCACCATTGTTTGACCGGGGCGGATCTCCAGCCCCGAAACATCAAAGAAGCTATGGGTGGTGGCAGGACGCCCGATCATTTTGGCGATCTTACCGTCCACCGTTCCGAAGACCGCAGGTTTCTTCAACAGCAGTTTAAGATCGTGGAAAAGATAGCGGGCGATATCCATCAAGCGGAAAAGATCTCTCCGCTCGCTTTGGTAAAACCCATCCGCCGAGCCGAGGCCCACCACCGCAACGGTGGTTTCTTTCTTTAATTTATAAACCGAGCCGTAGCCGATATTACTGCCCGCAGGCAGAGTACGCACCGAAAGAACCTCCGCTTCCAGCCGCTCGGCTTGCTTTAAAGGCAGACTTGTGGCGACAGGCAACCGCCCGATCAACGCCGAGCCGATCCGCACCGCATCCAAGGCAAAGCCGCCCTTGACCGCGGCGGTGGAATTGGCGATATGCCGCATCGGAACCTGCAGACCGCGGTTGGTCAACTCTTCGCAGACCCCATCAAACAATGCCTTTTGCTTTTGGGCAGACCCATCCGCCAAAAAAGCACTGCTCAGATGGCTGAAGATGCCGCAGATCTCCAAGCCCTTTTGGGCAAAGACGGCGGCGACGGCATCGATTTCGGCAGGCAAAAAGCCGAACCGACCCATTCCGGTATCGATCTTGATATGCACCCTGGCTTTTTTGCCTTGGGCGATCGCCTGCGCCGAAAGTTCTTGCGCGAAGGCAAGGTCGCCGACGGTGCAGGTGATCTCTTTTTCCAAAATGGCAGAAATTGCATTTTCGCCCACGCAGGAAAGAAGCAAGATCTCCACCCCCTGCCCGCTCAAGGACAGGGCTTCTTCCAAGCGGCTGACCGCTATTAAAGAGCAGCCTTCTCCCTTGAGAATCTCAAAAAGCCCTTGAGCACCCAAGCCATAGCCGTTGGCTTTCAGCACCGGAATGATCGGCACACCGCAATGCTTCTGCAACAGCCGATAATTATCGATAATATCTTGTTTTTGAATGATCAGTTTTGCCATTCTAAAACCCCTAATTTAAAAATTTTAACCTCTGTGTCTTAATTTAAATAAAATTCCGTTGATCTTGCGATAGACCTTGCTACCCCATTTGGACCACGCCAGCATCGCCTTATTATAGACCAGATCCATCTCGCCGATGAACTCGGTGAACTCGCCGTTGAAGCCTTTCTTAAAGCGGTAGAGCCCATAAAGAGGGTTGTCCTCCGAAAGGTCGCCTGAAACACCGCGGAAATCATAGACCCGCGCGCCCCGCTCGATCGCCCATTTGATCATCTCCCATTGCAGCAGATAGTTGGGCATATAGTTGCGGTGTTCGTTGGAGGAGGCACCGTAGAGATACCAGACCTTGTCCCCATACCCGATGGCAAGAGTGCCTGCGATGGCGACCCCATCCAGATACGCCATATACAGCCGCGCGTGATCGCCCAGCTCCCGCATCATCCGGCGGAAATAATCCTCGGTACGGACCACAAATCCATCCCGAGAGCCGGTGGTCACCATGATCCGATGGAAATCGGGCAATGCCTCTTCCCCGCAGATCTTGACTTCCACGCCTTTTTTGATGGCGACGCGGATATTATATCTCCATTTTTGATGGAAGGAGGCGAGCATCTCCTCTTCCCCGCGCCCTTGCAGGTACAGGCGGAAAACAAACTTCGGCTGGATCCCCTCAAAGTTCTTGGAGCGGTTGGGGGCGGTAAAGCCCAACTTTTGGCAGATGGCATAGAATTCTTCATCATCCGCCTTGGTATCGGTATCGATCTTCAAGGAGCAGGCGCGGTATTTCTTGCCCACTTCCTTGGCGGCGTTGACCAGCTTGGTCACCATCGCCTCATCGTGCAGATCGCAGACAGGGCCGCGGCAGGAATACATAATCGCCGTCCCCGGCACCTTGCGGATCAAAAGACCCATCGAGCCGGCAATTTCGCCCTTTTCATCCCGCTCGATGATGGCTTCAAACTCCCATTCCTTTTTCAGCCGCGCCCATTCCACCGATTGGGCAAAATGCCCCTTGGGATGACGCTCCAAAAATGCTTCGTATTCCGCGACCGCGGCAGGATTTTTAATATCTAATAATTCCATACTGAACTCCTTAAAGAACATATTTATCCATAATAATTCAATTTAGTATAACACTTTTTTAAGGGAATGTAAACCAATTTTAAAAAATACCTTTGCAATTTCCTGAAAAATCGATTATAATATTGTTGAAATAAATAAAAAGGAGATTAATACAATGGTAACGAAAGATATGATCATTGCCGAAGTTTTGGATAATTATCCCCAGACCGCACCGCTCTTTTTGGAGATCGGTATGCATTGCCTGGGTTGCCCCTCCGCCCGCGGCGAGAGCGTGGAGCAGGCCTGCATGGTGCACGGCGCCGATTGCGACGCGCTGATCGAAAAGATCAACGCGATGATCGCAGAATAAGAAATCAAAAATGATGCGAAGCATCGCATCATTTGCCGCAAGGCAACCATCATTGGCATCTGCCGACATCATTTGCACCTTGGCGCAAACATCATAAAAATCCGCTTCTTTCGAAGCGGATTTTTTAATGTGTGTCCCGGATTTATTTGAGTTTTCTCGGTTCGTTGGTCAGACCCAGAATATAATCTGCCGAAACGTTAAAATGCTTTGCCAATAAGATCAATTTTTGCCCGTCAATATCTGATTTTCCAAGTTCTATTTTACTATATTGCTGCTGTGTGGTTTTAATAATCTGCGCCATATCCTTTTGCAAAAGATCGTTGTCTTCGCGCAAATCTTTAATGCGATACATTATCCACTCCCCCTTTTTTCAAATTATACCATACACCTTAAAATTGTATTGACATATACAACTAATAGGTGTATGATAATGTTATGAGGGAGGTATTTTTATGAACGAATTAAACTATTTTTTGGATCCGATATTTTTGGAACGCGCGCTTTCCGCGCCGCCCGACAGCGAAAGTTATCAACGAAAAAATAAGCACCATCGGGAAGCAATCCAAAAACTAAACGACCAACTAACATCGGAAGAACGGCAATTATTCTTTGATATCGAAGATTCTTATAATTCTTTGCGAAGCGACGAACTGATCTCTGCCTATCTTCAAGGACTGCGAGACGGTGCCTCGCTTTTGAAAACTTTATTACTCTGAACCCTTTACTTTTTTAAAAAACTATGCTATAATACAGAAAATGTGTTCCGTATGGTACAGATTGGAGGGGTTTGATGAGCAGATCTCCGCTGAAAGAGTTGTTTTTATGGGAAGGGGTTGCGCCGGAAACGGTGGACACTTGCCTCAAAGAACTTTCGGTGCCGAAAACCTTTGAAAAGGGCGAAATCATCTATAGCGAGCGGGATTTTCCCCGCGCCTTTGCGGTGGTGCTTTCGGGCAAGATCGCCATCTGCTCCCACAGCGGTGCCGCGATGCGCACCTTGGAGCAGGGCGCGATCTTCGGCGTGACGGCGCTGTTTGGCAACGAGCGGTATGCCACCACCATCTCGGTGGTCTCCCGCGCCAAACTGCAATTCATCGAAGAGAAGCAGTTGACCCGCTGGATGGCGCGCGATCCGCAGATCTCGATGAACTATATTCGGTTGCTGCACCGCAAAATTCTCTATCTCAACGAGAAGATCCGGCTCTACACCGAAGGCTCGGTGGAGGAGCGGCTGATGGATCATATCGCGGCGCACACCGCCCCCGACGGTGAGATCCACTTCCCCGGCGGGCTGGCATCGGTGGCGCGGGAGCTGAACGTCGGGCGGACCAGCCTTTACCGCACGCTGGACACCTTAGCGGAAAAGAACATTATTTATAAAGAAGACCAGAAATGGTTTAAAAAGTAATAAAGGAGAACAAAGAAATGAAAAACTTTAAAAGAATTGTTGCAATCGTTTTAGCGCTGACCTGCGCCTTGGCACTCTTCACCGCCTGCCAAAAGGCGGAACCGGAAGTGGCACCCAAGATCTATGCCATCAGCGGCCCCACCGGTGTGGGTATGGTGAATTTGATGGAAGACTACGACATCACCCTTTCTTCCGCTCCCGAAGAGGTGGTCGGCAAGGTTGCCAACGGCGAAGCCAATATCGCCGCCGTTCCCACCAATGTGGCATCCACCCTTTATAAGAAACTGAACGGCGAACTGAAGGTGCTCTGCGTCAACACCTTGGGCGTTCTTTACATTATGGATAAAGACGGTTCCGTCAAGAGTTTTGCCGATCTGGAGGGCAAGACCATCTACACCATGGGTGAAGGTGCCAACCCCCAATACACGCTGGAATATCTCTTGAAGAAGAACAATGTCAACGCTACCTTGAAATTTGCCGCCACCAACGATGAGTTGGTTGCCAAGATGGCATCGGGCGAAGCGCAGATCGCGATGGTTCCCCAGCCGGTTGCCACCACCGCGGCCGCCAAGACCGGCTTCAAGATCGCTTTGGATGTGACCGCCGAATGGGATAAGGTCAGCGAAGACAGCCAACTGATGATGGGCTGCATCGTGGTTCGCAACGACTATCTGCAAGCCAATCCCAAGACGGTGGAAACCTTCCTTGCCGATTATAAGGCATCCATCGAGGCGGTCAACGCCGATGTTCCCGCCGCCGCCGCGCTCTGCGAGCAATATAAGATCATCCCCGCCGCCGCGGTTGCCGAAAAGGCCATTCCCAAGTGCAACATCGTCTATCTCGACGGTGCGGAGATGAAGAGCGGTCTGGAAGGCTACCTGAAGGTGCTCTTTGATGCCAACCCCGCCTCCATCGGCGGTGCGTTGCCTGCTGCCGATTTCTACTACAGCGCAAAATAATCAAGAAATCATCAAAGCCCTTCTTGCAAAAAGAAGGGCTTTCTTTTATAATATTTCAAAAAGGAGGGATCGAATTGCTGGGTTTGGTTCTGGAAGGGGGCGCGATGCGCGCCATTTATACTGCGGGAGTCTTGGATGTTTTTATGGAACAAAATATTTGGCCCGATGGGTTGATCGGTGTTTCCGCCGGCGCCATCCACGGCAGTGTCTATCTGGGCAATCAGCCGGGGCGAACCATCCGTTATTACAAAAAATACAGCCGCCATAAAAACTTTATGAGTTTTTATTCCCTGCTGACCACCGGCGATCTGGTGGGAGAGCAATTTTGCTACCACGACCTGCCCGATTTTTTAGATCCGTTCGACTACGATACCTTTGCCCAATCCAAAACCGCCTACTACGTCACCTGCACCGATCTGGACAGCGGCAAAGCAATCTACCGCCGCTGTACCGATCTGCATCAAGAGATGGAGTATATGCGCGCCTCGGCATCGATGCCCTATGTTTCCAAAATTGTGAAGATCGAGGGGCAAAAACTTTTGGACGGCGGGGTTGCCGACAGTATTCCCCTAAAGGCCTTTCAGCAGATGGGATACGATAAAAATATTGTTGTCCTGACCCAATGCGAAGGCTACCGCAAAAAGCCCCAAAAGCCTTGGCTTGCCAAGCTCTTTTATAGAAAATATCCCCGCTTTATCGATACGCTTTTACATCGGCACACCGCTTATAACCAAAGCGTGCGGGATGTAGAAGATGCCGCCGCAAAGGGCGACGTCTTTTTGATCCGCCCCTCGCAAGACCTCAAGATCGACCGGATGGAGCGGGATCCTGCCCGTCTGGAGGCGCAATATAATTTAGGGCGCGCCGATGCGCTTGCCGCATTGCCCGCCTTAAAGGAATGGATGAATCGATGAAAAAAATGCTTGATATGCCGATCTGGCTGAAAAAATCGCTGGGCGCGCTCTTTTGGCTGGCGCTCTGGTGGCTGATCAGCCTCATCATCAATAAAGAATTATTAGTCCCCTCCCCTGCCCAAACGGTGGCGGTGCTGGGGGTTCTTCTGGCGCAGCCCTCCTTTTGGTATGCCGCCGCCCTTTCGATGCTGCGGATCTTATTGGGCTTTGCCCTTGCCGCCCTGCTGGGAACGGTCGGCGGAATCCTTGCCGACCGCTGCCCGCCCTTTGATTGGCTCTTTTCCCCGCTGTTGCACCTGATTCGTTCGGTGCCGGTGGCATCCTTTATCATCTTAGCCTTGGTATGGATCCACACCCCTTGGCTGCCGGTCTTTATCTCCTTTTTGATGGTTTTGCCGCTCTTTTGGGGCAACATCCGCACCGGTATGGCGCATACCGATAGTAAGGAACTCGAGATGGGCAAGGTCTTGGGGCTCTCCCGCGGCAAGATCTGGAAGAGGATCCGCCTGCCCGCCTTGAAGCCCTATTTCCGCTCCGCCTGCGTGACCGGGTTGGGCTTTGCTTGGAAAAGCGGGGTTGCCGCCGAGGTCATCTGCCGCCCCGATCTTTCGCTGGGCGATCTTTTGCAAAGCGCGAAACTGCAGTTGGAGACCCCGACGGTCTTTGCATTAACCATCGTTATCGCCATTCTTTCACTCCTTTTGGAATTGGCTTTAAATGCTTTATGGAAGGAGGGTGAAGAACAATGATTCAATTAAAAAATATTTCCTTTTCTTATCCCGAAAAAGAAGTGCTAAAGGACTTTTCTTTCACCCTCGGCAAAACCGAGCGCATCGCGCTGATGGGCCCCTCCGGTTGCGGCAAGACCACACTACTGCGGCTGATTATGGGCTTGGAAACCGCCCAAAGCGGCGAGGTGCAAGGACTGCCCCATCCGGTTGCCGCGGTCTTTCAAGAGGACCGCCTGCTGGCGCATCTTTCCGCCTTGGAAAATGCTGCCCTTGCGGGCGAAGATCCCCAAAGAGCAGAAAAAATCTTAACCGCGCTGGGCTTGGGTGAGGAACTCCATAGCAAGCCCGATGCCCTATCGGGCGGGATGCGTCGACGCGTCGCCATCGCCCGCGCCCTTTGCACCGATTCTTCCCTTTTAATTTTGGACGAAGCCTTTAACGGCTTGGACGAAGAGACCAAAAAGCAAACCGCAAAGGTCATCTTGAGCGAATGGAACGGCGCGATCTTAGCGGTCACCCATCTACCCGAAGAAGCGGCACTTTTAGAGGCAGAAATCCTGCAAATTTAAGTCAAAATCGCGGTGTAATTTTACACCGCGATTGCTTTTTTGTATATTTTTTTATGGTTCGGGCAATCTACCCTTGAGGTGATCAAAACGCTATGAACAAGCAGGAATATAATCGTTTTTTAAAGACCCGCACCCCCAATTCCCCCATTGGCAAAGACTGCCTTTGGGCATTTACGGTAGGTGGCGGCATCTGCTGTATCGGGCAGGGCATCAATGATCTTTTGAGCCTTTGGCTGCATACCGACGAAGTAAAGCTCTGGGTACCCATTTGTATGGTCTTCTTAGGCGCATTCTTCACCGCGCTGGGTGTTTATGACAAGCTCGCCAAGCACGCGGGCGGCGGCACCATCATCCCCATCACCGGCTTTGCCAATTCCGTCGCCAGCGCCGCCATCGAATTTAAACACGAGGGCTTTATCCTTGGGCTTGGTGCAAAAATTTTCACCATCGCAGGCCCTGTCATTGCCTACGGCACCTTGGCGAGCGTGGTTTATGGAATTATTTATTGGATTTTTAAAATGATATAGAAAAAGGCTTGAGCGTATCGCTCAAGCCTTTTTCTTAAATACCAATAGGTTTATCGGTATATAGTTCTTCTTTATATGTAATTTCATCGGTGATCCCAAGGGCAGGGACCACATAGGATAACACCTGCTCTGCAAACGCTTTGGTTCCCATCGATGTATAATAATGTACCTGATCGGAATGCGCTTCCTCAGGGAGCGCGGTGGAAACACGATACAAATCGTTTACTTCAAAACCGTATTTTTTCACCACTTCGACAGCGACTTTATTATATTCTTCGATTTCCTCGTTATAGCGCTTAAAATCCTTATCCATTTTTTCCGATTGCACCGAGGTGGAGGTTGCAAAAATCACCTTCGCTTCAGGAAAAACCTTTTTAATACGCTGGCAAAGACGGTCGATATAATAGGCATAGACATCGATCGGCGTATGCGGTTCTTCTTCAAACAACCGCAGGCAATCCCAAAGACCTGCGTTCCAATGGATCACATCCACTTCCCCCTCTTCCACAAGCTTTTTATACCCATGGATATAGCGCAAAAGATAGGCGGCAAAACGGCAGTTTTCCGCCGGAAAATAAACATTTGCCTTTCCTTCCAACGTTTTTTTAATCGATTTATCATACCCCATACGAATGGAGTCACCGATCAGTAAAAGATTTTTCATCTGTTTATCCCTCCCTTTAAATTATTATAACATCGCTGAAAGTTAAAATCAAATATAAGTATAATCTTTGGCAGTCAGACTCAACATTTTTATAAATTCATTTGTTAACTCCGATGTTTTTCTGTCGGTACGCAGAATATACCCTATCGTATAATAATCTTTGCTTTCAAGCGGTATACTTATTATTCTTCCCTCATTGAGCTGCGAAGGCATTATTCCTGTCCCCACAGTATAGCAATCGGTGGAAAGCAATACGTTCATCAAGGTAGCTCTATCGTTGATTGCTATGTGTTTATCGCTATGAATATCGACGATTTCTTCAGCGAAAAAGGAAACGTTATGTTCCCCTTGTTCGTAGGTGACGTACGGATATTTTTCCAAATCCTTTAATGTGATCAACCGGTTCTTGGAAATAGGGTGGTCATTGCGGACAAACACATGCGGAAACGCCTCTAAAAAAGAGGTGAATGATAACCCTTTTTTATTTAAATAGCGCTTCATAATACCGATATCGTTGGATCCGATCGCAATGATGCCAATATCGCAATATGCGGTTTCAACCTGATGGATCACATCATAGGTTTTCATTTCGGTCAATGAAAAATCGAAAAAGTCATCTTTGGTTTCATCAACCAGCTTTCCGAAAATATCTGCCACAAAATCATAATGTTGCGTAGCAACATATAAATGCTTGCTCAATTTTTTATCCGTATATCGATTGGCGATGAAATCACTTTGTTGCACAATATGTCTGGCATACCGCACAAATTCCGAGCCTTCTTCGGTCAAATAAACGCCGTTGCCGGAACGCTCAAAAATCCTTATATCAAATTCTTGTTCTAACTGCCGTACGCTGACAGAAAGGCTGGATTGCGCGATAAACAATTGCTTTGCCGCCTCGTTAAAAGAACCGCATTCTGCAATTTTAAGAATATATTTACACTGTGTTATCGTCATACTCTTACTCTCTCACCACATTATTTTTAAAATGGATCTTTGGTAATTTCCAATGGTATTTTGCCGCCAGGATCCTTATAATTACTATTATAGGCATCGCAATAAAAAGTGCAACCAATTTATGACCGTTTATTCGAATTAAATAATAAAGCGTACCCCCAACAATAGACGCCAACGCATAGATATGTTTCTTCAAAACATATGGCGTACGATCGACCAAAATATCGCGCATTATGCCGCCGCCAATGCCTGTAAGCACTCCCATAGAGATCGAAAATACCGCCATATCGCCGAAACCCGCCGCACACGCCATTTCGATACCAATCACCGAAAAGGTTGCAAGCCCCACCGCATCAAAAAAATTATTGACGCCTTCGATACGCTTTTCTAAGGTTTCAAACTTATCGATATGGAAATAGGATACAATAAAAACAACGATCGAGGTGATGACGGCAACCATTAAAACAAAACCGTTATAAAATATATTGGGAGGAACTTTGCCTAAAAATAAATCCCTTAATATTCCTCCGCCGACCGAGGTAATGCAACCGACAAGTACCACACCAAATAAATCCAAACTGCGTCTTACTGCAATTAATGCACCCGAGATCGCAAAAGCAATGGTACCGATCAGTTCCATTATGAAAATCACTGTCGTTTCGTTCATATTTCTAATACGGCTTATAATCCCATTTCATTTTTTACTTCTTCAAAGCATTTTACAATATAGGCAATATCCTCTTCGCTTAAGGCCGCAGACATCTGCGTTCTTATTCTTGCCTTGCCGCGAGGAACGACCGGATATGAAAATGCGACCACATAAACGCCTTTATCCATCATACGTTTAGCCATTTCTACCGCTTTATGCTCATCATAAAGCATAACCGGAATGATCGGTGTACCGCCATCAATAACATCTAAGCCGATTTCTTTGATTTTTTGAGCAAACAACTTCGTATTGTTAAACAACTTTTCTCTGATAGAAGTATCGCTTTCCAACATTTCCAAAACCTTAATAGAACCTGCAGTAACGGCGGGCGCTAATGTGTTTGAGAAAAGGTATGGACGAGAGCGTTGACGTAATAGGTCAATGATTTCTTTTTTGCCCGAGGTGAAACCACCGGATGCGCCACCAAGAGCCTTACCGAATGTGCCGGTAATAATATCCACTCTACCGCTAACACCGCAATGCTCCGGAGTGCCTCGGCCTGTATCACCCATAAAGCCAACGGCATGGCTGTCGTCCACCATAACGAGTGCATCGTATTCGTCGGCAAGGTCGCAGATTGCTTTTAAATTTGCAACAATACCGTCCATTGAAAAGACACCGTCTGTTGCAATAAGTTTGATGCGGCAGTCTTTGGCTTCTTCAAGTTTTGCACGGAGATCTTCCATATTGTTGTTTTTATAACGGAATCTTTTTGCTTTGCAAAGACGAACACCGTCAATAATACTTGCATGGTTGAGTTCATCGCTTATTACCGCGTCTTCTTCGGTAAGCAGTGTTTCAAAAAGACCGCCGTTTGCATCAAAGCAAGAGGAATAAAGAATGGTATCTTCTGTCCCCAAAAAAGCGCTTAATTTATTTTCCAAATTCTTGTGTAATTCTTGTGTTCCGCATATAAATCTTACAGAGGAAAGACCGTAACCGTAACGATCATAGCTCTCTTTTGCAGCGTTGATAACATCGGGATTATTACCAAGACCCAAATAGTTATTCGCGCACATATTAATAACTTGTTTGCCATCCGAAAGTTTTACCTTTGCACCCTGCGGTGTGGTTATAATCTTTTCGTTTTTAGTAAGACCTTCTTTTTCGATGGTCTCACAAGTTTCTTTAAAATATTTAAGTGCAGTTTTCATGTTGTTACTCCTCAATCTAATTTTGTCCAGTCAAGAATAACCTTGCCGCATTTACCGCTGTTCATAGCTTCAAAACCTTTTTCATATTCGGTGATGTCTAATCTGTGGGTGATTATGTTTGAAATATCAAGACCGCCTTGAAGCATTGCCGACATTTTATACCAGGTTTCGTGCATTTGTCTGCCGTAGATCCCCTTGATAACAAGACCGTTGAATATAATCTTTGACCAATCTATTTTAGTATCACTTTTCAAAAGTCCCAATAATGCAATTCTGCCGCCGTGGATCATACAGTCGATCATAGAGTTAAAGGCAATTTCGCTGCCCGACATTTCAAGACCTACGTCAAAGCCCTCTTTCATACCGATTTCATCCATAAAGGATTTTAAATCTGTTTTTGCTGTATTGACTGTATATTTAATACCAAGTGTTTTTGCAAGTTCCAATCTTTCGTCGTTAATATCTGTAATAACAACGTGTCGAGCGCCGACAAATTTGCAAACCGCCGCCGCCATAATGCCGATCGGACCGGCACCGGTGATAAGCACATCTTCGCCTGTAAGATCAAAAGATAACGCCGTATGTACCGCATTACCAAACGGATCAAATATTGCGTACATCTCTTCGGGGATATCTTTTTCGCATCGGCGTACATTTTCTTGCGGTATAACCAAGTACTGTGCAAATGCACCGTCACGGTTTACGCCGACACCAACGGTATCCTTACACAAATGACCGTTGCCGGCAAGACAGTTACGACATTTGCCGCAAACAATATGACCTTCACCCGATACTATATCGCCTATATTCCAATTTTTAACATTGGCACCCAGCTCGACAATTTCGCCGACATATTCGTGACCGATCACGCGCGGTGTCTCAATTGTTTTTTGGGACCATTCATCCCAATTATAAATGTGCAGATCGGTTCCGCAGATCGCGGTTTTATGTATTTTTATTTTTACATCATTATCCGATACCTGCGGTTCCGGAACATCCTCAAACCACAAACCTTTTTGCGGAAACTTTTTAACAAGTGCTTTCATCGTGTATACCCCTTTTAAATATTATTCAAATAATATTGTAACATCTCAAATTTAAAAAGGATAATATTTAAAAACTATCGATATCGTTCAAAAAGCAGTTTGATAAGTAAAGGCTTGACCAATCGGTCAAGCCTTTTTTTATTTGTTTTCATAGAGTTTTGCAAGGCCGCCCTCGGAGGTCTCGCGGTAGAGGTGGGAGAGATCCTTGCCGGTCTGGTACATGGTTTCCACCACCACGTCAAAAGAAACTTTTCGGCTGGCAAAGAGGAAGTTTGCCAAGCTCAGCGCATTGATCGCCCGCATCGCCGCGACGGCGTTTCGCTCGATGCAGGGAATCTGCACCAGCCCGCAGACAGGGTCGCAGGTCAGACCTAAATGATGCTCCATCGCCACTTCGGCGGCATATTCGATCTGGTCGATCCCCATTTCAAAGAGTTCTGCCAAAGCGGCCGCCGCCATACTGCAGGCGGTACCGACCTCGGCTTGGCAACCGCATTCCGCACCGCTGATGGAGGCATTGGTGGCTACAATGTTGCCGATCAGCCCCGCCACCGCAAGGGCGCGGAGGATATCTTCGTCGGTAAAATTATTTTTATCCTGCATATACTTCAACACTGCGGGAACAACACCGCAGGAGCCGCAGGTAGGAGCGGTAACGATGATGCCGCAATCGGCATTTTGCTCGCTGACCGCAAAGGCATAGGAGCAAACCAGGCGGTTCTCTCTGGTTTGGGGGCTTTCATCGATATGCTTTTGGTTAAACAAAAACTGCGCTTTGCGCTCCACCGCAAGACCGCCCGGCAGGGTGCCGCTTTTGCTCAAGCCTTCGTTGATGGCATTTTGCATCGTCTGCCAAACCTTCATCAAGTAGTCCTTGATGTCGGGATCCTCATTTTCAAACACATAGTCCGAAAGTCGGATATTTTTGGATTTGCAAATCTTAGCGATGCTTTCGAAGGTATTTTCTTGGTAAATGTTCCTCTCGTCGGTGGGGCGATTTTCATCGGTCTGAATTTCGCCGCCGCCGATGCTGTAGTAAAACTTTCTGCCCAATTCCACCTTATTTTGATAGGCAATAAATTCAACGGTATTGGGATGAACGGGAGTTTCGGTTTCGTAGTCAAAGACAATTTCGTGGGGAATATTTGATAAGGTTTCCGAGACCGCGCGGTCGGTGCCGTGCCCCTTTCCGGTCTTGGCAAGGGAGCCAAACAGCGTGACCTTGATTTGATCCGCTTGCGGATATACCTTCAAAAAATCTTCCGCCGCAAAGGAAGGGCCCATGGTATGCGAGCTGGAGGGCCCCAGCCCGATCTTATATAAGTTTTTTATCGATTTCATTGCTTGCCCCTCTTTATTAGTTGGTTTTGACGTGTTTAAAATTACCGTAGGTTTCGTTTACAACCTCAAAATATGAAAATGTATCATCGTAGCTTGCAACGATCTTATGAAAATCATTCAATTGATGCTTATTGATGACGCAGAGCAAGACGGTTTTCTTTGCGCCGGTATAGGAGCCGACCGCTTCGATCTCGGTACAGCCGTGGTGCAGTTTATGGGTGAGCTCTTCAACAAGCTCCTCCTTATGGGCGGTGATGACGGTGAATTTATAAGCGGTCTTGGTCGTCTTCAAAAGCAGATTGCCGACAAAGGTGGAGATAAAGCAATATAGAATACACAACGCCATCGGCTTATAATTCAGGTTGCCTTCCGAATACACAAAGATCGAGGCGATCGCCACGATCGCGTTCAAGGTAAAGGTGACAACGAAGAAATTCGTTTCCGGTCTTATTTTATTAACATAGCGGGAGACAATATCGGTCCCGCCGGTGGAGGCGTTATTTCTGAAGCATACACCGTACACAACGCCGGCAAGGACACCACTCAGAATGACCGGATAGATGGTATCGTGCCCCTGGGCGTTATATTGAATAAACGACAAATCTGAACTTTGAAGAGCCAAAAATGCAAAGGAATAGACCAGCGAAAATACCATCGTTTTGATTGCAAAATCTTTTTGAACCAAGAAATAAGCAAGGATCGATAACGGAATATTGATCAACAGCGACATATAGCTGATGCTGAATCCGGTTTTATATTGAATCATCGTAGCGATACCGTTTAGACCGGCAGGCGCAAAACTGTTTGTGACAATAAAAATATAATAGACATATGCCAATAACACCGCCGCCAAAATGACGCCGCCGTATTCGATACTTTTCTTCACATTGATTCCCCCTTTTTCAAGTCACCTCGATTATACCTCTTATTTTACTAAAAATCAACCGATATTAAGAGATAAACGGTATATTTTTTCTCCATTTGCAGATATTAAATGCAAACAGTTGTTTGGGAGAGAAAAAATGGCGAAAAAGAGCGGGCGATATGCCTTTACATTTGAAAAAGAGATCTATGTTAGCGGCTACGGCAACATTGTCGGTAAAAAAGAGGGGCAAGGTCCTTTGGGCAACCTTTTCGACCGCATTGAGCCGGATCTTTATTGCGGCAAAAAGACGATGGAGCAGGCCGAGCAATACCTCCAGCAGACCGCGCTGGAAAATGCGCTCCATCGCGCGGGGATGGAGCGGGAATCTTTAGATATTTTCTGCGCGGGGGATCTATTAAATCAATGCATCAGCTCGGCATTCGGGTTTCGGGAGAGCGATGTTCCCTATATCGGGCTCTACGGTGCCTGCTCCACCATGGCACTTTCCACCCTCATCGCCGCCTTGAACATCGAAGCGGGGCTTGCCCAAAAAGCCGCCGCCTGCACCTCCTCCCATTTCGGCACCGCCGAGCGGCAATACCGCTTCCCGCTGGAATACGGCGGGCAACGCCCGCCTGCCGCCCAGCATACCGCCACCGCCTCAGGCGCGGTGGTGCTGACCACCCAAAAAAGCAACATTCGTCTGCACGGCGGTGCCTTCGGTTCCATTCAAGATTTAGGGGTGACCGACCAGAACAATATGGGCGGGGCAATGGCACCCGCCGCCTTGAAACTGATCTTGGACTATCTGCAGGAAACCCGCACCACACCGCAAGATTACGATCTTATTTTAACCGGCGATTTGGGTGCTGTCGGCGCGGCGGTGGTGGTGGAATTGGCGCAAGAACGCGGTGTAAATTTACACCAAAACTATCAAGACTGCGGACTTTTGCTCTACGATCGCCAAACGCAGGATATGCACGCGGGCGGCAGCGGATGCGGCTGCAGCGCGGCGGTGTTGACCGCCTATGTTCTGCCCAAATTGGCGCAGGGGACGCTGAAAAACGTGCTGTTTCTATCCACCGGCGCGCTACTGAGCCCCACCTCGGTACTGCAGGGAGAATCCATTCCCTCCATCGCCCATTTAATCCATCTGAAAGGAGAAGCCCGATGAATCTTCTTCCCTATCTGCAAGCCTTTCTTGTGGGCGGTATTCTTTGCGTTATCGCCCAGATTTTAATTGATAAGACCCAATGGACGCCGGCGCGGATCGTCGTCCTTTATGTCTGCAGCGGCGTGGCGCTGACCGCCATCGGCATCTATGATAAGATCGTCGATTTCGGCAAGGCGGGCGCCACCGTCCCCTTAACCGGCTTTGGCTATTCCCTTGCCAAAGGGGTGGAGCAGGCGGTGGATACCTACGGGCTGTTGGGTGCCTTTTTAGGGGGCTTACGTGCCACCGCAGGCGGCATCGCCGCCGCCATCTTCTTTGCCATTCTCTTTGCTTGCTTTGCCAAACCCAGAGATAAATAAAAAATGCACCGAGTGTCGCTCGGTGCATTTTATTCGTCTTAATAATTATTCCAATAATCTTTTTCGTAGGGTGCCATTATTGCCTCAAAGGTCGGTTGCAATTCTGCCGGAATTTCATAAAGCATATCCTCCGGACCGGGGACGATGATACGGTATTGCCCGTTCAGCACGCTGATATAGCAAAGCATTTCGCGGAAGATATGATTTTCGCTGCTGCGATAGAGGTCGATACTATACTCTTCATCATAGCCGTTATAGCCCAGCGAAATCGGATTGGTTTTCAATACGGTTTCTACCGCCTGCTTTTGCTCATCCGTAAAGCAGACCATATGGTTTAAATCATCCTCAAAACTCCAATAGGTGTATACGATCTTTGGCATCTGCACCCCTTCGGTGATCTGCTTGACCAACTCATCATACCGATCGGCGCGGCAATAAAAGACCGGATAATCATTTTCAGACCAATGGATGGATTGCAGCAATACTTCATCCTTACTGCAGTTCAACGGGCTTCCGAATTGCTCTATAAGCAGGGCAGGAACATCGGGGGCGGTTACAAAAACATTCTTTTCGCTGTGATCCCAGATCTCCAGCGTGGAGCTGGTCGGCAACTTTTTGTAGGTCGCTCCGTTCCATTCCAATGCGGTTTGCTCTTTATCCGTCCAGACGGCGTGGCTTGCCTTCATTTCGTCTAAATTCGCGCAGCCGGCGCAACTCAATACCAACACGCAGAGCAGCAACGCTGCAATCAGTTTTTTCATTCTTTTCATAAGCGTCACTCCAAATTCAGTTTATTACGAATCACCCAGCGGATGATGAAGAAATAAATTGCCGCAAACAATGCCGACCAGAACAACAGGGCACACAAAATGAGGTGCACTGAGATTTCGGGCTGAGCGTCGATAAACTCGCCGATGGCTTGGAATAAACCGCTATCGGCAAGGAAGGTGCAGATAATGATAAAGACGGTAGCGACCACCTGAGTAATGGCATAGTAGATGAAATAGACCCCCACCGCGCCGATGACGCGATTCTTTTTAAAGGTCTGCCCCAAGGCAATGCAGGCATAATAGAGCAGATACATCATCAGAATATAGGCGGCGACAAGCAGAACTCCCTCAACAACATAGGCAACGGTATTGCCCGCGCCGAACTCGGCGGAAAACCGCTTGATGAGATAGCCGACCGCTTTCATCACTTCAACAAAGACTTCCCCTGCGGAAAAGAGCATAAAGGAAACAAATGCGACCAAAACGGTCCCCACCATCGAAGCCCCTGCCACTAAGGTCTTGACCATAATATGTTGGGTGGCGGTCACCGGCAGGGTGAAAGAAAGATACCCTTCACAACTGAACATATTTTTATAAAAACGAACGATGCCGAAGATCAAGGTCAGCATCAGCGATGCGATCAGCGCGATGACATAGATGACGGTCGCCGAACCGAAGACAATGCGATACGCCTGGGTATCGGTCTCAAAAAACTGAATGATCCGCCCAAACAGCGCCACCGCCATCAGAATGATCTGCATCGGCAACCAAAGGCGCAGGACTGCAAAAAGTTCGTGTTTAAATAATTTCTTTACCATCGGAACACCTCCCGGAAAAGCTCATCCACGCTCTTCCCATGCTCTTGTCGGATCTCATCCACCGATTGATCCAGCACCAATCTGCCGTTTTTGAGGAACAGCACCCGATCCAAGATCTCTTCGATATCGGAGATCAAATGGGTGGAGATCAATACAGTGGAATCGGGGTTATAATTGTTGATGATGGTGGAGATGACATAGTCCCGCGCGGCAGGATCCACCCCCGCGATGGGCTCATCCAAGACATACAGTTTGGCATTACGCGCCATCACCAAGATCAAGCAGACCTTTTCCTTATTGCCCTTGGAAAGGGTCTTCAGCCGCCGCTGGGGGCGGATATCCAGCCGCTCCAGCATCGATAATGCTAAATCGGGGCGGAAATCTTCATAAAAATCTGCAAAATAATCGACGATCTGCTGAATGGTCATCCAGGAATTGAGATAGCTGTTATCGGGCAGATAAGCCACCAGCTTTTTACTCTCGACCCCCGGTGCATACCCATCGATCACCACTCTGCCGCCCGAAGGGGTCAGCAGGCCGTTGATGATCTTGATCAAGGTCGTCTTGCCCGAGCCGTTGGGGCCCAGCAGACCGACGATCTTGCCCGAATCCAAGGTTAAATTCAATCCGTCCAAGGCGACGGTATGGGCACCGTATTTCTTGGTCAGATTTTCGCAACGCAAAATTTCGCTCATTCGCTCCACTCCTTTACATAGGCTTTCACCGCTTCGGGTGCTACCCCCAAAGCCGCCATCTCTTTGAAATAAGCGGCGGTCTTTTCGCCGATGATGGCTTCCAGCACCGCCTTGGCGCGGGAGATATCCGCACCCACAAACCAGCCCGAGCCGCGCACTGAATATAAAATGCCGCTCCGCTCCAGCTCTTCAAAGGCGCGCTGGACAGTATTGGGATTGACTCCCGCCGCTACCGCCACCTCGCGCACCGACATCAGCCGCTGATCCGGCTGAAATTCGCCGCCGGCAATTCCAACGCAGATCTGTTCGCAGATCTGCGGGCAAAGGGGGCGATCTTTATTCAATGTCCAAACCATGGATCCACCTCCATACTGTACTACTGTACTAATACAGTAACACAGTTTATGTCGATTGTCAATAGCTTATGACAAAAAAATTCCCTTGCGCGTTGCAAGGGAATTTTCATTATATAAAGTAATAGATCAAGAAAAACAGACCAAACAAAATCGGCTGATGGGCGATATAGATCCAAAGAGAGTTTCTGCCGATCCATTCGATGGGGCGCAGACGCGCGGTATAAAACCACTTGGGCAGCTTGCCGTCCTTCACCGCGGGACCTAAGAATGTTCCCGCCAAGAATAAGAAGAAATAGGGCAGGAGCGGATAGTAGTCGGCGGAATAGAACCCCGCGGGGGTAATTCCCACCACCGCTTTGCAGTTTTCCGCCCAAGCCATACCTTCACAGGTGATGACCGCCAGCCAAAAGATAAATAATGCCGCCGCGGTCGCGATGGGCACCCAACGCTTTTGGCAGGTGAACAGCCCATAAAGGAGCATCGAAAGCCCAAACATATGCAAAATGCCGAACCAGATCTGCAAGCCATCGATGCCGATGGCGGGCAACACCACACCGGTCGCCAGCGTCACCAGCAACGCCGCTCCGCTGACGATCAGCCCGCGGCGCAGAACGCTGCGGGAGAAGGCGGTGCAGATACCGCTGATCAGCAAAAACAGCCCGACAAAAATTTCCTGCAATACCCAAAAGGTTTTGGTCTGCAACACCCAAAATTCAATCGGCGCGCCAAACATATAGGAGACCTGCTCCAAGGCAAACAGCCCGTGATGAAGCACCATCCCGCAGACCGCGATGCCCCGCAGCCAATCCAATATATAGATGCGGGATTGGGTCATGCCTTTTTCTTCAGAACGGATTTGCGGGTCTCTTCGATCGCCGCGCTGCTCTTATTGAGGCTATCGGCGGTACGCGCCAAGATACTGTCGCAATATTCAACAACGGAATTGCGCAGTTCTTTGGCGTTTTGCTGGGCCTGCGCGATGATCTCCTGCGCTTGCTGCTGCGCCTCGCGATAGACGTTCTCCTGGGAGATCAGTTTATCGGCCTTGGCGCGGGCGGTATTAATGGTCAATTCCGCTTCCTCGCGGCCCTGCAGAATAATGCGGTCCCGCTTGGCAATGATCTCGTTGCTCTGGCGGATCTCTTCGGGCAGAGAAGCGCGCAGGTCGGTGATCATCTCCTGCAACTCCACAGTGCTGACCACGCACTTACCGCCGGAAAGGGGCATACTCCAAGCGTCTTCCAAAAGGTCTTCCATTGCTACCAAAATTTCTTCGATCTTCATCCTAATAGTCTCCTTTATTTTTTATCTATTATCTGTTGCGTCTATTGCGTTTTTAATATCATCAATTACTGCGGGATGGACAAAGTCCGATATATCCCCGCCGTTGCGCGCCACTTCCTTGACAATGCTGGAGGAAAGGTACATATACTTGGCGTTGGTATTTAAGAACAAGGTCTCCACCTCGCGATTGAGTTTCTTATTAATCAGCGCCATCTGGAATTCATACTCAAAATCCGTCACCGCGCGCAGGCCCTTGACAATGGCGATGGCGTCGTTTTCTTTGGCGCAATCCACCAAAAGCCCCGAAAAGGTAATGACCTCCACATTGGGTAGATCGGTGATGCACCGCTCTAAAAGTTCGATCCGCTTTTCCACCGAAAAGAGCGGTTTTTTGGAGCTGTTCTTCAGCACCGCCACATAAACCTTATCAAAAAGTTTGGCGGAGCGGGAGATGATATCCAAATGCCCCAAGGTCACCGGATCAAAGGAACCGGGGCAGATCGCTATTCTCATTCTTCTGTCCTCCTCTTTTCCAAGAGCGTGATTTTCACTGTCCCCTGGCGGTATTCCTTGCGCAGAGCCAAGCCCTCAAAGGAAAATTCCTCATCGCTGCCGCTCTCCACCGCCACCAAGGAACCCTCCGCCAACAGCGGTGTCAGACGCTTTAAAGCATCCTCCGCCAGCCCTTTGCGGTAGGGCGGGTCCAAAAAGACCAGATCGGGCCTTTTCATATCCCTTTCTATCATTTTAACACACATAATATAGTCTGTGCAAGTCACTTTTGCATCTTTTTCAAATCCACATTCCTGCAGATTTTTTTGAATGATCCGAACCGCCGCGGGATTGCTGTCGTTGAAATGGCAAAAGGCCGCCCCGCGGGATAGGGCCTCCAGCCCCAGCTGACCGCTGCCGCCGAAGAGATCCAGAACATAGCGGTCGGCAAGTTCAAATTGGATCGCCGAAAAGAGTGCTTGCTTCAGCCGCTCCAAGGTCGGGCGGGTATCTTCTCCCTCCAAGGTGGCAAGGCGTTTGCCCCGCTTGGTTCCTGCGATAATTCGCATCATTGCTTTGTTCCTCCGTAATACGCAAAAATCTGCTCCGCCAAGGAAAGCGGGATGCCCGCCTTGGTTGCGATCTCCTGCGCGGTACTCTCGCCGATCCCCTTGGGGAAGGCTTTTTTAAATTTCTTCAGCCGCGCAGGGCCCATCCCCGCCAGATCCAATAAGGGGGAACGGACCATCTTTTTGCTGTGTTTTTTCTTCATATAGGTGATGGCGTAGCGGTGGACCTCCTCCTGCAGGGCAGAAAAGAAGCCATAGAGCGTAGGATCGCTCCGCAGGTCCACTTCCCCATCGAAAGAGACCAGCCCGCGGGTCTTATGCCTGCGGTCCTTCACCAAGCCGAATAAGGGGATCTCCCCGCAGAGCTCCTTCACCGCGTTGATATGCTGCAATCCGCCGTCCATCAAGATCAGATCGGGCTTGCCGCCGAATTCCTCATCGCCCAGATGGGCAAGGCGGCGGGAGAGCATCTGCCGCGTGGCGGCATAATCATCCTGCTGATATTGGTCGCGGATCTCAAATTTTCGATAGGCACTGCGCTTGAATTTGCCGTCTTCCCAGACGATCATCCCGCCCACCATCGATTCACTGCCGAAATTGGAAATATCATACATTTCGATGCGGTTGGGCGGCTCTTTCAGCCCCAAGGTCTGGGCGATGAGCAGGGCGGTCTTGCGAACGCGATCTCCGCCCGCCTGCCGCTCCGCCAATTTTTCCGAAGCGTTTTTACGGCAAAGCTCCAAAAGCTCCGCCCCCTTGCCTCGCTGCGGGCAACGCAGATGCACCGCCGAGCCCCGCAGATCCGAAAGGTACTGTGTCAAAAGTTCTGCCTCCTGCGGCAGAGCAGGCAACAAGATTTCCTTCGGCACCTGCTCTTTCTCTCGATAATACCGTTGCAAAAAGGCACCGATCCAATCGTCCTCCAGCCCCTCCTGCAAAATCTCGGTATCCTGCATCAGCAGGCGGCCGTTGCGGATCACCAAAACCCCCACCGCCAAAAGGTCGCCCAACCGAACCGCATCCAGAACATCGCGGTCCAGATGCTCCTTATCGGTGACGATCTGGCTTTGGCGCAGGTTTTCAATTTTACGGATGCGATCTCTGAGGGCTGCCGCCTTTTCAAACTGCAGATGGTCGGCGGCGCGCTCCATCTTTGCCTGCAGTTCCTGCAGCAACAGGCGGTAGTCCCCTTTCAAAAAGTCCATTACCTCGCCCAATCGCTCCCGATACTGCTCTTGCGAGACCTTGCCGGTGCAGACCCCCATACAACAACCGATATGGTGCCTTAGGCACGGCCGCCCCTTGCGGAAATCCCGCGGGAACTTGCGGTTGCAGGTGACCAGCCCGAAAAGATCATTGGCGGTGCGGACAATCTCTGCCGCCGCGCCCATTTGAGGGTAGGGGCCATAGACCTGCATCCCCTCCCGATTTTCGCGGCGGATCACCTTTAATTGCGGGTAAGGCTCCCGCAGATCCAACGCCACATAGGGATAAGTTTTATCGTCCTTTAAAAGAATGTTGTATTTCGGGTTATGCTCCTTGATGAGGACATTTTCCAAAATCAGCGCTTCCATCTCGGAATTGACGCAGATATAATCGAAATCCGCCACCTTCTGCACCATCGCCATCACCTTGGCGGTATGGCTTTTGACGCCGGTGAAATAGGAGGTCACGCGGTTTTTCAGATTCTTTGCCTTGCCGATGTAAATAATCGTTCCGTCCCGATCTTTCATCAGGTAAACCCCCGGGCGGGCGGTGAGCACCTTGAGCTTATCGGTGACTGCTTTTGGAAATTGCATCGCGTTGCCTCCTTTCTTTTTCTTCATTATATGCTTGTGTCAAGTTAGGAACAAATTTAACCATCGGCTCCCTCTGACGAGGGAGCTGTCAGCGAAGCTGACTGAGGGAGAGATTTCTTAACAGTCAAGTCAATATATTCGCATACACCGCTAAAATTACGGTCAATATCTAAATTGCAAATTCTTAAAACTGTTAAATTCATACTCTCTAATTCTTTTGTGCGAACTTTATCTTTTTCTGTTTGTTCGGCAGTATAATGTCCACCACCGTCAAGCTCAACTATAAGTCTTGCTTTTGCACAATAAAAATCCGCTATGTAATTTCCAATAGTTTTTTGCCTTTGAAACCTTATGGGGTAATATCTTAAAAACTCATACCAAAGTTTTCGTTCCCAAGGTGTCATATTTTTCCTTAAAGTTCTCGCAAGAGGGATATTGGCTTTATTATACTCTTTCATTGTCTCTCCCTCCGTCAAAACTAAAGTTTTGCCACCTCCCTCGTCAGAGGGAGGCTAAGGCTGTATTTCCTCAAGTTGGAATTTCTGCATAATAACAAGTATTTTTTAGTTTTAATATAACATTTATCACTAAGATTTTCAAGTTAAATATATAAATAGAGTTATCCCGTTATTTCGGGATAACTCTATTTTTTGATGGTATGACGGCTATTCCTGCCTTACTTTTACTTTATTTCTAATCGAGCATTAAAACAGTGGTGAAAAATCTGCATTATAATAATGACATTTCTTGGAATTCATACCGCCGCTTACCAACAATATTATTCCGTCTTCAATATAACCTGTTGACAAATTATCAACGCTCAGTTCTCCCACCAATTCACCTTTGCTATTAAAGCTACTAAGTTTCTTCATAGGTTTATCATAAAAAACAGTGTTCTCGCCATCGAATTTAATCCAACTCCACATAAACTCAGTAAAATTCACCATTTCCACAGGTTCAAATAAAAACTCCCCTTTTTCATCAACAAGAGTCCAAAAACGTTTCCCGGCTTGTTGATTACGGAAAATAACAGGCACTTTACCATTTTTATAAGTATTATTACCGGTACTTTCAATATTACTAAGATTACTCAAATTCACCATTATTTCTTCGTTACTGTTTCTGAATGTATTATCCGTATAACACATCCAGGTTTCCGAAGGAAATTTAATATTTACCGATTCCGATACCTCGCCTGTTTTTACATTTAAATATTTTTTGCAACCATCAAAATAAACTATCTCATTCGCAAAAAATGACTCTGTGTTTTGTGCAGAAGTCGTCCATAAATTTTCACTCAATTCATTATAAAGCTTTTCAGAAGGTTGTAATACCCATTCAAAGTCTGTGTTCATAATACCAAGTTCATTTTTAGAAGAACTATAATCGGCTGTTTCTTTGGTTGCAACAATGTAGCCCCCATTAAGTGCAACTCCATAAAAATATGTAGCTCCTACATCCTGAGGATAAGTGATTTTTCCGTTTATATCACAAATTCCTCCATCAACTAAGGCATATCCGTTTATAAATTTTTCATAAATCTCGCCAAAAACAGGTTGAATTTTATTTTCAAGTTCGAAAACGATATTGCCCTGTTTGTCAATACAATATGCCTTTTCTTTATTGCCATCAAGACAAACAAATGCAAGACCGTTCGAAAAAACTGATGCGGCAGTAATTTCGCCCTTTATTTTTTTGCCTGTATGTTCAACTACAATTTTCTCTGAATCGTCACCATCAATTTTCGTCTTTTCCTCACCACAAGCAGATAGCGACAACACCATAGCCACTACTAATACTAACGACAAAATTCTCTTCATTATTTTTCCTCCTTTATATTAACCGATATTGGTTAATATTATTATATACCAAAATCGGTTAATATGTCAATATGGAGGATTGTATTTTATGATTTCCTATGACAAGTTATGGCAAACTATGAAAGAAAAAGGTGTCACACAGTATACGCTTATTAAAAAATATAATATCAGTCCCGGTCAAATCACACGATTAAAGCGAAACGAAAGTGTCAGTACACATACAATAGAAATGTTTTGTAAAATTTTAAAATGTAATGTCGAAGATATTATGCAATATGTCGATGATGAAAATTTATAACCAAGCAGGGAACCAATCCCTGCTTTCGTTTTGCCCTATTGTAAAGCACATCATAGGTTTTGCTTGAATGCTACTGTTTAATATGGTAGAATGATAGAAAAATAAAGCAAAAGGACGCATATACCAATGATCAAACTCATCGCATTTGATATGGACGGCACCTTGACCGATTCCGGCAGGCTGATCACCGCCTTTGCCAATCGGGTCTTGGCGCACTACGGAAAGGAGCCGCTGCCCGCCAAACGCATCCACAGTTATGTGGGCGCGGGCGCCAAATATCTGCTGCAGGGCGTGCTGGAGGAAGCGGGTGCCAAGGTCTCTGCCGACGAAGCCTATCCTTATTACGACAGTCTTTATGCGGAGGTATCCCCCGACCTCGTTTCCGCCTACGACGGTGTGAAGGAAATGCTGACCGCCTTGGGCGAGAAAGGCATTCGGCGGGTGGTGCTCTCCAACCGCCCCCATAATCAGACCTTACGCATCTGCAAGGTGGCATTACCGGGGTTGCTGGACGAAGTATACGGCCAGCGGGAAGGCATCCCCATGAAGCCCGACCCCACCGCGCTGCACACCATTCTGAAAGAGAACAGCGTATCCTTGGAGGAATGCCTTTATGTGGGCGATATGCATTTCGATGTGGACGTTGCCATCAATGCGGGGGTGAAGTCCGTCGGCTGCGTTTGGGGCTTGGGCGGCTACGAGCAGGTAAAAAATGCCGACTTTGTCATCGAAAATGCGATGGATCTCTTGAAAATACTTGAATAATCGCCAAAATTTTGGTATGATTACTTATAGACAAAAACTATGGGAGGCTATCATTATGAATATTGTTTGTTTAGATATGGAAGGTGTATTGGTTCCGGAGATCTGGATCGCTTTTGCCGAAGCCAGCGGCATCCCCGCCTTAAAACGTACCACGCGGGACGAGCCGGACTATGATAAATTGATGCAATATCGCTTGGATATTTTGAAGGAGCACGGACTGGGCTTGAAAGAAATTCAGGAGACCATCGCCAAGATCGATCCCCTGCCCGGTGCCAAAGAGTTTTTGGACGAACTGCGCCGCACCACCCAGACCATCATTCTGAGCGATACCTTTGAGCAATTTGCCGCACCGCTGATGGAAAAATTGGGGATGCCCACCATCTTCTGCAACACCTTGGAGGTGGCGGAGGACGGCACCATCACCGGCTATAAAATGCGGGTGGAAAAATCCAAGCTCTCCACCGTCAAAGCCCTGCAATCCATCGGATTTGATACCATCGCCGCCGGCGACAGTTTCAACGATTTAGGAATGATCCTCAACAGTAAAGCAGGGTTCCTTTTCAAATCCACCGATGCCATCAAAAAGGAGTATCCCGAACTTCCTGCTTATGAAGAGTTCGACGATTTACTCGCTGCTATTAAGGCAGCTCTGTAATCAACAAAAAACATATAAAAAACACCGCGCAGAGCCAATTCTGCGCGGTGTAAAAATACACTGCCACCGGGTAGCATTCGCTTGCATCGTTAGGTCTTTGAAGATGCAAAACAGCGGATGCTTCTTTTTTTGGAGATGTTTATGAAACAACAATACTTTACCAAAATAGAACTTTATTTATGGTTCGGTTCCATCGGGCTGATCCTCGGTTCCTTTATCCTTTTTGACCGCGCCAATGTTCTCACCTTGATCGCTTCTCTGATCGGGGTGACCTCTTTGATCTTCAGCGCCAAGGGCAATCCCATCGGGCAGCTTTTGATGCTGTTCTTCAGCGCGCTCTACGGCATCATCTCCTATCGATTTGCCTATTACGGCGAGATGATCACCTATCTGGGTATGACCGCGCCGATGGCACTTTTTGCATTGATCGCCTGGCTGCGCCATCCCTTTAAGGGCAACAAAGCAGAGGTGGAGATTCGCCACATCAACGGCTTGGAGCTTGGGATCATCGCCGCCCTTTCGGCGTTGGTCACGCTGCTTTTTTATTTCATCTTAAAATATTTCCATACCGCCAATCTTGCTTTAAGCACCCTTTCGGTCACCACCAGCTTTATTGCCGTCGCCCTCACCTATCGACGCAGCCCCTATTACGCGCTGGCTTATGCCGCCAACGATGTCGTTTTGATCGTCCTTTGGGTCTTGGCCACCGTGCAGGATCGCTCCTATCTTTCGGTAACGGTCTGCTTTATCATCTTTTTAATCAACGATCTTTACGGTTATTTCAATTGGAAACAGATGCGTAAAAAGCAAACAGAGAAGGATTAATCCTTCTCTGTTTTATATTGCAACCAACCAATAATTTGCCCCGACAATAAAACCGTCAATAAGGAATAGCCCAGCCGTTGCCAAGGGATATAGGTGGCGGAAAGAGCCAAGACCGAAAGATCGCTGATAAGATAGACCCATTGGATCTTGCATTTCATCGCCGAAGATAAACTCATTGCCAAGGCATCATCGCCGGTGGGCGCGCCGCCCATCCGCACGCAAAGCCCTACCCCGACACCGACAAAGCAAGCACCCAGCACCGCCGCCAAGAGCGGATGGTCGGCGATTGGGGGATACAGCGGCGGGAAACATTCCAAAATGCGATAAAAGACCGAAAAGCCCCCAGCCGCGATGGCGGAGTAGGCAAGGAATTGCTTACCGAGCAATTTCCAACCCAAAAGGTAGCAAAGCGCATTTAACACCAAGCCCGAAAGGGCGGGCGAAAGCTCCAGCCAATGATCCAGCAGCAAGGAAAGGCCCAAAACGCCCCCTTCGGTCACCGCCGAGATCGAATGAATGTTATATAATCCAAACGCCAGGATCATACTCCCCAAAAGGCTGACCAAAATATTTTTTGTTTTTAAACTTTTCAGCAAATTCATAAGGATATTATACGCTCTTGCGCTGAGAAAAGCAAATAAAAAACCTTTATTTTTCCATCATTCTATGCTATGATAAAGAAAAAGGAGGAATGTTCCTATGTTGAAATATGAAATTGAAGGCGGGAATCTCCCCGTTGTCATTTGCTATCCCGAAGCCAATCAGACCCTCTGCTCCGAGCGGGGCTCGATGAGCTGGATGAGCCCCAATATGCAGATGGAGACCCATACCGGCGGGTTTAAAAAAGCCATCGGGCGGCTCTTTTCGGGAGAATCCATCTTTTTGAATGAATATACCGCGTTGGGCGGCAGCGGTATGATCGCCTTTGCCTCCACCTTCCCCGGCTCCATCATCCCCTTTGAGGTGCATCCCGGCAACGGATTGATCATCCAAAAGAAAGGCTTTTTGGCGATGGAAAAGGGGTTGGATCTTTCGGTCCATTTCCAAAAGAAATTGGGCTCCGGCTTTTTCGGCGGCGAAGGCTTTATCCTGCAAAAGGTTTCGGGCGAAGGGACGGTCTTTTTGGAGATCGACGGCCATTGCAAGGAATATACGCTGGCGGCAGGGGAGACCATCATCGTCGACACCGGCTATTTAGCGGCAATGACCGAATCCTGCTCGATGGATATTCAGACAGTGAAGGGTGCCAAAAATATTTTCTTCGGCGGGGAGGGCCTATTCCATACCCGCATCACCGGTCCCGGTAAGGTCTATCTCCAATCGATGCCCTTATACCAGACCGCCCAAGCGTTGATCCCCTATCTCCCCCATTCTTCGTCCGACGGAGACGGCGGAATCAAGATCAATTTCGGCAATGACTAATCAATAAAAAAAAACTCTCAACCGCAATGCGGTTGAGAGATTTTTTTATTCGCCTTCTTCCGAGTCTTCCTCTTCGGGAAGGACCTCTACCTTCAACCGCTCAATGCGGCGGTTATCGGTTTCCAAAACAGTGAAGGAAAGATTTTCATAATCCACCTGATCTCCGGTTTCGGCATAGTGCCCCAACTGCTCCACAACGAAGCCGCCGACGGTGGCATTATCATCATCTAAATCGCGGTCGTCGAATTCCACCTCATCGAAGAAATCTTCGATACGCATATCGCCGTCGACCTCCAAGATTCCGTCGGAAAGTTCCACAACTTCGGGCTCGATCTCGTCGTTTTCGTCCCAGATATCGCCCACCAACTGCTCCATGGCATCTTCCATCGTCAGAATACCCATAACACCGCCGTATTCATCGGTGACCACCACGATATGGCTGCGTTTTTTGCGCATCAGTTCAAAGACTTCATCCAACGCCATGGTCTTATGCACAAAGACCGGCTCCATCATCGTTGCCAAGATATCGGCATCGGGATCCTCGGTCAGCGCGCGAATAACCAGATTGATATGCAAAATACCGATGATATTATCGATGGTATCTTTATAAACAGGGATGCGGGTATAGACCGAATCCAGCAAGATCTCCAGCATCTCTTCCCGCGTGCTTTCGGCATCGATGGCGACCATATCCACCCGCGGGGTGATGATCTCATACGCCTGCACCTCATCAAAATCAAAGGCACTTTGCAGAAGATCGCATTTTTCTTCGTCGAGGACCCCTTCATCCTCCACGGTATCCAGAATGGTCTCCAATTCTTCTTCGCTGATGGGGCTGTTGTCGATCCCCTTTTTCCAAAGGTGAGAGACCAGCTTCACGATCGCATCCACAAGGATGACGATCGGCTTGGTAATGATCATCAGCACATAAAGCGGAATCGCATAGATGGTCGAAACCGCCTCGGGCATCGTCTTTGCCACGATCTTCGGCACGATCTCGCCGCAGATCAAGACAAGAATGGTCATTCCGATGGTGGCGATCCAGGCATTGGAGGAGCCCAACCAACCGATGACGATGACGGTTGCCACCGATTCCGAGGCGATATTCACCAGGTTATTACCGATCAGAATGGTCGCCAAGGCATTTTCATAATTATTATAGATCTTATAAGCCAGCTTGGCAGCGGTCGTCCCTTTTTCTTCGGCGGCACGCTTCAAACGCAGGTTATTGGCGGAAGCGTAGGCGATCTCCGAAGAGGAAAAGAACGCAGAAAACAGCAAGCAAACAACAATGATAATTGCATTAAGCATTGGCTACGCCCCCTTCCGTCTCGTCATAGATCTCGCCGACCAGTTCCTCTAAAATATCCTCAACGGTAATAATACCGAGGATCTTTCCCATCGATTGAACATAGGCAATATGGGTGCGGTTGGCAGAAAGGGTGCTCAGCAGATCGTCCACCGGGGTGGTGGCATCGATCATTGCCGCACTGCGCATAATCTGGCGCACGTTAAAGGTCTCTTTTTTATAATGACGTTTCAAGAAGTCACGAATACTCAGCGTTCCCACAACCCAGCCTTCGTCGTTGACAACCGGCAGGCGGGAAAAATTGCTGCTCCGGATCAGCTCCAGAACCTTCTCGTTACTGTCGTCCTCGTGGATATGTAACACCTTTTGCCAGGGAGTCATCACGTCCTTAGCGGTACGCTCGGAAAACTCGATGGCGTTTTGCACCAATTCTTCGGTGTCTTCATCGATATCATTTTCCTTAACAAAGGTCTCGATGATATCGTATAATTCGTCCTCCGTCACCGTGGGAGTCTCCTGCGCCTTTTGTTTAAAGGGGCGGCTGACCCACTCGCTGATGGCGGAGAAGCAGATACTGACCGGGGTCAGAACCTTCATCAAAAAGATCAACGATCCCGCAATGGCAAGGGCAAATTTTTCGTTGCACGCCTTACCGAACGCCTTGGGGATCATCTCGCCGATCAAAAAGACTACAATGGTGGAAATAATCGTCGAAAGTGTTACCGCGTAATCCGGCATTGCTTCGATGCTGTCAAAAAGCGCATATGTAAAAACGGTGGAAAGGGTCGCGATCCCCGCATGGGTCACATTGGTACCGATCAGCAGGGTGGTCAACGCCTTATCGAAATGCTCCAAAATATAAAGCACCCGCTTGGCGCGCTTATCGCCATCCTCCGCCCGATTGGTCAACCGAATCCGATTCACCGATGCCAAAGCGATCTCCGCTCCGGCAAAATATGCGGCCAATAATAACAAAATAAAAATCGAAATCAAATACCACATACTACTGTCGTCCACGAACAAACCAACTCCTTTTGTTTCTATAATCGGAATTATTTTATCATACTTTTTTACTAATTACAATATGTTAATTGATTTTATGGCAAAACAGCGGTTTATTTTTGCTCTATTCTACATATACTTTGAAAAAAGGGGGAATTATTATGAAAAGGACCATCAACCTTTGGCAATGGTTAGGGTTTATCGTCACCGGAATTTTAGGAGTACTTCTCCATTATTTATATGATTGGCTGGGGCAAAACCCGCTCATCGCCCTCATTTCAGCGGTCAATGAATCCACCTGGGAACATATGAAACTGCTCTTCTTCCCGATGTTCTTGTTTGCGCTGTTGCAGGCGCATTTCTGGAAGGATCGCCCGCAAAATTTTTGGTGCATCAAACTCTATGGGATCTTGATCGGGCTTGCGCTGATCCCCATCATTTTTTATACCTTCAACGGCGTTTTCGGTAAATCGCCCGATTGGTACAACATCACCATCTTTTTTCAGGCATCCGCCATCGCTTATTTAGCAGAGACCGCGCTCTTCAAAAGCGAAAAAGACGGCTGCTGCGCCGCAAAGCTTGCCCTTATCGCCCTGCTCGCCATCGCTGCACTCTTTGCCGCCTTTACCTTCTTTCCGCCCAATATCCCGCTCTTTCGGGACCCCATTACTATGCAATACGGTATTATTTCATAAAAGAAGCCTTGGAATCATCTGATTCCAAGGCATTTTTTGTTTTATAAATTTCCGCTCTTTAGAGAATACTTATTATATCGCAGTACTTGCATCCCGAAGAAGGTTTATTGCATACTTGGCATAGTCTGAAAGGTATTGCCCACGGCGGGTAACGATCACCGGTTGACGGCGGAAGGTATCGTTCTTTATTTTAAATAAGGAAAGATTTGTTTGATCCAAAGATTCACCATCCAAAAACTGCAGCGGCAGTAGGGTAGCTCCGATGCCTGCTCGCGCCATCGCCCAAGCTGTAGTAAGTCCAACCACTTCCATTGCTATCGGCGGATGGATTTCTTCTGCGGCACAAAGTTGTTCAAACAACCGCCGCATCTCCTTGGCAGGTTCCACCACAATACAGGGAAGATTTCGACAATCCTTAAAATCAATCTCAGTAAACTTGTCCCCTTGCTTTAAATCAAGTCGATCCAGCATCTCATTGGGCACCGCCAACACCAAAATATCCGGCTCAATAGGAATATAGTCCAGCACCGATTCGTCTACCGGCAGGTTCACAATGGCGAAATCTAATTTTCCCTCAACCACATCCTTGCGGATCTGCTCGCTGTTTGTATCCGAAATGCTGATCTCCACCCCCGGAAAGCGGGCACGAATCTTTTTAGCGATCTGAGGGATCAAATATAGGCTGCGAAAGGGCGATAGGCCAATAGAAAGCCGCCCATATTCCCCGGAGCGATATTGGTCCATCGATCGCTTAAGCTGGTCTTCCCTATAAAGCAATTCTTTTGCTTCTTTAATAAAATGCTCCCCCGCCGCAGTGAGTCTCATCGGAACACACTTGCGGTCGAACAGCTTTACCCCCAAATCATTTTCTAAATTAATAATTTGCTTGCTGAGTGCAGGCTGAGAAATGTTCAATTTTTCCGATACCTTTGAAAAATTACAAACCTCTGCCAATTCAATGGCATATTGCAATTGTTTTGAATTCATCACTTTTCTTCCTTATTATAGACAAATCTTTATATAAATGATAACCCTTTCGATATAATTTTGCAAGAAAAATTTGAAAAATACTTGACATTTCCTTTAGACGGTTGTATTATAACTTACAGGAAATAGATCTTATAACATTTTTCCTATAATCATTTCAAATTCAGGAGGAAACAAAAATGCCTATCGAAGTATGGTATTTGGTGGCGGTATTCGCAGTTGCGATTACCGGCTTTGTTGTTCTGAAACGTCCCTTATACGAATGTATGCTTGCAGCGTTCGTTGTTCTGGTTGCCATCACCGGCACCTGGGCCGATATCGGAACATTCATCTGGGATGCTTTGCAAGAATCCACCCTTTATGTGATCTTTGCATTCATTCTTTCGGCAGCATTGCTTTCAAAAACCTCAGTAATCGACGATTGTATCGCGATCATTCTTTCCATTTTTGGCCGTTTCAGAGGCGGTGCAGGCTTTGTTGCTGTCATCGGCAGTTCCTACATGGGCTCTCTCTCCGGCTCCGGTCCGGGAAATGTGGCAACCACCGGTGTGTTCACCATTCCTGCTATGATCCGTTCCGGTTTCCCGCCCCATTTGGCCGCCAACGTGGAAGCCCATGCCAGCACCATGGGTAATATGATTCCCCCGGCAGGTATGATTGGTGTTGCTTTTGCCATTTTGGATGGATTGTATCCCAATACCTATACTTTCCCGCAGTATTGGATGCTGCTTTGGGGCATTGCGATCTGGTTCATTCTTCAAAGAATCCTTACCTTATACTTTATGTGCAGATATTATAAGGTAGAGCCGATGCAAAAAGCTGATATCCCCAGCTTCAAAGAGTCTGTCAAACGCGGTTGGAAGGCGGTATTTTTGCCCATCATCGTTTTTGTTCCCTTCCTGCTGACCACCGAATTTGATTATTTCTTTACCGCTCGCTTGGGTGAAGCCGGAGCCAAGGCGCTCAACAGCAGCCTTCTGCTGATCATCCCCGCATTGATCGTTATCTGCGGTATCTTCCTTTCCGATAAGAAGACCCGCAAGGAAATGACCTTGAAAAATATGTATAAGGGCATCAACGATGGTATGCTCAAGGTGGTTCCCACCGCGGCTTTGGTTCTCTTTGCTTATTTTGTAAGTAACGTTTTTGAAGCTCTTAAGGTAGAGCAGGCCATCGGTGACTACTTTGCGGTTTTGAATCTGCCTCGTGTGGTCCTCTGCTTCTTGATCCCGCTGATCTGCGCCATCCTTGGTATGCTGTTGCCCGGTTCTTCTCAGGTGAAGATCTTTGGCGGCATCATCATCACCATTATGGCCACTGCCGGCTGTAATCCGATGTTGGTTGCCGGTATGCTGCCCTGCATCTGCGGTTCAATGCACGGTGTTACTCCGCCCTACTGCGCTTGTGTTTACACCGGTATGGGCATAGCCCAAGCGGAATTGAAGCCTACATTGCTCAACTGCGGAATATGGGTTGCCTTGCATTATCTGCTCTCGGTTTTGATCCTGCTTGGTTGGCTCCCTGTCTGGGGCCTGATCGGTTAAGGAGGTTGAAGAATTATGCGTAAAAAGATTTTTGATGTTTTAAATAAGATCTATGGCGTTCTGATGACCGTCTCCTTCTTCGGCGGTGTTCTTCCGCTGGTTCCCTTCTTGGTAGCCTTGGTTATCGGCGGTGAGGCTGCCGAAAAGATTTCGGTATTTTTCTCCGAACAGTATTATCCTTGGGTTATCATCATCGGCTCCATTGCTATTGTCTTTGGATTGATCGCGATGTATGTGGGCAAGCTGGAAGGCTTGAGTGTCAAGAGCGTTACAGCGGATAAAAAAGCCAAAGAACAACCCGAAGAAAAATAATAAACTAATAAAAAAAGAGATCTCTGATAGAGATCTCTTTTTGCTTTTATTTCAAATCCAAAGGCTTAATATCAGTAAGCAAATCGCGGCGCAGCATATCTTCACCCTCGGTGTTGATAATTCGGATACGTGCCTTGGCTGCATTATGCTTTTCCACCAACTCCTCATAGGAATTTGCTTGAATGGTGATACTGGCAATGCGATCACTGCTGGTGGCAGCATTAAAGATCTCAGCACCTTGGTGCTTAAATTGCCAATATTCTGCCAAAATTCCTTCTTGCTTCAGTTCCTCAAAGCCTTCCAAATGGTCGAAATGACCAAGTTTTCCATATAAGAATTCATTGGTGATATATTTGCTTTCCGAACGGATCTCGCCAACCTCTACCTTTTCACCCAAGGTGAGGTCTACCACAGCCTTGATGGGATCAAATCCGCTGGCCATCTTCAACAACAGATATTTGGCACCGCCGCCGTTACGAGCACAAAACTCCAGCACCGATTCTCTTTTATCGTCGGTAAGGAGCTGAACCAACATCGGCGTATTTTTTAAGCCAAATGCATCGGCAATCTTTTGCCCGATCTCGCGGATACGCTCCAAGGTTTCGGGTTTAATTGCAGCAGGGTAGCGGGTACGGAATGCCAGAAAGCGATCCTTATAGTCTACCTTTTCGGTATTGGATGCGCTGAGCAAATAGGACTTGCCATCTACAATCTGGTAATCAACTGTAATCTCCGCGCCTTCCACAAATTCTTCCACAATGACAATGCCTGATCGGCTGATATTGGCAGCCTCAGCAAAGAATTGCTTTAATTCCTCTTCGTTGGTAGCCTTGCGCACACCTTTAGAGCTATAGGCATCAGCGGGCTTTACCACCAACGGATATTGGATTTCGGCGACCTTTTGCATATCCAATGTTTTCATAAACATATGCTTTGAGGATGGAATGCCGTATTGATGGAATATCGCTTTCATATGGCTCTTATCGGATACTGCGCAAGCGGTTTCATAATCAATATAGCAAGGCAAGCCCAGCATTTCCGAAACCTTTGCCACAGTGATCAACACTTGATCTGCACAGACGGTGATCAAAAAGTCTACCTTTTCTTCTTCGGCAACCTTTTTCACCGCCTCCACATTCAGCAGATCTACCTTGACAAATTGGTCGGCATACGGGCGTGCAACCGCATTCACATTATTATCGGCGAGGATTGTATAAATTCCTCTTTCTTTCAACTGACCGAGCAGCACCGCCTGAGAAGGACTGCCGGCAAGAACTAATGCTTTCATTTTGATTCCCCTATTAATTTTTACGTACCGTAAGATCGTCGTATTTATTAAAAGCGACTCCCTTACCGCCAAGAACGGTGCCCACTGTGCGGAAAAGGATCTTGATGTCTAACCAGAGGCTGAAGTGATCAATGTATTGGATATCCAATTTGATCTTCTCGGTCCAAGTAAGCTCATTGCGGCCGTTAACCTGCGCCCAACCGGTAACCCCGGGGCGCATTTCCATCCGTCTACGCTGTTCCTCGGAATATTGCTCCACCTGATACGGAAGAGTGGGCCGCGGACCAACAAAGCTCATGGTTCCGTTTAAGATATTAAATAACTGCATCAACTCATCCAAACTGGTCTTGCGCAAAAAGGCACCAACTTTATTAATGCGGTCCTCAGATTTGAGCAATTCGCCGTTGGCTTGATAGAGAACCCCGTTCTCTACATAGGAATCTTCCGGCGGAAGATCCATGGTGCGGAATTTATATATTTTAAAAATCTTGCCGTCCTTGCCCACACGATCCTGAACAAACACCGCCGGCCCCTTGGAGGTCAACTTGATGACAATGGGAACCACGATCAACACAGGGATCGCAATTAAAATAAGAATCATCAGCGCGCTGGCAATGATATCAAAGGTTCGTTTTAATGCCAATTGAAGTTTTCTCATTTACTCCATCTCCATCTGATTTATCGGTTTTCATACATATTCTTATAGTAGTTCTGATATTCGCCCGAAATGATGGTTTCCCACCATTCGCGGTTATCCAGATACCATTGGATTGTTTTCTGAATGCCCTCTTCAAACCTTGTTTCGGGCAGCCAACCCAATTCGTTATGGATCTTGGTGGGATCAATGGCATAGCGCATGTCGTGTCCCTTCCGATCCGCCACATAGGTGATGAGACTTTCCGGCTTATCCAGTGCCTTGCAGATCAATCGAACAATATCGATATTCCGCATCTCATTATGACCGCCGATATTATAGACTTCACCGATCCGCCCCTTATGCAGAATCAAATCAATTGCCTTGCAGTGATCCTCCACATAAAGCCAGTCGCGTACATTCAGCCCTTCCCCATAAACCGGCAAGGGCTTATCGTTTAGCGCATTGGCAATCATCAGCGGGATTAACTTTTCGGGGAAATGATAGGGACCATAGTTATTGGAGCAGCGGCTGATGGTCACCGGCAGGCCAAAGGTACGATGATATGCCTGCACCATCAAATCCGCCGACGCCTTCGCCGCCGAATAGGGCGAACTTGTATGGATCGGGGTCTCCTCGGTAAATAAAAGATCAGGACGATCCAGCGGAAGATCTCCATAAACCTCATCGGTTGAAACCTGATGAAAGCGGATATTGCCGAATTTGCGGCAGGCATCCATCAGAATCTGCGTTCCCAAAATATTGGTTTTGAGAAACACCTCGGGATCCTCAATGGAGCGATCTACATGGGATTCCGCCGCAAAATTGACCACAACATCGGGCTTCTCTTCTTCAAACAATTGATAGATCCCTTCACGATCGCAGATATCAATTTTAACGAAACGGAAGTTTTCCTTCTTCAGCACTGATGCCAGGGTAGAAAGATTTCCCGCATAAGTAAGTTTATCCAGACAGACAATGCGATACGCAGGATATTTGTCCATCATATGAAATATGAAATTCGAGCCGATAAAGCCGGCACCGCCGGTAACAAATACAGTTTTAGACATCTTATTTCTCCTTAATCAATGAGAGCAGATACTGCCCATAATCGGTCATCTTCAGACTTTCACCGATGGCACACAACTGCGCATCGGAAATAAATCCGCGTCGCCAGGCGATCTCTTCAATACAAGATACATAGAAACCTTGCCGATCCTGTACTGCTTCCACAAACTGAGCCGCTTTGAGCATTCCATCGGGCGTACCTGTGTCAAGCCACGCGATTCCGCGCCCCATTAACTCTACGCGCAACTCGCCCAGCTCCAGATAAGCGTTGTTGACCGCGGTGATTTCGATCTCTCCGCGAGCAGATGGTTTTACCTTCTTTGCAATTTCAACCACTCTGTTATCATAAAAATACAATCCCGGAACGGCATAATTGGATTTGGGTTGTGCCGGTTTTTCCTCGATGGAAACAACACGGTGGTCTTTATCAAATTCTACCACACCGAAAGCGGTCGCATCTTTCACAGGGTAACCGAAGATGGTGGCACCGGAAGAATTTTCGATGGCACGTTTGAGAATTTTGGTCATATCCTGCCCAAAAAACACATTGTCGCCCAATATCAAGCAGACGCTGTCTCTACCGATAAATTCCTCGCCGAGGATAAATGCGTCCGCCAGCCCACGCGGCGTTTCCTGCACCTTATAGGAGATAGATACGCCGATAGTGCTGCCATCACCCAAAAGTTTTTCATAAATAGGGGTATCCTCCGGAGTGGAGATAATCAAAATTTCCCGAATCCCTGCCAATAGCAGCATCGACAAGGGATAATAGATTAACGGCTTATCATAAATAGGCAGAAGTTGCTTGGAAACTACCTTTGTCATGGGATACAAACGAGTTCCTTTTCCGCCGGCCAGAATAATTCCTTTCATAGATACAACCTCCCTGTTTTTATTGCAAAATAATATCGCAGATTCGATCGACATCCTCCAAAGAAAGATCCGCATAGAGCGGAAGAGTCAACACACGCTCTGCAAAATAATCAGCAATCGGTGTCTTTTCCTTTCCCGCAGAGGGCAAGGCCTGATAGCAGGAAAAGGCATTGGTCAGCGGATAAAAATACTTCCGCGCAAGAATTTCCTTTTCCTTCAAAAGCGCAACGACCTGATCTCTTGAATATTTATACCCGTCGAACACAACGGGGAAATAGGCATAATTAGATTGCACATCCTTTTGGATCACCGAAAGCTTAATGCCGGGGATGTTTTCCAACCGCGCCCGATACCGTTCCACTACCGCCTTGCGTTTGGCGATCTCTTGGTCGATATGGCGCAGATTGCAGATCCCCATCGCCGCCTGAAACTCGTTCATTTTGGCATTGCCGCCGACATATAAACACTCTTCTTGCCCATGCAATCCGAAGTTACGGATATCGCTCAGCTTTTCGACCAGCAACTCATCCCCATAGCAAAGGCAACCGCCCTCAATGGTATGATAGACCTTAGTGGCATGGAAACTAAACATGGATGCATCGCCAAAACTACCGATCCCCGCGCCCCGATATTTCACACCGAAGGCATGAGCGGCATCATAGATCACCTTCAGACCGTGGCGGTCAGCAATCTCTTGGATCGTATCCACGTCGCAGATATTGCCGTATACATGGACGGGAACGATCGCGCAGGTCTTTTCGGTGATCAGCCCCTCGATCTTGGTAACATCCATCGTATAATCCCGCTCATTGACATCGCAGAAAACAGGCACCAGACCGTTTCGAGCAATAGCATGGGTGGTGGAAACAAAGGTAAAAGGCGTTGTTATCACTTCGGAGCCCTTCGGAAAATCCAATGCCGCAATGATATTCTCCAGCGCCAGATGCCCGTTGGTATACAGTGCCACCTGCGGCACACTCAAATAATTTTCCAATTCTGCCTGCAGTTGCTGATGCTTGGCTCCCATATTAGTCAGCCAGCGGCTCTCCCATAAATCCTTGATTTCTTCGCAATATTCTTCATAAGAAGGCATAGAGGAACGGGTAACGTTAATCGCCATAAATTCTCCTTTTACATCCGGGCAATATAATCTTCAATCTCTTTCTTTATGCCCTTTTGTGTTGCTATTTGTATTACAAATTGACCGCAAGGATTCCCTTCGATCATCTTCCAACCATCCTCTGTCAGCGCAAGATCCCAACCGACATAACGGTTGCCTTCTATAATTTCTGCCAATTCTTTGACAAGCGCCACAGCTTCATCCCAGCGAGGAATCCGGAATCCGGGCAATACAATTCCTGTATCAGGGTGACGAAGATAGCGATTACCCAATTCGTCGACCCCTTCGGAAGAACATATCCCTGTATCAGCGTCTACCGCCACAAACACCCCGCCGCTTGCTGCATTATCAACAATAGAATTGCCGCGACCGATGCGCAAAAACGGGCGATAAATAACAATACGATCTTTGAGTTTTAAGGTCGGAACACGAACACTGTTGAGCGAAGAGGGATGCAGTGCCGCCATTTCATCCACCTGACACACCAATTCTTCAACAACAACTGCGCCTTTCTTTCTGATATCGGTAAACATGGCGGTTATATCCTTATATTGATCCGTTGAAACAACGGAAACACCTTTTCCACCGCTTCCTGCAATCGGCTTTACAATAAAACGACGATGCCGTTCTGCAAAATCGCAAAATTTATTCAAATCGTTATCATCTATAATTTCGATCAATTCCCGTTTATAGTATTTTCTGAAAATTTCATACGCTTTTCGTTTATTATCAAATATCGCCTTATTTGCGTCTATGTTCATGCAGGAATAATATTTCCAACGATTTTTATCCGTTAAAAACGAGTCTCGTCCCAATGTGTTTAAATGAGGGAAATCAAATAAAAAATATTCGTCAAACATACAGCCAAATCGATGAAGAGAGTAGACCATATCATATATATAGTTCTTCTTTTGCTTGTTTGAGACCGCACCTGCAAATACTTGGATATTCTTTTCTATAAAAGACAGACCTTTTACATAGTAGTCTTTGTCAAAAACCTTGTAAAAATTTACATATAAGATTTTACCAATGTAGCATCTGTCGGCAAGCCAAGAAAGCCACCGCTCGATTGGATGATCTATCTTCCAAGGTGCTATTCCGAGATTATTCTTAAATTTTTTCATTTCTTTACTCTTTTACCTCAAACAAATAGTACTTGTTCTCTCCAGAGCGCGTTCAAAAGTCAGTGGCTCCAACTGCATCTCATTTCCTTCTTCGTCCAAGATTTGCAGGGTGCTGCTGATCTTGCTCAAGGTATGAGCCAACGCTTCGGCGGTATCATCCATCACATGCATACGATATACTACGCTATCCAGCGAATTGGTTTTGGAAATCTCATCACCAATCTTATGGCAAATTGCAATGTCCAGAACCTGCGGCATCTTCCGAACCTCTTCCAGACCCGAAATTTCCTTAATCTTGCCCGGCTTGAGCGGAACATAATAGTTGCAACAGGCCTTACTGAAAACGGGGTTATCCTTTTCCTTCAGATCGGCAGATATGATCGTTCCGGAAACCGCGTATTCAATCATCATATCCAGTGCGCTGATGTCATTCAAACGTTCAGTGAAAACATAGGAACGCCCGCCGCCCATACGGTAACCGGTTTCATGAAAATAGAACTTACCGTTATCAACAAAGCCCTGCAGCGATAAAATGGCATTCTTAACACCCAGCCCCTTCAGCATTTCAATAAACTTCGGTTCCACCGTATCCCGATATAATTGAATATACGGAGAGGAATACATATGCAAAATGGCGGGCGCCGCATTGGTTTCTGCATTTTTGACATGATGGCACATAAATGTAGCGGATAAGCTGGCATACCCATCCTGAACGGTATAGTTTAAAAAGATTTCATTGGGACATTCCATGAATTTTTCGCAAATGATCTTTTTGCTTGCTGATTCCTCATAAAGCTTTTGGTAATAGGCTACCAATTCTTCTTCGGTATCGCATCTGCGAACACCGCGACTGCCGCTGCTATCGGCCGGCTTTACCATAGCGGGATATTCGATCTTATCCAGATCTTCTCTGCGTAGGTTGATATCCAGATGATATTCTTTTACTGTGGGAACTCCATATTTATCGCAGGCTTGTTTGAACATCCTCTTATCATTAGAAAGGGTTTCAAACTGCTCCGCCGTTCCGATACAAGGAAGACCTGCCTGCTTGCAGATTTCCGCATAAAAAGGCAGATGTGAATCAGTCCAGCCGACAAAAACACCATCGACCTTCCGCTCTTTGATCAATGCAACCATTGCATCAATATCAGAAATATCAATATCCACCTTTTCGTCAGCAATTTGCTTGGACGGGGAATCTTCCTCCGGATAGAAGTTGGCAACGATGGTATTCAGCCCCAACTCCTTTGCGCGCCGAACCGCGCAGGCCCCCAATGCAGTCCGATCCATAACAAGCAGTTTTTTTCCTTTTAAATGGTGCATTTTTTACCCTCCAAAAAGTATCTCTTTTGTTTATCTTTTATTATTTAAAATAATTCCAACGATCCGATCCATATCTTCTTCGCCGTAGCGTTGATCGCAGGGCAACGGTAAAATATTCTCCGCCAATTCTTTTTCAAGCGTTGCATCATATTCCAGAACGTTTGGCCATAGAGTAGCAACGTATATTTTTTCGCGCGCGAGCATTTTCTTTAATTCCATTCCGTTTTTACAATAAAACGGATAGCAATAAGGACCAATAGGCGCGCAAAGTTTTAAGGGATTTGTTTCCCCCAGCGCCGCTTCTAATACAGCGTAGTTTTCTTCGCGCCTACGGCGAACTGCCGCATAATCGATCCCACGCAAGATATTCTCCGTCAGTACCGACATTTTCCTTAACGGTAGATCATAAAATAATTCATCGTTTTGCTGAAAGGCAGCATAATGCTCCGCTGCGGTTTCTTCCAATCGCCCCAAAATATGCTCCATCCGCTCCTTGGATTGATCCCGCTCCAAAGGCTCGTCCAATCGCTGCTCGGTGGAAACATATCCGCCGTCGGGCACGCCGAAAAACTTTCTGCAGGAATAGATCGTATCGATTCCGGGAACCGCTTGCTGAAAGAACGCCTGAACGTTATCAAAAATCAGATTGCCCCAACGCTCCTTCATCTCCTGCGCTTCTTGGTTGGAGATCTGTCCATAAAAGTTGACCACATAGATCGCTTCATCCGGCTGCAACTCCCGCTCAAAAACAGGGCGGAAGGAAGCATCGATGGGATATTCTTCATAGGCAATTCCTTCCCGCACGCAGAGCTTATAAACGCTATCGCATAAAAAGCGTGGAATATAAAGTTTGCGATACCGCCGCGCCCGTAGCAGATATAAAAGCGCATTGCGCCCGCTGTTTACACCGATAGCACCGCAATGATATTCTTCGCCGCCATATTGCTCAAATCCAAAATAACCGCCGATTTCTTTCACAAAATCACATCTCACTTTAGGGTGAGCAATTAAATTTGAACACCGTTTTGAAAAGGTGTTTTTCGCTCACTCATTGTTATAATACTCGCCAATACGACAGTATTGACTGCGTTTTTGCCTTGATTGAACAAAAAACACTCTTTTCAAAATCTTTGACCGCAAAGCGAGAAGATTTTGTGGGATTTTTGTTCAATTTGGGTGATGTAAGGCTGCCGCCTTACGAGAACAAATAGGGCAAAAAGCACCAAAATGTTCCGCTTTGAGGCGGAGTTCAAATTTGATTGCTCACCCTAAAAGAACTTTAACGAATTTTTCTTGGTTTTCCAAAACTTCAACCAGCCGCTGCTGGGAATCAAATTGCAACACCAGCGTTCCAATGGCTTCGTTGGCACCGGAAAAATCGCCAACTGCATCTCCACTGCGAATCCAGAGGTCCTCTTCCACCACATTGGCTTTAATTTCATCGGCGATCCAAAGGGAATCGAAGGTTCCTGCCTTAGAGCTATGCAAAATGATCTCTGCCCAGCATCCATTATAGGGCTTTTGCTCTATATCGATCACCGGCATTCCAACCGCCGCCCGCACTGCGCCTTCGATCAGATCCACTCCGGTTGCATACCGGAGCATCTCCGCCAAGCGATTTCCGCCGCCGCGGGGGGAAAGTTCCATAATATAGTTCTTGCCATCGGTACATTCGCGGGTTTCAATATTATAAATAGAGGTCTTCATATCCAGAAGTTTCAGCAACCGCTGGATCTCTGAAGCCAATTCTCTTTGGTTTTCGTCAGCGATGGTAGCAGGCCAGCTATACGCCGAGGGTGTATAGGGATTGCCTGCCCGATCATCAAATCTCTGCGCCGAAAAGGATACAAACTTCAATTCGCCATCCACCGAAAAACTATCGGTATCGGAAGAATGACCTTTCTTTTCAAGAAAATCCTCAATGATAAATTCATCTGAATGGGAGAAGGAAAGGGCATAGCGGATGCTTTCTTCCAGCTTGGCGGGATCATCCACGCGGGTAACGCCCTTGCTTCCGGCCGAATCTGTGGGTTTCACAATCACCGGCCAATGAAAGATATCTTTCTCCGCCAACGCATCTTCAATGCTATGGTAACCCTTCGCGGTAGGAACGTTAAACCCATTCTCCGCTAAAAACTTACGGAACCGCCCCTTGTTTTGCAAAATGCTGACCGATTCATAAGAACCGCAAGAAGGAAGCCCCAGCTTTTCCGCCACATAAGCCGCAGTTGCCACTCCCGGATCGCAAGCAAAGGACATAATGCCATCTACGTTTAGCTCCTTGGCTGCCTGCAAAACCGCATCCTTATCGATGATGCTCACATTGCAATATTCATCGGAATATTGATGGGCAATATTATCGGGCAGATAATCGCAAGAGATGGTATAGATTCCCAATTTTTTCGCCGCTTCAATCACCGGCAACAAATAACGGGATCCGCCCAGCAACAATAGTCTTTTTTGATTGGCCATATTAAGAATTCCTCTTTTTCTTCGGCATAATTTTTTTCACTGTTTCCATAAACAACATAAACGGAGGCAGTTTCAGCAGCCACGAGATCCCCAGATAGATGGCAACCCCTGCCACCACCTGCAACGAAATGATGATCCATTCGTTGAACTGCAGCCGGCCGAGCGCCAAAACTCCGGCCAACATCACTATAGAGGCCAGCATGGAGGGAAGGATATCTGCAATCTGCTCCCGATAAAAATAATTTACCAACTTTCGATTGGGACCGGCGTTGATAAAACAACTGATGATCCCGGTGATGATCCCGGTCATCGCAATGGCGATGGGGGAATTAAAGCAAAACACCGCAATGGTCAATGCGGTAACCCCCATGGCTTTTTTGATGATCTCCAGTTTTAAGAAGATATCGCTTCTTCCCATCGCGTTGATCGCTTGCAGATTGCAGGAATGAACCGGATAAAACGCAAATGTAAAACAATAAATTTGCATATAGGGCACGCAAGGAAGCCATTTTTCGGTGAGTAATATTTTTACCAACGGTTCCGCCACGCCGGCAAGCCCTGCCATCATCGGAAAAATAATATAGGAGCTGAGTATGATGGAATTACGCATCATACCCTTCACCTTTTCTTTCTCGCTTTGATTTTTAGAAAAGGCGGGCAGCATCACCGATTGAACGGTGGTATTGATGGCGTTGATGATAAATTGCGGAAATTGCTTACCGCGATTATAATAACCCAGTGTGCCCGAATCGTATTTCTTGCCGATCACCAGGCTGCGCAGATCCTGATACAAGGTATCGATCAGTCCGGAAACCAATAATTTCCAACCATAGGCAAAAAGCACCTTGATCCGCGCAAAGTTGCAGACCAAGCGCGGTCGGAACTTAACGGTGAGCCACATCACAATACAGGCAACGAAAACATTCAATAAGTTTTGAGCCACCAGCGCCCAAAGCCCTGCGCCAAGATAGGCCAACACCACTCCGGTTACTCCTGCGACCAAAATGGCGGCAACATTGCTGAAAAAGATCTTTTTAAACTGTAAATTGCGGCTGATCTTGGCGATCTGGATGGAATTGAGCGCACCGGGGAACAGCACCAGGCAAAGAACCCGGAAGGGCTGAACCAGATCCGGCATTTCATAGAATTTTGCGATCCAAGGCGCAGCAAAGAATAACACGCCGTAAAGCCCCGCGGCGATGACCATGGTGACCCAGAAGACCGAAGAATAATCCTCTTCCGTAACATCCTTGTTTTGAATCAACGCGGTATTAAACCCACGCTGGATAAAAACATTCGCCAACGTAGTAAAGATAATCATCATCGAAAGAACACCGTAGTGCTCCGGATCTAAGATACGGGCAAGAACGATCTGCAGAACAAATTGCGTTCCCTGAACGCCGAATCGTTCCAAGAACTTCCATATCAACGCAGAAGATATTGATGATTGTTTGTTTTTCTTACTTTCCATAAGCAGATTTTATCATCCTTGCTATCGGTTTCATAACTATTTCATATAGGCGCGGGAATTTGCATCGAATCAATGTTGAAAAGCGGAACAGCGCACTTCTAGACTTATGAATTTCCTCTAATTCTTTTGAATGAAGCGTTTTCAGATCGTGTTCCATCATAGCCTGCATATAACGATGACGCTTCCTTCTTTTGTTTACTGCCTCTTCATATTTATGATCGGTTGCTTCATTAAAGGCATCTAAGCCTTCGATCATCTGCCGACTGATTTTTGCGCGCGCATCATCATTATCCATACGTACAGTCCAGGAATTTTTTGAATAAAACCGATACACCGCCATAGTGTCTGCCAACATTCGCACCTTTCCATTTAATGCCGCATTTAACGCCAACGGATAATCACCGATTGGAAAGGCTCTACACCACAAAGGCATCCCCACCCAAACATCGGTTTTCATAAACACGGTAGCATATTGAAAGATTCGGCCGTTTTCCTCCAAAATAATCTCCTTCAGGGAAATATCACGATCTTCCTTGATCCTTCCCCTGTTTTCCAGGTGGCCGGTCTTTATATTATACCAGTCTGTTGAACATATACAAAGGGAGTATTCCGGATGTGCCTCCATAAAATCGTATTGCTTTTGCAATTTCAAAGGATCGGTCCAATAATCATCTCCCTCACACATAGCAACATATTTTCTTTTTGCGCGAGGTTTCTGAAATGTTCTATCAATGCCGATTCTTTTTGAATATTGATTCTCTGTCTGATAAATCGGTTTGATGATCGACGGATACTTTTCTTCATATTCGCGAATGATCTCCGCGGTACCGTCGGTCGATGCATCGTCGTGAATCAATACTTCAAAAGCAAAATTTGTCTTTTGATTTACAAAGCCTTCCAATGCATCGCGAATATATTTTTCATGGTTATATGCGTTGCAGATAATGCTTACTTGAACTGTAGGATCCATTGTTTTCTCCCTTAATTCTAATTCAGAAAAACGAAACTATAGGGAACTGTTTCGCTGGCATTCCTTAAAACATAAATATAAAACCAATAAACCAAAGCGGCAGCCAAAACTAAACCGCTGACAGTCCATTTTTTCTTTTTATCCGTCTGTGCTCTTTCAACCAGCGCAATCAATGCAAAAAACGGCAACGCGCAGTAAATTGAAAACCGTTTTCCGTATATAATGCTCCAAGAAAACTGAAGCAACAGAAGATATATGATCCCGCTCAATGCCCAAAAATCAAATTTATCACAACTCTTTGCCATCGACTTTCTGAAATAAAAAACCAAACAAAGCCCTGCAACAACATAAACAGACGCGATAAAGGCGGGGCTGATCACATCGGTACGGAAATAAAACGCATATTTTTGGCTGAATATTCCTATTCTTATAAACCAAGTGGCCACCGGCTTCATCAGAACGATCGCCATCAAAACCAGCGCGATCATAATGCCCCAACGGTACCACCGTTTTTTATTGAGCGGCTCCCAATTCCAATTCAAAATAAAATACAAAACAGGATAAATCAACGCCAGCAACGCCGTTGTGTGAACGAAGGCGGCAAGCAACACAACGATACAATATCTTAAAAATTTTCCTTCCTGAATATCGGCAAACACCATAAAGACAATTGCCATCACCATATGCTGTCGCGTCAGATTCAACGACTGGTTATATAAAAATAAATAATATAATAATAGGATCCAAGCGGGTTCTACATACTTTTTCAGTCGAAACGAACCAATATAGATTCCTGAAATAATAACTGCGTGCATCGCAATCAAAAACACGCTGAAATTATGCGTGATCCTCGATATCAGGCCAACAAGCAGGGCAAAAAGAGGCTCAAAATAACCGGTGGCAAAATAACGTTTGAAATATTCTATCAGCGTGTCGCTTTTAATTGCCGCCGACCAATACGCCTGATGCTCTTTATAGTTCATAGTATCAATACCAATACTATAATCTCGCAAGCCCGCAAGCAAAACAGTTATTAATATGCTGATTGCAGAAAAAAGGTAAAACAGCGTTTTCTTTTTGGTTCGGTTTGCCCAATAGGCAAAACCAACCGATATGGAAAAACAAACAAGATATATTAACAATCTATCTATGCCTCCAAATAATAATCTTACACATTTCTTTGCCCTGCAAACTCATCCCACATAAAATCTGCCAGCGGAGCAGAAATCACCTGGTGAGCCGGCTTAAGTTCTGTGGGATAGCTAGTTGTTCTGTTCTTTAAATAATCATCCATACTGCAGATTACCTTTGCAGGAACACCACCCACAACCGAATTTGAAGGAACATCCTTCGCTACCACCGCGCCGGCGGCAACGATCGAATTTTCACCGATACGAACATTGTTTAAAATCGTTGCATTTGTACCGATAAAAACATTATCCATAATCTCAATACAGCCAATGATCTCATTATAGTCATCTGTATCATTTTTTGTGTTCAACATATAATGAGTAACATCGTGGGTTGCAAAGGTTACATGCGATGCAATGCGCACATTATTATGGATCTTTATCAAATTTGCATAAAGTGGAATTTTTCGATCCATAATCGTTACGTTCTCTCCAAGTTCCGCAAATATATGCTTCTTTCTCATATAATCAACGCGGTCTTTGCTGCTGATCATCGACCAAAGCCGAATGGTTTGCCATAAACGCTTCCCGGTCATACTTCCTCCTAATTCTATACAACTTTATCTTCATTTCTTATTCAAAGCAGCTGCGGATGACCTCGATGATCACATCCTGCTGCTCAGGGGTCATCTTATTATCGCTGGGCAGGCATAAGCCCCGCTCAAATAAGTCCATACCGACGTCTTCACCTGCGCCGGCGATATAGGCGTTGGTGCAGGCGCGTCCGTCTCCCTTTCGGGTGACAAAATCGTGCATCCGGAAGATCGGCTGCATATGCATCGGCTTCCAGATAGGGCGCCCCTCCGCATTGATCGCCGCGAGCTTTTCCAAAATCTCTGTCGGGCAGGATTTGCCGGGTTCGGAGATATAGAGCGCATCGGTCTCACTGCGCACTTGCTTACACATCGCATCCCGATCAATGATCATACAACTAAGCCAGAAGTTCGGCTCGGCGTTTTGTTCATCATAAGGATTCATTTGGATGGGCAGATCCTTGAGCCCTTCTTTATAGCGCATATAGATCGCTTTTTTCTGGGCAATATGCTCTTCCAAATAGGGAAGCTGACCGCGGACCACACCGGCAATGACGTTGCTCATCCGATAGTTATAACCGATTTCTTCGTGCTGATACCAAGCGGCATTTTCACGGCTTTGGGTGGACCATTTTCTTGCTTTATTCGCCTGCTCGATATCATTGGTCAGCAACATACCGCCGGAAGAACCGGTAATGATCTTATTGCCGTTGAAAGAAACAATGCTCAGATCACCAAAGGTGCCGGTCTGCTTCCCCTTATAGGTTGCGCCCATCGATTCTGCCGCATCTTCGATCAGGATGGCATGGTGCTTATCGCAGATGGCGCGGATCTCATCCAGCTTGCCGGGTACACCATACAGATTGACCAAAACCACGTGCTTGACATCAGGATGCAATTCAAAGGCCTTTCCCAACGCCGCAGGATCCATATTCCAGGTATCCATCTCGGTATCGATGAAGATCGGAATGCCGCCCTCATATACCACAGGGTTTACCGTCGCGGCAAAGGTGACATCTGAGCAGAAGACCTTGGTGCCCCGAGAGATCCCCGCCAGCTTCATACATAAATGCAAGGCCGAGGTGCCGGAAGCCAAACCGACCGCATACTTACATCCGATCTTTTCGGCGACGATCCGCTCGACTTCATTGATGTTTTCCCCTACCGTAGACATCCAGTTGGTCTCATATGCTTTTTGGACGTATGCCAATTCCTCTCCGTGCATTGTAGGTGTTGCGAGCCAAACTTTATTTTCAAAAGCGTTCATTTATTCTTCCATCCTTTTAACGATGTTCTGCACTGCATATTTATTACATAGCACAATGTTTCATTGTATATTATATACTACTCATCGATTTTTTTCAAGTCTTTATATAATAATATATTATATTTATACTCACTTGTCTTCCTAATCTCCGGTGCCTTATTATTTGCGATCTTTACCTTCTTTCCGCCCAATATCCCGCTCTTTCGGGACCCCATTACAATGCAATACGGTATCATTTCATAAAAACAGCCTTGGAATCTTTTGATTCCAAGGCTGTTTCTTATTTGATTTCAACATAAATATCGCCGGTGTCGGTGATGATTTCGCATTTGCCGCCGCTTGCGGTCTTGGGTGTGGTCACACTACCGGTATCGGTTTCGGTAAAGAAGATCTTTTCGGTGAGCAGGGTGCCCCGCACATCGCCGGTATCGGTCTTGATAAAGATCTCTGCCGCATCGCAATCCCAAAGGCGAACCCGACCGGTACTGCGCTTAACGGAAAGGGCTCCGTCCGCCACGGTATTTTTCAAGGTGATATCACCGGTAGAGCCGATGGACTCCAAGCTCTTGCAGGCGATATTTTCCAAAGTACTATCGCCGGTGGAGACTTCCAGCTCCAGCGCACCTATTTTACCGTCTTTCAGGTGGATCTCCCCTGTACTCGTTCGGATCTTCATCCGCTCAGCGGCAGAGGCGTAGCAATTTACTCTACCGGTGCTCTGGTTGATCTCAACATTTTGAAATTCAAGGTCATTTTTGATGAGCGTATTGCCGGTGGTGGTGCGGACGGTAAGGGTGTCGTAGGTCTTCTTCGGCAGATAGACGGTAATTTCGAGGCTTTGGAAGGAGATGCCGATATGATCATACCATTTGCGTTCATCCTGCAGTTCGATCGATAAGGTATCCCCTACCATCGAAACGGTGTGTTTTGCTTTGGTATGTTCGTAACATTCTACCCTTAGTTCCCCATCACTCGACGGATAAAAATAAACATTGGCGGTATCGGTTTTCAGGGTTATATTTTGGACCTCTTCTTCCAATTGATATTTATTCATCTCAAAGGATTCATACTTTAAGGTCTCATAATTCCAATCCACCGCCATCGATGCCCCCGCAAAAAGCGCACCGCCGACCAAAATCAACGCTACGGCGAGGATCAAAGCAATTTTCGTTGTTTTTTTCATACTGCTTTCCCCTTTCGCACAATGGCATTTTTTATGATCCGGATCGGCAGTTTCGTCAGCCAGATCAAGCCCTTGGTTGCCAACTTACAGCCAAAAAAGAGCAAGATCGACACACCGATGCAGGCAAGACCTGCGCCGATCAGAATGAGACCTGTGATGATCGGATTGATACCGATAAAATAGATCCCACCGGCCAAAATGCCGAGACCGCTGACCGCCACCGCCGCAAAGGATGCCCAAAGAGAAAGGATGACCGACCAAAGGGAGATATACACCGCAAATACCACCGAAACAGCAGCGAGCAACAGAGAAAGCCAAAGAGGTGACCCCAGCACCAGCAGGGCGATCACCCAACCGCTCATGCGTTTTTTGGGTTTGATCTTTTCTTTGACCAAGGTTGCCAGCGGAATCTCCGCCACGATTTGCGCGATGATCTCCTCCGCCGAGCCCACCGCCGCCACCGCATCTTCTTCCGAACAGCCTTCTTCGATGCGGTCTTCGATCATTTCGCTATAGAACAGCAACCGCTCCTCCAGCTCCGCTTGGGGGAGTCCCGCCAACCCTTGGCGCAGTTGCGTCAAAAATTCCTTTTTATTCATCGCTGTCCTCCTTTGCAATGAAGCTTGCGATTGCTTTCATTTCTTTCCATTCTTCTTTAAATTCTTCGATCCGCCGCACGCCTGCCGCGGTAATATGATAATATTTCCGCAGTCTGCCGCAATGCTCCGCGGTGCGCACGGTCAACATCCGGGCGGTCTCCAGCCGCTTCAGAATGGTATATAAGGTGGATTCGGAAAGTTCCACATAAGGTTTGAGATCCTTGATGATCTTATATCCGTAGGAATCCGCGCTTTTGATCGCCGCCAAGACGCAAACGTCCAAAAGCCCGCGTTTTAATTGAATATCCACAGAATACCCCCTCTCACGATATACATCGTATCACGAAGTATAGATTTTGTCAAGCGATTTTATCGGCCTCTGTATTCTTGCTTCAGCACTTCTGCCATCTCTTCCGGCGATTCTTGGCAGCCGCCGGCCAGCCACAGCTTGATGATAGCATTCAAGCCGTTTCGAAAAAACTCAATATGATATTTGATGTTGCCGTCCAACTGCTCTTTTTCTGCCCGCTTGGGATCATACACCGAAACCAGATGCTTATCGTCATAGCATAGTTTAAAATAGGTATTATAAAACAGTTGATTTTCCTTAATATGAGTAAACATTTTCAGCGCGCCGCTGCGCTCATTAAAATAATCATAATCGGCAAAGAGATTGGAAAACTCCTTTTCTAAAATCTCCCGTGTCTGATCCGCAAGATCAAAAATATCCATATAATTCGCATAAAAGGTACTGCGATTCAGCCCTGCTCTTTTAATAATATCCGATACGGTAATCTCCTTGATCTCCCGCTCCTGCAGCAGCCCGATAAACGCCCGCTCGATCTTTTCCCGCGATGCGCGGCGGCGTTTATTATTTTTCACATTCATTGGTTTTTCCTCCATTATTCCAACACTTGTTGCAATTTTGATGATTGTTTTGCTTTGGTGAAAAGATTATACTATAAATGCAATAAAAGAACAAGTGTCGGTTTAATGAAAGGAGATTTCAAAATGAAAAAGAGTAGTTTTGTTGCACTCATTATGGGAACGGTAAGCGGTGTGCTTTTCGCACTTGGTATGTGTATGGCTCTTCTGCCTGAATGGGATGCCTTTGCAGAAGGTGTAGTTTTCGGAGCAGTTGGTATTGTGTTCGGTATTATCACGGCACTTATCTGGTGCAAAATGGAAAACAAAAAGTTGCCGAAAATGAATGGAAAAAACGTATTCCGCACCATATATGCCATTGTTGCTGTCTTAGTTTTGGGCGTAGGGATGTGTATGTGCCTTGTGTGGGAGCAAATTATTTGGGGCACACTCGTCGGTTTGCTTGGTATCATTATGCTGATTGCTCTCATTCCGATGATTAAGGGCATCCGATGAACGCATTAAATCTTGTAAAAAATCCTTATACAAGTCTTGCGCTGAATGCCGCTTATGCGCTTGGAAACTGTTTTATCGGTTTTCTCACACATTCGTGGTGGTTTATTACAGTCGGTGCGTATTATACCGTACTTGCTATTACAAGATTTTCTGTATTGCAGGTCCGACGAAGAGCAAACGGCAACTATGATACCGAGCTTTTTGCACGGCGTATTACGGGAATTTTATTGGTGGTGCTTTCATTCTGCATCGTAGGGGTGAACATCCTATCCGCCATCAAAGAGCGGGGTACCGCCTTCCACGAAATTTTGATGATCACCATCGCCACCTATACCTTTACCAAAATCACATTGGCAATCATCGGGATGGTAAAGGCTTCCCGCACCCTCTCCCCCGCATTAAAAACCCTGCGCAACATTGCATTGGCGGATGCATTTGTTTCCATTTATACAATGCAGCGGTCGATGCTCGTCTCCTTCCCCGGAATGGAGCCGAAGGAAATTCAATTATTTAATATTTTAACCGGGACAGCGGTATGGTTGATCCTTCTGCTGCTCGGAATCAATCTGATCGGAGGAAAATATACAGAAATGGCTAAATCAAAACTCATCGAAGCCAACAAAAAAATTGCAGAGGCGACCACCGAGGGCTTCAAAAAAATTGAAAAAGGTGTGGTGGACGGATACAAAAAAATCGAGCAAGGCGTTGTTGGCGGTTACACTAAAATCGAAGATAAGTTTGTAGACGCTTACCTCACTAAAGACGGCGAAACCGTAGAAGAAGCCAAAGCGCGCTTAAAAAAAGATAACAAGTAATAATAACACAGCCCTTCGCAAATTGCGAAGGGCATTGGTTTTTACCGAATATACCCTTAATTCCCCTTGCAATCATTTCCTTATAGGTGTATAATGGGAAAGCAAATATAAAAAAGAGGTAGAAAATATGAATCTTGTGTCGTTACTTGTCTTGATCGCGGTGATTGCCGCCGCCTTCATTTTTAAGGTCAATACCGGCCTTGCCGCCATTATGGCGTCGTTGGTGCTGGTGTTTGCCACCGGTACACCGGAGAAGTTTATCCTCTCCGCCTTCGACAGTAAAATGTTTCTTATGCTGTTCGGGGTGATGTATCTCTTTTGCATCGCCCAGGAGAATAAGACTCTGGATGTTCTGGCAAGAAAAGTACTTACTCTTTGCAAGGGAAATGCAAAGATCTTCCCCATCATTTTATTCCTGTTGGGCGCAGTCCTTTCTGCGGTCGGCCCCGGCCCGATCTCCATCACCGCTTTGATGGCGGCGATCATTGTCGCCTTGGCAAAGCAGACCGGCTGCACCCCCATCAGCCTGCTACCCTTTGGCGCGTTGGGTGCCTTTGCCGGCGGTCTTTCCCCCATCACCCCTTCGGGTATTGTGGCGGTCACAAAAGCAACCGAATCCGGCATCCAAGGGATCGCAGGTCCTTTGAATTTGAAGATGGCACTGATCAACGCGGTGTTTGCGGCGGTTCTGTATTTCTTCGTATTCAAGTGGCATAAGTTCAAAGTTACCACCGTTGCAGGCGCAGAAAAAAAAGTGGCGCCCTTCACCGGCAAGCAATGGGCGACTTTGGGCGGGATTGCCGCTGTCGCCGTGATGGCGTTTTTGGGCATCAATGTGGGCTTGGCGGCGATCAGCGTCGCTGTGATCCTCACCATCTTCCGTTGCGCCGACGAAGTTGCCGCGTTGAAAAAGGTCTCTTGGGGCACCCTGCTGATGATCACCGGTGTGGGCATCCTGATCTCTTTGGTCACCGAGCTGGGCGGCATTGACCTGCTCTGCACCGGTCTGCAAAAACTGGTCGGACCTGCCACCGCAACCTCCATTATGTGTCTCCTCGGCGGTGTGATGAGCTGGTTCTCCTCCGCTTCCGGTGTGGTTATGCCCACCCTGATCCCCACCGTTCCCGCGCTGACCGCCTCGATGGCGGCAGGCAGCGATGTTATCGTCACTGTAGCAATTTGTATCGGCGCCCATTTTGCGGCGATGAGCCCCCTTTCCAGCTGCGGCGGTCTGATGCTGGCGGCATATTCCTCCTCCGGAGAGACTACCGCCAAGGATCGCAACCGCACCTTCCTCCAGCTCTTTGCTGTCTCTGCCGGCGGATTGGGACTCGCCACCGTTCTGGCACTGATCGAAAGCTTGATCCGCGGCTTGCTGGGTTAATTCCAAATGAAAAGCAAAAAGACCTTGGTCGTCATAGGACGACCAAGGTCTTTTTATTTAAAGAAAATTGCTATCATCAGTTGGGGTCGCGGGGGATGATGCAGGCGCAAATGATATAGGCAAGAATCCCGCTGCCGACAGCGCAACTCAAAACAACCGTACCCAGCCGCACCAAGGTCGGATCAATGCCGAAATACTCCGCAATGCCGGCGCAAACGCCGTCGATCATTTTATTCTTATTGGATTTATATAATTTCTTTTCCATAAGGTTACTCACTCCTTTAAATGTATTTACCTATTTTTATTATAGCATAACAAAAGAATAACGCAATACCATTTACAGATATTGCGTTATTTCGACAGATATTTAGTTCAAATCATTCCCACTCGCTCAAATTAACATTTCATAGCACATCTTTATGCCTTCCAAACGGCTTTAATAATATTGCCGATCTTGGGAGATGTTCCGTACATAAGAACACCTACACGGTAGATCTTGGCAGACAGTATACCAATTCCAAAGGTTGATGCAACCAAAATGCCGATGGAAATTGCAATCTCATACCAAGGCACAGTGCTCATAGCAATTCTTGTGAACATTGCCATCGGCGAGGTAAACGGAATATAGGAACAGACTGTCATCAGAACATTGTCCACGCTGCCGCTGGTCATAGAGAAGATAACCACCATAAAGCCGAACAGGAACAGGAAAGTTACAGGCTGAACGGCAGTATTGATATCCTCCAACTTGGAAACGGTGGAAGAAATTGCACCATAGAGGAACGCATAAATCAAGAATCCAAGCAAGAAGAATACGAGCATATATGCAAACAACTCAGGCGGAATATTAAAGATGGAATCAATAATTCCGTTATCACCCAAATAGGACTTATTCACATGATAGACCACAAGTGCCGAGCCAAAGATAGCAACGAGCTGAACAAGACCTGCCATACAAGCCGCTAAAACCTTGCCAAACATCATATTGATGGGCTTGGCAATAGTAATACGCTACTCCATAGCACGAGAGCTTTTTTCGGTGGCAACACTCATTGCTACCATCTGACCGTA
>JAFSHF010000025.1 GCA_017440465.1 Clostridia bacterium
CAACGCTCGACATTGATACTCATCAATGTATTGCCAATCAACATATATGTCAACGCTCGACATTGGTGCTCATCAATGTATTACCAATCAACATATATGTCAACGCTCGACATTGATACTCATCAATGCATGACCGATCAACATACATGCCAACGCTCGACATTGATGCTCATCAATGTGTTGTTGATCAATGTCCGCGGTTAGGTTACATCGATATTCATCAATGCATTTCCAAGCAGGACACGCGGTTAGGTTACATCGATATTCATCAATGCATTGCCAAGCAGGACACGCGGTTAGGTTACATCGATATTCATCAATGCATAGCCGAGCAGGACACGCGATTAGGTTACATCGATATTCATCAATGTATTGGCAAGCGGAACACGCGGTTAGTTTACATCGATATTCATCAATGTATTGCCAAGCGGGACACACGGTTAGGTTACATCAGTATTCAGCAAGGAGGTATTGGAAGATGAAAAAACAAACTCGATGGATTGCTATTTTAATGATTATGGCATTGATTTTCTGTGCGTCTTGCGCCAAAAAGGATGCAGCAGGCGAGCAAGCGGTAGTGGGTGAGCAGGTGGAATCCTCCGCCGAAGAAAAGCAATCTACTGCGCAAACACCTTCCAATCCTACCGAAGAACAGCCGCAAAAACCGGCAAAAGAGAATGATGAGCAAACCGAAGAACCACAAAAGCAAGAGTCGGAGCAGCCTTCCGATTCGATGGTCAAGCGGGTGGAAACCAACAGAATTGCCGAATTAGTACGCATCACCGACGATGCGCTGAAAGAAACGTTGGGCTATGAAATCTATTATTACGGAATTAGCGGCTTAAACATTGAAATTGATGGAAAGATTGTTGATTTCCGCAAAGCCATCACCCAAGATCCCACCGTTTTAGACCGTCTTTACGACCAATGGGAGCAGCAATTCGGCTCCGATTACTTAGCGTATGACGGTGGATCTGCTTGCTATGATTTTGGGGAATATCGTATTTATAAGTTGAACGCGATCGAATGGGATGACGCAACTCAAACCAATAAAGTTCGAAAAGATTTAATCATCACGACACCGGACATTTCCTTGGACGAAGCCAAAGAAGCAACAAAATAAAAGAAGAACAGCCTGCCGAAATTTTGGCAGGCTGTTCTTATTTAGTTTCGATTTTGCCGTGTTCCTTTTCATAGGCGGCGACATGGCGCTTGATAAATTGCTCAATCTCCTTATTGGCAGAGCGCCCTTCCGATTCGGCTACATAGCGAAACTTCTGAAACAGAACGCGGTCTACCCGCAAAGTATAACGTAAAAGTTTATCGTCCAAAGTATACACCTCATTTCACCATTGTGACGTCATTATGACTTTATTTTAGTGGAAATATTGCTTTTTAACAAAAATGGTGGTAAAATGGTGGCAATATGACGAACTGTTTTTTAAAAAAATACGCAATACCAAAGCATTGCGCATTCCTTCATTTATTTTTGCTCTTCTTCCAGATCTTCCAAAGCCATCCGCACTGCTGCGATGACAAAGGCGGAAAAGGTGCAATCCTTTCCTTGAATGGCTTGCTCCACCTGCTCCACAACATCGTTGGGGAACCGAATGGTCTTATTGGTGGTTGGGGGAACGGAAGGAATTTTAAATCCCATGGAGAAACACCTCGCAATACATTTGTCTTGCTTTAAGTGTAATGCAAAAATATCGGAAAATATGCATTGCAAATGCAATGCATATTTGGTAGAATATATAAAAAGATCTTGGAGGGCAAAATGGAGCGGATATTATATTGGTTGAGCTATTCTCATTCATATACGGAAAATGAAAGGCGATATAAACGAGATATTCATACGGATAAAGAATCCATTATTTTTGATGTAAAATCTTTTGCAGAGTATGCCCATATTGACACAAATATTATAGAAACGGAGGACACCTTGTATTTTCGGTTTTATTTTCCTAAAAATTTTTCGTTGAAAGATTTGGGATTGCCTTCTTTCGAGCATATTTTAAGCTGTTGCGATGGTTTGCGATTGCGAAAATCGAAGGAAGAATTAGTCGACGGGGTGCTGGAATTACAATATTTTTTAAGCAATTTTGAATAGTTTTAAAAAGAGTCTACAGGGTTTGGGTAGACTCTTTCTTTTATATTTCTACTTCGATAAGACCGTTCAAATCGGATGCAGATCGGTTTGGGGCGATCCCGATGGCGTATGTCGATACGGTGAGCGGTCGCACCGAAGCGAAGACATTAAAAAAGAACCTGCCGAAGCAGGTTCTTTCCTTATATTTGTCGGTCTGCGCCGATTTCAACGGTCCACGCTCAGGCTCAATTCTGAGCCTTCACGCCCGGAGCGCCGCAACATTTCTTGTACTTTTTCCCACTTCCGCAGGGGCAGGGATCGTTCGGTCCCACTTTTTTACCCACCTTCTGCGGTTGCTTTTTGGGGGTGGTGCCGTCGGTGCCGGCGGAGGTGCCGGTCTCCTTGGCGACCGCTTCGCGTTTGACCTCCTCTTCCTTACGCAAGCGCAGGGAAAGGATGCCGCGGACGGTATTTTCCTTGATGGTTTCGATCATCGCATCGAAGATATCATAGCTTTGGAACTTAAATTCCACCACCGGATTGCGTTGGCCGTAGGCTTCCAGGCCGATGCCTTGGCGCAGGTCGTCCATATTATCGATATGCTCCATCCAGTTGCGGTCGACACTGCGCAGCAGGATGACCCGCTCCGCTTCCCGCATCATCGGGCCGCCGAGTTCTTGCTCCTTGCGCTCATAGGCGGCGTGGGCTTTTTCCAGCACCGTTTCGGTCACATCGTTGAGATCCAATTCGGGCAGGGTTTCGGCGGGGTAGCGCAGATCATTCTCGGTCAGAATACCGCTCAGTTCTTTACGCAGACCGTCGAAATCCCAAAGGGTGGTATCTTCCCCTGCCAGATGGGAGTTTACCTGCGCGGAAACAAAATCGTCCAGCATCTTCAGAACGGTTTCTTTCAGGTCGGAATCATCCAGCACCTGCCGCCGCTGGGCATAGATCAGCTCGCGCTGTTTATTCATGACATCGTCGTATTCCAGAACGTGCTTTCTGCGGGCAAAGTTATTGGCTTCTACCCGCTCCTGGCTCTTTTCGATGACACCGGTCAGCATCTTGGCTTCGATCGGCATATCTTCGGGCATCCGCAAGGTATTCATCATGGCGGTGACCCGCTCGCCGCCGAAGAGGCGCATCAGATCGTCCTCCAGCGAGAGATAAAAGCGGGTGGCACCGGGATCGCCCTGGCGGGCGGCGCGGCCGCGCAACTGGTTATCGATACGGCGGCTTTCGTGCCGCTCGGTACCTAAGATGAATAAACCGCCGGCAGCGCGGACCTTTTCCGCTTCTTCTGCGATGACTTCTTTATGATTCTTTAACGCTTCTTGATAGAAAGCGCGGGCTTCCAAAATGGTCTCGTCCTTGGTCTCGGCGTAGCCGGTGGCTTCGCTGATGACCGCTTCTTCGTAGCCCTTTTTGCGCAGGTCTTCTTTGGCTAAATATTCGGCATTGCCGCCCAGCATAATATCGGTTCCGCGGCCTGCCATATTGGTGGCGATGGTGACGGCGCCGAACTTACCCGCCTGGGCAATGATCGCCGCTTCCTTTTCGTGATGCTTGGCGTTGAGAACATGGTGGGGGATGCCCTTTTTCTTTAAGAGCATACTCAAAAGTTCGCTCTTCTCGATGGAGATGGTACCCACCAAGACCGGCTGACCCTTGGCGTGGCATTCCTCGATCTGCTGCAGGGCGTTCAAAAACTTGCCCTTTTCGGTCTTAAAGACCATATCCGAATGGTCGACGCGGATATTGGGGCGGTTGGTGGGGATCTCCACCACATCCAACGCGTAGATGCCGCGGAATTCATCTTCTTCGGTCAAGGCGGTACCGGTCATACCCGAAAGCTTATCATAAAGGCGGAAATAATTTTGCAGGGTGATGGACGCCAGCGTTTTGCTTTCCTTTTCCACCTTGACGTTTTCTTAGGCTTCGATGGCTTGGTGCAAACCTTGGTTATACCGCCGCCCATACATAATACGGCCGGTAAATTCATCGACGATCAGCACCTGCCCGTCCTTAACGACATAGTCGATATCCCGATGCATAATGCCGCGGGCGCGCAGGGCTTGGTTGATATGGTGGCTGATCTCCATATTGGAGGGGTCCGCCAGATTTTCCAGATGGAAAAAGGCTTCCGCCTTTTCCACACCTTTGGCGGTGAGGGTGACGTGCTTGCTCTTTTCTTCAATGAGGTAATCGGCATTTTGCAGGTCCTTATGTTCCGCCTCGGTGAGATAATGTCCCATCAGAATCTCTTGGTATTCCATCTTGGCATAGGCATCGTAGTCTGCCTTATCGTCGGTACGGACCACCTTGAAGGGGCGCAGGGATTTAACGAAATTATCCGCCAAGTTATACATCTCGGTGGAATTGGCGCCCTGACCGCTGATGATCAAGGGGGTGCGGGCTTCATCGATCAAGATGGAGTCCACCTCGTCCACGATGGCGAAGTAATGGCGGCGTTGCACCAGATTTTCCTTATAGAGTGCCATATTATCTCTCAGGTAGTCAAAACCGAACTCGTTATTGGTACCGTAGGTAATATCGGCGGCGTAGGCCTTCTGCTTTTGGTCGGGGGTCATTCCGCTGATGACCAAGCCCACCTGCAGACCCAGATAACGGTAGACCTTGCCCATCCATTCGCTGTCGCGCTGGGCAAGATAATCGTTGACGGTAATGACGTGCACCCCTTCGCCCGCCAAGGCATTGAGATAGGCGGGGAGGGTCGCTACCAAAGTCTTACCTTCACCGGTCTTCATTTCGGCAATTCTTCCTTGATGGAGAACGATACCGCCGATGATCTGGACCGGATAATGCTTCATTCCCAATACCCGCCAAGCGGCCTCCCGCATGGTGGCGAAGGCATCGGGGAGAATGTCATCCAAGGTCTCGCCTTTTGCCAACCGCTCTTTTAAAAGATTGGTCTGATTTTTAAGGTCCTCTTCCGAAAGGGCGGCATAGGTCTCCTCCAACGCCAATACCCGATCGACGATGGGTTGGATCCGCTTGAGTTCCCGATCGGAATGAGAACCGAACCATTTATCAAATAATCCCATATTTCCATCTCCTTGGGTCAAAATTTCTTTATAATGGTCTATTATAGCATATATTTTACAGTATTTCCATAGAAAATGGGCGAATTTTCAGTAAATTCATAAAAATAAAAATATTGCAAATAATACAAAATAATGGTAAAATAATTTTTGGTAAAAAATTAACTTGACATAAAGGAGAAACTGACATGGCTTACAACAAAAAGACTGTAGACGACATTAACGTCAAGGGCAAGAACGTTCTGGTCCGTTGCGACTTCAATGTTCCCCTCAAAAACGGTGTCATCACCGATGAAAACCGCATCAATGCGGCCCTGCCCACCATCAAAAAGCTGATCGCAGATGGCGGTAAGGTCATTCTTTGCTCCCATATGGGCAAGCCCAAGGGCGAACCCAAGCCGGAATTTTCGCTGGCGCCCGTAGCCGCCCGCCTTTCCGAAAAGCTGGGTAAGGAGGTCGTTTTCGCCGCCGATGATAACGTGGTTGGTGAAAATGCCAAGGCCGCCGTTGCCGCAATGAAGGATGGCGACGTTGTGC
>JAFSHF010000026.1 GCA_017440465.1 Clostridia bacterium
CCCCTCGATCCAATTTATTTGGACTGACTCTTCTTAGTCCAATTCATTTGGACGGATTTCTCTTGATCCAATTTATTTGGACTGACTTATCTTGTTCCAATTCATTTGGACTGATTCCCCTCGATCCAATTCATTTGGACGGACTCTTCTTAGTCCAATTCATTTGGACGGATTTCTCTTGATCCAATTTATTTGGACTGACTCTTCTTAGTCCAATTTATTTGGACTGACTCTTCTTAGTCCAATTCATTTGGACGGATTTCTCTTGATCCAATTTATTTGGACTGACTTATCTTGTTCCAATTCATTTGGACCGATTCCCCTTGATCCAATTTACTTGGACTGACTTATCTTGTTCCAATTCATTTGGACCAACTTATCTTGGTCCAATTTATTTGGTTGCGACTGCGACCGCTGCCTGTGGCAGATGAAGGGAGCAGATTAGCAGGTGCCGTAACACAAAAGATATCGAGCGCATCGCGCGAAGAATATTTTGATGTTACAAACGGATCGAGTGTCCAATTCATTTGGACTGACTTATCTTGTTCCAATTCATTTGGACTGATTCCCCTCGATCCAATTTATTTGGACTGACTCTTCTTAGTCCAATTAATTTGGACAGATTTCTCTTGATCCAATTTATTTGGACTGACTTATCTTGTTCCAATTCATTTGGACCACATTCTATTGACCAATTTCATTGATTGTGGCACAATTTTATTGATTATAATTCGAAAGGAAATAAGGCACATGGCAAATCAGATATTCAGCCGACGATTACGGCAATTACGAATCAACAAGGGCGTATCCACCACAGATATGAGTCACGATTTGGGTATGACAAAAAGCTATATCTATAATATTGAACACGGATATGCTTACCCCTCTATGACGCAATTTTTCGCCATTTGCGAATATCTCGACATATCACCGCACAAATTTATGATTTTTGAGCCGGAAACGACCAGCCAACAGGAACAGTTGCTGGAGCTCACAAACAGATGGACTCCCGAACAAATGGATCAACTGATCTGCTTTGCTAAAAAAATAAATGAAAACCGATGATGCGTTGCATCATCGGTTTTTAATTGCTTTGATCAGTATTTCTTTTTCATTAGGCAAGCCCTCTGCCACCTGCTCCAGCAGGTATTTTTGGGCGTCCCCGATGGCGGAGCCCTGCAATCCCAAAGCCATTAGTGCCTTACCGTCGATCGCCAGATCGCGAATGGAAAGGCAGGGCGATTTTTTAAAAAATTCAAGCAGTGGTGCGGCATTCCAACCCTGCCACCGATAAAGCGTTTGCAGATTTTCCGCCCCCAATCGGATCGCCAAGCGGTGCAGTTCCCGCTCGTTTTCAGGTTGCGCGGTTTCTTGATTTTCCAGCAACATCAACACCGTTTTTTTGAAAACATTGGGTGCTTTCAGCCGTGCCAAAGCCAAATCGGCATTCTCTTTTTGCAGCACCGCCGCCAACCGCATTGCAGGGTCGGACGGAAGATTTTTAATACGCTGAAATCCCCGCAATTCGGGCAAAATCACCCCCACGACTTCTCGGTGTTCCGCCAGCGTTTCGGCGGCATGATCCCCTTTCAAAAGACCGCAAAGTTCGGCAAAGATCCGCTCCGCCGCAACGGTTTTCAGCAGTTCTTTTTTGCGCTCCATCGCCGCTTGGGTCTGCGCCTCCAAGGAAAAGCCAAAGCGGGCGGCAAACCGCAACGCTCTCAAGATCCGCAAGGCATCTTCTTCAAATCGACGCTCCGCATCCCCGACACAGCGGACGATTTTTTCATCGATATCCGCCCGACCGCCGAAAAGATCCACCAAATTCTGCCGCACATCCATCGCCATAGCGTTGATGGTGAAGTCGCGGCGAGCAAGGTCCTCTTTGAGCGAGCGGGTGAAATAGACCGCATCGGGATGGCGGTGGTCGGAATAATCCCCGTCCTGCCGATAGGTGGTGATTTCCACCGGTCCATCCTCGGTCAGCACCGTCAGGGTGCCGTGGGCAAGGCCGGTCTCGATCACCCGCGCTCCGCGGAACACTTCTTTGGTCTGCGCAGGGAGCGCCGAGGTGGTAATATCGTAATCCTGCGGAGCGGTACCCATATAGGCATCGCGCACGCAGCCGCCCACCAGATAGGCCTCATATCCTGCCTGCTCCAACCGCTCCAAAAGGGCGGAAATGCTCGATGGAATCCATATTTTCATTTTTCCGCCCCCTTTTTTTCAAATGCTACGCTATTATAATACCATTTTTAAACAAATATTGTCAATTTTTCTTGCATTTTACGGAACCTTTTTATATAATTATTAAAAAGGGGGTGTATATGGTGCCTTATGAGATCGAGCGCAAATACCTGATCGCGCGGCCGGATCTGCTTAATTTAGCCAATCTTTGCAAGATCCAGAAAATCTCCCAGACCTATCTGAGCTCCACCGAAGGAACGGTGCGGGTGCGGCGTCTGGAAGAAAAGGGGCAGGTTTCTTATATCGAAACCGCCAAGCGCGCTCTTTCTTCGATCAAACGGCTGGAATTGGAACGCCAACTGACCGAGGAAGAATATAATCGCCGCTTAGCCACCCGCGACCCCCGCCGCCAGACCATTCATAAGATGCGCTATTGCCTTCCCTATGCCGATCATATTTTTGAGATCGATATCTTCCCCTTCTGGAATCGCCAAGCGATTATGGAGGTGGAACTGCAGAATGAGAACGAAGAGTTTACTCTTCCACCCTTCATCCGCGTGCTCCGCGATGTGACCGACGACCCTGATTATTCCAACCACTCCATAGCGCGGACCATTCCGCCCGAAGACGAATTTTAAAAAATCTCTCAACACCTTTCTGTTCAAGCGATGTTGAGGGATTTTTCTTTTTCATAACAAAAACAATAAAACCGTTCAAATCGGATGAAGATCGCGTTGGGGCAATCCCGACAGCGTATATAGATACGCCGAGCGGTTGCACCGACGCGAAGACATAAAAAAGAACCTGCTGAAGCAGGTTCTTTCCTTATATTTCGTCGGTCTTCGCCGATTTCAACGGTTTAGTTAAAAGGGAAAAGCAGAGGTTTGTTTTTCTTCTTCCTGAGGAGTATATTCCGAAAGCGTGAGCGTGATCGTCTTTTCCTTGCCGTTCCGCTTGACAATGACGGTCAAGGTCTCGCCCACCTTTTTGCCGTCGATTGCCGCGTTGGCCTCCGCCTCGGTGGAAACTTCCTCGCCCTCGATCTTAAGGACATAGTCGCCAGACTTAAAGCCTGCTTTTTCCGCATCGGATCCATCGGCGACCGAGGAGATATACAGCCCCAATTCATTGACGCGATACATCATCGCGGTCATGGTATCATTGATCTCCACGAAGACAAAGCCGGGATCGACCCGCCCGGTCACATAGCCGTGCCCGATCAGATCTTCGATCACCGCCTTGGCGGTATCGATGGGGATGGCAAAGCCCAAGCCCTCGATCTCTTCGCCGGCAGATTTGGCGTTGATAACGCCCACCAGCTGACCGCTGGTATTAAACATTCCGCCGCCGGAATTACCGGGATTGATGGCGGTATCGGTCTGCAACAAACGCATCGTCGTATTATCAATGGTGATCTCGCGGTCTAAGGCACTGATAATGCCCTTGGTCACCGTTCCGCCCAACTTGCCCAGCGGGTTGCCGACCGCCACCACCTCTTCGCCGACCAACAGTTCCGAAGATGCGCCGAAGGCGGCGGGCTTTAATTCTTTGGCATCGATTTTGATGACCGCCAGATCGGTCTTGGCATCGCTGCCGATGAGCTTGGCTTTATATTCCTTGCCGTCGGCAAGGCGAACATTGATATTGGTAGCACCCTCAATGACGTGATGGTTGGTGACCAGATATCCATCGGCAGTGATGATGACACCGCTACCCGCACCTTCGCTGACATACTGCTGCATAAAGGAGCCGGTGACGATCTGCTCGGTGGTGATCTCCACCACGCTATCCTTCACAAGTTCTGCCACTTCGGGAATGGCAAGGGTTTCTTTGGCAGTCTTGCCGTCGGCATCCTTCAGCTTGGCGGTTTGATAGACCACCGCTGTTCCTTCGGGAATGACCTCTTGCTTATTCCAAAGGCGCGCACCGAGCGCACCGCCGACGAGCCCCAGCACCAAAGAGACGGCGGCCACCCCTGCAATCAGCGGGATCAAGGCTTTTTTGGTCAACGGCTTTTCCGGCTTCTTTTGGGGCGGTTGCGGAGCTTCATACTGCGGCGGCTGATAGACCGGCGGCTCGGGCGCAACATTCTGCTCCGGGCGGGTATAATGATAAATGGGCTGCTCCGCTGAGGGCGCGCCTTCGGGGATATTGTTATAGGTATTATTTTGATCCATTCTAATACTCCTTTTAACGAGGAACTTTTTATTTAGTATACCATATTTTAACGCAAAGGTATGAAAAAAGTATGAAGAAATTTGAAAAAATCGGTAATCTATAAAAAAACTTGCATTTTTGAAAGGTTTTCGTTATAATATTTTAGAAGATTTGATCTTCCCCGCAAAAATAGTAAAAAGAAGGCTCTTTTTTCAGAGAATCGGTGCCATCGGCTGAAAGCCCGATAAAGAACTCTTTTGAAGCGTGCGCTTTGCGGTGTATTCCCCTTTGCGATAGTGAAGGGCGGCAGGCCGCCGTTATCGGCAGATGAGTAATAAATGCGAAGTGGAACCGCGTAATTTCTACGCCTTCGCCGCCTTTTTGGCGGCGAAGGCTTTTTCTTTTTAAGGAGAATGTATGTATGTTTAAGAAGATCCGCGAGGACTTGAACGCTTTTAAAGAGCGCGACCCCGCCGCCCGCAGTAAAGCCGAGATCTTTCTGCTCTATAACGGCTTTCACGCGGTGCTTTTCTACCGCTTATCCCATTGGCTGTATCGCCATAAACGCTATTTTTTGGCGCGCTGGGTCTCCCAATATGCCAAGTTCCGCACCGGTGTGGAGATCCATCCCGCCGCCAAGATCGGCAAAGGGCTTTGCATCGACCACGGCACCGGTATTGTCATCGGTGAAACGACGGTGATCGGCGATTACTGTATGCTTTATCAAGGGGTGACCTTGGGAGGTACCGGCAAGGATGCAGGCAAGCGCCATCCCACCCTGGAAGACTATGTGATGGTAGGCAGCGGTGCTAAAATTTTGGGTCCTTTTACCATCGGCAGCCATAGCAAGATCGCCGCCAATGCGGTGGTGCTGGAAGCCATCCCGCCCCATTCCACCGCGGTGGGTGTTCCCGCCAAGGTGATTCGGCAGAACGGCAAGCGGGTGGAGAGCGATCCTCTGGATCAGGTCCATATCCCCGACCCGGTGGCGCAGGAGTTGGCGCGCCTTTCCAAGAAGATCAAAGAATTAGAGAAAAAATTGGAGGAAAAATAAATGAAATTATACAATACCTTGACCCGAACCAAAGAAGAGTTTGTTCCCATCACCCCCGGTAAGGTGCTGATGTATGCCTGCGGACCGACGGTCTATAACTTTTTCCATATCGGCAACGCCCGCCCCTTCATCACCTTCGATGTGCTCCGCCGCTATTTTGAATACCGCGGCTATAAGGTCAAATTCGTTCAAAACTTCACCGATGTGGACGATAAGATGATCAAAAAATCCAACGAAGAGGGCATCACCTTAGCCGAGCTGGGCGACCGCTATATCGATGAATATTTCACCGACGCGCAAGGGCTGGGTGTGGTCAAGGCAACCATCCACCCCCGCGCCACCCATTGCATCGACGATATCATCAAAATCATCGAAAGCCTGATCGAAAAGGGCTATGCCTATGAATCGGGCGGCGATGTCTTTTATTCCACCAAAAAGTTTGAAGGCTACGGCAAGCTTTCCCATCTGCCGATGGATCAGTTGGAAAGCGGCGCGCGGATCGATGTCAACGATATGAAAAAAGATCCGATGGATTTCGCTGTCTGGAAAGCCGCCAAAAAAGGCGAGCCCGCCTGGCAATCCCCCTGGGGCCTCGGCAGACCCGGCTGGCATATTGAATGTTCGGCGATGGCTTGCAAATTCCTCGGCAAGACCATCGACATCCATTGCGGCGGCGTGGATCTGATCTTCCCCCACCACGAAAACGAGATCGCCCAAAGCGAAGCCGCCAACGGTTGCGAATTTGCCCATTATTGGTTGCACAACGGCCATATCAATGTAGATAACCGCAAGATGAGCAAATCGGCGGGCAACTTCTTCACCGTGCGGGACGCCGCCGCTGCCTACGGCTACGAGACCATCCGCCTCTTTATGCTCTCTTCCCATTACCGCAGCCCCATCAACTACAGTAAGGACGTGCTGGAAGCCGCCAAGGCGGGCCTGCAACGGCTGTATACCACCAAGAATAATCTGGACTATGCCTTAAAGACCGCAAGCGGCAAGCTGACTGCCGAAGAAGAAGCGTTGCTCAACGAACTGCCCGCCTTTAAGGATAAGTTCATTGAAAAGATGGACGACGACCTCAACACCGCCGATGCCTTGAGCACCATCTTCGATCTGGCGCGCTGGATCAATACCCAGCTGACCGCCACCCATTCTCTCGCCTTCCTCAATCAGCTCAAAGCGATGTTCGACGAGCTGACGGGCGTTCTGAACATCATTCAGGGCGAGCAGGAAGTGGAGATCCCCGAAGAGATCAAAGCGTTGGTAGAAGAGCGTACCGCCGCCCGCGCCGCCAAGGATTTCGCCCGCGCCGACGAGATCCGTGCGCAGTTAACTGCCATGGGCGTAGCCTTGGAAGACACAAAGGATGGAGTCAAAATCCTAATGAAACAATAAGGTAAACCGTTGAAATCGGCGAATCTTCCCATTTAAACAGTTTCAGAAAACGAATAGTAACGAATAGTTATGATTTAAAAAGAACCTGTCGCAGCAGGTTCTTTTTTAATATCTCAAACGATACAATTCATAATGCATCAACCGTTTGGCTCGTATCATCTCCATATCCATTCAACCAAATGATATGGTTGGTACCACACTTGTCGGATTGCAAACAACCAAATGATTTGGTTGGTACCGCACTTTTTGGATTGCAAACAACCAAATGATTTGGTTGGTACCACACTTTTTGGATTGCAAACAACCAAATGATTTGGTTGGTACCGCACTTTTTGGATTGCAAATAACCAAATGATTTGGTTGGTACCACACTTGTCGGATTGTAAAACAACCAAATGATTTGGTTGGTGCCACACTTGTCGGATTGCAAACAACCAATGATTTGGTTGGTGCCACACTTTTTGGATTGCAAATAACCAAATGATTTGGCTGGTGCCACACTTGTCGGATTGCAAAACAACCAAATGATTTGGTTGGTGCCACACTTTTTGGATTGCAAACAACCAAATGATTTGGTTGGTACCGCACTTTTTGGATTGCAAACAACCAAATGATTTGGTTGGTATGAACATATGCGTTACTTGACAAAAGGGCTTCCTAAATGTTACCATATTAAAAAATAGGAGGTGCAATTATGGCAAGAAGAGTTTTCAGCAGAAGATTGCAACAGCTACGCACTGAAAAAGGGGTTTCTCAAACACGAATGAGCGAAGATTTAGGAATGGCAAAAAGTTATATATTCAATATTGAAAACGACTATGCCTATCCAACGATGACCATCTTTTTTGCCATCTGCGAATATCTGGACATCACACCCAAAGATTTTTTTGATTGGGAAATTTAAAATAAAGCCAAAAGCGCACTCCGTAAGGAGTGCGCTTTTTCTCATTTCTTCATTACTTCATTATAAATTTCATTCTTCGGCACATTGCGGTCTGTCGCAACCGCCTTGATGGCTTCCTTTTTGCTCATTCCTGTCTGGACATAATAGTCCACATGGGCGGCGGGGGAAAGTTTTTCCCAAAAAACCTCTTGGGGTGCTTCTTCCTTTGCCCCCTCCAACACCAAGACATATTCGCCGCGGGGATCATTTTCCTCATAAAAGGCGATCATCTCGGAGATGCTGCCCCGTTGGACGGTTTCGTGCAGTTTGGTCAGTTCGCGGCATAGGGCGATGCGGCGATCCCCCATCAGCTCCAAAAGATCCTGCAGGGTGCCCCGCAGTTTTTGGGGTGCTTCATAGAAGATCAGCGTCTCCTTGGCGTAGCGGATCCCCTCCAAATGCTCGCGGCGGTTCTTTTTGGTGGTGGAGAGAAAGCCCTGGAAGGAAAACCGCCCGGTCGGCAGACCCGAAAGCACCAAGGCGGCGATCAGCGCGCAGGGGCCGGGCACCACCGACACGGTATATCCTTCTTCATAGAGCAGTTGCACCAGATCCTCGCCCGGATCGCTGATGCCGGGCATTCCCGCATCGGTGACCAAGGCGCAGGTCTTGCCCTCACGGATGCGGGACAAGATCTCCATCCCCCGCTCCCGCTTATTATGCTCAAAATAACTGATCATCGGCTTTTTGATACCGAAATGGTTTAATAATTTCAAGGTATTGCGGGTATCCTCGGCGGCGATAAAATCCACCGTTTCCAAGATTTCTTTGCAGCGGGGCGAAAGGTCGCCCAGATTGCCGATGGGAGTTCCCACCAAATATAAAACAGGCTCGTTCATTCCTTTCGCTCCCTTCGATAGATCTTCAATAATGCATCGGTCATTTCCCCATCCTGCCGATGGAGAATAAAATTCGGTTCGACTACCAATTCCCGCTTGCTTTGGTAAATCCCCTCCACCAAAACCAAGGCGGGGCGTTCCTCGGCGTGCCCCTGCACCAACTGCATACGGGAGGGTGCCAACCGATGTTTTCGCATCAATTCCATCAATTCGGGCAGACGGAAGGGGCGATGCACCAGCACCAACCGCCCTTGGGGCTTGAGCAGGTACGCCGCCGCAGAAAGAATCTGCTCTAAATTGCAGGCGACCTCGCGGCGCGCCAATTCCCGACGGGGATTGCTCCCCAAAATGCCCCGACCCATCGGCTCATAAGGCGGATTGACGGTGACGACATCATAACTGCCGCCCTGCGCCAACTCTTGGATCTTGCAAAGATCCCCCTCGATGATCTTGACCCGATCGGTGCAACGATTATATTCGGCACTGCGCTCCATCAGGCGGCAGAGATAGGGTTGCAGTTCCAGCGCGTCGGCTTTTTGGCAATCTCCCCGCGCCAGCAACAAAAAGGGGACGATCCCTGTCCCGCTGCAGAGGTCCATCAATTTTTCCTTAGGGTTGACGCGGGCAAAATCCGCCAGCAATACCCCGTCGGTACCAAAACGGAAAAAGCGGCTGTTTTGCCAAAGGCTCCAGCCGCCCAGCTGCAGATCATCCAGTTGATCAAACTCTGCTAAGTTTTCCATTATCGTCCCTCTTTGAAGGCTTTGATCCGCAGATCCTCGCCGTAAAAATGGCAATAGGCAAAATGCCCCAGCAGGCGGGAAACGATCCGCTCGTCGTAGGCCTTTTGGATGCCGTCTAAATTCAGATTGGTGGAGAAGATGATCTTCTTATCGGCGCGCAACCGCTGATCGATCATATCCGCCAAGGTCGCCATGGTATAGCCGGTGCGGCTCTCGGTCCCGAGATCATCGATGATCAAAAGGTCGCAACCGAAAAATTGCTCCAGCTCGCCCTCTTCGTCCTTAAACCGAATCACCTCGATCCGCCGCGCAAATTCCGGCGCGCTGATATAGATGACGCTCTTGCCCTGCTCCAGCAGTTCCTTGGCAATGGCGGTGGAAAGATAGGTCTTGCCCAATCCGGTAGCACCGGTGAAGAGCAGATTTTTCTTTTGACGGTCAAAATCCGCCGCAAAATCCTTGCAGAGATTTAAGATCATCTGCATATTCTCCCGCGGGGAAAACCGCCCGTTTTGCGGCTCATCGCTATATAAGGAGAGGTCAAAATTGGCAAAGGTCTGGTGCGCCAGCGAACGGTCCAGATTGGAACGGCGGAAATTTTCCGCAATCAACTCACGGCGGAAGCAATCGCACATTCCGTCCTCCGCCATACCGGTATCTTGGCATTTTTTGCATTGGAAATGCGGTTCAAAATCCGCGCCGATGCTCGCCAAAAAGGAATCCCTTTGCGCCTGCAGGCGATCCATCTCCTCTTTCAGCGCGTCGGCATCGCCGCCGCTCACCATCGCCACGCAATAGCGGGAGCCAATCTCGGAAAGCTTGCGCTCCATCTCGGCAAGGGCGGGGTTTTCCTTATAAATGCGCTCGCGGCGCTCCTCCGCCTGCCAGAGGACTTCGGCGTGGCGCAAAGTATATTCCTGCCAAAGTTTTTCTTTTAAACTCATTTTTTATCCCCCTGCATTCTTGCAATGGCTAATTGCTCCAGATCCGAAAGCCCCTCATGCGGCTTTCTGCCGGTGGTCTGCTTGGTCAGATCCTGAATATCGCTCGGCTTTCTCCAGCCCATTTTATTCCATTCTTCCAAGATCTTGCCGATATAGGCAAAACTCATCTGCCCCTTATTGTCCATGCAACGGTTATAGGCTTCCAAAATCAGTTCTTCGGTCAAGCCCCAACCGTTCCATTGGGCGATGGCCTCCTTCTGCTTTGCCGAAAAGGCGGTAGCAATGCCAAAGGCGCGCGCCAGCCGCAGTTCCAGCTTGCGGTTATTTTCTAAGGTGCGGATCTTTTCTTCCGCCAATTCAAAGGTATTGATGCCGCTGTCGTACCAATCCACCGCCACCGTTTCCAGATACCGATATGTAAATTTATCGATGCTGATGCAATAGGCGACCAACTGCAAGATCATTTCATTGGAAAAATGCAGATTTTGGCTCATATTATAAAGGAGCGACACCATCGTGGAATTGATCATCTTGCCCGAGATGCGCTGTACCTCGCCGATCAGTCCGCGGAAATCTTCGTCCGTCTCCTCCAGAACAATGGTAGGCTGCACCCGCGGCAGTTCCTTGGGCTGGACGGTCTTGACCGCCGAGACCAACCGCAGCTTGCCCTGCTCCTTGGCAAAGACCCGCTCCTTGATCCAAAAATCCACCGCCGCATCCACTTCTTCTTCCTTGAGATTGCAAAAGCTTGCAATGGACGCGCTGTCGTGCGCCAGCTTATCATAGCGCAGCAAAAAGAGCAGTACCTTCAATTGCGCCGCGGTGGCGATGCCGATCAGGCCATCCACCACCCGCGCAGGTACCGCGACGGTTTGCATTCTGGTATCTTCAAACTGATATTTCATAAGGTCCCCTTAACTTTAAAAAATGTCGATAGTTAAGATCATTATATAATTTTTCAACTTAAAAATCAATATATAAATCTATAATTGAATTTTTCGGTGCCCTATGGTATAATAATCATTTAGAAACGGAGTTGAAAAAAGAATGCTCTTTGATAAGTTTAAAAAAGAACGCTGGCTGATCGTGGGGCTGGGAAATCCCGGCGCCAAATACGCTCAAACGCGGCATAATATCGGCTTTATGGCCTTGGATCTTTTGGAAGAAGAATTCGGTGCCAAGCCCTTCGGCAACCAAAAATCCGCCACCTTGACCAAAGCCACCCATAACGGCATCGAGCTGATCTTTGCCCGACCCTTGACCTTTATGAACCTTTCGGGGCGGGCGGTCAACGAGGTGGGTTCTTATTATAAGATCCCACCCGAGAACATCATTGTCATTGCCGACGATGTCTCGATGGAGGTGGGGCGCCTGCGCATCCGCGATAAGGGGAGCGACGGCGGGCACAACGGGCTCAAGGATATTCTGCGGGTGCTGGGCAACCAAAATCTGATGCGGATCAAGATCGGCGTGGGGCAAAAGCCGCACCCCGACTATGATCTGGCGGATTGGGTCTTAAGCAAATTCACCAAAGATGATCTGGAAAAATTAAAGCCCGCCTTAGAAAGCGTACCCGGTGCTGTTCGGATGCTTTTGGAGCGGGATTTAGCCAAGGCGCAAAACCGATTCAATAGGTGAAAATCGATGAATCTTTTATCTCTTCTGGCGCAGGAGCACGCGTTGCAAGGGCTCCCCGCCGGCAGCGGTAAGCCCGCCGCGCTCAGCGGGATGCTGGGCAAGGCAAGCCTATTGGCTGCCGCCTACCTTTTAAAACAATCGAATGATACGGGAATTTTCATCCTCCGCGAAGAGGCGGGGGTGGCTGAAATTCTCGCGGATCTGCGCGCCCTTTTGGGCGATAAGGTCTATTATCTGCCGGAGCGGGATCTGGTCTTCGATACCTATTCTGCCCGCTCCCGCGAGCGGGAAAGCGAGCAGACGGAAACCTTAAGAAAACTGCGGCAGGGGGATTATAAACTGATCCTTGCGCCCCTTTCGGCGTTGCTGATGCCCATCGCCCCGCCGGAAACCACCGCGGCCGCCGCCACCCTTTCTTTGAAGGTGGGCGCGGAATACGACATTAATGATCTTGCCGACTGGCTGACCGAGCAGGGCTATTCCTGCTTCGAGCTGGTGGAAGGGCGGGGCAGTTTTGCCCGCCGCGGCGGAATTTTAGATATCTTCTCCCCCAACTATCCCGATCCCCTGCGGATCGAATTTTTCGGGGACGAGATCGACCGCATCGTCACCTTTGACGTTCTCTCCCAGCGAACGCTGGAGACGGTGGAGCAGGCCGAGATCGTCGCCGCCCGCGCCCGCCGCGGAGAAGAGCAACAACTACTGCCCCTTTTAAAAAAGGAACTTGCAAAAAAAGAAAACAGCGGACTTCGCGAGGATATTGAGCGGCTGGAAAACGGCCGCCCCATCGCCGCCGATAAGTATCTTCCCTTGCTCTATCCGCAATTATTTACCCCGCTGGATCTGCACCAAGGATGGCTCTTTATCGAAGAATACGCCTCCCAGCAAAAGATTTTTTCCTTTATGGATTGGCAGTTGCAGCAGGAGCGGGAGCGATTGCTCAAAAAGGGCGTTTACACCGCCGACGGTGCTTATTTTCTTGATCGGGAGTCCTTCGAGCAACGCTTTGACGAGCGCACCGTTCTTTTCGGTGCGCTGGCGGTGGGGCCTGCCGACCTCAAATTAGGTGCCTATCGGCAGATGCGGGCGCTGGAGGACCGCATTCCCTTCTATCAGGAGGATGCTCTGATTAAAGAGTTACAGCAGGCGGTGGAGGAGCACTATACCGTCTGCCTTTTGGGGAATGAAATGCGGTTGCAGGAGCTTTCCGCAATGATTACCGACGCCCATATTCCCCTTTCCGAGACCCCCAAAGCCAAGGCAGTCTGCTGCATGGAGAGTTCGTTCCAATGCAATCTTCGCCTGCCCGACGCCAAGCTTTTGATTTTATCCGACAGCGGCAAACGGCAATCCTCCCTTGCCCGCCGCCGCGGGCAACCCAAAGGGGAAAAGATCAAATCCTTCAACGATATCACCCCCGGTGATCTGGTGGTGCACGTTTCCCACGGCATCGGGGTCTATAAAGGCATCCGCCAGGTGGAAAACCAAGGGGTGACCAAGGATTATATCGTCATCGGCTACGATAAGGGGGATACTCTGTTTGTCCCCTGCCCGCAGTTGGACTTAATTTCTAAATATATCGGCACCGCCGAAGACCGCGCGGTGAAATTATCCCGCCTGGGCGGCAGTCAATGGGAAAAGACCAAAGCCAAGGTCAAAAACCAATCCCGCGAGGTAGCGCGGGAGTTGATCGCCCTCTATGCCAAGCGGCTCCAAGCCCAAGGCATCCCCTGCGATCCCGACACCGATTGGCAACTGCGGTTTGAGGAGCAATTCCCCTATGAGGAGACCCCCGACCAGATTCGGTGCGTGGAAGAGATCAAAAAGGATATGGAACAGCCCCACCCGATGGACCGCCTGCTTTGCGGAGACGTGGGCTTTGGCAAGACCGAGGTCGCCTTGCGCGCCGCCTTCAAGGCGGTGGACAACGGCTATCAGGTCGCCATCCTCTGCCCCACCACCATCCTTTCGGAACAGCATTATCAGACCGTCAAGGCGCGGTTTGCCGATTTCCCCATCACCGCCGCCGTCTTTAATCGGTTCCGCACCGCCAAAGAGACCAAAAAGATTCAAGAAGATCTGGAAAGCGGGCGGTTGGATATCATCATCGGTACCCATCGCCTGCTCTCCAAAGATCTGCACTTTAAAAAATTAGGGTTGCTGATCATCGATGAAGAGCAACGGTTCGGGGTCAAGCATAAAGAAAAGATCAAAGAACTTTCGGTAGGTGTGGATGTGCTGACCATGAGTGCCACCCCCATCCCCCGCACCTTGAATATGGCCTTATCGGGCATTCGGGATCTTTCCATCATCGAAGATCCCCCCGCCGACCGCCAGCCGGTCACCACCTATGTTTTGGAATACGATCGGGATCTTCTGCTCTCTGCCATCGCCCGCGAACTCAAGCGGGGCGGATGCGTTTTCTATATGAAGAACGATATCGATGCCCTCGACCGCATCGCCGCCGATCTTGCTGAGCGGATGCCCGATGCCCGCATCGCTGTCGGCCACGGGCGGATGAGCGGCGCAGAATTGGAGAAGACTTGGGAGAAGGTCTTAAACCACGAGATCGATATCCTCATCTGCACCACCATCATCGAGACCGGCATCGATGTCGCCTTTGCCAATACCCTCATCATCGAAGATGCCGACCGCTTGGGGCTTTCCCAGCTCCACCAGATCCGGGGCAGAGTGGGTCGGAGCAGTACCCGCGCCTATGCTTATCTCACCTATCGGCAGGGCAGTATCATCAACGAAGTGGCGTCCAAGCGATTGGCGACCATTCGGGAATTCACCGAATTCGGCAGCGGGCTGAAGATCGCCATGCGGGATTTGGAGATCCGCGGCGCCGGTGCCTTGCTGGGCGAAAAACAGCACGGGCAGATGAATGTGGTGGGCTATGATATGTATATGCGCATCTTAAAAGAAGCGGTGTTTGAAGAGCAGGGCAAGACCGCCCCGCCCGAAGCCGATTGCGCGGTGGATATCTCGGTCAGTGCCTTTATCCCCAAGGACTATGTCCCCAGCGAGAAGACCCGCATCGACCTCTATAAGAAGATCGCCGCCATCCAAACCCAAGAGGATTATATGGATATGACCGACGAGCTTTGCGACCGCTTCTCCGACCCGCCCGAACCCATCTTAAACCTGATGAAGATCGCTTTGATGCGCTCTGCCGCCCGCAACTGCGGCATCACCGATATCAAGCAGAAATTGGATTCGGTGCTCTTTTTCACCGCCGAGCCGGAGCCTCGGCACCTGGCCGCTTTGGTCCACGCGATGAAAGGCCGCGTGCTTTATTCCATCGGCGCCAAACCCTATTTCACCTTAAAGATCTCTGCCAAAGAGCATCTCTTGGATGAAATGAATCTGTTTTTGACAACCTACAGCAAATTAAAAAACGAAGTTTGTCCTACAGACAAGTGAAGTTATGTTCATAGTGAAGTTCACTTTGTGAGTGAAGTTTTGCCTTAGGCAAAATGAAAGGCGAACAAAACTTCACTGCGCGCCTTAGCGAGCAACTTCACCGCAATCTGCGACTTCACTTTTGCGAAGCAAAAACTTAACCAAAAAGCAGCGAAGAATAATCTTCGCTGCTTTTACTTTTAAATTGTGATGGCAAATACCGTTCCTTCGCCTTCTTTGGATTCCACCGCGATGGTGCCGCCTTGGCTTTCCGCCAAGATCTTGGCGATGGAAAGCCCCAGGCCGTAGCCTTTTTGATGGTGGGAACTATCCCCTTTATAAAACCGCTCGAAAATACGATCGGTCTGTTCCTTACTCATACCGATGCCATCGTCCCGCACCTGCAGAACAGTTTGATCCTCCGCCTGCTGCAACGCAATGGTGATATGACCGCCCTCAGCGGTGAATTTGGACGCATTATCCAAAAGGATGACCAATAACTGCCGCATCATCGCGGGATCGCATTGAGCACTCCCTTGCCCCTCCAAAGCAAAATTACGGGCAGGGTGGAGCAGTCGAAATTCCTGCAACAGTTCGTTGCAAAGGGGCAACAGATCCACCTGCTCGATCTTGGGGCGGAGTTTACCGCTCTCACTGCGGGCAATATAAAGCAACCGCTCCAAAAGCATTTCCATATTCGCCGATTGGCTCAAAATGGCATCGATCGCCTCTTGGCGCACCGCGGGATCCTCCCCGCCCCAGCGGGAAAGGATATCGGCATAGCCGTGGATGACCGCCAGCGGGGTGCGCAGTTCGTGGGACGCATCCGAGACAAATTGCTTCTGCCGCTCATAGGCATCCTCGATCTTATCCAACATTCCGTTATAGGACCGGACCACCTCCACCAACTCGGTGCGGATATCGGCGGTCTCCAACCGGTCGGAGAGTTTGGCGGCAGACATTTCTTCCATCGCCCGCCCCAAAATACCGATGGGGCGCAGGGCCTTGCGGGTAGTGCGATAGCCGATAAAATAGCTCGCCACCAACGCGATACCGATCGCCAAAAGCAGCAGGTTGACGATCACCGAAAGGATCGCATCCTCCTTTTTCATACTCTTGGCAAGGTTAAGATAAGAACTTCCTTCGGGGGTCTCCACCCGCCGCGTCAGGATCAGCAGTTTTTCTGCCTGCACTGTGTGGGTAAAGGGCTCATCGATCCGCTCATTAAAGGGCAGTTGCTCTTGATATTCTTCCAGCCCGAAGGAATAGGATACATCGGCAGTACCGCGAAAGAGGGTGATATTCATATCGTTTTCTTTCGCCAACGCCTTGGCGACCTGCTCCTCCAGCCCGCCCGCTTCCAGCGAGGCGGCGATGGTATAGAGCGATTCCGCCGCCCGATCCTCCAGCACATAATTGGCGGATACGCCGACGAACACCGCCTGCAAAATCCCCACCAATAAAAAGATCAGAACATAATTGAGGGTCAGCCCGCCGACCAGAGATTCGGGCGCGTGGTCGGTGACGATCCGCACCACACTTCCCAAAGCATCCCGCATCTTCTTTTTCAGCCGCGCCTTCTTTTCCAAAAAGATGCCCTTTTGCAGATAGGCTTCCTTTTTATACTCCCGCTTTTCTCTCTTTAAGGTGCGCTTGGCATCCTTCTTTTCGGCTTTGGGCGATGCCTTGACCGCATATTTCAGTTCTGATTTTTTGGCGCGCCAGGCATAGCGGCGGCGGGTCTTCTCGGTCTTATATTCAAACTTCAGCGCATCCAGATCGCGCTGATATGTCGCTTTGATCTCCTGCTTATTCATCGGCATCCCCAAAGACATAACCAAGACCGCGGACGGTTTTGAGATATTGCACACCGAACCGCTGATCGATCTTACCGCGCAGATAGCGGATATAGACGTCGATCAGGTTGGTATCACCCATATAATCATAGCCCCAAACCTCCCGCAGCAGTTCCTCGCGGGAGCAGGTCTCATTTTTATGCGCCATAAAATAGCCGAGGATCTCCAGCTCCTTATGGGTCAAAAGCAGTTCTTCCCCATCAAACCACGCCTTACCCTGCAACCGATCCAACTGCAGTTTGCCGCAGGTGAGAAGATGGGTCTCTTGGGGCTTGGCGTGGCGCAGAGCGGTACGGACGCGGGCGGTCAGCTCCCGCATGGCAAAGGGCTTGGTGAGATAATCATCCGCGCCCAGCTCCAGCCCCTCCACGCGGTCTTCGATCTCGCCGCGGGCGGTCAGCATAATGACCGCCATCGAGGATTGCTCCCGCAGAGCCTTGAGCACCGCAAAGCCGTCCATTTTCGGGAGCATCACATCCAAAAGTGCCAAGGCATACTCCCCGCTCAATGCGGCGGCCAGCCCTGCTTCGCCATCGGCGGCAACAGTGCAAAGATAGCCCTCCCGCTCCAATTCCAGCTGGAGCATACGGGCAATATTCAGTTCATCTTCGATGATCAGAATTTTCTCGTTCATTTTTGAATTAAGTTTTTAACATCCTCAAATATAAAATCTTCGCGGGCATCGGGGCGGTAACTTTCCACCTTCACATTCTCTAAGGTCAGCCCGTCGATATGGCGGAAGAAGATGCCCTTGGCAGGCAAAATGTAACCCAAATTCCAGATCTCGGGATAGGGCTTGGTGGGTTCGGGAATCTCCTTTTGATAGTTTTGGACCCCGCCTGCCACCTTTAAATGCACATTCTTTAAGGTGATGTTCTTCAAGGGGCGGTCGGGCATCCCCGCCATATTGGAGGAAAGCTGCCAACCGTCCTCGCGGGTAAGGTTTTGCATCTCCTCGGGGAGCCTTTTGGCGTTTTTGTTCAAGCACCAAGGCTCTTGCAAATAGCTCTCAATATAATAGGCGGTATAGTTCGAGGGAACGGTGATATAGGGTTCATAGGGGCCTTCGGCGGTGATATCCTCCAGAGTAACATTGCGGATCTCCCCCACTTCGCGCCCCTCAGGGCCGCGCATCCGATCGCCCAGATAGATAAAGAGCAGACCGTTCGTGTTCTTAATACGGATGTTCCGCACCGTCACTCCGTCGATGACCGCACCGTCCACACTCTCGATGGCGATGGCGGTAATGCGGCTGTCGTAGACATCGATGTCCTCGATCAAAATGTCCTCAAACCCGCCGTTGGTCTCGGTGCCGATCTTAATGGCGGAGCAACGGCTGGAAACGCGGCAATTCCAAACGTGGATATTTTTGCAGATCCCCAACCGATTAAGGGTATAGGAAGACTTAAAGACAATCCCATCGTCCCCGGACACCACGTCGCAATCATAGATATTGACATCGTGGCAGTTATCGGGCGAGATGCCGTCGATATAGACCATCATCTTAATATGATGGATCTCCACACGGTTGCAACCGGCAAAATAGATCGCCAGGTCGGAGGCAAACTTGATCTCAAAGCCCGCCAGCTCCACATCGTCGCACTCTTTCAGCGAGATGCATTTGGGACCGCGGTTTTTAATTTCCTTGCCGCGCACCGCGTCCTCATCCCAGACAGAGCGCATATTGATGCAGGCCTTCCCTTTGATGGAGATGTTCTTGCACCCTTTGCCGACAAACATGGCAAGGTCAAAAAAGGAATGGGACGCATCCTGATATAGGGGATAATCGATCTGCTCCTGCTGGGCATAGGCATAAAAATCCAGCGCGCCCAGAATATCGGTGCCGTCTTCAAACTGAATATGTACGTTATCTTTTAAAAAGACCGTCGCCAGAACATAAATGTCCTTGGGAAACCATACGATCCCGCCGCCCGCTTGGTGGCAGGCATCCACCGCTTTTTGCACCGCGGGGGAATCCAGGGTGATGCTGTCGCCCTTGGCTCCGTAGTCTTTGACGTTAAAAATCTTCTCACTCATTCCTTCAATTTCTCCTTTTAGAACGATATAAAATCATTTTAGCATAATATTATAATTTTTTCAATGTTAATTGTCATTTAGCCCATTTTATGTTAGAATAAAATCACTTTGAAAAAGGAGCCGATGATGAATAAAGTTGCTATTACCGCCTGCGCGGGCTATGAAGCCGCGCAGGTTCAAACCGCGCTGAAAGAAGCCCTCGATCTGATCGGCGGGCTGGATTGGGTGCGCCCCCATATGAAGATCGCCATCAAGGCGAATTTAGTCAGTATGCTCAAACCCGAAGCCGCCGCCACCACCCACCCTGCGTTGCTGCAGGCCTTGGCGCAGATGCTCTGCGAAAAGGGCGCGCAGGTTACCATCGGGGATAGCCCCGGCGGCATCTATACCAAGGTGTATTTAGACCGCATCTACGCGGTGACAGGGATGAAAGAGATTGCCAAAAACACCGATGCCAAATTAAACTCCGATTTTTCGGTCAAGCAAGCGCAGTTCCCCCAAGGGAAAGTCAATAAGGAATTTGCCTATACCGGCTGGCTGGATGAAGCGGATGCCATCATCAATTTCTGCAAGCTCAAGACCCACGGAATGATGACCCTGAGTGCCGCCGCCAAAAATATCTTCGGTGCCGTACCGGGGACGGTCAAGCCCGAATACCATTACCGCTTCCCCGAACCGGCGGATTTTGCCGATATGATCATCGATCTCAACGAATATTTTAAGCCCTGCCTCCATATCATCGACGGCGTTGTCGGGATGGAGGGCAACGGCCCCACCGCGGGAACGCCCCGCCCCATCGGCGTTCTGATCGCCTCGAAAAATCCCCACGCCGCCGACCTTTTGAGCGCGTCGCTCATCGGTTTAAAACCGCAGGAGGTGCCCACCTTGGTGGCCGCCCAACGGCGTGGGCTGATCCCCCAAACCGCCGAAGAGCTGGAGGTCTGCGGCATCGATTGGAAAAAGCGGATCATCCCCGATTATCAGTTGGTCAAGGCGGTACGCAGTTTGCGTTTCAACCGCGGCTCGGAACAATTTTTCGGCAAAATCAGCGCGGCGGTGATGGATCGCGCCCTGGCATCCAAGCCGGTGCTGACCCCCGCCGAATGTATCGGCTGCAAGGAGTGCTTTAAGGTCTGCCCCGCCGATGCCATCAAGATGATCAACCGTAAGCCCAAGATCGACCGCAAAAAGTGCATCCGTTGCTTCTGCTGTCAGGAATTTTGCCCCAAAGGCGCGCTGAAAGTACAGCGCCCGCTGCTCGCAAAAATTCTCGTAAAATAACCGCTGAAAAAGGGCGGCACCGCCAAAAAATAGGAAAGAACCCGAAAAAATTCGGGTTCTTTTTTTATGGCTTTTCGCCTCTTTTTGAGCGGTTCTTCACTTCTTTTGAACTAAAATTTGAGTTCACTCCAAAGAGAAACCTTTTTTCGATATGCTTTGGTATATAACAAATCCGGTACATATCCCGGTTCAACCATCGGAAGAATTTGATCGCCAAACTCAAAGCCTTTTAAGTGGGCAATTTTTGGAAGAAGGGTCTCCAAATATGTGTAATATTCCAAGATGGCATCATATTCCATTTTAGAAACATTTTTCACTCTTTCCGCTATTTTTTCTGTAGCCGCCCGAAATGCCGGCAATTGCCGTACAGCAGATTCCCGCAAATATAAATCCGGTTCGCTTTCATTTACATTTGGATTCATCGGACATTTAAAATGATTAAGATTCTCTTTCAATCCATTTCCAAAGCAAAAAATGAGCCAAACTTGCAACCGCTCCTCATAAGCATCACAGAGAGAACAAACGGTCACCGCATCCTTCTTTCGCTCCAAAAATCGATTTATGTTATAAAAATCCGTAAACTCCTCTAAAAATAACCCTTTATATTCACTAATGAACTCCTTTATAATGCTTTGCGGTGACAACATAAAACGATCTCCTTTATCCGTTCTTTGTTTCGATAATACCCCATATGGGGTATTTTGTCAACTCCGTTTGGGGTATCTGTCTATAATAATCTCAAAGGTGGTGATTGAATGCTTCGTTTGAGAGATTTAAGAGAAGATCACGAACTGACGCAAAAAGAATGTGCTGAGATTGCAAACATCGGCAAAAATTCATATATTCGCTATGAAAACGGCTTGCGGGCAACACCCCACGATGTTCTTATTACTTTCAGCAAGTATTATAATGTTTCCGCCGACTATATTCTGGGATTGATCGACGACCCACGCCCATTAAAATAATAAAAAAGAACCCGAAAAAGAAATTCTTTCTTTTTCGGGTTTTTTTAGTGAAGTTTTTGCTACCGCAAAAGTGAAGTTGCATAACGCAGTGAAGTTTGGGCTTTGCCCAAGTGAAGTTTAAGTTTGCCCACTTCGCATATTGAGCGAAACTTCACTCCCTGCAAGGGCAAACTTAGTTATTTTGGAATGTATTTATTTTCTTCGCCGACGATCATGGCGGTGAGAGCGGCTTCGGCAAGCTTCAGCCCCGCAATCGCGGGGACATAGGAGATGGAGCCGACGGTGCGTTTGCCGCCGTCCTCGATGGGTTCCACCTTGGCGGTGGGCGCATCGGAAAAGAGCAGTTTCAATTTGGAAAACTGACGCTCTTTCAAGAGCACCCGCAGTTTTTTTGCCAGCGGGCAACCCGCCGTTTTATCAAAATTGGCGATCCGCAAGCCCTCGGAAGAGAGGCGATTACCGGTGCCGCAACAGATCAGCAGAGGAATCTTATGTTCTCTGCAATGCCCCGCCAACAGCAGTTTGGCGGGGACATCATCGATGCAATCGATGATAAAATCAAAGGCATCGCCCAGCAGGCTTTCGGCGGTTTGCTCATTCAAAAACTCTGCCTTTGCATAGATTTCCGCCTGCGGCGCGATCTGCGCCACCCGCGCCTTGGCGACCATCGCTTTGGGCATTCCGACCGTTTCCACCGTCGCCAAGATCTGGCGGTTGAGATTGCTCTCGGCAACGGTATCGCCATCGATGAGAGTCAGCCTGCCGACCCCTGCCCGCGCCAACGCTTCCAGCGCATAACCGCCGACCCCGCCCAGACCGATCACGGCAATATGGGCGTTTTGCAACTTCACCAACGCTTCTTTCCCTATTAAACTTTCGGTTCTTATCAATGCATCCATTAACTCTTCCTAACTATAGTTTTTTGATAAATTTGGGATGGATTTTTCTCAGTTTGTTCCACTTTTTTAGTTTTGGGCGAGGATTTTTTGAGTGGATTTTTTGATTTCTCTCTATATTTTTTGCGAAAAAATTTGAGATGATTTTTCGTTTTCTCGAACCGAAGGCGTATGTCGATACGTCGAGGGGCGAAAAGCGGGAAGGCACTCAAATTTTTTGCAAAAAGAAAAAGCCCCGCATGTGCCGTGGTATATGTGCATTATATGACCCCAAAAGGTCACAGTGGGTTTTTGCCGGGTTAGCCTCACAGGCTTCCGACATTGGCTTACGCCAGAGTCGGCATGCTCACAGCGCCCGAACGCGATCCCGTTTCGTAAGTGTAGGCTCAATGAATGCACGCCACGAACACCGCAGGGGGTAATTCTTATTTTTATCTTCTTTTTAAAAATTATTCCTCTTCGCCGATGTCATACTCTTCGCCGAGGGCTTCTTCAAAGGCGGGGAGGACGTTTGCCAGCTCCTCATCATCGATGGTGACCAGCAGCTCTTCGCCGTTATCGTCTTCGATGGCTTTGAGAACGATCATTCTGCCATCGCTGTCCAGCTGGGCTTGGGGATCTTCGAACTGCTCGATCAGACCCACATAGGTGATGCCATCCACATCCACACTGCCCAACACTTCAAATTCAATTTCTCTTCCGTCTTCATCGGTGAGAACGACAAAATCATTTCCGTATTCACTTGCCATATTTATAAACTCCTTTAGTTATTTTTTATATTTTATCACATAAAAAGGCAAAAAATCAAGGGTAAAAAACAGGCAGGGATCAGGTTGACCACCTTGATCTTGGTCAACCCCAGCATATTCAGCGCAATGGCGATGATGAGCAGCGAGCCGACACAGCTCATCTCGCAGACCATCGAATCGGTCAAAAATGCCGCAACGGCGCTGCCGCCCAAGGCGATCGCCCCTTGATATAAAAAGCAGGCAGGCCCTGCCAACGCCACGCCGATCCCCATGGAAGAGGCGAGCACCAGGCAGGTAACAAAGTCCAGCATCGATTTGGCGAAAATGGTGGTATCATCCCCGCGGATGCCGCTGTCCAAGGCACCGGTGATCGCCATCGCGCCGATGCAGACCATCAGCGTCGCGGTGACAAACCCTTCCCCGAAGGTACTGCCGCTCTCCCCTTTGCCCAATTTCTTTTGCACCCAATCGCCGAAGCGGTTGAGATGGCGGTCGAGATCGATCCAATACCCCAGCGCGCCGCCCAAGGCGATGGATAGGATGGTGATGAGGAAGTTTTCGCCGTCAAAGATCCCTTGGATACCGATGGCAAGGACGCAAAGTGCCATCCCCTGCATCACCCCTTGGGTAATGCGTTCGGGCAACCCTTTTTTTAAAAGCGCGCCGAGCAGGGCGCCGGCGACGATGGTACATCCGTTGACAATACTGCTGAGTAAAACCATTTTCTTAAAAAGCCTCTCTTTCTCCACACATTTTAACATTCTTTTTGGTAAATTTCAACCGAAAGAGTCCTAATTGGCGATTTATTTTATGGTATAACGGCGAAAATATAAAATGGGCTTGAAATAAGTCAAACCATTGGTGTATAATAAACGATGGTAAATTAAAAAATATTTTTTAGGAGGCTACTAATATGTCTGTTAAAGTTGCTATCAATGGCTTCGGCAGAATCGGTCGTTTGGCTTTCCGCCAGATGTTCGGCACCGAAGGCTACGAAATCGTTGCGATCAACGATCTGACCGATGCCAAAATGCTGGCTCACCTGCTTAAGTACGATTCCGCTCAGGGTCGCTACGACGGTCACGAAGTCGTTGCAGGCGAAGGCGAGATCACTGTCGATGGTAAGACCATCAAGATCTATGCCGAGAAGAACGCTGCGGATCTGCCCTGGGGCGAGATCGGTGTTGACGTTGTTCTGGAGTGCACCGGCTTCTATACTTCTAAGGAGAAGGCTTCTGCTCATATCGCCGCAGGCGCCAAGAAGGTTGTTATCTCTGCTCCCGCAGGCAACGACCTGCCCACCATCGTTTTCAGCGTAAACGAAAACACCCTGACCAAGGAAGACACCATCATCTCTGCTGCTTCCTGCACCACCAACTGCCTGGCTCCCATGGCTAAGGCTCTTAATGAGTATGCTCCCATCCAGAGCGGTATCATGACCACTGTTCATGCTTATACCGGCGACCAGATGGTTCTCGACGGTCCCCACAGAAAGGGTGACCTGCGCCGCGCTCGCGCTGCCGCTGTGAACATCGTTCCCAACAGCACCGGTGCTGCAAAGGCTATCGGCCTGGTTATCCCCGAGCTGAA
>JAFSHF010000027.1 GCA_017440465.1 Clostridia bacterium
GAAAATTGGGCCGCCCTACCGCTCATCGTAAGGCGATGCTCAGAGGCATGGTGACCTATCTTTTAGAGAACGGTTCTGTGGAGACTACCTTGACTCGTGCAAAGGAAGTGGGCAGAGCTGCTGAGAAGATGATCACCTTGGGCAAAGCCAATACGCTGCACAGCAAGCGTCAGGCATTTGCCTATATCACCAAGGAAGATGTTGTCAATAAGCTGTTTACCGAAATCGCTCCCAACTATGAAGAGCGCAACGGTGGTTACACCCGTATCGTTAAGATCGGTCCCCGCCGCGGTGACGGTGCTGAAATGGCAATCGTTCAGTTGGTCTAAGTTTAATCAAAAAACAGGTTCCTTTTGGAACCTGTTTTTTCTTGCTACTTTATATGGTTTATGCTATACTGATAATATAAAAAGAAAGGAGAATAGTATGGCTCTCCATATTTTAGACGAGGCAAACCGTTGCCTTCAATGTAAAAAACCGCAGTGTGTTCAGGGCTGCCCCATCCAGACGCCGATTCCTGAGATCGTCGCCCTTTTAAAGGAAAATCGGCTGGATGAAGCGGGGAAAACATTGTTTGAAAACAACCCGCTGACCACGGTGTGCAGCTTGATCTGTAACCACGAGAAGCAGTGCGAAGGGCATTGCGTTTTGAATAAAAAAGGCGCGCCGGTCCATTTTTCGGCGATCGAAAACTATATTTCAAGTGCCTATGCGCCCAAGATGGTCAAGGGGCCGGCAAAATCCAATGGGCATAAGGTCGCCATCGTGGGGTCGGGCCCTGCCGGACTGACCATTGCCATTATCCTTGCCCGCTATGGATATCAAGTGACCATCTTTGAAGGAAAAGATAAGATCGGCGGTATCCTGCGCCACGGGATCCCCGAATTTCGGCTGCCCAAGAGCGTGTTGGATGACCTGCAATATCGGCATATCGAATTAAAAGGAATTAAAATTCGGCCCAATATTCGTATTGGGGATGCCATCGGCATCGATGATCTTTTCCGCGATGGGTATAAGGCGATCTTTATCGGGACCGGCGTATGGCGCCCCAAGGTCCTGCATATCAAGGGCGAAAGCTTTGGCAATGTTCATTTTGCTATCAACTACCTGAGCAACCCCAATGTCTATAAATTGGGCGAGCGGGTGACCATCATCGGCGCGGGCAATGCGGCGATGGACGTCGCCCGCACCGCCATCCGAAACGGAAGCCGTCAGGTGACTTGCTTTACTCCCGAAGCCAAGGTGGCGGCGAGCGATTATGAGTTCAACTATGCCGCATTGGAGGGGGTTCAGTTTGAATATCATCTGAAACCCATCGAGATTTTAGATGATGGCGTAATTTTTCGCCAAGTAAAAGAAGCGGAGGACGGCACCCTCCAAGAGATCGAGGGGAGCGACAAGGTATACCCCTCCGATTCGGTGATCATCGCCATCAGCCAAGGCCCCCGCAATGTGATCGTATCGACGACCAGCGGGCTGGAGGCCAACGCCTCGGGCCTTTTGGTGGCGGATGAGAAGGGCAATACCAGCCGCAAGGGAATTTTTGCTTCCGGCGATGTGGTCAACGGCGCAAGGACGGTTGTGGAAGCGGTGGCGCACAGCAAAATTGTTGCAGAGAGTATGCACCAATATATTCTTGAAGAGTATGGACCGAACGCGTAATAAAAAAGAAACTAAGTTTGCCTTTATGGGCAAGCGAAGTTATCTTCGATAGTGAAGTTGTCTTACAGACAGTGAAGTTTCGCCTATGGCGAAGTGGGCAAACTGAACTTCACTTGGGTGAAAGACCAAACTTCACTGTAAGTGAAACGAGCAACTTCACTTTTGCGTATGCAAAAACTTCACATATCTCAAAATATGTAACCCGCTAAGACACTTTCAGGTTTTGAAAGTGTCTTTCTCTTTTGTATAGGAAAATGGAGACAACTTCCTTTCGGAGTGTCTTTCTTGGGTTCTTTTTTATTTGCGTCCTTTTTATGGGACATAAAGCGTTTTCGCGCAGATTTCTGCTTTACATTAAGAAAGAAAAAAATTATAATTAAAGTATGAAGAATTTGAAAGGGGCAACAGCATGGTTACCTTGATCACAGGGCGCAGCGGCGTCGGGAAAACCGAATATCTGATGGAGCACCTGCCGCGGCTGGCGCGGGCGCATCGGGCGGTTTATTATATCGTGCCGGAGCAAAGCTCGATGGCCCTGGAGCGGCGGATCGGTTCGATGGGGTTGGAGCAGGTGAAGGTGGTCTCTTTCCGCCGCCTGTGCAACGAGATCTTCCGCGCCTTCGGCGGGGTGGCGGGGACGTATATGAGCCCCACCCGCGAGATTGCCTTGATCTTCCGCGTCCTGCAGCAGAATCGGGGCAACCTTTGCTATTATAAAAATGCCCGCGCAGGGATGGGATTTGTCTCCAAATTGGCGGCGGTCTTTAATGAATTTTCTTTGGCGGGCTTGGAAAAGCAGGCGGTGCTGGAGGGGTTGCAGCAGAGCAACCGCGCCGATTGGCAGCAAAAGTACCAAGATCTCTTTTTACTTTATGATGCCTATCGCGCCGCCCTTTCGGAAAGTACCCGCTCTGCCGCCGAAGACTTAGCGGCGGCCAATGCGCTGGCAAAGGAGTATCGCTTTTTCGACGGTTGCGCAGTGATCTTCGATGGCTTTTTCGGCTTCACCGGCGGTCAACGGGAATTATTGGAAACAGTCTTCGCCCAAAGCGATGCGGTCTATTGCACCTTTTTGCTGGATCCGCAGGATCCCGCATTGCTCTTTGAACCTGCCAAAAAGGAATTGGCACTTCTGCAAAAGATAGCAAAGCAAGCGGGTGCGGAACAGAAGGTACAGCATCTGGCGGGGAGTTCTAAACGGTTGAAATATCCCGACCTGCAGATGCTGGAGCGGCAACTGTTTGCCCCCCAAACCGATGCTTCTGTTCGGGCGGAGCATATTCATTTGATGGCGGGGCGGAATATCCGCGAAGAGCTTTCGATGGTCGCCGCCGATATCGCCCGCCGCGTGCGGGAGGAGGGCTATCGCTACAAGGAGATCGCGCTGGTGGCGGGCAGCCTTGCGGAATACGGCGCGGTGGCGGAAAATATTTTCCAAAAATATGGCATTCCCCTCTTTGTCGATCGGGGCAGAGCCTCGCTGGGCAAGCCGATCTTTGCCTTTGTCCAGAGTGCCTTGCGGATCATCAGCCCCGAGCGGTATTTTCGGCAAGAGGATGTCCTGACCTTTTTAAAGACCGGACTGACCGGCGAAGAGCGGGATCTGGTCAGCCGGCTGGAGAACTATTGCATTTTATGGCAGATCAACGGCGAGCGGTTCTATCGGGAGGCGGATTGGACCCAAAATCCGCTGGGGATGGAGAAGCCCACCGAAGACTCCGCCCGATTACTGAGTGAACTCAACGCTTTGCGCAAGCGCGTCTGCGCTCCGCTTTTGAAACTCAAGGAGGCGGCCGCCAAGGGAAGCGGCGCGGCGTTGGCGGAGGGGATCTATCAACTGCTCTGCGATTTCAAGGTGGAAGAGCAGATGCGGAGGATTGCCGAATCCTATCAAGGCGAGGCGGGTGCCAACGCTTGGGAGACCCAGCAAAACCGCCGCCTGAGTAAGGAATATTTGAAATTATACAGCGCGATGATGGATATTTTAGACGATATCTATGCCGTCTTTGAAGATCAGCCCCTTTCGGTCTATGCGATGGAAGAGTTGATCGGGCTTTGCGGGGAGCAGACCGCCCTGAACATCGCCCCGCCCACCCAGGATGCGGTGACCTTGGGCGAGATCGCCCATAGCCGCTTGGAGGGGGTGCGGGCGCTGTATGTCGTCGGTGCTAACCAAGGAATTTTGCCGATGCCCGCCGCCGACCGCGGCTTGATCGGGGATCGGGAACGGGAATTTTTTGCCCGAATGGACCTGCCCTGCAATGCCACCTTGCAGCAACATCAACTGCAGGGTCAGCATCGGCTGTATAGCGCGCTCTTTTCCGCGCGGGAAACGTTGACCTTTTCCTATAGTGCCTTTAAGGTCAGCGGGGAAGCATTGATTCCCTCCCTCTATATCGACAAAATTCGGGCGTTGACCGGCTTGCAACCGAAAGTGCGCGCCGAGATGGATCTGTATGATTTCGCCCTCTCTAAAGAGGGGGCGCGGGAATTGATCGGGTGGGAGCCTGCCCTGCGGGCGCCGATCTTAGACGCGTTGGGGGAAGAGCCCCCTGCCCCGCGGGATACCGAACAGAAGATCCCGCAGGCGATCGCCAACCAAATCTTCGGCGACCGTCTGCGGCTGAGCTACAGCCAGATCAGTCTCTATCAAAATTGCCCCTTCCAATATTTTATGGAAAAGACGATGCGGATCAAGCCTACCGAGCCCATCACCTTTGATGCCGCCAATATCGGTACCTTTGTCCACTATGGAATGGAAAAATTGGTGGAGAAACTGAAAGAGGAAGATTATAATTACGATAAGTATAATACTGCCGAAATTCAACGGTTCGGCAAGCAGATGGCAAAGGAATATCTGGAAGAGCAACTCAAGGATTTTAACCGCAGTAACCGTTTTGAGTCCCTGTATAAGCGGATGACCGCCCTCTTTTGCCGCGTGGCGAAAAACGTAATGGGCGAACTGCGGGAGGGCAAATTCCGCCCTTATGGGGTGGAGGTCTCCCTTTCGGGCAACCTCATTCTTCTCAAGGACGGGGGAGCGGTGGAATTGATCGGCTCGGTGGACCGCGTCGATACCTTCGAGCAGGACGGCAAGACCTACTTAAAGGTCACCGACTATAAGACCGGCCCCAAGACCTTCGATATGAGGGGCATTACCAATCGGGATAACGTCCAACTGCCCATCTACCTTTACGGACTGATGAAGAGCGGGCGGTGGGCGCAGCCCATCCCTGCCGCAGGCTGTTATATGGAGGCGCAGAACCCTAATTTCGATAAGCCCATCCCGCCCGATCAGTTGGAAGCAAAACTGCGGGACTTTTACCGCCGCAACGGTGCCTTTTCTGCCGATAAGACGGCGTTGGAGGCGTTGGACCAAGCGGCGGGCAGTAATTATTTCAAGATCCGTTATACTAACAAAGGGGAGTTCTACAGCGGGACTAAGGTCTATGAGCCTGCCTTGATGCAGGAGCTGGTGGACCATATGGAGACGGTCTTGAAAGAGACCGCCGAAGGCATCCGATCGGGCAATGCGGCGGCGATCCCCCTAAAGGGGCATACCCCCGATGGGTGCACCTATTGCAAGTTTGCCGCCCTTTGCGGGTATGATCCCGAAAAAAGCCCGCGGCGGGAGTATTCCGAGGAGCCCTTTGGCTGGCGGAGAGAGGAGGAGCAATGAGCGTTCAATTTACCACCCAACAAAAAAATGCCATTGAAGGCAAGGGCGATGCTCTGCTGGTCTCCGCCGCCGCAGGAAGCGGTAAGACGGCGGTATTGGTGGAGCGGGTGTTGCGCTACCTTGCCGAGCAGGGTGGGGATATCCGCCGCCTGATGATCATGACCTATACCACCGCCGCCGCCGAAGAGATGCGCCAAAAGATCAAGCGCAAGGTGAACGAAGCATTGCAACAGAGCGGCGGCGACCATCTGATGCGCCAAAGCGCGATGATCGATTCCGCCGAGATCGGAACGGTGCATAGCATTTGCCTGGGGCTGATCACCCGCTATTTTGACCGCCTGGATTTAGATCCGCGGATGCGGTTGATCGGCGATGCCGATGAAGAGGCGATGATCGCCGAGGAGACCGAAAAACTGCTGGAGGAACTTTTCGGGCGCAAGGAAGAGCGGTTTGCCTATTTTCTGCAATGCTACGCGGGCGGAAGAAACGATAAAAAACTCTCCGAACTGCTGATCCGCGGAATGAAGTTTTTGGAGAATCAGCCCTTTCCCGACCAATTTATTTATAAAGCACTTGCCCCTTACCGCAAGCGCAAGGACGATCTGTTTTACCGTTTTATCGAAGACGGTTTATATCAATATCTCTCGGAAGGGCTGGAGGCCCTAAGGATCCGCTACCTCTTTATGTTGCAAAAATTTCAGCAATGGGGGATGGAGCGGAGCGAATCGCTGACCTTGTTTTTGGCGGCGGAGCAGCAGGAGGTGGAGCGCATTTCCGCCCTGCCTGCACAGCGCAATTATGCCGCATTTTCAAGGCAGGTGCAAAACTTTAAGTTCCCCACCGCCCAATGGCGCGCCTGGGGAAAGGAAGGGACTGTCGCTCCGGAGGTGCTGGAGCAGATCAAGCAGGAGCGGGAAAAATTTAAAAAATCCTTCAATGATTTTATTGCCCCCTTTACCGCCGATGAAGCCAAAGCGGTGGAGCAGTTGGATGAGCAAGGCAAGCGGATCCGCGCCTTTTTGGAACTGAGCTTAGAACTCAAGGAGCGGCTGGAAAAGGAACGCCGCAGGCGCGGGGTCCTCTCCTTCCACGATATGGAGCAGATGGCACTCACCCTGCTGGTGGAACGCTATGATGCCGAGACCGATACGCTGATCCCGACCGAACTTGCCCTGCAGTTGCGGGAGGATTACGATGAGATCATCGTCGATGAATTTCAGGATACCAACCGGGTGCAGGATCTGATCTTCCGCGCCCTTTCCAAAGAGGGCAAGAACCTCTTTATGGTAGGCGATATGAAACAGAGCATCTATCGCTTTCGCGGCGCCGAGCCGGAGATCTTCGATCAAAAGCGCAAGGCATCGGCACCTTTTGCGCAGGAAAAACTGACCGCACCCACGGTATTGGAACTGAATAAAAACTTCCGCTCCCATCCGGGCATCCTGCGGTTTGCCAACGCCGCCTTCGGTGCGCTGATGAGCGGGCAGATGGGTGGAGTGACCTATGACGAGCGGGAGCAACTCAACTGCGGGCGGGACTATGCCGAAGAAGAGCAATGCCGCGCCGAGCTCCATTGGATCGAACCTGCCAAAGAGGATGAGGGCGGCAAAAAGATCAAGCCTGCCGAGCAAAATGCCCGCTATACCGCCGCTCTGATCAAGAGAATGGTGGAGCAGCGGGAAGAATTATTACTGCCTGACGGAGCCAAGCGGCCGGTGGAATATCGGGATTTTGCCATCCTGCTCCGCAACGCATCCGGCGCGGCATCCCTCTATGAAACCGCCTTGGCGGCGGAGGGGATCCCCTCCGCTAATCAAAGCGACGGCGCGCGGTTTTTTGAACTGCCCGAGGTGCAGAGTATACTTTCCTATCTGCTGGTATTGAATAACCCCTATGATGATGTGGCGATGGTCTCGTTGCTGATGGGGGATTATTTCCGTTTCAGCGTGGGGCAGTTGGCGGCGTTGCGGAACCGTAAGCAACCCCTTTTCGATAACCTGCGCTATGCGGCAACCACCGATCCCAAAGCGAAAAAGGTCTTGGATACCATCGAGGAATACCGCAATCTGGCGGGCACCCTTTATGTCTATGACCTGCTGCACCGCATCTATCAGCAAAGCGGCGTCTTTGCCACCTATGCGGCGGAGGGGGAGGCGGAAAAATGCGCCAACTTAGAGCTTCTGGCGGAGGATGCCCGCGCCTTTGAGCAGGAGGGGTATCGCGGTCTGTATGCCTTTGTTCAGCATATCCGTATCTCAAAAAACAGTACCCAGGGCGGTGCCCGCCTGCGCGCCGAGACCAATAGCGTGCAGATTATGACCATCCATAAATCCAAGGGTCTGGAGTTTCCCATCTGCATCCTTGCCGACGGCGAGAAGCAATTTAACCGCGCCGATATTAAAGAGGCGGTGTTGCTTCATTCCCGCTATGGGGCGGCGGCGGAGGAGATGGATCTGCCTTCGTTTTATAAAGGCCGTTCGGTCTCTCAGCGGGTGCTCGCCGACCAGATCATCACCGATAGTGTCAGCGAAGAAGAGCGGGTGCTCTATGTGGCACTCACCCGCCCCGAAAGCAAGGTCATCATCCTTGCCAATGCGGAGCAGGAGACCTTGCGGCAATGGGCGACCGAGGGCGCGCTTTTGGGTCGCCCTCTGCCCCGCTGGCTGTTGACCGATCACCGTTCCTGCTATGTCCGTTGGCTGATCACCCTGCTGGCAGGATCCGAAGAAGGCGCACCGTTGCGCCGAAAATTTGATCTTCAAGAGGGGGACTACCCGCCCTTGTATCTCAAATGGGTAGAGGCGGAGACAGAGCAAGAAGCCCCGCGGCAGCAAGAACAGCCGCGTCAAGCCCCTGCCTTTGATCTCGATGCCTTCCGCAAGCGGATGGATTGGGTGTATCCCCATAGCGAAGCGGTGCGCCTACCTGCCAAACTTTCCGTCTCGGAGCTGAAAGGCTTGCGGGAGCCGGAAGAAGATGCCCAACCCCTGCTGGAGGAGCGGGCGAAACTTTCAAAGCCCCGCTTTGCCAATGCCTTTGCGCCGCGGGGCAACGAGGTGGGCAACGCCATGCACCAAGCCCTGCAATTTTGCGATTTCGAACGGTTGCAGAAGGATGTTGCCGCCGAGCTGGATCGGTTGGTGACCTTGAAATTCATCACCGCCGAGCAACGCGGATTGATTGCCGAAGAAAAACTGCGCCGTTTTACCCAAAGCAAGTGCTTTTCTGATCTGCTCTCTGCCGATTATTATTGCAAGGAGGAGCGGTTCCTCTTCCCGATGGAGGGGAAGGATTTGTTCCGCGGCGGGGAAGGCGAAGTGCTGATCCAGGGCGTTCTGGATTGCTATAGCGTGCGCGGAGATGGGGCGACGATTCTGGACTATAAGACCGACCGCGTTGATTCCGCAGAGGAACTCATCCGCCGCTATCAAGTGCAGATGGACCTGTATGCCGAAGCCTTAAAGCGGGTCAAGGGCTTAAAGGTGCAGAAAAAGATCATCTACAGCTTTGCGCTGGAAAAGGAAATTTTGGTCTGATTGGGGTCACCGTACCACCCAAATCATTTGGGGTGTCACAAATGAATTGGTACGAAAACAACTAAATGATTTGTATGTACCACAAATGAATTGGGGGTGCCTAACAAATGATTTGGCAGGTTAACGAAACAATGGAACATCGGTCCAAATGAATTGGACGAATCACCCCAAATGAATTGGGGTACCAAATGAATTGGTACGAAAACAACCAAATGATTTGTATGTTCTGCCCCAAATGATTTGGTTTATATCTCGTAGGGGCGGGGTCGCCCCGCCCGCGATCATTCGTACAATTTCTTGCGGGAGGGAAAACCCCTCCCCTACTTGAAAAAAGGCAAGAACAGGTGTATACTGAAAGTATAAGGATTTTATCAAAGCAGAGTACCTATGAAAAAACGGTTACTTCGTATTGTTACATATCTTTTGGTTTTCATTATGACGGCGACCAATCTGCCGATGGCGTTTGCCGCACCGGCGGAATACGGATCGTTGCAGATCACGCAAACCAATCCTCAATTTGAGGGGTTGGAGACCTCGCTGCAGATCACCCAGACCGCGCCGCTGTATTTCAGCGATGGGGAAGAGCCCACTTATTATACCGACCCTGCCGACGCGGCGGCGGTGATCCGCGAGGCGATGGAAGCGCGGCAGGAGTCCTTCACTGTGGGCTATTCGGTATCGGAAACACTTCCGGAGGACGAAGCAGAATGGAATGCTTGGTTCAACAGCATCGCCGTCGATCTTCTGATGGAAAAGGCGTTCGAGGAGACCGAAAATGCCACCGAAGGCGATTCCTTGCGCTTTAGCTGGCGCAGTGTGAACTTGCCGATAGAGTATGTTTCTTATCCCGATCATACAGATATTTCGTTCACCTATAATTTCACCTATTTTGCAAACGCCGCCCAAGAGGCGGAGTTGACTGCAGCGGTGGATGCGCTGTTGGAGGAGTTTGCCTTCACCGCCCAGACCACCGAGCGGGAAAAGATCGATACCATCTATGATTGGCTTTGCGCCAATGTCGACTATGACCACGATCATCCCGACGATTATAATCTGAAATTCTCCGCCTACGCGGCGATGGTGCATAAAACCGCCGTCTGCGAAGGCTATGCGGTATTATTCTATCGGCTGGCGGAAGAGGTGGGTTTGGATGCCCGTGTCATCACCGGTAAAGCCACCCATAGCGGCGAGGATCACGGTTGGAACATTGTTCGGCTGGACGATAGTTATTATTATTTGGATGCCACCTGGGATGCCAATGTAGATCCGCAGGATTATGGGTATTATCTGCGGGGCGCAAGCGATTTTTACGGGCATATCATCGATGCGCAATATGAGACCGAAGCGTTCCGCGCCCGCTATCCGATGGCAATCGAAGGGGCTTCGGACTCCAATGGAATTGAATTGACATTGGGCGATTGGAATGTCTTGATCGTCGGCAAAAGTCAGGCAATCATTTTGGAATACCTTGGAAATGATACCAACGTCACCGTTCCCGCCTCCTTTGATCTTGCCGAATACAATGTGGGATCGGGCGTTGTTCCGGTAGACTCTATCGCAAGCAATGCGTTTTCAGATGGCAGTCCTGCCAATACCACCATTGAATCCATTACCATCAGCGAAGGCGTTCGCAGCTTAGGCATCTATGCCATTTCCTATTGCAATAATCTGAAGGAATTACATCTACCCTCCACCCTGCGGATGAACAGTTACGGCTTTGCTGCCTTTACCGAAGCCCCGATTTTCTGCGATAATATGGAGACCGTTACCTTGGCGCAAGGGAATCACTATCTAAAATTAGAAAATGGGGTTCTTTATACCGCCGATGGTGCCACCGTTCTTTATTGCCCGCCTAAAAACGGGCTGACGACCCTTGCCCTCCCGAACGGAGTCAAGGTGATCGGTAATGAAGCCTTTTCTTCCCACGACACCTTGCGGCAGGTCACACTGCCTTCGTCGGTGGAGGAGATTGGTTATTTTGCCTTCCGCACCGCTTCGGCGCTGGAGGAGATCACCCTCAACGAAGGGTTGGACCGCATCGGGCAGTATGCCTTTGCTCATTGCGGTAAGTTGCAATCGCTGCATCTGCCTGCTTCTTTGGCAGAGATGCGGAGTGGGATATTTTATGAGACTCCGTTGCAGACCATCACCGTTGATGCCCAAAACGACGTCTTTTCGATGCAAAACGGAATGTTGATCGGGGAGGGAATCGTCTATAAATTTGCCCTCTCTACCCAAGGGGAGCAGATCACGATCCCTGCAGAGATCACCGAGATCGATCAAGGTGCCTTTGAAGGTGCAAGCTTTAAGGGCATTACCCTGCCCTCTTCCTTGCAAAAGATCGGGCAACTCGCTTTTGCCGATTGCAAAAATCTTCTGCATATTACCATTCCGCAAAATGTCTCGCGGATCGATGATATGGTCTTTTCCGGCTGCGATATGCTGCTCAGCGCGGTCATCCCTGCAGGTGTTACTTCCTTTGGGAATAGCATTTTCCATTTGGGGTTGCCCGAAATCTATGTTACTGTCTTTGGCGAAGAAGGTAGCCAAGCGCAAGCCTATTGCGCCGCCAATGGAATCCAATTCCAACTGCTCAGCACTTTCCCCTGCGGAGAAGGGCATACCGTCCAAAAGGTGATGGACCAAGAACAGTGCACCGACCTTACCGACGTCTGGTATTTCAGATGCGACGCTTGCGGCTGTCAGACACGTTCCTTCAGCAAGCTCTATCATTCGATGCAAGATGAAGATATTACCTACGTGATAGAATCCACCACCCACGTTTACGACGGGACGGTATTTAAGCCCCAAGTCCTTGAGGTCAAAAAGGGCGATACCCTGCTGGTTGAGAATGTGGATTATTGGGTAGAGTATGGCGATAATCTTGTTCCCGGCGGCACCAATCAGATCCATCTTTGGGGTATGGGGGAATTCCGCGGCGATCGGTATATCTCCCTGACCATCCAAAAGGCCCCCATCACCAACGCGGTGGCGGTGCTGGATTGCTACGAATATGAATACAACGGCGATCCTCGGCAACCCTGGGTGGAGTCGGTGACCTTAAACGGCAAGACCCTGACCTTCGGAACCGACTTTGTGATTGCTTTCAGAGATAATACCGAGATCGGTACCGGCTACGTGATTGTGAAGGGCAACGGATACTATCAGGGCGAGGTGGAGGTTCCCTTTACCATCATTGCCCATCAGCACGATTGGAACGGTTGGTTTTCTTGCGACAATACGCAGCATTACCGCTATTGTAGCGATGCGGAGTGTGAGAACTCCCGCAGTTGGGAATATCAGCCGCATCAGTATGATAACGAACATGATGAGGTCTGTAACGATTGCGGGTACGAACGCACAGGAACCCATTCCTTTACCGATCACTATCAAAGCGACGAACAGTTCCATTGGCTGGTCTGCGACGGTTGCGATAAGACCCAAGGCCGCGTTGCCCATAGCGGCGGCACCGCTACCTGCCAAGCCCTTGCCGTCTGCGATGATTGCGGGCGCGCTTATGGAGAATTGGGCGGGTGCGCTTGGGAATGGATGATGGATGAGGAGTACCATTGGGAAAAATGCACCGTCTGCGGTGATGAGACAGAGAAGGTAAAGCACAGCGGCGGTACTCCGACCTGCACAACGCAGGGAAATTGCGGCATCTGCGGCAAAGCCTACGGCGATCTTGCGGAGCATCAATGGTATAAGGAAAAAGACGGTGTCAACCATTGGGATGATTGCTCTATCTGCGATGCCGTCAAAAACATTCAACCCCATAGCGGGCCCGCACCCACCACGTGTGGTGAGAAAGCGACCTGCGTGGATTGCTCGATGCCCTTCGGCGAACCCGCAGGGCACAGCGGTGGTACTCCCACCTGCACCAGCCCCGCATTTTGCCAATACTGCTCTGCGCCCTACGGCACCGTTGCGCCCCATCAATGGGTGCAGCAAGCAGGGGCGACCCACCATTGGATGAAGTGCAAAAACTGCGATGCGACCCAAGGCCGCGTTGCCCATAGCGGCGGCACCGCCACCTGCAAGGAGCAGGCCAAATGCACCGTCTGCCAAAAGGCCTATGGTGCGCTGAAATCTCATCAATGGACCAATGCCTGCGATACCGAGTGCAATGTCTGCAAAGCGACCCGCACACCCGCCGCGCATAAGGGCGGCACCGCTACCTGCAAGGAGCGGGCAAAGTGTTCGGTCTGCGGAGTTGCTTACGGGAATCTCGCCGCTCATAAATTCGGCGATTATGTCTATAATAACGATGCCACCTCTCAAAAGGACGGCACAAAGACCCGCGCTTGCACTGTCTGCGGTTTGAAGCAAACGACCACCGCGGCGGGCACTAAGATCAAAAATCCTTTCAAGGATGTCAAAGCCAAAGAGTATTATGCCGAGCCGGTGCTTTGGGCGGTGGGTAAAAACATCACCAACGGAATGTCTGCTGATACCTTTGCGCCCAACAACGAGTGTACCCGCGGTCAGATCGTCACCTTCCTCTGGCGCGCCGCAGGCTCGCCCAAACCCAAGAGCACCAAAAATCCCTTTAAAGATGTCCAAAAGGGTGCGTACTACTACGATGCCGTCCTTTGGGCGGTAGAAAAGGGCATCACCACCGGCACCTCGGCAACGACCTTCAGCCCTGATGCCGCCTGCACCCGCGGTCAGGTGGTGACCTTTATGTGGCGGGCGAAGAATAAGCCTGCCGCGAACGCCGCCAACGGTTTTAAGGACGTCCAAAAAGGCGCGTACTACTATGATGCGGTCCTTTGGGCAGTGAGGAACGGTATCACCAACGGAATGGGTGAAGGTATCTTTGCGCCCGATGCCACCTGCACAAGGGGACAGATCGTAACCTTCTTATACCGCGCATATAACTAAACCGTTGAAATGGGCGCATCTTCCGATTTTTTGCCCCTCGGCATATTTTTATATAGCCGAGGGATCAAAGAAATCGAAACCTGCATCCCATTTGAACGGTTTTGACCGAAGAAAGAATAAAAAGGAACCGATCATCGATCGGTTCCTTTTTTGAAATGAAAGCTCTCAAATGAATTGGAGTATCAACCAAATGATTTGGTTGGGAGACATACAAAGAATTGTGTGGACAGCTCTAAAAGCAGCCCGCAATATGTATAAAACGGCGGCGATTTTAATGTGAATTTTGGAAGATATTGAGATTTTTATCGAATTTTCGAAAATAGGTTGAACAACGCTTTGAAATTTAGTAGAATATAATCATAAAAAGATCAATAGGAGGACGTTTTAAAAATGGCTGATTATTTGGAGGATCTGATCAATATTCCTGTGGGTCCCTTGGGGATCATTGCGATGCCCGGTTGCGAAGAGATGGGCAAAAAGTTGGATTTTTATCTTACCAAATGGCGCAAGGAGCGGGAGCACGAGCATAAGGAAACCTTAAACTTCCGCGGTTACGATCGGGAATCCTTTCTGATCGAAGTCCATTGCCCGCGCTTTGGCAGCGGCGAAGCCAAAGGTACCATCAAACGCTCGGTGCGCGGCTTGGATCTCTATATTATCAGCGACGTCTTCAATTACGGTGTGGAATATAAAATGTATGGCCGCGAAGTGCCGATGAGTCCCGACGATCATTACGCCGATCTCAAGCGTATCATCGCCGCCACCCAAGGCAAGGCAAAGCGGATCAATGTCATTATGCCGATGCTCTATGAAGGCCGTCAGCATCGCCGCACCGGCAGAGAGTCTCTCGATAGTGCTACCGCACTGCAGGAGCTGATCTCGCTGGGCGTTTCCAATATCATCACCTTCGATGCCCACGATCCCCGCGTTCAGATGGCGATCCCCGATCACGGCTTCGATAATGTGATGCCCACCTACCAGATGATCAAAGCTCTGGTCAATAACGTCCCCGATGTCAAGATCGATCCCGAACATTTGATGATCATCAGCCCCGATGAAGGCGCGATGGCGCGCGGCATCTATTTCTCCTCTGTTTTGGGTGTGGATCTGGGTATGTTCTATAAGCGCCGCGATTATTCCCGCATTGTCAACGGCAAGAACCCCATCGTTGCCCACGAATATCTGGGCGCCGACGTGGCAGGCAAGGATATCATCATTACCGACGATATGATCTCCTCCGGCGACAGTGTCTTGGATCTGGGCGCCAAGCTCAAAACCCTCGGCGCGCGCAACATTTATGTCTGCACCACCTTCGGTCTGTTCTGCAACGGGCTGGAGCATTTCGATAAAGCCTATAAGGATGGCTGGATCACCAAGGTATTTACCACCAACGGCATCTATACCAACCCTGAGCTGTTGGAGCGCGAATGGTATTGCCCGGTGGATCTCTCCAAGTATATCTCCTACATTATCGATACCTTGAACCACGATGCCTCCATCAGCGGTCTGCTGGATCCCAGCACCAAGATCAACGCGCTGTTGGTCAAAAAAGGCTTGCGCTAAAAAATATCAGACAACCGCAACGATCGTTGCGGTTGTTTTTTTATTATCAAAGAGATGAAAATTTCTTGCAATCTTTGGCAATTTGTTGTAAAATTAAATTTATATTTGACTGATAATTCTTAAATAAGGAGAAACAGAGATGTTTAATGTTGAAATGATCGTATTTATCGTATATCTCTTATTTATGGTCGGGATCGGCGTATACTTTTTCGTGCGCTCCAAATCCGGCGGCGATAAGGGGTATTTTTTAGGCGGGCGCCAGATGGGTCCTTGGGTCTCCGCCCTTTCGGCGGGTGCTTCGGATATGAGTGCCTGGGTTTTGATGGGCCTGCCTGCGTCGATCTATGCTATGGGGATCGGTCAGGCGTGGATCGCCATCGGTCTGGGCATCGGTTATACCGTCAGTTGGTTGGTGCAGGCGCCGCGTCTGCGCAGATATTCCATCGCCGCCAACGATTCTATCACCATTCCCCAATACTTAACCAATCGCTTTATGAGCAAAAATAACGCGTTGCAGGTCATCTGCGCGGTTATCTTTCTGGTGGCTTATACCATTTATGCGGCCTCCAGCATCAAAGCCTGCGGTACGCTCTTCAATACCGTTATGGGCATTGATGCCACCGTCGCGATGTATATTGCCGCGCTGATCATTGTATGCTATACCTTCCTGGGTGGATTTTCCGCCGTCTGCTGGACCGACTTTTTCCAAGGGCTGCTGATGCTGGGCGCGTTGTTGATCGCTCCCATCTTCGCTCTGGCTCTGGTTCAAGGCGGCGAGGGCGCGGTCTCGATGGGTCAGCTCCCCGATAATTATTGGAACCTCTTTGCCAATTGGAAAGACGTTGTCTCCGGTCTGGGCTGGGGTTTGGGCTATTTCGGTATGCCCCATATCATCATCCGCTTTATGTCCCTGCGCTCCGATAAGGATCTGAAGAAGAGCGCCAAGATCGGCATCACCTGGACTGTGCTGATTTTGGTCTTCTCGGTGGCAGCCGGCATCATCGGTCACCTCTTCCTTGGTGATATCGCCGATAGTTCGGTCGTCTTTATTACCATGGTGCGCAAGATCTTCCCCGCGCTGATCAGCGGATTGCTGCTTTCCGCCATTTTGGCGGCCGCGATGAGTACCGCCGATTCCCAGCTGCTGGCTTCTGCCTCCGCCTTCTCGGTGGATGTCTATAAACCGATCATCCGCAAAAATAAGGCGTCTGAAAAAGAAATGCTCTGGGCGGGTCGTTTGGTGGTTCTTGCCATCTCTGTTATTGCGGTGTTGATCGCATCCGACCCCAATTCCGGTACCATTATGGGTCTGGTTGAAAATGCATGGGGTGTCTTCGGCGCGGCGTTCGGTCCGGTTATTTTGCTCTCCCTTTTCTGGAAACGGCTGAATTTTCAGGGTGCAGTCGCCGGTATTTTGGCGGGCGCGGCTGTGGATATTCTGTGGCTGGCCTTCCTGAGTGGTTTGGGTATCTATGAGATCATCCCCGGCTTCATTGTGGGTGGAATTGTCGCCGTCGTCGTCACCCTGCTGACTCCCGCACCCTCTGAGGATGTGGTCGCGGTCTTTGATAAGGTCGCTTCCGGCGAAGAGATCGACGGTTAAAATAAAATAAATCCGAGATGCATTGCATCTCGGATTTATTTATTTGTGATAACTTTCGTTGGCGTTGATTTTATGCGCGCGGTAAAATTGCTCCGCCAAAAGCACTCGCATCAGTTGGTGAGGGAAGGTCATGGGGGAGATGGAAAGCCGCATTTGGCAGGCATTTTTGACCTGCGGTGCCAGCCCGTGGGAAGAGCCGATGATCAGCGCGATCTCGCTTTTGCCCGCAAGGGCGATCTCCGCCACCTTCTTTGCCAACTGCTCGCTGGATAGGGGCTTGGCTTCCACGCAAAGGGCGATGGTATAAGCGTTGGCGGGCAGCCGCTTGAGCAACCGCTCCCCTTCCTTGGTCAGGGCGGTGTCGATCTCCTTTTGGGAGGGATTTTCGGGCAGTCGCTCTTCCGGTAATTCCACCACAGTCCAACCGCCGAAACGGCTCATCCGCTTGATATATTCCTTTTCCGCATCCCGCCAATAGGTTTCCTTCAGCGAGCCGGTGCAATAAACGGTGCATTTCATTGTTTAAACCTCCAAAGGCGGGCAAAAGGGACCGCCCACCTCTAAGCAGACATCTTCAATACCGTATTGGGCAAAGGCGTTCATCACCGCCATTTTAGCGGTGAGCGGGGTATTGTTATTATCGCTCAAATGGGCAAGCACCGCGGTCTTCATCTCACCCTCCAGCGCAAATAACGCCAAAAGCGCGGCGCAATCGTTATTGGAAAGGTGCCCTTTGGTGGAGCAGATCCGCTTTTTGAGGGCGGCGGGATAATCGCCGTGCTCCAAAAGGTCGGGGTCGTAGTTGCTCTCCAGCATAATCAGGCGGCAACCGCGAAGTTGCTGATGCATAGCGGGAGTCACCTTTCCGGTATCGGTGACGATCGCCAACGCTTTATTCTCCATCTCGATGCGGTAGCCGCAGGGGTCTGCCACATCGTGGCTGATGGGAATGGGGATGATGCGGAAATGCCCGATCTCAAAGGGCTCGTTATGATGGTCAAACCCTTCGATTTCGGCGGCATCCAAGGTGCCTTGGCTGGCGTAAACGGGGATATGATCTTTTTTGACCAGCATCGGCAACGCCTTGATATGATCGATATGCTCGTGGGTGAGCAGCAGGCCGTCGATGGCGGCAAGGGGGAACCCGATGGCGTTTAATGCCTTGATGATATTCGCGCGGCTGATGCCGCAATCGATCAGCAGACCGCGCCCCTCGGAGACCAAAAGGGTGCAGTTTCCTTTGCTGGTGGAATACAGCGGGTACAGGGTAGCCATCAACGAACCTCCTTTTCTTTAAAATTCCTTTTTATTCTACCATAAAGAATCGGATTTCGCAATCGCTAAAAGAGCTTTTTTATGTCGAATTGCTTGTCGAATAAAATGTATGCCAATGCCAAAAGCATCGGGATATCGGGGCGGTCCTTGCTCCGCAGCACCAAAAGGGCGATGCCGATCAGCAAAAGGTCCTCCCAGGGCAGATCCTGCGGCGCAGGGTGCGGCGGCGGGCAGGGGGGATCGGGCGGTTTGGGCTTGGGCGGGGGCGGTTTGGGCTTTTCCTGCTGGCGCGGGGGATAAAGTTGACCGTCGGAACGGATCTGAACCTCCATTTAATCCATCTCCTTTCGGAAGATCTCCGCCAACCGCATCAACTGCAGCAGGCGGATGGCTTCATCCACCCGCTCGCGGCGGTCGGGGCGGAGATAGGGCTTGAGGGCGAGGAGCAGCGAGCACCGCTGATCGGGCTTTCCCTGCAAGCCGGAAACCGCCTTGCCCACCTTCATCAGCAATGCAGGGTCCAATCCGCTCAGCGGTGAATTGTCGGAATGCTTTTGCGGAGCAAAGGCAGAGAGTACCTCTCCCATTTTATTGGAATCCAATGTGGAAAGCAGCCCACCAAGGTCTACTGCAGCAGTTCCTTCAGTCGATTTTGTACCTGTGGGCTGTTGAGAAAATCCTGCGCGTCCTCCTTGCCGGCAAGGCCCTCCACCAAGGTGCTGAAATCGTCGCCTTTCAGATTGTTTTTAATCTTTTCCATCTGCTTTTTATCCCCCATAATGGATTGCACCTGTTTTTGCTGTTCGGGGGTGAGGGCGGCGGTCAGCTTTTCCAGCAGATCCCGCCGCTCTTTTTTATCCATCTTTTTCATTTGATCCAAAAAATCGTTCTGGCTCATCGGAGTTCTCCTTTGCATAGAAATTTGGTGATTTTTATTTCTTTTCCTTTCATTTTATGCTATAATCCAAATAATGAGAACAATCAAGGGGTGAAAATGTGCTTCGATTGCTGGTATTTTCCGATTCCCACGGTGTACGCCAACCGATGAAAGACTTATACGATCGTTATATTAATGATGGCGTCATCCATTTAGGGGACCATATTGCCGATGCCCGCTGGCTGCTGCAACGCACCAACGGCCATCCGGTCTATCAGGTGCTGGGCAACTGCGACCTTGGGGAGATGGGTTATGAACGGCAGGTGCTGGAGCTGGAGGGCGCAAAGATTTTAATGATGCACGGCCACCGCTATGGGGTCAAAAGCGGGTACACAACCGCCCTTGCCGCCGCCAAAGCGGAAGGCGCGCAGGCGGTGCTTTTCGGGCATACCCATATTCCTTTTATGGAGCGGCGGGACGGGATTTTGATGCTCAACCCCGGCGCGCTTCGCAACCCCAACCGCGAATATGCCATCATCGAAATTGAGAACGGAACGGTGAAAGGAGTTTTACTGCAGGATGCTGAATAAAGAAGAGATTGCAAGGCAATACAGCCCGCTGGCGCTGGCGTATTTAGGTGACGGTGTCTACGAACTGTTTGTCCGCGCCCATATTTTGCGGCAGGGGAATTGCCAGAACCGTAAACTGCACGAAAAGGCGAAGGATTTTGTCAGCTGCGCGGCGCAGGAGCGGTTTTTGAACCTGCTCTGGGAGGAATTGACCGAAGGCGAGCAGGAGATCGTCCGCCGCGGCAGAAATGCCAAGACCCATTCCAAGCCCCGCAATGCCGACTACGGTACTTACCACGCCGCCACCGGCTTTGAAGCCCTTTGGGGGTATTTATATTTGGCAGAGGAGCAGGAGCGGATGGAGCGGCTCTTTGCCCGTATTCTTGAGGAGCAGAAATGATCGATTATTTGAAAGAATGGGTGGATCTTTCCCCCTATATCGGCGGCCCCGCCTATGAAGGGGTGCGTTATAATCCCAAAAAGATCCAAAGAGACGATTTTTTGGAAGTGGCACCTTTTAAGATGGCACCGTCTCCCTTTTATGCCGACGGTTTCTATCTGCAAGGGGAGGGGGACGGAACCCACCCTTATCATTGCGCGGGGATGTATTATTTTCAGGAGCCCAGCGCGATGAGCGCGGTGACCGCCCTGCAGTTGCAGGGGGATGAGCGGGTGCTGGACCTTTGCGCCGCGCCCGGCTCCAAAGCGACGGCTATCGCATCAAGGCTGAAAAGCGGCGTATTGGTCGCCAATGAGATCCAACCCGCCCGCGCCAAGATTTTGGTGGAAAATATGGAGCGGATGGGTGTTTCCCGCGCCGTCATCACCAATAATGATTCGGCGGCGATCGCCAAAGCCTTGCCGGACTATTTTGATAAAGTGTTGGTGGACAGCCCCTGCTCGGGGGAGGGAATGTTCCGTAAGTATCCCCGCATTTTGGAGGAATGGAGCGAAGATCTGGTGTGGCTTTGCACCGAGCGTAGCCGCGAGGTGCTGGAAAATGCCGCCAAGACTCTGCGGGCAGGCGGGCGGCTGGTCTACTCCACCTGCACCTTCAATTTGGAAGAAAATGAAAAGACCGTCCTTTGGTTTTTGGACCGCCATCCCGATTTTGAGGTGGTGGAGAGCGGATTGCAAGGGGGCAGAAGCGGCTTTTTAGGTCTGGACCTTGCCAAACGCATTTTCCCTGCCGATGGGGGCGAGGGGCATTTTGTCTGCGCGATGGTGCGCAAAGGGGAAGCACCCCGCCGCGAGGCACCGCTCTTTAAAAAAGAAAAGCACCCCGAGGTGCAAAGAGCCTTTGCCGACCTGCTGAAAAAGCCGCCCCAAGGGGAGTGGATCTGCCGCGGGAACTATTATTATCTGATTGATGAAGATCTGCCCTGCCCTGCGGGCCTAAGGATCCTAAGGGCAGGTATGCAGGCGTTGGAGCTGAAGGGCAAGCAGTGGAAACCGATGCACCACGCGGCGATGTGCCTGCCCAAAGACGCCTTTCGCTATGGGCAAGAACTCTCGGTGGAGCAGGCACGCAGATATCTTCACGGCGAGACCGTTCCCTGCGCCGCCCAAGGCTATGGGGTGGTCTGCGTTGAGGGTGTTCCGCTGGGCTGGATCAAAAGCTCGGGCGGCATCGGCAAAAATCATTATCCCAAGGGATTAAGAACATTAAGGTAAAAAACAGAACCCCCGCTCTGCCTATGCAGAACGGGGGTTCTTGTTATTATATTTATTTTTGCAGGGCGGCGGCGCCTAAGGCGGTGGCAAAGGTGGCATCCTTGGGGATCTCAAAGGGGATGCCGTGCAACGCCGAGACACCGTCGAAGACTTCCCTTGCATAGGGGATGGCGGTGACCGAACCGGTCACAATCACCTTTTTAAAGCCGCGGGCTTTGGCGGTGAATGCCGCCATGACACCGGCGGTCTGGAAGATGGTATTGATCAGCCCTAAAGCCAGATCCCCCTTGGTGGCGGTGCTTTGGATGCGGCCGAAATTGGAGGCGGTGACGTTTTTGGGCAGGGTGGAGATCTCTTCGTTGCTGATATCCTGCACCGAAAGGTCCACATGGGAAAGATCTCCCTGCTCTGCCAGCGCAAGGATGGCTTCAAAATCGCTTTCGCCCACCAGCTTAGAGGCCAGCCCGATCAGCGTTCCGCCGCCGACACCGCTGCCGCCGATGTGCTCGATCTGATCACCCTTGGCGTAGACAAAGGCGGTACCGGTCCCCATACTGACCACCAACGCTTCCGTCTCTTCAGCGAGTAATAAGCCGCCTTTGCCGATGGCGGCAAATTCGTTGACCTTCACCGTGGGGATCCCGTAGATATCTTCATCGATCAGCGATGCGCCTACGCCGGTCAGGACGATCTTTTCCACCTGAGAAAGGGAGAGGTTATGTTGATGCAAAAGATTGCCGATGGCACCGTAAAGCGAGGTCAGCTGATCGCCTGCCCGCACCTGCAGCATCCCCACCACCCCTTGATCGAAAGCAACGATCTTGGTGGTGGATCCGCCCACATCGACTCCTAATATAATAGACATAGTTAAAATCACACCTTTAAGGTTTATTTTCCTTTATTATAAGCAGATTGGGTGAAATTGTCAAATAAAAAAGCAGCGTTCAAGCGAACGCTGCTTTTTAACGGATAATGTTGAATTATTCGTCTGCTTTCTTGCCTAAGATCAAGTTGACGATGATACCCAGGATCAAGGCGCAGGCGATGGAGGTCAAAGTAACCTTACCGAAGGTCAAGGTCAGACCGCCGATACCGCAGATCAGGATGGTGGAGACTACGAACAGGTTCTTATTCTGCTCCAGATCCACCTTCTGGACCATCTTCAAGCCGGAAACGGCGATGAAGCCGTAAAGAGCCACGCAAACGCCGCCCATGACGCAGGAAGGAATGGTGTTGACAAAGGCAACGAAGGGGGAGAGGAAGGAAATCAGAATGGCCAAAACTGCGGTGGTAAAGATGGTGCTGACGGAAGCGTTACCGCTGATAGCGACGCAAGCGACCGACTCACCGTAGGTGGTGTTGGGGCAGCCGCCGAAGAAGGCACCTGCCATGGAGCCGACACCGTCGCCCAGCAGGGTGCGATGCAGGCCGGGATCTTCCAGCAGATCCTTTTCGATGATGGAAGAGATGTTCTTATGGTCGGCAATATGCTCGGCAAAGACAACGAAAGCAACAGGGATATAAGCAACAGCGATGGTTGCCACATAAGAAGCGTTGATCTCGCCAATGCCCTTAATAGCAGTAAGGAAGGTGAAATCGGGGAACTGAACAAAGGTATTGAGGGTGATGCCGCCATCCACCAAAGCAGCCAGCGCGGAATAGTCGATGACCTTCAGGGCATCGATGCCTGCAAGATTACCGATGACGGTGAAGATGGAACCGACCGCATAACCGGCGAGAATACCGATGATGAAGGGGATCATCTTCGCCATCTTCTTGCCGAAGGTGGAAGCAATAATGGTGACAAACAGGGTAACCAGACCGCAAAGGACCGCGATCAGAGTATGACCGCCGGCGGGGGCTTTCTGCAGATCGCCGATGGCGTTGCCTGCCAAAGAAAGACCGATGATGGCAACGGTGGGTCCGATAACGGCGGCGGGCATCAACTTATTGATCCAGTTGACGCCGGCGAACTTGACGATCACAGCGATGACCACATAGACCAGACCGGCAAAGATCGCGCCAAGGATCATACCGACAAAGCCCAGGCTCATGGAAACGCCGCCTGCGAAAGCGGCACACATCGAACCGATGAAGGCGAAGGAACTGCCCAGGAAAACAGGGCTGCGGAACTTGGTGAACAGCAGGTAAACAAAGGTACCGATACCGGCGCCGAAGAGGGCGGCGGCAGGGCTCATATTTGAGCCGGTGGAGCTATTGATGATGACAGGTACTACCAAGGTAGCCGCCATGATCGCCAGCAACTGTTGGATGGCGAAAACGATGTTTGCGCCAAACGAGGGTTTCTCGTGGGGTTAAAAAACGAGTTTCATAGTTTTTCCTCCATATTTTTAATTTTCATATAATTCCACATTTACGTTTTCATCGTAAGGTGGGATATGAACTTTGATCAGTTCGCTGCGGGCGGTGGGGACGTTTTTGCCGATATAATCCCCGCGGATCGGCAATTCCCGATGGCCGCGGTCGATCAGTACCGCCAGCTGGATGCGGGAGGGCCTGCCCATGGCGAGCACCGCCTCCAAGGCGGCGCGGGCGGTGCGGCCGGTATAGATGACATCATCGACCAGCACCACCGTTTTTCCTTCCACCGAATAATTCGGAAGGCAGGGAGTGTGGGGCTTGACTTCAATATCGTCGCGAAAATAGGTGATGTCCACCGTCCCTAAATGGACCTTGAGATCGGAAAAGGCCTCAATATTGGCGGCGATCAATGCCGCCAGCGGCGCGCCGCGGCGTTCCACCCCCAAAAGGCAGAGCTCCTGCTCTTTGCCGTTACGCTCGATAATTTCGTGCGCTATTCTTGCCAGCGCACGGCGCACATCGGCTTCTTCCATAATGCGGGAACGGAATTTTTCGGGCATGGGGAACTCTCTCCTCTTGGCATAAAAATAGGTCCTGCGCGTCAGTTTCGGCAAGACCTTTCAGATGTTTGCTATGGGGTTCTTGCCGATGTCTCGCATCGGATTAAAGAACTTAAGGTGGCAAGAGTCATCCGAACCTGCCTCAAAGCGGCATATTTCGGTGCTTTTTCCTTATTTTTATTTGATCGGCGGCAGCCGATCTGCATAAAAGATAGAGCAAAAATCCCTCGAAATCTCCTCGCTTTGAGGTCGAAGATTTTAAAAAGAGCGGATTTGACCTCTTTTGTGGCGGTTGTTCAACCGCCAAGCCGCAATATGCGGCAGCAATACGCGTTGCGTATTGCACAAACGGTGAAATTTAAACGAAGAAGAACTCTTTGAGTTCTTTTGCGGCGCAAAGCACCGCAGCGGCAGAGCCGCCTTCGTTTTCATTTTTGGTCAATCAAGGCATAAAACGCAGCTAATGCTTTCTGCATTGGCGAGTATTTTAACGAAGAGTGAGCAAGAATCCGCCTTTTTAAAACAAGGTTTGGATGACTCTTGCCACCTTTTACACTATTTAAAAGTATATCCGATTTGAAAGGGTTTGTAAACCCCTTTTTTGACATTTTTTGCAGGAATTATCCCTTGACAAAAAAGCGTAGGAATGATACGATAAGATTAATAAAATATAAAAAAAGAAGGTATAAAATTATGGCCAACGTTGTCGTTTTTGATCATCCTTTGATCCAGCATAAAATCTCCATTTTGCGGGATGTTTCCACCAGCAGTAATCAATTCCGCGCCTTGGTGGAGGAGATCACCATGCTGATGTGTTATGAATCGATGCGGGATCTTCCGTTGGAAGAGGTGGAGATCACCACCCCGATGGCCAAGACCAAGACCAATGTCATCGCCGGTGTCAAATTGGCGGTCATTCCCATCCTGCGTGCCGGTCTGGGGATGGTCAATGGTGTGTTGAATTTAGTCCCTTCCGCCCGCGTCGGCCATATCGGGATGTATCGCGACGAAGAGACTTTAGAGCCCCATCCTTATTATTGTAAGCTGCCCGCCAATATCGGCAAACGCTTGGCGATCGTCGTCGATCCCATGCTCGCCACCGGCGGTTCTGCTATCGACGCCATCAACCAGATCAAGCAGTTGGGCGGCAAGAAGATCAAGTTTATGTGCCTGATCGCCGCGCCCGAAGGGGTCAAGGCATTGACTGAGGCGCATCCCGATGTGGATATCTATTGCGCCCATGTGGATGAATGCTTGAACGAGAACGGCTATATCATCCCCGGTCTGGGCGATGCCGGCGACCGCATTTTTGGCACTAAGTAATTAGGTTGAATAAAAATAATCCTCCGTGTCGATGATGAAGGCACGGAGGATTTTTATTATGAAGCAAAAATGGTTTTTTATCATCGTTCCTGCGCTGGTACTGCTGGGTGCGGGGGTTTATCTTTTGATCGCGGGCGCAACCGATGCGGCGGCGGTGGAGCAGAGTGTGTTGCGCTTTCATGTGGTCGGAGCCTCCGACAGCGCGGAAGATCAGCAGATCAAATGCAAGGTGCGGGACGGAATGTTCGATCTGATGAAGCAGTTGTTTGCCGATTGCAAGGATCGCCAAGCGGCCTTGGAAAAGGCTACCCGACATCAGGAGCAACTGCAGCAAACGGCAGAGCAGCTGCTGCGGCAGGAGGGCAGTGATGCCGCGGTTGCGGTGGAGATCGGGGAACGCTTTTTCCCCACCAAGCAATACGGTGCTCTTTCTTTTCCTGCAGGGACTTATCAGGCGGTGAGCATCCGCATCGGAGAAGCGGAAGGAAAAAATTTCTGGTGTGTGCTCTATCCTGCCCTTTGCATCGCCCCTGCGGTGGCGGAGGACACGGCGGCAGACGAAATGGCGGCGGTATTGGGCAAGGAGCGGGTGGAATTTTTGCAAAAAGGAAATTTTTCTTATAAATTAAGGTTCGCTCTGGCGGAATGGTGGGGGAACTTTATACAAAAAATCGGATCTTTTGAAAAATAATTTATAAAAACCTCTTTATTTTATCATCTTAATGTGTTATTATACTAAGTGATATAATATAGCGGAGGTTTCCCCGAATGAAAAATACAATTAAATTGATTTGTATGTTGATTATTTTGGTTCTTTCTATGGTGATGGTTTCCGGTTGTTCCGAAGCCAAATCCGATGATGAAGTCACCCTGACTATGACCATCGGCATCCCCGCAGAGTTCCTCAGCGGCGATGATGCAGAGACCTGGAAAGAATGTATGCGCTATTGGCAGGAAGATTACGCCACCTTTGCCAATACCAAGATCAGCTTTACCGCTGTCCCCACCGAAGAGAAGGCAATGAAAAAGTTTATGAAGCGGGTAGAGAACGGCGAGATCTCGATGTTCTATGCCCCCCGCGGAGAAATGATCGATAAGATGGTGGAGAAAGAGAGCATCATCAGCCACGATGAGATCCGCGTCAAGTATGGCGGCTTTAACGAAGGGGCTCCCGTCGGTGTTTTGAATATTTCTGCCGAAGATAATCTGATCAACTATATGATGCCTTTGGTAGGTACATATCAGGGTCTCTTTATCAACAGCGAGATCTTTAAAGCCAATGAGATCGCCGAGCCCACCGATTGGGCTTCCTTGCTGGATGCTATTGCCAAGCTGAACGAAAAGAAGATCACCCCCATCGCCGCCGGCTTTGCCGATGAAGGCTTGGAATATATGGTGGATGAGATGATCCTTTCCGAAGGCGGTACCGCCGAGCATAGCTATCAGCCCACCTTTGGTTTGATGTCCAGCTGGGAGCGTGCGGTCAATAGCATCAAGACTTTGGAGAATGCCGGTGCCTTCACCAAGAATTGCTATAATGTTTCTTATGCCGATGCAAAGCAGGCGTTTGTTGACGGAAAGGCGGCAATGATCGTTGCTCCTTCTTCCGATCTGGTTCCCGCTATCGATGCCGATCAGGTGAAGGCGGTCGCATTCCCCTGCACCCCCACCGGTAAGAGAGAAAAAGGCGCTGTTTTGGGCGATATGAACTTTGGTCTGTATCTTTCTGCCGAGTATTTCAACGACAGTAATGCGCGTTGCAGTGACGGCGTGATCGAGTTGATGGACGAAGAATATGTTTTCAATCCCGATCTGATCTTCAGTATGATGGGCGAAGGTTCTATCTGCGGTCTGGACGGATTCTACGAGAATAATGCCTCCTCTACGTTGGAGGAATCTTATGGCAAACTGCTCTCCAAGGCCACCGCAGGCGACCGCCCGATGCGTGCCAATGCGTATGCAATGGATTCCACCATCGATGCCTTCCGCAAGGCGCTGACCGGCGGCAATGTTTCGGAAGTCTTGTTGCAGGCCACCAATGCAGAGATTGCCGCCAAAAAGGCAGCCACCGAGGGTAAATAATGAACGCATTTCTTAGAACCCTGCGCTGGATCGCCAAGCATTGGGCGTTGACCACCGTTCTCTTTTTGATCGTTGCCATCACCGCCACCACCCTCATTTGCTGGAATGTTTTCGGCAAAGAAAAGGTAGAAAAGATCCCTGTGTTCGTCACCGTTTCGGGTCTGGGCGAAGGGAAGGATATGGTCAAGCGGGAATATACGGTGGATGATGCAGAAATCGTTTCGGAGATGTTCAGCGTAAAATATCCCGAGATCTATCGGGATTTTGAAAGCCCCTTGGTCGCCAATAACACCTTCCGCTCGCTTTTGGGTGTTTCCCCCAGCGGATCGAAGCGATTTTATGTCACCATGGGAAGCACTGTCGATTCTCAGAGTACAACGACCGATGCCAATAACCTAACGCAAAGCTATGTTTATAGCGGCTGTGAGTTGATTATAACTTATAGATAATTTAAAGGGGCGAAGGTTTTCTTCGCTCTTTTTTATTCAGGAGATGAAATAATGTTTGAGATTGTTAAAAAAGAGGCGTTGAATCCCACCGTCTCTCGTATGGTCATCAAAGCCCCCTTGGTCGCCCAAAAGGCGCAGGCAGGGCAGTTTATTATCCTGCGGGTGGATGAGCGGGGCGAACGGATCCCCTTGACCATCGCAGGCTATGACCGCGAGGCGGGAACGGTCACCATTATCTATCAGATCGTCGGCGCGACGACGATGCGGTTGGATCGCCTGCAGGAAGGGGACTGCCTCCACGATTTTGTCGGCCCGTTGGGAAAACCGACCGAAACCGAAGGGCTCAAGCGCGTCGCCGTTGTCGGCGGCGGGGTCGGTTGCGCCATCGCGTTGCCGGTGGCGCAGGCGCTGGCGGCAAAAGGGACGATCGTTGATACCGTTGCCGGCTTCCGTAATAAAGATCTGGTGATCTTAGAAGAAGAATTCCGCGCCGCCAGCAAGGAATATCGCCTGATGACCGACGACGGCTCTGCCGGCGAAAAAGGCTTGGTGACCGAAGCATTGAAGGACCTTTTAGAGAAGAATACATATGATGAGGTCATCGCCATCGGACCGTTGGTGATGATGAAGTTTGTTTCCTTGCTGACCAAGGAATATAATGTCAAGACGGTGGTCAGTATGAACCCTGTCATGATCGACGGGACGGGAATGTGCGGCGGTTGCCGCATCTCGGTCGGCGGCGAGACGAAGTTTGCCTGCGTGGACGGCCCCGAATTTGATGGGCATCTGGTAGATTTCGATCTGGCGATGGAGCGGGGCAGAACCTACCACGCCTATGAGCAGGAACGCTGCAATCTATTCAAGAAAGAGGTGCAGGAATAATGGCAGATATGCGATTGGAAAAGCAACCGATGCCTCAGCTTGCACCGGAGATCCGCAATAAGAATTTTGAAGAGGTCGCGCTGGGGTATACCGAAGAGCAGGCGGTGGCGGAAGCCAACCGTTGCCTGCAATGCAAGCATCAGCCTTGCGTGGGCGGTTGCCCGGTGCAGATCGATATTCCCGCCTTCATCCAAAAGGTGCAGCAGCGGGATTTTGAGGGTGCGTATCAGATCATCAGCGCCCAAAGCGCATTACCCGCCGTTTGCGGGCGGGTCTGCCCTCAGGAGACCCAATGCGAAGGGAAGTGTGTGCGGGGCATTAAGGGCGAGCCGGTGGCGATCGGTCGTCTGGAACGGTTTGTCGCCGATTGGCATATGGCGAATGTCAAAGAACCGCCGGTTAAGCCCGAATCCAACGGCAAAAAGATCGCCATCATCGGCAGCGGCCCTGCAGGGCTGACCTGCGCGGGGGATCTGGCGCGTAAGGGCTATGAAGTGACGGTTTTTGAAGCATTGCACGTTGCCGGCGGTGTTCTGGTCTACGGAATTCCCGAATTCCGCCTCCCCAAAGCCATCGTTGCCAAGGAAATCGAAGGCTTAAAGGCGATGGGCGTCAAGGTGGAGACCAATATGGTGATCGGGCGCGTCCTTTCGGTCGACGATCTCTTTGCTATGGGCTTTGAAGGGATCTTTATCGGCAGCGGCGCAGGGTTGCCGCGGTTTATGGGCATCCCCGGGGAAAACCTTAAGGGCGTCTTCTCCGCCAATGAATATCTCACCCGCGTCAATTTAATGAAGGCGTATCTGCCCGATAGCGAGACCCCCATTCAGCGGGGCAAAAAGGTTGCCGTCGTCGGCGGCGGAAACGTGGCAATGGATGCCGCCCGCTGCGCCAAGCGGCTGGGTGCGGAGGAGGTTTATATCGTCTATCGCCGGTCGATGGAGGAGATCCCTGCCCGCGCCGAAGAGATCCACCACGCCATCGAAGAGGGGATCATCTTTAAGACATTGACCAATCCCACCGAGATCTTGGGGGATGAGCATCAGAATGTGGTGGGGATGACCTGCCTGGAGATGGAATTGGGCGCACCGGATGAAAGCGGTCGCCGCCGCCCGATGGTCAAAGAAGGCAGTGAGCATCGCCTCGATACCGATGTGGTCATTATGGCGATCGGCACGTCCCCCAACCCCTTGATCCGTTCCACCACCCCCGGTTTGGAAACCAATAAGTGGGGCTGCATCGTCACCGAAGAAGAGTCGGGCAAGACCTCCCGCGAGGGGGTCTATGCGGGCGGCGATGCCGTCACCGGTGCCGCTACCGTCATTTTGGCTATGGGCGCAGGCAAGCAAGCCGCCAAAGCCATCGATGAATATTTGAAATAATATATTTCGGCACAGCTACGAAAGGCGGTATTCCGAGTAATACATCGGGCTGTGCCGAAACGAAGTTTGCCCTTGCGGGCAAGTGAAGTTCACCTTGTGAGTGAAATTCGTAAACGAGTGAAGTTTCACCTATCGGCGAAGAGACGGGGCAAACTTCACTGGGCAAAGCACAACTTCACTGTACGCAGTACAACTTCACTTCAAACCTGCGGTTTGAAACTTCACCTAAAATATACTATTAAAGGAGACGCTTCGTAAAGAAGATGTCTCTTTTTTTATGGTTCGTAGGTTATTTTATTGCCGAGTGGAGATAATGTAGATAAATGAGGTGATCGAATGGATCTTTTTGATATCTTATCCTTGGTTGGCGGGCTGAGTCTGTTTTTGTTTGGAATGAGCATTATGGGCGATTCCTTGGAGCGCCGTGCAGGAAGCGGGCTTAGGAACATCTTGAGTCGGCTGACAAGCAATGCCTTGATCGGCTTGCTGACCGGGCTGGGTGTCACCGCGGTGATCCAAAGTTCCTCGGCGACCACGGTGATGGTGGTGGGCTTTGTCAATTCGGGGCTGATGACCTTGCGGCAGGCCATCCCCATTATTATGGGCGCGAATATCGGAACCACCGTTACCGCATGGATCTTGAGCCTTTCGGGCATTTCGGGCGACAATTTATTTATCCAACTGCTCAAACCTACTTCCTTTACCCCGCTCTTGGCATTGATCGGGATCATTCTTTATATGATGGGCAAAACCGGCAAGCAAAAGGATACCGGCAGTATTTTATTGGGCTTTGCCACGCTGATGTTTGGGATGGATGCGATGTCCGATGCTGTGAAGGGCTTGGCGGAGGTGGAAGAATTTCGCGCGCTGTTTCTGCTCTTTAAGAACCCCATTTTAGGGGTTCTGGCGGGCGCGGTGTTGACAGCGATCATCCAATCCAGCTCCGCTTCGGTGGGGATCTTGCAGGCATTGGCGGGGACCGGTCAGGTCTCCTATGCCGCCGCTATTCCCATCATTATGGGGCAGAATATCGGCACCTGCATCACCGCGATGATCTCTTCGGTGGGCACCAATAAAAATGCCCGCCGCGCCGCGGTGGTGCATCTTACCTTTAATATCATCGGAACGGTGCTGGGTTTATTGGTGTTTGGCGTTGTGAACAGCGTTTTTGAGCCGCCGCTCTTTGATCAAGGCGCGTCCGTCTTTGGCATTGCCGTCTGCCATTCCATCTTTAATGTATTTTGCGTGGTCGTATTGCTCCCTGCTTCGGGAGTGCTGGAAAAAATCGCCAATCTCCTTGTCCCCGCAGGGGAAGAGACCGTCACCGAGCTGGACGAACGTCTGCTTGCCGCTCCGCCCATCGCGTTGGAGCGATGCAATCAGCTGGTTTATGAGATGGCGCAGATTGCGATGAAGTCCATCCGAAAGAGTATTGCAATGCTGGATGCTTATGATAAAACCGATGCGGAAGAGATCCGCAAATTGGAAAGCAAAGCAGACCATTATGAAGATATTTTGGGCACCTATCTGGTCAAACTCAGCGGCAATCGGATGAGCGACAGCGACAGCACGACCGTCTCTAAACTGCTGAAATTGATCGGGGATTTTGAGCGCATCTCCGACCATAGTGTCAATCTTTTGGAATCGGCGGAAGAACTGCAGGAGAAAAAGATCGTTTTCACCCCCGCCGCCCGAAAGGAATTGCAGACCCTTTGCGCCGCAGTGGAAGAGATCTGCGCGCTGGCGACCGAAGCTTATTTGAACAATGATCTGGTCACAGCACCGAAAGTGGAACCGCTGGAGCAGGTGATCGATGGATTGAAATCCCATCTGCGCAATCGGCATATCGTTCGGCTGAAGAGCGGCGAGTGTACCATTGAAGCCGGCTTTGTCTGGGCGGATCTGCTTACCAATTTAGAGCGCACCGCCGACCATTGCTCCAATATTGCCGTCTGCGTGATGGATGCGGCGCAGAATAATATGAACCAACACGAAATGACGATCCGCCTAAAAGGCGATGCCCACTTCAAAGAACAATGGGAAAAATATGCAAAAAAATATGCGTTATAATAAAAATGCGAGGAATATCCATTCCTCGCATTTAGTTATTTTTTACCTAATTTTTGGAAGTATTTAAAGGTCAAGGGCCATACCGCTCCCGCAAAAAGGACCAGCAGGAAATAGGCGATGGCGCGCATCAGCAGTTCGTCGCTCATCCAGCCTAAAGCAACATAGGCAAGCTCCTTGAGCCCTAAGGAAAGCCCTAAGCCTAAGACCCATTTCAATACCTGCGCCCAAAAGCAAGCCTTGGTCTCGTAGCGAATGAACCGCAGATCCAATTCATAAGCGACCACAAAGCCTGCCAACGCGCCCAGCATCTTATAGGCGTTTTTCAAGCCGCTGTAGAGATTGGCGGCGTCGGCATCGGCGGGGAAGGGATAAAACTTCATAAAGAGCAGTTGGGCGATCGACCAGACCAAAATGCAAAGAAGCAGGATCCGCATATGGTTGGGTTTTTGCGCCGCTTTATGCACCAGCGGATAGAGCCCGAAGATCAGCAGGAGGGAGATCCCGACCGAGACCCCCACATCCAGCGGGGTATGCACGCCTAAATACATTCTGGAGAAAGGAACCAGAACGCAGGCGGCAATGGAAAGGATCAAGAGCCAGCGCCGCTTGGTCCAGCGGGCGATGGAGCCGAAACTGCCTACCGAACTTTGGGTATGACCGCTGGGGAAGGAATAGCCGGTGGCTTCCGCCTGCGCACCGTCCACAACGGTGAAATTCGGGTCCTTCACCCAAGGGCGGGGAACGCGGAAGATCGCCTTCAAAAGCTGGTTGATCTGGGTTCCCAAAAAGCCGACGGTCAAAAGATAATAGCCCTCGTATTTATTAATGCACCAAAGGAAGAGCATCCCCAGCGCCATAAAGATCGTCTCTTCCCCCAAATGGGTGATGGTCGAGAAGAAAAAATCCAAGATCGGATGGCGGAGATCTTCTAAAAAATATAAAAACGACACGAGTAAACGTCCTTTCAATCATTAATATCTAAATAGTAGCATATCCAAAAGAAATTGTAAATAAATAAAACGGAAAATTCTTTCATATATATCAATGAAAGGAGCGGATCAAAAATGAAAGTGGTAACCATCCAACCGGGGGATAGCCTTTATAAGATCGGCAAAGCCTATGGCGTTTCGGTGGAGCAGTTGGTGGAGGCCAACGGCATCGACCCCCATAAATATCTGGTGATCGGCGATAGCCTGATCGTGCCCTCCCCGCAGGAAAAGAGCGGGACATTGGAGGTCAATGGCTATGCGTATCCCTTTATCGATCGGGAGGTGTTGAAAAAGACCCTGCCCTATCTGACCTATCTTTCGATTTTCAGCTACGGTATTACCGATGAGGGGGATCTGGTCCCGCCGCCGCTGCCCGATGAACCGTTGATTCGGGAGGCAAAAGCGGCAGGAGTGGCACCTCTGCTGGTATTGACCACGGTGGATGAATCGGGCGGGTTCAATAGCCGGCGCAGTGTCAGCCTGCTGGAAAGCGAAGAAGCACGCGCCAATTTAGCGGCGCAACTGAAAAAAGGTAATGATGGAAAAGGGCTACTACGGCGTGGATGTGGATATGGAATATATCCCCGGCGAACTGCGGCAGAATTATACCGATCTGGTATCTTTCCTCAAAGAGCAGTTGGCGCCGGCTCCGATCTTTGTGGCATTGGCACCCAAAACCTCCCGCGACCAGCGGGGGCTGTTGTATGAAGCCCACGATTATGAGGGGATGGGCAGAGCGGCGGACCGCCCCTTGATTATGACCTATGAATGGGGCTATGCCTTCGGACCGCCGATGGCGGTGGCACCCTTGCCCAATGTGCGGCGGGTGATGGAGTATGCCCTGCAGGAGATCCCGCCCGAAAAACTGCTGATGGGCGTCCCCAACTACGGTTACGATTGGAAGATCCCCTTCGACCGTAATTTCCCCGCCCGCTCCATCGGCAATTATGAGGCGGTCGCCATCGCCCGCAAATACGGTGCCAACATTCATTACGATGAAACCGCCCAGTCCCCTTGGTTTCGCTATTATGATGCCCGCCGCCAAGAGCACGAGGTCTGGTTTGAAGACGCCCGCAGCTATCAGGCAAAGTTGAATTTGGTCCAAGAGCTGGGCATCGCGGGGATCAGCATATGGAATATTATGCGGTGGTACAAACCACTATATAGTTTGTTGGACTCTCTATTTAACATCCGTAAGGTAAACCGTTGAAATCGACGCAGACCGACAATAATAAGGAAAGAACCTGCCAAGGCAGGTTCTTTTTTATGTCTTCGATTCGGTGCGACCGCTCGACGTATCGATATACGCCTTCGGGATCGCCCCAAACCGATCTGCATTCGATTTGAACGGTTTTAGGGAAGAGCCCGAAGAAATCAAAATCCCAATTTGAACGGTTTTAGGAAAACAGGAAAAATCTATATAAAATAGGGCAATGGCACCCAAATCATTTGGGGTACAGATTGTTTGTAGGGGACGGGTTTCCCGTCCCGCCATGGCCTCTACCAAATGAATTGGTACGCAAACATACAAATCATTTGTATGTCCCGCAGACGAATTGGAAGAATACACCCCAATTCATTTGGGGTACCATTGCCCTTTCAAAAGTCGTACCAAATGAATTGGTACACAAACATACAAATGATTGGTATGTCCCGCAGACGAATTGGAAGAATACACCCCAATTCATTTGGGGTACCATTGCCCTTTCAAAAGTCGTACCAAATGAATTGGTACGCAAACATACAAATCATTTGTATGTCACGCAGATGAATTGGAAGAATACACCCCAAATGATTTGGGGTATATCTTGGAGGGGCGGGGTCGTCCCTCCATAGTTCCTACCAAATGATTTGGTAGGGCAAACACAAATGAATTGTGGAAGCAACCAAATGATTTGGGGTATAAGAATAAACTGTTGGCATAAGGATTGAATTTTTTAAAAAATTGCCTTATAATGTTCATGAGGTGATAGAAAATGACGGATGAACAACTGCAAAAATATCATGCGGAGCGCAAAGCCATTATCAAGGAATACAACGGCAAGGCGTTTAAACAGGCAGGAACCTTTCTTTTGATCGGTGTTTTGGTGTTGGCGGCGATCGCGCTGGTCTGCGTCTTGGTATTTGATAATGCACCGCTGGCGTTGGTTCTTTGCTTGATCTGGGGGCTCTTTTTTATCATCGCTTCTTGGACGAAGGTACTGATGGTCAATCGCGCCAAGGAAAAGAAGCTGCAGGAATTTGAAGATCAATCCCTGCTGCATAGTTTTTAAATAAAAATGCGGAAGCTTTAAGCTTCCGCATTTTTTATGCTTGTTTTTGGAGTTGCTTTTTTTCTCGTTTGAAGGTGGCTTCTTTAAATAAGATATAGGCGGTGGAGGCGAGCGGGACGCTCAAAAGCATACCGACCGGTCCGGCGATGCCGCCGCCCAGGGTGACCGATGCCAAGATCCACATTCCGGGGAGGTTGACGCGTTGCCCCATTACTCTGGGATAGATGAGGTTGCCCTCCAGCTGTTGCAAAATCACCAAGAAAACAATAAAGATCAGAGCCTTCAAGGGATCGGCGGTGAGGATGATAAAAGCACCGCTGATGCCGCCGATGAAGGCGCCCACTACCGGGATCAGTGCGGTGACACCCACCAAGGCGCTGACCATCGGGGCGAAGGGGATCCGGAAAAGCAGCATCCCGATCAGGCAGAGCAGACCCAAAATCACCGCTTCCAGCGATTGACCGGTAATGAAATTATGGAAGTTCTCGCTTAAGACCTTCGTTGCATGGATGAACCATTGCCCGAAGTTTTGGGGCAGCCAGGCGCGGATGATCCGCTTGCCTTGGCGTTTTAATTTATCTTTACCGAAGAGCAGATAGGTGGCAAAGACGATGGCGATAAAGAAATCGAAGATGCCGCCCACCACCGAGCTGATGGTACCAAAGGCGGTATTCATAATGGTGCCGCCCTGATTTTTCAGCCAATCCTGCAGGGTCTGCAGCAGGGAATCCCAATCGGCGCGGAGCAGCAGATTGCCCATCGGCAGGGCGGCGATATCCGCTTCGCTCATTCCGCTAAATTGCTGCAAAAAGCCCAGAGAACTCTCGATAATGACCTTAAAGGCACTCAGCAGTTCGGGAATCACCAAGCGGATCAGCCCGAATATAATTCCGAAGATCAAGAGCAGAGAAAGGAAAAAGGCGCAGGGGCGGCGGAGCTTGATGAGCCCTTTCTTTTTTGCCTTGGGCCAGAAAAACCGTTCCATAAACTGCATCGGTACATTTAAGATCAAGGCAATGGCAACGCCGATCAGCAGCGGCTGCACCAAGGTCAGCAACCAATTTACTGCGCCCGCCAGAATGTGAATATTTTGCACCGCCAAAAAGATCAGAATGCAGGCAGTGGCGACACCGATCACCCAAAGGGCGATCTTCTTTCGTTTTTCGGGGGTGAATTCCATTTTATTTCCTCCAATATTAAAAGCAGCGTGAACCGAAATTCCCCGCTGCTTTATTTGATTTCTTGCGCTTGATATTCTTTAAAGAGCCGCAGGTAGCGAAGGGTATAAAGCACCATCGATAAAAGCAGCATCCCACATTCCGCCAGCACCAGAGCGATCACCGCGGCGGCGGGAAGATCGGGAAGAATCAAGAGGATCAGGGCGACAAAGAAGAACGCCACGGTGGCGGCCTTGCCATACCATACCGCGCCCTCCACATGGGTGGTCTTTTTGATAAAGATCAGCCCGATCAAGCCCATATAAAATTCCTTGCAGATCAAAAGGCCCATCAGCACCCAAACCAAGGGATATCGCCAAGCCAGGCAGAAGGCGATGGCGATTTGGGTCAGCTTATCGGCAAAGGGATCGATGATCTTGCCCCAATCGGTCACCAGATGGAAATGCCGCGCGATCCAACCGTCCACCACATCGGTGGCGCCGGAGATTGCCATAACCAATGCGGCGGCAATGTAGCTGTGCTTAAAGCAATATAACCATAGGAACACAGGGATCAGCAAAAAGCGAAAATAGCTCAAGATATTCGGGATGGTGAAAAATTGACCGTGAAAACGCGTTTGTTTCATCGCTATGCTCCTTTCTTAATATTATTTCAATTATATTCTAACCTAAAAGAAGTTACAATACTATGGGCAAAAAAATTTTGGTGTGCAAAAATTGCACACCAATGGAATTTTGCCCAAAAATATTATGCATCCTCGATCGCCTGCCGCATACTGCCCTGCAGCAGCTTGGAAAGGCGGTTGATGAGCGGGGCGGGGTCTTCGTCGGAATGGTGCTCAAACCATTCGGCAGTAAAGCCGGTGATGGCGTGGCGATGGAAATTGATGATCAGCTTGCGGTCCTGCTCATTCACCTGCTTGCCCGCCGCCAAATAATCAAAAAGATAACCCATCGCTTCGGTCAAGATCTCTTCCATAAAAACTTTGATTTCCTGACTTTTGGTGGAATGGAAGAGGTTGCGGATGGTGCGGCGGTTTTGGGTGACCTGCCGCGCCAGCAGTAAAAGATAGTTTTCCCAATCGCCGCCGGAGAGGGCAGGGTCAGTGATCTGCTCCAGCCGCTCCCGCAATACTTCTTTGGCAAGGGCAAAGACATCTTCAAAATGATAATAAAAGGTATTGCGCGTCACCCCGCAATCGGCGACAATTCCCTTGACCGTGATGCGGTCCAACGGAATCGTCTCGATCTGGCGGCTGAAACATTCCATAATGGCTTTTTTGGTCCATTGCGACATTGGCAATTCCTTCCTTTCTCAAAAGATAGTTTAAGTTTATCATATTTTCTTTTAAAATTCAAGTCGGGTCGTTCCGTTGCTTTTTCGTTATATCTATGTTATAATAATAAAGTTGAAATTTCAGAGAAAGGGGAGAAGAAAAAATGATCTTGATCATTGCCGAAAAACCGAGTCTGGCGCGCAACATTGTGGCGGGCATCGGCAACTGCGCCCGAAAAAACGGCTATTTTGAAGGCAACGGCTATATCGTTACCTGGGCGTTTGGGCATTTGTTCTCCCTTTGCGATATCGAGGATTATACCGGACCCACTTCGACGGGTCGCTGGTCGATGGAAAACCTGCCTTGCTTCCCCGAGCAGTTCCGCTTTCAACTGCGCCGCGGCGCCGATAAGCAGGTGGATGAAGGGGTGCAGCGGCAGTTTGAACTGATCAAGACCCTTTGCGCCCGCAACGATGTGGAAAAGATCGTCAACGCGGGCGATGCCGATCGGGAGGGGGAGATCATCATCCGCCTCTGCGTGATGCATACCGGTGTGGAGAAACCCTTTTATCGCCTTTGGCTGCCCGACCAGACCCCCGAAACGGTGGCGGAAGCCTTGGCGACGATGAAAGAGGAATCAGAATACCAAAACCTCGCCGACGAGGGCTTTGCCCGCACCTATATGGATTGGCTGTATGGGGTCAATCTGACCCGCTATGCCACCTTGAAGAGTGGTGTGCTTTTGCGGGTGGGGCGGGTCATTGTGCCCATCGTCAAGGCGATCTACGATCGGGATAAGGCGATCGAGCAATTTACCCCCGAGATCTACTATGCGGTGGTCAGCAATGCCGAGACCAAGGGCGAGGCGATCGAGCTGACCAGCAAGGAAAAATTTGATAAAAACAGCCTGCAAAAAGCGCAGGACTATGCTCAAAAACTCAACGCCGCCGAAGCGGTGGTGACCGATAAGAAAAAGAAAAAGACCACCCTGCAGCCGGGCAAACTCTATTCCCTATCCAAACTGCAGAATGTGTTGGGTAAAAAGTTCAAGATGCCGATGGAAGAGAGTTTGAAACTGACGCAGGAACTCTATGAAGCGGGCTATATTACCTACCCGCGTACCAACTCCGAATATTTGGCGGAGCAGGAAAAGGGCAAGATCAAAAAGATCTTGGAGCAGGTCCAAAAGGTGGGCTATCAGGTCAAGTTCCGCGACGGCAAGACCATCTTCGACGATAGCAAGATCGAATCCCACTCGGCGTTGACCCCCACTTACAAGATCCCCAAGCCCGAAAATCTGACCGAGCGGCAAAAATTAGTGTACCAGACCATTCTGCGCCGCTTTGTGGCGGTCTTTTGCGCCGAGGATTACTTGGCGGAAAAGGCAGAGATGGTCATTAAGGTGGGAGATTTAGAAGAATTCCGCCTTAAGGGGACGATGATCCTGCAGGCGGGCTGGACCAAATACGATGATGGCGGGCAGAAAAATAAACTGCTCCCGCCTTTAGAGGTGGGCGATAAGGTGGAGACCGCCTTTGCCCCTAAGGAGAAGGAGACCTCCCCGCCCCGCCATTATACCATTGAAACGCTGAATAACTACTTGAAAAATCCTTTCCGCGAAGAGAAGAGCGCGGCGGAGGATGCCGATGACCGCGAAGAGTATCGGGCGATGTTTGAAGGTTTGGAGTTGGGGACCGAAGCCACCCGCACCGGTATCATCGGCAACGCCATCAAGAGCCAATATATTGCCCTCAAGAAGGATACCTATTATCTTCTGCCCGGCGGGGCCTATCTCATTGAAGAATTGGAGCATATGGGCATCGCGATGGATAAATATAAGACCAGCGCGCTGGGTCAGGCACTCAAAAAGGTGTTCCGCGGGGAGCTGAAGATCGAGGATAGCGTGGGGATCGCCAAAGAGGAGATCGCGGCGGTCTTTCAAAAGAAAGAGCAAGCCCCCGAAAACGATACCGAAACCGGACTCTACGGCGACGAGGTCGGCACCTGCCCCTTATGCGGCGGCAAGGTGGTCAAGGGGCGGTATGGCTACGGTTGCCTTTCCTATAAGGAGGGGTGCAAGTTCCGCATCAGCGGAACCATCTGCAAACGCGTCATTCCCATCGGTGCGGCAAGAGAACTCTTGCGGCAGGGGCGGTCGCGCAAGTTGGCGGGCTTTATCTCCAAGGCGGGCAAACCCTTTGAAGCGCGATTAAAATTGGAAGAAGGACGGGCCGTATTTGATTTTTGAAAAAAGACCTCCCATTGCGGCACCCTCCGTAAGGAAGGTGCCACAGTTATATTCGC
>JAFSHF010000028.1 GCA_017440465.1 Clostridia bacterium
GTGTACCCGGACAAAAAAAGAAACCCGAAAACCCTTGTAAAATAAGGGTTTTCGGGGTAGTGACTACTATTCCCACTCGATCGTACCAATCGGCTTAGGTGTGAGATCCAAAAGAACGCGGTTGATGCCTTCCACTTCGTGGGTGATGCGGTCGGTGATCTTATGCAAGACCGCATAGGGGATCTCTTCGATGGTGGCGGTCATGGCGTCCTTGGTATTGACAGCGCGGATGATGGCGGGCCAGCCTTCATAACGGCTTTCGTCCTTCACGCCGACGCTCTTGATATCGGGAACGACCACGAAATACTGCCAGACCTTCTCTGCCAAACCGCAGATATCAAACTCTTCCCGCAGGATGGCATCGGCTTCCCGCAGGGCATTGAGGCGGTCGCGGGTGATGGCACCCAGGCAGCGCACACCCAAACCGGGGCCGGGGAAGGGCTGACGATAGACCATTCCGTGGGGCAGGCCCAAGGCTTCGCCGACCACGCGGACTTCGTCCTTAAAGAGCAGCTTGATGGGCTCCACCAGCTCAAACTGCAGGTCTTCGGGCAGACCGCCCACGTTATGATGGGATTTGACCGCCTTTTTGCCTTCGGCTTGCTTGAAGCTTTCCAGAATATCGGGATAGATGGTACCCTGCGCCAGGAAGGAGACTCCTTCCAGCTTGCGAGCTTCATCCGCAAAGACATTGATGAATTCAGCGCCGATGATCTTACGTTTCTTTTCGGGCTCGGCAACGTCCTTCAAAAGATCCAGGAAACGGTCGGTGGCGTCCACATAGATCAGGTTGGCATCCAATTCTTCGCCGAAGATCTTGATGACGTTTTCCGACTCATCCTTGCGCATCAGACCGTGGTTGACGTGGACGCAGATCAACTGCTTGCCGATCGCTTTGATCAGCAATGCGGCGACAACGGAAGAATCCACACCGCCGGAAAGGGCGAGCAGTACCTTCTTATCGCCGACCTGGGCGCGCACCGCAGCGATCTGCTCTTCAATAAACGCATCGGCAAGCTCTTTATTGACAATTCTTGCCATTGATTCAGGACGTACATTCGAATTCATACTTTTTATCTCCTTTTATTTTTAAGGTGGCAAGAGTAATCCGAACCTTGTTTTAAAAAGGCGGATTTCCGCTCACCCTTTGTTAAAATACTCGCCAATGCACAAAGCATTGGCTGCGTTTTGTGCCTTGGTTGAACAAAAATCCGCTCTTTTTAAAATCTTCGACCTCAAAGCGAGAAGATTTCGAGGGATTTTTGTTCATCTTTTTTGCAGATAGGCCGTCGCCTATCAAGAAAAAATGGGCGAAAAGCACCGAAAGATTCCGCTTTGAGGCAGGTTCGGATTGCTCTTGTCACCTTAGTCAAAAAGCGGGGTGGAAAAATACCGCTCGGCGGTATCGGGAAGGACGGTCACAACCGTCTTCCCTTTCCCCAACTTTTTAGCCAACTTCAATGCAGCCGCCACATTGGTGCCGCTGCTGATGCCGCAAAGGATCCCTTCCTTGGATGCCAGATCCTTGGAGGTCTGCAATGCTTCTTCATCCTTGACGATGCAGACATCATCATAAATATTTTGATTCAATATTGCGGGAATTATCCCATCGCCGATCCCCATCTGCAGATGGGTGCCGATGGAGCCGCCCGAAAGGATGGCGGCATTTTCGGGCTCCACCGCCCAGATGGTCATCTCAGGGTTGACGGCTTTCAAAGTTTCGCCGATGCCGGTAATGGTACCGCCGGTACCGATACCGGAACAAAAACCGTGGATGGGGCCATCGACCTGCTCTAAGATCTCCTTGCCGGTTTTGGCGCGCTGGATGGCGGGGTTGGCGGGGTTTTCAAACTGCTGGGGAACGAAGACGTTGGGCTCTTCCCTTTGCATCTTGAGCGCCATCGCCAAACATTCTTCGATGCAGGCACCGATATTACCGGCATCGTGCACCAAAACCACTTCTGCGCCATACTGACGGACCAATTTCCGCCGCTCTTCGCTGACGGAATCGGGCATAATGATCCTGACCCGATAGCCCTTGACCGCGCCGACCAAAGCCAATCCGATGCCTTGGTTGCCGCTGGTGGGCTCCACAATGACGGTATCTTTATTCAATAAGCCGCGTTCCTCGGCATCGCGGATCATATTATATGCGGTGCGGGTCTTGATGGAACCGCCCACATTCAAGCCTTCAAATTTTACTAAAATATCTGCGCTATCGGGATCGGGCAGATTACGCAAGCGGATGATCGGGGTATTCCCCATCGCATCCAATATGGAATTACATATCATCTGGGCCCTCCTCTTTCAAAAACAACTTTTATTATATAAAATAACACGCCATATTGCAATATTTTTTTCGCAATTTCTTATTCTAATATATGAAAAAGCGGATGCGTGTGCGCGCATCCGCTTCAAATCACTCTTCATTTTCTTCTTTTTCCAATTTCTTTTCCCGCCGATAGATCCAAAAGGCGCCCAGCATAATAAATACAAAAGCGGCTCCGATGATGATCAGGGCTTTGGAAAAATCGTCGATGGTGAGCAATACCGCGCAAAGGCCCAACAGCGCCGCGATGCCATAGAGCACCGCCACCGCTTTCTTTTGGGAAAGCCCCAAGGCGATCAATTTGTGATGGAGATGGGATTTATCCCCTTGGGTAGGGGATTTGCCCGATAAAATCCGCCGCACCGCCGCAAAGAGCAGGTCGTAGATGGGCAGCAGATACAGCAAGACAGGGACAAAGAAGGCTACCACCGCATAGGCCTTAAACAAGCCTAAAATGGAAAGGCAGGCCAGTGAATAACCGATAAACATCGCGCCGGTATCCCCCATAAACATCTTGGCAGGGTTGAAATTATAAGGCAAAAAGCCGATGCAGGCGCCCGCCAATGCGGCGGCAATGATCGCCGCTTGAGAAGCTTCCAGCAGGATCAAAATGACCATACTGCTGATGGTCATAATGCCCGAAACGCCGCAGGCAAGGCCATCCAGACCGTCGATGATATTAACCGCGTTCAAGATCGCCAGCAACCAAATGACGCTGGCCACGATCTGCCAGATCAGCGGCAGCTCGATATAGGGGGTATCCCCAAAGAAATTGGGGAACCGCTCGATCCGCACCCCGCAGGCGACCGGAAATGCCACCGCGATCATCTGGACGACGAACTTGCGGGAGGCGCGCAACGCCAAGACATCGTCTGCCATCCCCAACGCCACCATCACCATCGCGCCCATCAACATTCCGTAGATGGGCAGGTTGATGAAATCGAAGGTAAAGACCAAGGTGCTGATGAAAAAGCCCAAAAAGATCGCCAGACCCCCGAGGCGGGGGATGGGCTTTTTATGCATCCGTCGGCTATCCTTGGGGACGTCGATGGCACCGATTTTTTCCGCTACCTTCTGCGCCAGCGGCGAGCAGAGAAAACTCAGCATTGCCGCCACGAAAAAGGCAAGGGCTATGATAATATAATCGAATTTAGACATACTCTTTTACCGGGCTACAAAGCCGATTCTTTCATGTACTCTTGCCAGCGTCTTGCAGGCGATCTCTCTTGCCTCTTGGGCGGAGCGGGTATAGACCTCGCGCAGATAGGCGGGATCCGCCATCAATCTGCGGTATTCCTCCTGCAGCGGAGTCAGCTCAGCGATGATGGCTTCGGCGACGGCGGTCTTAAAGGTGCCGTAGCCCTGCCCTTCAAATTCGCTGACCGCCTGCTCGATGGTCTTACCGGTCATGGCACTATAGATGGTGAGCAGGTTATTCATTCCATACCGCCCCTCTTCAAAGGCGATGCGGTTTTCGGAATCGGTGACCGCCGATTTGCATTTCTTCAAGATCTTGGCGGGCTCATCGATGATGCTGATATAGCTTTTGGGGTTGGGATCGGATTTGCTCATCTTCTTATCCGGCTGAGTCAGGCTCATCACCTTCGCGCCCAGCGAGGGAATATAGCCTTCGGGGACGGTGAAGAGATCGGGGAAGATGCCGTTCATCCGATTGGCGATATTCCGCGCCAGCTCCAGATGCTGCTTTTGGTCCACACCCACCGGCACTAAATCGGTATCATAAAGCAGAATATCCGCCGCCATCAAAACAGGGTAATCGAAAAGACCTGCGTTGATATTATCGGCATACCGCTTGGATTTATCCTTAAACTGCGTCATCCGCGAAAGCTCGCCGAACATAGTATAGCAATTCAGAATCCAGGAAAGTTCGCAATGCTCGGGAACATGGCTTTGGATAAAGATCAAATTCTTTTGGGGATCCACGCCGCTGGCGATGATCATCGCCAAGGTGGAAAGGATGCGCTCGTGCAGTTCCTTGGGGTCCTGACGAACGGTAATCGCGTGGAGATCCACCACCGAAAAGATGCCCTTGCCCTTTTCGCTGACCTTGCTCCAATTGCGCACCGCGCCGATATAGTTGCCCAGCGTAATAATACCGCTGGGCTGAATTCCGCTGAAAATGGTTTGCTCTGCCATTTTATTATCTCCTTAGGACATAAAAATTCATTTTAAACATCATACCACAAATAATCCAACTTGACAACTATGAAAATAAATATTATTATATTAGACGGAAATTTATGTATTTTATAGATAGGAGTTTTAGATTCAATGGAAGTAAGAACTAGATTCGCACCAAGTCCTACAGGCTATATGCACGTAGGCAATTTGCGTACCGCTTTATATACCTACCTCATCGCGCGGCAGAACAACGGTAAGTTCATTCTGCGGATCGAGGATACCGATCAGGAACGGTATGTGGAGGGCGCGGTGGATCTCATCTACCGCACTATGAAAGAGACCGGAATGTTCTGGGACGAAGGTCCCGATGTGGGCGGCGATTACGGCCCCTATATCCAGAGCGAACGCCAGAACTTATATATGGACTATGCCAAAATGCTGGTGGAAAAAGGCGCCGCCTATTATTGCTTCTGCGATAAAGAGCGGTTGGACGAGCTGAAGCTGATCCATTCCATCTCCAAGGTCCCCCATAAGTATGACGGCCATTGCCGCAATCTCTCCAAAGAAGAGATCGAAGAAAAGTTGGCGGCAGGGGTTCCCTTTGTCATCCGCCAAAAGATCCCCGAGGGCGGTACCACCACCTTCCGGGACGAGATCTACGGCGAGATCACCGTCGATAACAGCGAGCTGGACGATCAGATCCTGATGAAGACCGACGGTCTGCCCACTTATAACTTTGCCAACGTTGTGGACGACCATCTGATGAACATCACCCACGTGGTCCGCGGTAAGGAATACCTTTCCTCTGCCCCCAAATATAACCTGCTCTATGAAGCCTTCGGTTGGGAGATCCCCAAATACGTCCATTGCGCGCCGGTGATGAAGGATGCCCATAATAAGCTTTCCAAGCGCAACGGCGACGCTTCCTATGAAGACCTGATCAAAAAGGGCTACCTCAAGGACGCCGTCATCAACTATATCGCCCTTTTGGGCTGGGCGCCCAAGAGCGAGCAGGAAAAGTTCACCTTGGATGAACTGATCCAAGAATTTGATATCGCGGGTATCTCCAAATCCCCCGCCATCTTTGATAATGAAAAGCTCGCCTGGCTCAACGGCGAATATATCAAAGCGATGCCCGCCGAGGAATTTTTGGAGATGGCGATGCCCTTTATTAAAGAAGCAGTCAAACGCGACGATGTGGATTTTGCTTCCCTCGCCGCTCTGCTACAGGGTCGTTGCCAGATCCTCAACGAGATTCCCGAAATGATCGATTTCATCGATACTCTGCCCGATTATGATATCGCGCTTTATACCCATAAGAAGATGAAGACCAACCCCGAAAATTCGCTGGAGTCCTTGAAAGCCATCCTGCCCGCTTTGGAGGCGGTCAGCGACTGGACTCAAGAGAATATCCATACCGCGCTTTTCGATCTGATCGCCAAGCTGGAAGTGAAAAACGGCTTGATCCTCTGGCCGCTGCGTACCGCCCTTTCGGGCAAGCAGTTTACCCCTGGCGGCGGTGTGGAACTTGCCTATCTGCTGGGTAAAGAAGAAACTCTGGCAAGAATCCAGAAGGGTATTGAAAAACTTTCTTAAATACTGTTCCCTGCACCATTTTTTAAACGGTTCAAAATGAGTGCAGGTTTTGCTGAGAAGACCCGCCCGCGTATATTGGATACGCCAAGTGGTCTTTTCGGCGGAAGATGCGCCGTTTTCAACCGTTTAGTCTGTCGTTACTGATCCTGATCCGGACTTTAAATCATACTAAGGAGAACTGAATAATGAAAAAATTTTCCATCAAAGGAATGGCGATCGCCGGTGTGATCGCCGCCCTTTATGTTGCCTTAACGCTGCCCTTCGGGCAGTTTGCCTTCGGCCCGATCCAATTTCGCCTTGCCGAGATCTTGACTCTGCTCCCCTTTTGCTCCCCTTGGGCGATCTGGGGTGTCACCCTCGGTTGCTTTCTTTCCAACCTGCTTTTTTCCACCGTTTGGGATGTCCTTTTCGGTACGCTGGCAACCTTGATCGCCGCTTATTTCACTTATAAGAGCCGCCATCTGCTGGTCGCGCCCATCTGGCCGATCCTCTGGAATGGCCTGATCATCGGAACAATGCTTGCCATCCTAACGCTGGATTCCTTTGCCATTGTTCCTTGGCTGACCATGATGGCTCAGATCACCGCAAGCGAATTTATCGTCTGCTTTGCCTTGGGCGTGCCCTTTATCAAGTATTTCAAAAAATATAAATTGGATCGATTTTTGAACTAAAAAGAAAAAGGATAGAGAATGTAATTTCATTCCCTATCCTTTTATTTTTTCAATTTTTCAAACCGTTCAAATGGGATGAGATTTTCGTTTTCTCTTACCGAAGGCGTATGTCGATACGTCGAGGGAAGAAAAACGGAAAGATCGCCCATTTCAACGGTTTAACTCTTCTAAAAATTCGCCGATGCGCTTTAGTGCCTCTTTAATATGGTCTGTAGAGTAACAGTAAGACGCGCGGACAAATCCTTCGCCGCCCTTGCCGAAGGCAGGGCCGGGGACCACCGCTACGTGCTTGCTTTCCAGCAGTTTTTGGCAGAATTCTTCGCTGGTGAGTCCGGTCTTTTCGATGCAAGGGAAGGCATAGAAGGCACCCTTGGGATCGCGGCAGGTCAGACCCAGCCGATTGAAGCCATCCACGATCAAGCGGCGGCGCATATCATATTCCTCCGCCATCTCCGCCACGATCTCATCGCATTCGGTCATCGCTACGATGGCGGCATACTGCGAGGTGGTGGGGGCGCACATAATGGCAAACTGATGGATCTTGGTGATCTGCGCCAAGATCTCCTGCGGCCCGCAGGCATAGCCCATCCGCCAGCCGGTCATGGAAAAGGCTTTGGAAAAGCCGTTGACCACCACGGTGCGCTCCTTCATATCGGGCAGGGATGCGATAGAAACATGGCTCTTGCCGCCGAAGGTCAACTCGGCATAGATCTCATCCGAAAGGACTAAGATATCGGTCCCCCGCAAAACTTTCGCGATCTTTTCCAGATCTTCTTTTTCCATAATGGCGCCGGTGGGGTTGCAGGGATAGGGCAGGATCAATGCCTTGGTTTTGGGGGTGATCGCCGCCTTTAGGGCTTCGGGGGTCAGCTTGAACTGATCCTCCGCCTTGGTTTCGATAATGACAGGAACCCCGCCCGCCAAGCGGGTAATGGGCTCATAGCAGACATAGCTGGGCTGGGGGATGATGACCTCGTCCCCCGGTGCGACTACCGCGCGGATAAAGCCATCGATGGCTTCGCTTCCGCCGACGGTGATCAAGATCTCCTGCAGGGGGTCGTAGGTTAGTTGATATTTTCGTTCCAGATAGTCTGCCACTGTTTCCCGCAGGGATTGCAGGCCGCTGTTGGAGGTATAGCGGGTCTTGCCCGCCTCCAACGATTGAATCCCTGCCTTGCGGATCTGCCAAGGGGTCGGGAAATCCGGCTCGCCCACACCCAAAGAGATGACCTCGCTCATCGTCTCCGCCAGATCGAAAAAACGGCGGATGCCGGAAGGCTGAATGTTCAACACTTCGGGGTTTAAAAGCTGATCATAGTTCATCAAAGGGAATACAGCCCCCGATCATCGCTGTTTCTGTCGCAGAGCTGAATATCCGATTCTTTATAACGGCGCAACACGAAATGGGTGGCGGTGGAGGTAACGTTCTCCATTGTTGCCAATTCTTTGGCGACAAATTTTGCCACGTCGTGGAAGCTCTTGCCCTTGACAATGACCGTCAGATCATAGCCGCCGCTCATCAGATAGACCGACTCCACTTCGGGATATTTGGAGACGGTTTCCGCCACCTCTTCAAAGCCCAAAGCGGCTTTGGGGGTAACCTTCAGCTCGATCAGCGCCGAGACATTGGTGTTATCTACCCGCTCCCAGTCGATGACCGCTTTATAGCCGCGGATAACGCCTTCCTTTTCCATCTCGTCGATGGCGGCCGCCACTGCCTTGGTCTCGGCACCCAGCATCGTTGCCATCTCTTCCAAAGAGAGGCGGGAATTTTTATACAAAAGTTTCAACAGTTTCAGCTTCATTATTGATCTCCTTAATAAAGGGGGAATTGCTCGCAAAGGTCCAAAACTTCCTTGGTAATACGCTCTTTATTGCCCTCAAAATCGGTGATGACATCCTTGATCCAGACCGCGATCTTTTCCATTTCGGGCTCTTTAAAGCCGCGGGTGGTCACCGCAGGAGAGCCGAGGCGGATACCGCTGGTGACAAAGGGCTTCTCGGGATCGTTGGGGATGGCATTTTTATTGGCGGTGATATGCACCTCATCCAGCCGATGCTCCAGTTCCTTGCCGGTGATGCCGTTACTGCGCAGATCCAGCAACAGAAGATGGTTATCGGTACCGCCCGAAACCAGATTGATGCCCTCTTCCAAGAGTTTCTTTTCCAGAGCTTTGGCGTTTTTAACGACCTGCTTTTGATACTCTTTGAATTCCGGCTTCAAGGCTTCGCCGAAGCAGACTGCCTTAGCGGCAATAATATGCTCCAGAGGACCGCCCTGGGTACCGGGGAAGATCGCCTTATCGATCGCTTTGGCATATTCCTCTTTGCAAAGGATCAACCCGCCGCGGGGACCGCGCAGGGTCTTATGGGTGGTGGTAGTAACGATATCGGCATAAGGAACGGGCGAGGGATGCTCCCCTGCCGCCACCAAGCCGGCGATATGCGCCATATCCACCATAAAGAGCGCGCCGACGCTCTTGGCGATCTCGGAGATGCGCTTGAAATCAATGACGCGGGGATAAGCCGATGCGCCCGCAACGATCAATTTGGGGCTATTTTCCTTGGCAAGCTGTTCCAGAACGTCATAGTCGATATATCCGTCGTCGGAAACGCCGTAGGGAACAAAGTTAAAGAACGCACCGGACATATTGACCGGGCTGCCGTGGGTCAGATGGCCACCGTGGGCAAGGTTCATACCCAAAACGGTATCGCCGGGCTTCAGGAAAGCAAAATAGACCGCCATATTCGCCTGCGCACCGCTATGGGGCTGGACATTGGCGTGCTCCGCGCCGAAGAGTTTGCAGGCGCGCTCGCGGGCAATATCCTCCAGAACGTCGACGCATTGGCAGCCGCCGTAATACCGCTTGCCGGGATAGCCTTCGGCATATTTATTGGTCAATACGGTACCCATCGCCGCCATCACCGCTTCGGACGCCACGTTTTCAGAGGCGATCAGCTCGATGCCTTCCTTCTGGCGGGTGTATTCCGCATCAATGGCGGCACCCACTTCGGCATCATAGCCGCGGATAAATTCAATGTTTTCTTCGATTCTCATTTCTTTGTTCCTCCCAATTCCTTTGTTTTTTCAAATGATTTTTCAATCGCTTCCATCACAGCACCGCGGAACGCATTGCGCTCCAGCGCGGCCACACCCTCGATGGTGCTGCCGCCGGGGCTGCAGACCGCATCCTTTAATGCGGCAGGATGCTTGCCGCTCTCGATGGCGTTTTTGGCGGCACCCAGCACCGTCCCCGCCGCCAATTCCAAGGCGGTCTCGCGGGGGATGCCGCAGGTGACAGCACCGTCTGCCAACGCTTCGATAAAGAGATAGACAAACGCCGGCCCGCACCCCGAAAGGGCGGTGCCCGCATCGATCAGATGCTCCGGCAGTTTATATAGTTTCCCCGCCTGCGCGAAAAGATTCAAAAAGGCCTCTTCCTGCTCGGCGGAAATATCCTTGGCGGAATAAAGGATTCGCCCTTCCCCTACCGCCACCGGTGTATTGGGCATGATGCGGATCCAGGATGCCTTTTTGCCCAGCATCGCGGAAAGGGTCTCGATCTTCAAGCCCGCCGCCATACTGATCAACACTTGATCTCCCTGCAAGGGAAGGTTCTGCAACAGTTTTTCCATTCCCTGGGGCTTGACACCCAAAATAATATAATCACATTCGGCGGCAATTTGGTTGGCATCCGCCACCGCCGCGCCGATCTTTTGCGCTAAGCCTTGGGCTTTTTCCAGATCGGTGTCGGCGAGCAAAATGTTCTCTCCGCCCACCGCTTTGGCGGCGGCCGATGCCAGAGCACCGCCCATATTACCGCAACCGATAAATCCGTAGTTCATTTTATCTCACCTGCCCGTTTCCTTGAATGATATATTTATACGCGGTCAACTCCCTTAAGCCCATCGGGCCGCGGGCGTGCAATTTTTGGGTGGAGATGCCCATCTCGCAACCCAAACCAAACTGACCGCCGTCGGTAAACCGCGTAGACGCGTTGACATAGACTGCCGCGCTGTCCACCATCGCGCAAAACCGCTTGGCGTTTGCGGCGTTTTGAGTCAGAATCGCTTCGCTGTGGCCGGTGGAATGGGCGGCGATATGGGCAATCGCTTCATCGGTATCCCCTACCACCTTGACTGCCATAATGTAGTCTAAAAACTCGGTATCAAAATCCCGCTCATTGGCAGGAGTTCCGTTCATAATTGCTTGCGCTTCGCGGTCGCAGCGGAATTCCACCTGCGCCAGCCGCGCCTTGAGTTTGGGCAAAAATTCCCCGGCGATCTTCCGATGCACCAAGCAGACCTCCGCCGCATTGCAGACCGAAGGGCGGGAGGTTTTGGCATTTTCCAAAATGTTCAACGCCTGCTCCGGATCGGCAGATTCATCCACATAAATGTGGCAGATGCCCGTCCCCGTCTGGATGACCGGCACCTTTGCGCCCTCTAAACAAGCGTTGATCAACCCTGCACCGCCGCGGGGGATCAGCAGATCCACATACCCCACCGCCTCCATCAGCTCCTTGGCGGATTGGCGGGTGGTATCTTCCACCAACTGGACGCTGTCGGCGGGTAGCCCCAAATCGCAAAGCCCCTGCCGCAGAGCGCAGACAATGGCATTGGCAGACCGCCAGGCCTCTTTGCCGCTGCGCAGAACGCAGACATTGCCGCTCTTAAACGCCAAGGCGGCCGCATCGGCGGTGACATTGGGGCGGCTTTCGTAAATAATGGCAACGACACCCATCGCCACTGCCGTCTTTTCGATCACCAAGCCGTTGGGGCGTTCCACCCGCTCCAACACCGCGCCGATGGGATCGGGCAACTGAGCAACCTCGCGAATGCCCGCCGCCATTTCTTTGATGCGTGTTTCGTTCAACCGCAGGCGGTCCTGCATCACAACGGTCATCGTGTCGCCGAACTGCGCCAGATCTTCCGCGTTGGCGGCTAAGATCTCTGCCGCCGCCTGCTCCAGCCGATCCGCCATCGAAAGCAACGCCTCATTCTTTTGTTCTTCGGTCAGCAGCACCATCGCCGCGCGGGTGGCTGCCGCCTTTTTTAATATCTCTTGTGTACTCATTTTTTAAATATCGTTCCTACCGATTTTCCTTCTATAATATCATATAATTTTTCGGGATCGTCGCCGTTGGCGATCACCGTGGAGATGCCCGCCTCCAAGCAAAGCTTGGCGGCGGAAAGCTTGGTCGCCATCCCGCCGGTGCCCAGCGCCGAACCCTTGCCGCCGGCAGTCGCCAGCAGTTCGGGGGTGATCTCCGACACCACCGACACCAATTTGGCATCGGGATCCTTGCGGGGATCGGCGGTATAAAGACCGTCAATGTCGGTCAGCAAGACCAAAAGATCCGCCTCCGCCCCTTTGGCAACGATCGCGCCCAAGGTGTCGTTGTCCCCCACCGCGATCTCGGCGGTGGAAACGGTGTCGTTCTCGTTGATGATGGGCAACGCGCCCAGCTCCAATAGGCGATGCAGGGTGTTGCGGAAATTCTCGTAACGGTCGGCGTGGTTCATATCCTCGCCGGTCAGCAGGATCTGCGCCACCGTATGATTGTATTCCGCAAAGAGCTTATCGTAGGTATACATCAATTCGCATTGCCCCACCGCAGCCGCCGCCTGCTTGGTGGGCATATCCTGCGGCCGCTCCTTCAAAGAAAGCTTACCGACGCCCATCCCGATCGCACCGGAGGAGACCAGCACCACCTCATGCCCTGCATTCTTCAGATCGCTCAGAACACGGCAAAGGCTCTCGATATGGCGAATATTCAAATTTCCTGTTTTGTGGGTCAGCGTAGAAGTGCCGACCTTAATGACAACGCGCATTTTCTTGTACCTTCTTAATAATAATAGTTATACAGTGTAATTATAATATAAACAAATAAAGATTGCAATAAAAAAATAAGAGCGAGGATTTCTCCCCGCTCATCCTTATTCCTGCATACATCGATTGCAAACGTAAAATTCCAACTGCTCGTTATCGGCAATGTACGTTGCTTTGGTTACCAAAACGTTTTTACGATTGCAAAGAGAACACTCCCCTATTTTCTTCTCGTCGGTTAATTTCAAAGTCTCTTCCGGCTTTAATTTTTTATCCTTGATTTTTTCTTCCACTCTTTCTTCCGCCGAAGGAACTGCACTCATCTTTTCATATAAAATCTTTATTCGCGCGTTCATCTCTTCGGTATTTTCAACCACCTGTGCAAAACCATAAAGAAACATCAACCCGCAAAAGCTGACCGCGCCGACAATTAAAGCAACCAACGAAAGGTTTTCATCGCCGGTAATGGTATGAGCATTAAAATTTGAATCAATATCTACATTAATCAAAAAATAAATGGCCGATAAAACCGAACCAATGATATCAATCCCCATAAAAACCAAAGCGATCTTTTTTAAAACACTTCCGATTCCGCTAATATTCTGCATTTTTCTCCCCCAAAATATTAAAAATTTAAACTTTAAATACCGCTCTCATTATAGTACAAATATTTACTAAAGTCAATAGTAAATTTCTTTACTTGATATACTATGAATAGTGAGGTGATGCAAATGGATAAATATATCATCAATTTACGAAACCTGCGGGAAGATCACGATCTAACTCAGCAACAAATTGCCGATATTTTGGGCACCTCTCAAACCATGGTCGCTCGTTATGAACGCGGCGCCAATGAAATGCCGATCCGCCATTTGATCACCCTTTGTAAATATTACAATATTTCAGCCGACGATATTTTAGAAACCCACCCGAAGAAAAAATAAAGCCGCAAGCAATTGCTTGCGGCTTTTTATATTAAAGAAATAATTTCAAAAAAATACTTGTTTTTGTTCTTTTGATATGATATAATAATTATGTAAACCAATCGTCGCACTGACGAGGATAACCATAAATATATTTTGGCCCGATGGTGTGTATACAATTCTTAATAAGGGTATTAATTATGTAAACAGAGGTGCAAAAACAATGAATATAACACAATACGTGTCTGCAACCGAGGGATGTACATATAATTTTTTAAAAAATGTTCTTAACAACAATAGTGAAATATACCTCATTAATAATGACACAAATATAACAAATTTTGTCTTAAAATGTTTAAAAAATGGAATCACTTTTAATTTCACTCCTAAAACGACACTTCTAGATTTTAAAAAAGCATATAACCACATTAAAAATATAGAAATGAGTGATCATTTTACCATTTCAGGACTGTTAAATATTTTGCCTAAAAATATTATTTCTGTAACCAAAAGAAAGAACAATAAATGTGTTTATATTTTAAATCAAAATATTCTTCCATCTTAAAACCATTTGCAAAGAAAAAGAACACCGCACGTAACCAAACCGCACACTCTACAAGTGCTGATTCAGTCCTGGGAGTATCCCGATCAAAAGAAAAGGCACACCTTTCGGTGTGCCTTTTCTTTTGGTGGAGATAAGCGGGATCGAACCGCTGACCTCTTGAATGCCATTCAAGCGCTCTCCCAAGATACGCAAAATTATACCCCCGAAAAAGATCGACACCGCTTGCTGAAATCACTCAGCAAGCGGTGTTTTATGTGAAAACAAATAGTCGACTATACTATTGCCAACAACCTGGAGTCTGTTTCGACTTTTTTCATTTTTTCCTCAAATTTTTCGGAATTAAATAGCGGCATAGCAAACACGTCATTGTTAATACCAACAAAAATCCGCTCTGATACCTTTTGTTTTATCTCGTCCGTCAACGAAGAATAGGAAAGAAAACGCTCCCGTATTGGGCGAATAATACGGTCTTGTATATGCGGAAATCGCGACGAATATTTTTCTTCGTGTTTAAGAATGACTAGTACTCGCCGCTCTGATTGGGAAAGCCATGTTGAAATCATATCCCACCATTTTCTGTCGGTTTCGCCTAATGACATCCCGTAGATGCAAATTAGATCACTTGAGTTAATAACCGATTTGAACGCGTTTTCATATCCAGAACGGGCAACTTCATTTTGACTCGGTTTTACAAGTTCGCGAATTACATCTTCATCTTTTGATAATTCTACATCAGTGATTTGTGATGCATCATTTACCCCGAGAATCATATTATTCTCAATAAATCCATGAATGTGTACAACAGATCCAACGTTACGGGAGCTATCATTCTTTAAGGTTTGGCGAAGCTTGTCAATGCACAAATCAAGCGATTTCGTATAATTAAAACAAACAAAGTTGTATCGTCTATCGCTGTTAAACTTCGAACGATGCGCATCGAGTGCGTCTTCATCTGCTTTTCTGATACACTTATACGTTTTTACAGCGTTGTCCATTGTTTTGCCTACTTCCGCATCGTTTGAACATTCTGTACATGACTCAACGGTTTCTAAATAAGCATTAAATTTCTCGGTAAAATCCTCAAACCGAGCTAAATAATCGGCCTTTCTGTTGAATTTCAAATCCGAGGAGTGCTCACCAAAGGCTTTTTCGAAGTCCGCCCAATCAATTATCCTCTTCTTTTTATCGTCGTTACGAGAAACGAGCATGGTTTTGAATTCAACAATATTATTTGAATCACCGTTCTCGCCAGTGATCACTTTACAATAATGTTCATAAAAATCCTCGTATCGAGTTGGCATGCCCAATCCGATATCGAATCCATTCCCAATTAAAAAGGTAATATTCATTCTTACGCTTCCTTTTGCATCGTATTTGTCTCTTTCACTCTGCAAACAAATTATACCATAAAACGACAAACACATCAAGACGATAGTTTCGTTAGCATACAAATCTGCCGATTTCAATTTCACACATTCGCAAAAAGAAAACTCCCTTGCTACAATATAGGCAAAGGAGGTAAAACGATATGGCTAAATTCATTGAAGAGTTTTATTACGGCAATCTCGATCCGCAGGCGCGGAGCACCAAGCAGAACAAAACGGTGCAAAAACAAATGGAGGTGTTGATGCTAAACGAGGATTTCTTGACCGAGCACCTCTCGGGAGACACCAAAAAGAAATTCCTCGACTTTTGCAACGCGTGGGGTGTGGTCAACGGTGAATCCAATCTCGACAGTTTCATAATGGGTTTCCGCCTTGGCGCTAACTTCACCTACGACACCTTCGTGTCCGAAGACTCACCTTTTACCGATTTGCTAAAGGAGGTATAACGATGGAACAATATATCTATGACCAAACCAACGGCTTGTGGTACGAACGCGACGGCGATTATTACATCCCTTGCCTCAAACTACCCGAAACAAACATCGGTATATGGGGCGAACGCTATCTCGCCTACATCCGCGAGCACAAGAAACTCCTGCACACCAAATTGATAGTAAACGGCACCCTCTACGACCACCTCGCCGAAATCAACCGACAAGCAGAAGAAATGTTTTCTGAGCTAGTAAAGCAAATGAAAGCCAATGAGGGCATAACCGAACAACTCAAAGCCGAAAACCAACTCGAATGGGTGCGCCGGATGAACAATATCCGCCACCGCGCCACCGAAATCATCAACCACGATCTTATATATGCCTAAAACCAAGGCGGCAGAGAGAAATCTCTGCCGCTTTAAATATAGCGGTAGAAAATTTTATGGATGTGTGATATAATAAATCAAACAAAAACGCATGGGAGTTCCGGAAACGATTCAAGAGGTGAACAACGTGGAATACTTACCGATCATATTACTTTTCATAGCGATATTCCTGTGTTTGATACCGCTATTTAAACGGAAGCCGAAAACCACTCCTAAAAAACCGAGAGTATCTGAGTATGATAGCGAGGGATATAACCGGCAAGGTTATAATGAGGTTGGCAGAAACAGACAA
>JAFSHF010000002.1 GCA_017440465.1 Clostridia bacterium
ACCATAGTCAAGGCACTTTTTCTCCGACGTACCGCAAGGCGCTCGTTGATCAAGGCTTTATTTACTGCTAACTTTTAAGAGCGGCAGTTTCTTCAAAATATCAAGTCCTTCCTCCGCAACCAAAAAATCCTCATTCCCATTCGGGAATGAGGATTTTTCTTTTTGGTTGCGGGGACTTGAACCAACGACCTTCGGTAGCGTGAACCGAGTTTTTACGCTTTGGCGAAGAAGTTGCAAGAGTACTCGAAAAAAATATAAATTATATAGTAAATTTATAAAATCTATGCTATAATTAAATAAAATATGAGATTTGAAAGGACGATTGATCATGCGAATTACATTTTTGGGAACAAGTTCCGGCTCACCCGCCCCCAATACGAAATGCTCCTGCACACTCATTGAGGTCGGGGCTAAAAAATACATCATCGACGCGGGCACACTTATTATCGAGCAGTTGGCAAACCGAAACATTAACATTACCGATATCAGCGCGCTGTTTATCACCCATATGCACCGCGACCATACCGACGGTCTGCCCTCTTTTTATCTGCGGTTGCTCCACCCCCGCTTTGCTGAAAAGCCTGCTCCCGAAATTTATCTGCCCCAAAATCCCATGCAACCGACCATCGACGCGCTGAACGCCTGGCGGGCTTGCAACGGAGGGGTCAATCCGCCTAAACGCCCTGTGAAATTTGCTCAGGTCAAGCCCGGTGTCGTTTTTGACGACGGTGTACTTAAAGTTACTGCCTTGCCCACCAAACATTCCGAGATTTTAGATGCCTACTCCTACATTCTCGAAGCAGAAGGCAAGCGGGTCTTCTTCTCGGGCGACTTCAGCAGCAAGCCTGTTCCGGAATTCCACTACGAAATTCTCGAAGAGCCGCTGGACCTTGCGGTCTGCGAGCTGGGGCACTTTACAGCGGATAACTACGGAATCATTTTTGCGGAAAAGCCCCCCAAGCAACTGATCATCAACCATATTTCCAAGAAAAAAATTGCGTCCGCTTATAATTTTCTTGAAGTTTGCGAATTTCCCACACTCCTTGCCCACGACGGCATGGTCATTGACGTCTAATAAAAAAAGGACGGTGTTATGCTATGTTGAAAAGAATCACTGCATTTAGTTTGTGCTTACTTTTGCTGCTGAGTGCATCCTGCTCCAAAAAACCGGCGGAGCAACCCCAAGAAGAAGCACCCAAGGATGAAGTGCAAGAGCCTGCGAAGAACCCCAATTCTCTCAACCCGCTGACCGGTCTTTATGAATATGATGGAATTTTAAACGTTCGTCCGGTGGCGGTGATGATCAATAATGACGTGCGTGCGCAGGATGTTCAAGCCGGCCTGCCCCACGCAGACATCATCTACGAAACCGAGATCGAAGGTGGCGAAACCCGCTTGATGGCGGTATTCCAAGACGCGCAAAAGGTAGAAAATATCGGTACCGTCCGCTCCTGCCGCTATGCCTATATCGATCTGGCGATGGGGCACAACGCTGTCTATGTCTCCCGCGGGTACGACTCAATCTATGCAGGCCCCCATTTGGGCGGTGTGGACTATATCGATCTCCACGAGGGCAACTACGGCTATCGGCCGGACAACGGACTTGCGCTGGAGCATACCCTTTATGCCAAGGGCGAAAAACTTTGGAACGGTGTCAGCTCGAAGTTCAAAACCACTCTGGAGAATGTGAAGACTTGGCAGACCTTTGCCAAGGAAGGCGAAAAGGTGACCCTTGCAGGCGGCAAAGCCGATAAAGTAACCGTCCCCTTCTCCGGCAACTTTAAATCTGTCTTTATTTATGACGAACAAACCGGCTTATATGAGCGCAATTTCAAGGACCGCGTGCCCACCGAATATCTCACCAAGCAATCCACCAAGGTGAAAAACGTCGTTGTCTGCCTGACCAAGATTGTCGATTATCCCAATAAGATCCATCGCAACATCGCCTTGGAGGGGGGCGAGGGTTATTATATCACCAACGGCACCTTCCAAAAGATCAAATGGAGCAAGGGGGAGTCCTCCGCTTCGCTGAAATTTACCCAAGAGGACGGCTCGGAATTGGTTATGAGCCCCGGCAACACCTGGGTCTGCCTTGCCTCCTCCAACTATTCGGTTCCTACTTTTGAATAAAGGTGAAAAAATGAATCAAAATCAAAGTCAAATACTAAATGAACGAGCCGGCATTGGTCCGTGTATGGATGTGAAGGCGCACCATCAAATGTTGTATGCCATCCAAAACAGAAATCAATTTCCGGATGGACGGCTCTGTGTCCTGCGGCCTGATCTTTCGGTCATAGCGGAATATATCGGCATCGGAAATGCGCGGCAGATCGAAATTGTGGGCAACATTGCGGTCATCACCGCGAGAGAAGACGGCATCTGGCTCTTCGATCTTTCCGAAGAGAAGCCCCTTCTGCTCAGCCATTTTCAGACCGTTGAATTTGCTACCGGAGTGGCGCTGCGCGGCAACCTTGCCTGTATCAGCTGCCGCAACTACGGCGTTCAATTAATTGATATTTCCGATCCGAAAACTCCTGTTCATATCAGCCTTATCCGTATGGGCGAGGTGCAATCCGCTACTGTGAGCGGCAATATCCTGTATTGCGGTGTCTGGGGAGAACAAAAGGTCACCGTTGTGGATATCCAAGACCCTGCCAACCCCTCGATTCTTTCGGAAATTCCCTTGCAAGGACGTGGGGACGGGGTATGCGTTTGCAAGAATATTTTATATGCCGCTACCGGTCAGCACGGCCGGGGGCTGATCAATCTCAACGACAGTAACGACCCTGCCTTTGGAAACGGAAACGGCGTCGAGCTTTTCGATATAAGCAACCCCGCAAAGCCCAAGCGCATCAACGGTGTTCTCTTTGGGCGGGGCTATAATTCCGCCATTGATATGTGGGAGGCGGCGCTCTACGGCGAGACGCTGGTGGTCAATAATCCCGATTTCGGTGTCTACGGTCTGGATCCCACCACGCTGGAGCCTAAATTTCAATTCCTTCCTCCGCCGGCAGAGCGTACCGATGCTGTCGCAGGGGTGACCGCCATCGGCAAGGATCTCTTTATTGCCACCGCCCGCGGCGATCTTTTTGCGGCAAGAGGGCTTGAGATCGGGGAGCAACAACCCAACGGCTCCGAACCGATCGCAATGAAACCGCAACCCTTCTCTTATCAAGGGTACGGTGCCAAACCGGAAGTGATCTACAGCGGACCCTTTATGGTGCGCGCCCTTGCGGAAACAGACGAAGCACTCGCCCTCGCCTGCGTGGAAGGCGGCGTCCATTTGCTGAAAAAGGATACCTTAGAGCTTGCTTGCGTCATTCCTACCGAGGGTTTTGCGCAGGATATTAAGTTCTGCAACGGTAGACTCTATGTGGCCGAAGAGAGCAGCGGTGTGGAGATCTTCGAATTGAAAAAATATCAAGCCAAAAAAATCGGTCAATTCAAAGAAGATCGGCCCATCCTTCAGATTGCGGTCAGCAAGACCGGCGCCTTTATGATGTGTGGATTTTATGCCGGACTGAAAATGTATGATGTAAAAAATCCGGCCGATATAAAAGAACTGTATTCCTATAAAACCAAAATACTATACGGAAACAATTTTGCCGCGCAATCGCTGGAGGATGGGACTATGGTCTTGTTCTGCCATCGGCAAGGGCTGATCTATTCCAATCCGGAGCAGGGCGATGATCGCTTTTTCAGCATAGAATATGTCCGCAAAATCGGCGTCTGCGGCTACGGTGCCGGAGAAGGCATTGCCACCGACGGCAAACGAATTCTCTATACGCTTGACGGCGGCTATGTTCTTCTTTCCAAAGAGCACTCCGATCCCTTTTTGATCAACAACCTGCCCTGCCATCGGGCGCAGAACCCTTTTTTAGGTCTTCTCACGCTGAGCGGGGATCGGATGGTCGCGGTCAACCGTGCGGTTGGAAAGGTTTATGTTCTGAATGTAAAAGAACTGTCGTCTCCCCGCCTCATCGCCGAATTATCCACTACCGCATCGCCGTATAACGCGCTCTTCTTAGGGGACCGTATTCTGCTCCCCGGCGGAAGAAGCGGGCTTATATCGCTTAATGTGTTTGATTAATTCAAAAAAGCAGCATATCCTTGAAATATAGGATTTAATATGGTATAATTTCGAAAATAATTCGTAAGGAGTCCAACCGATGAAAAAATTAGAAGATATTGTTTACGGCGAATATGGCGAAGCCAATCTTTTGGATGTATACCTGCCCGAAGATAAAGTCGAGGGTGTCTTTGTCTATTTTCACGGCGGCGGCTTAGACCACGGAAGCAAGCGGGGTGCCTATAAATTTGCCCCCTATCTTTCCGAACGCAACATCGCGGTCGTTTCCGCCAACTACCGTATGTATCCCGACTATGCCTTCCCCGACTTTCTCTATGATGCAGCCAATGTGGTCCGCTGGACCTATGACTATATGACCAAGGAACACAACTGCGATACGATCTATGTCGGCGGCAGTTCGGCGGGCGGATATATTTCGATGATGCTCTGCTTTGATCAGCAATATCTCGGCTCGGTCGGTTTGAGCAATAAGAATATTGCCGGCTATCTGCACGATGCCGGTCAGCCCACCGCCCACTTCACCGTTCTGAAAAATAAGGGCATCGACCACCGCCGCATCATTGTGGACGAAACGGCTCCGCTTTTTTATATCGGTCTGGAAGAAAAATACCCGCCGATGCGGTTCATCGTTTCCGATAACGATATGAAAAACCGCTATGAGCAGACGATGCTGGTCTTATCCACCCTCAAGCATTTTGGCTATGAGAACTACGACCACATTGTTATGCACGGCAAACACACCGAATATGTGGGCAAATTTGATGAGAACGACATCTCTGTCTTTGGTCAGATGATCGACGATTTTATTAAGAAAACCAAAGAATAAATCAAAGGAGAACCACTATGGATTGGGAAAAAGAACTCTACCCTGCCGCCGACGAAAAACCGCTGGACCGGCTGGTGGAGGGCTACAGCAACACCTCGATCTTCCGCAAGATCGCCTTTATCGGCGATAGTTTATCTTCCGGCGAATTTCAAACCGAAAAGCCCGACGGCAGTCCCGGCTACTACGATATGTATGAATATTCCTGGGGGCAGTATATCGCCCGCAAAAACGGACTGACCGCCTATAATTTTTCCAAAGGCGGAATGAGCACCAAAAAATATATCGAATCCTTTGCAGAAGATAATGGTTTTTGGTCCCCCGCCCTTGCTTGCCAGGCTTATGTCATCGCCTTGGGTGTCAACGATATGAACCATATCGAAGAGCACGGAACGCTGGAGGATATCCACCCCACCGATCCCTCTAAAAATAAGCCCACCTTTATGGGCTATTATGCCGCCATCATTGCCCGCTACAAAGCGATTGCGCCCGAGGCCAAATTCTTTTTGGTCACCCGCCCCGATAACGATAAGCCCTACACCCCCGAAGAGCGGGAGCGCAAGATATTGGGCGTCAATCGTGTCATCCGCGAGCTGGCATCTTATTTTGATAACACCTATCTTATCGATCTTTATACCTACGGGCCTGTTCACGATACCAAATTCAAAGAGCATTATTTCCTCCTGGGGCATATGAGCCCTGCAGGATATCTGCATATTGCGAAATTGGTGGATTCCTATATCGACTATATTATTCGCCATAACCCCGATGATTTCCGCCATGTGGGATTCATCAATACAAAAATTCCATATTAAAAAAACACCTCCGCAGATGCGGAGGTATTTTTTTTATTGGACCCATTTTATAAAATGGTAACTATCTAAGATGCGGAAATACTGCGCCAAACGCTCGTAGAGCGGATGGGCTTTTTCGCCGAATTTTTCCTCGACCAATTCGCCCAGTGCGGTAATATCCTTTTGCCCATCCAGCAAGGGCCAGACAAAACTGCCCAACTCATCCAGATGGATATAGCTGCATTTGGGACGCCCGAACAAAACCTGCGCGATGCGGTTGGCCCAGCCGATATTTTCGATCTGCAGGGTCACCATCCCTTCGCTGCTGATCTTCCATTCAATGGAATCGGCGCGAATGGGGATGCGTTCCAGATAGTTTTCGGGGATCACGATCTTTTTCTTTTTCATTACTTATTCTTCTTTTCCTTCTTCCAGATGGTGAAGAGCAGCAGGCTGCAGATCATCAGACCAAAGACAAGGATGCTGCCGATGGTGGAAGCCCAACCGGGCAGGTTGATCAGACCGGAGAGATCCAGCAGTTCGCCCACACCGAAGACCGCGAGGATCGCCAGAACGATACCGACCAAGCCTTCGCCCGCGATCATACCGGAGCAGAAGAGAATACCGTCATTGATGATGCCCTTCTTCTTATCGCTCTCCTTCATCTTATCGAAGAACAAGCGGATGAGACCGCCCACCATAATGCAGGCATTGAGTTGCACCGGCAGATATACGCCGATGGCAAAGGGCAAAACAGGGATTCCGATCACTTCAACGATGACTGCGATAAAGACACCGATCAAGATCAATGCCCAAGGCAGTTTACCGCCCATAATACCTTCGATGACCATCTTCATCAAGGTTGCCTGAGGAGCACCCAATTCCGCAGAACCGAAGCCCCAAGCATTATCCAGCAGATAAAGGGTGGCACCGATCGCCAACGCGGAAGCGACAACGCCGATAATCTCGCCGTATTGCTGCTTTTTAGGTGTAGCACCCAGCAAGTAGCCGGTCTTAAGATCCTGGGAAGTATCGCCGGAAATAGCGGCTATAATGCAGATGATAGAGCCGATGGCAATGGCCGCCTGCATTCCTGCGGCGCCCGCCGAACCGGTCAGCTTCAAGATCAAGGTAGCGATCAGCAGAGTGGCGATCGCCATACCGGAAACAGGGTTATTACTGCTGCCGACCAAACCGACCATACGGGAAGATACGGTGGCAAAGAAGAAACCGAAAATGACGACGATGACCGCACCGATAAAGGAAACGGGAATGGCAGGAACCAGCCAAACCGCCAAGGTCAGAATCAAGATGGCGATCAGAACGATCTTCATATTGATATCTTGCTCGGTACGGATGGTGGTTGCTTTCGCTCCGCCCTTCATCCCCTTCATAGCATCGGCAAAGGTGCGAACGATCAAGGGCAAGGACTTGATCAGGCTGATAATACCGCCCGCCGCCAGCGCACCTGCGCCGATATAACGGACATAACTGCCCCAGATGCCGCCGGCACCGTCGGCGGCAAAAATTTCGCCGATGGTCTTGGTGGCTTCGGGATACATGATGATCTCCGCCCCGAAAATAACGATCATCGGGATCAGAACCATCCAGCTCAGAACACCGCCCGCAAACATATAGGAAGAGATGCGGGGACCGCAGATATAGCCAACACTCATAACCGCGGGATAGATCTGAGTACCGATGGAGCCGGGATAACTCTTGGTGGTGCCGTTCCAATTCACTTCGGAGGGAACCAGCTTCAAGCCATCGATGATGAACTTAAAGAGGGCCGCAAAGCCCATACCGGCAAAGACGGTTCCTGCATTGGAGCCACCCTCTTCGCCCGCCAACAGAACTTCGGCGCAAGCCTTTCCTTCGGGATAGGGCAAAGTATTATGCTCCCGAACGATCAGCGCATTGCGCAGGGGGACCATAAAGAAGACACCCAGCAGACCGCCGATCAAGGCAATCAAAGTGATCTCCACCAAGCCGGGCTTTTCCATTACCCCTTCTCTTGCCCAGATGAACAATGCGGGCAGAGTGAAGATGGCACCGGCGGCCAGAGATTCACCGGCGGAACCGATGGTCTGGACCAGATTACTTTCCAAAATCGAGTTCTTCCGCATAATCACGCGGATGACACCCATCGCGATAACGGCCGCCGGAATGGAGGCGGATACCGTCATACCGACGCGAAGACCCAGATAGGCATTCGCGGCGCCGAAGATCACCGCTAAAAGAATACCCATTATGATCGACGTGACCGTCAGTTCAGGGGTAACCTTTGACGCGGGAATATACGGCTTAAATTCTTTTTTCTCGCTCATAAGATTCTCCTTTTTCTTATTTATATTTTAACTAATTTATAATACCATATACACCCGAATGATGTCAACAAAAAAGAGCCGCACGGGCCCTTTTCGTTGTTTTTATTTCTCTTTGGTAGGATAAGTATAAAAACTAATGCGATAGGTAAGCAAAAAGCCAAGGACCGCCGCAATGGCTAAATAAATAAAACCTTGACCTCGGAACAGTTCCAGCCCGATCAGCGCGGTGGCGATGGGGCAGTTGGTTACTCCGCCCAGAATGGCGATCATTCCCAAAGCACCGCCAAAGCCGACATCCAGCCCCAAAAGCGAAGCCAGAGCCCCGCCCAGCGTAGCACCGATAAACAAAGACGGAACGATCTCTCCGCCCTTAAAGCCTGCCGCCACGGTAACAACGGTGAAGAGCATCTTCACCGCAAAGGCTTCATACCGCACTTCGCCATGGAACACCTTTTCGATGATCTCCATTCCCCCGCCGTTGTAATCATAAGACCCGACCAGCCAGGTTAAAAGAATCAATAGCCCACTACCGATAAGGATGCGCACCGCAGCATTTTTGAACCAACGCTTAAACAAATGCTCGCTCCAATGCAACGCATAACAAAACAGAAGCGCAGCTGCCGCGGCCGCGGCAACGATCAGCAAACCAACCGTCACCGCCTTCCAACCAAGCGCAGGGACATTCATTGAAAACCGCTCCCAATGCACCCCGCAAAGAGAAGCAACTCCATAGGCAGTAAAGCCGGCCACCACTGTGGGATAGGATGCATTCCAGGCATATTTCCCGATCCGCAACACTTCCAAAACAAAGACGATCGCGCCCAACGGTGTACCGAACAGGGCAGTAAAAAACGCGCCCATTCCCGCAACGATCAGAGATCGGCGATGATGATCTTCCAATTTAAAAAGTTTGCTCAACCAAGCGGCGATCCCGCCGCCCAACTGCAACGCCGCCCCTTCTTTGCCTGCCGAACCGCCGAAGAGATGGGTCAATACCGTTCCGCAAAAGATGGCGGGGACCAGCAGCGAAGAGACCTTCTTTTCCAGCCGCGCGCTTTCCATTACCCGAACGGTTCCCACATCGCTGACCTTACATATACGGTAAATCAACACAGTCAGCAAGCCGCCGACGGGCAGCAGAAAAATCAACCAAGGATGCGCGCCGCGCAGGGCGGTCGCCGCGGTGATCGCTTTGGAGAACACCGCGCCCAAGCCGCCGCAGATCCCGCCGATCAGCACCCCCAGCGCGGTCCAGCGAAGAAGGTAGATTCCTATAGTTTTAAGATTGATTTTTTCTTTCATTTTGCTCATTTCACTCCTGATTCTGCAAAATTATAACACATCGATTTGAATTTGTCATCCCTTTTTCGACACCTCGCAGTCCTCGCTTTCATATACTGTATCGGAGGTGAAAATCAAATGGCATTTTTGAATTGCGATTGCAGATGCAACTGTACGCCTTTGGCGTTTGTTGCCAGCTTAATCATCGGCGTTGTCGCCGCGTTTTTGCAGATCACCGCGGTCATCACTGTGACCCCCGCTTTTCTTTGGGTTCTCTTCGGTGTCGCGGTTGGCTTTTTGGCGATCGGGGTGCTTTCGTCCTGTTGCAACCGTTGCGGCGGCGAGTGCGGCTGTAACGCCCTTTCCGGCTTGCTGGTCGGCGCATTGGGAACCGTTTTGATCGCGGTCATTCTCTTGGGTGTCACCTTTGCCGCCACCAGCGTTGTCGGCGCGATCTTTACCGGCTTGCTGCTCTTTTTCTTTGCGTTCCTGCTGAGTTCCGCCGCCTGCTTGATCCGCGCCCGCTGCGCCGATTAACACTAAAAAATGCGTAGTGCGAAAGCACTACGCATTTTATTATTTTTTAAAAAATCGGATCGCGGCGCAGAAAAGCATCACCAATGCCGCCGAAAGAATGATTCCCGCGATAATATCGGTCAACCAATGAATACCGCAGATCAACCGCCCCACAACCGTGACAGCCATCACCACGATTGCCGCAACATTCAAAATCCACCGTAATATCTTTTTATTTGAAAGAAGATAGTCAAACATCATCATCGCTGTAGACATAACGCAAAGAATCAGAATGGTATGGGAGGAGGGATAGGACGCTTCCAACTCGCCCTCTAAGATGATCGGTCTGTAGTTTACGATAACAAACTCAAAAAAGGCATAAGTAAAAACAACCAAACTGTAAAAAGCACCCAAAACGATAATTTGGGGATCCACTTTCTTTATGCTTTTCCGAACCAATAATTGAATGAGGCCCAAAGCGGCAAAACCAAGGGCGACACCGATCGCGACCAACCCCAGAAAATCGGTAATTTCATACCATAGTAAATGCACACCGACGCGCTCGGCAAAGGCCTTATTGATTGTGGCCAAGCCGATGGAGGAGCCTTCGGGACCGATCGCCTGCACGTCAACGGACAATACCACGCCTGTGAATAAACAAAACATCAAAAACAAAATGCCCGATGCCATCAAATACTTTTTGAATTTCATCCTAATTCTCCTTTACAATTCTGGGTACCCGCTTGCCGATACCGCAGATCAGTTCATAATGAATGGTGCCCAGCTCTTTGGCAACTTCATTAAAATCAATGCCATCCCCCAGCAGGATCGCTTCCTCCCCCGCTTTGCAAGGGATCTCGGAAACATCCACCATCATCTGGTCCATACAAATATTACCTAAGATCTTCGCTTTTTTGCCGCCGATCAAGACATATCCTTTCCCCGAAAGACTGCGGGGATAGCCATCGGCATACCCTGCGCTCAGGGTGGCGACACGGCAGGTTTTTTCGGTGGTATACCGCCGCCCGTAGCTGAGATCGCGGCCGGCGGGCAGATCTTTCACAAAGGAGATCAGGGTCTTGACCGTCATCGCCGGTCGGAAGGAGTGTTCCCTGCCGCCGGGCTCCAAGCCGTAAAGGACAATTCCTGCCCGCACCATATCCAAATGGTATTTGGGATTCAAAAAGGTTCCCGCGCTGTTGGCGCAATGGCAAAGGGGCCGGAACCCCCGCTGCTGCAGCAGGTCGCGCACCTGCATAAACCGCTCAAACTGCGCGTCGGTATACGCTTCTTCTCCATCGGTATCGGCGACGGAGAAATGGGTAAATAACCCTTCAAATTCGATATTCGGCAGATCCGCCACCGCCTGCGCCTCGCTTGCGGCAGAGGCGGCATCAAAGGCATCAAAGCCGATTCTGCCCATACCGGTATCCAGCGCGATATGCACCTTGGCGGATTTCCCCAAAGCCACCGCCGCGGCGGAAAGGGCGCGGGCATCTTCCATACTGAATACCGTCTGGCTGATCCCCTCGGAGATCAACTGCGAAAAATGATGCTCCGGTGTATAGCCCAAAATCAAAATCGGTTGGGTCAGCCCCAATTCCTTCAGTTCCATCGCTTCCTGCAAGCAGGAAACACCGAAGAAATCCGCGCCCAGCCGCGCCAAATAGGGTGCTACGTGGTCGACCCCGTGCCCATAGGCATTGGCCTTGACCACCGCCATGATCTTGCAGTCCTTCCCCACCTGCGCGCGTACCTTATGAAAATTTTCGCCGATGGCAGAGCAATCGATCTCTGCCCAGGTTCGTTTAAAATGTTCCATCTTCCAGCTCCATCCAAGCATTATCAATATAATCAGCGATCTGCTCCGGTTGCAAGGCGCGTACGCTATGCTCCGCCGCCGCCAAATGGGCGGCGCGGTTATGCAACCAGACCGCTGTTTTAACCAAGTCGAAGGGCTCGCCCTTCCCTGCCAACATCCCCGCGATCAACCCCGCAAGAACATCGCCGCTGCCGCCCTTGCCCAAGGCAGAGCAGGGCGCGGAGAGCAATTCCGCCCGAACACCGTCCGTCACCAAGGTGGCGGTGTCTTTTAACACTAAAATGACCTTATATTTCTTTGCAAACGCCATCGCAATAGCGATGCGATTTTGCAAAAGGGCTTCTTTATCCATCCCGATCAAGCGGGCAAACTCCCCGATATGCGGGGTAAGCACCGTCAAACTCTTACGGGGCGCAAGATGCTTTTGCAGATGGAATAAGCCGTCCCCATCGATGACCAAGGGGGAAGATTCTTCCAACCGCGCTTTTAATGTTTCTTCCGCTTGGGTGCTTCGCCCCAAGCCACTGCCCACCAGGCGGGCATCGCAGGCTCCATCTTTTAAGATCGGACCGTAGAATTTCTTTGCCAACGCAGGCTTGATCTCCTGCGGGACATCGGCATAGACCAAGCCGACCCCGCTTTGCAACGCGCCCTTGATCGCCAAAGCGGCGGCGCCGCTGTATTCGGCAGAGCCGACGCTCATCCCCACCGCACCATAGGAATTTTTATGCCCCCAAAGACTGCGCTTGGGCAGAACAGGGGTCAGTTCCTGCAAGGTAATTTCATCCGCATAGGCTTGCGGAATCCCGATATCCGCCAAAATCACTTCGCCGCAATCGGCAAGCAGATGGCAGGGTTTCTTAAATGCAAAGGTAATGGTTTGAATGGGGCGCAATGTTCCTTTGGAGCAGCAGCCCGAATTGCCGTCCATCCCGCTGGGGAGATCGATCGCCACCACCGGCGCATCGATTTGAGCAAACAGCTCCTGCACCTTTTGGGGCAGTTCCCCGCGAAAGCCGGTGCCAAAGACACCGTCCACCACCAGATCAAAGCCCGCAGGGCTTGAAACGATGGGAACGCCCAATTTCTTGCACCGCTCGGCATAATAAATGCAATCTTCCGATTTGGGCGCATCGACTTGCAGAATAGCAGGCTGATAGAGCGGATGCAATAAGCAAGCCAGCGCATAGGCATCGCCGCCGTTATTGCCGCCGCCCGCCAACAAAAGAACGCGGGAATACCCCCGCTCTTCCATCAAAGCGGAAACCGAACGGTACAGCGTTTCTGCGGCATTTTGCATCAGCCGCAGCGAAGAAAATAAGCCTTCTTCCACCGCCCGCTGATCCATTCTCTTCATTTGAGAAGGAGTTACGATCTTCAACGCAATTTACCCCGCGCGCGAACGGAAAAAACATCCAAAACAGCCTCGGTAGGCTGGAACAAAATGCAGACCTTGTTGCCCTTTTCATCATAGGTGATCCAATAATATTCCGGCTCTTCCCCCTGATTGGAAAGGAAGGAGCGGGTCGGGCATTGCACCGCAGGACGATTGGCGATGGGACCGTAGCTTTCGGTCTTGGCAATGCTCGCCTTCATTAAATCGCGGCGCCGCTCCCGATTGATGATCTTGGCAAAGCCGATCTCATCCTCCAAAAGGGTATATTCCAATTCATAAAAGAAGGAAAGATACAGTCGATAAGCGATATAGCAAAGGCCAGCGCAAAGAAGGATGCCTATCAAACCGAGAGTCATAATGAGAAAAACACCCAGCACCATCGGCGCAACGGTATAGACTGCCTGCATGGCACGATCCTTCATCGTCATCTTATAAGGAAGGCTGTATTCAATAAAATTTTCCATAATTGAAACCTCCGAATTTTTTCTAATATATTATTTTAACATAAATTAATAATAAATTCAATATGAGTTTCTTTTAAAAAACTATTGATTTTCTTAATATAATATGTTAAAATCTTTCCAAACGCAATGAATGAGCGTAAAAAGATGCTGATTTCCCGCGAGAAGAGAAGGGTTGCCACCGGCTGAAAGCACCCGAGCGAAGGAGCGGCATTGATATTCAACTCAGGAGCGGTGCTTTCCGAAAAAGCAACGGTGGCTTTCCCGTTAAAAAAAGCGTCAATGAGTGCCGAAAAATCATTTTCGGAATCAGGGTGGTAACACGGGTTTATTTTACATCTCGTCCCTATCAACAGGGGCGGGATTTTTTATTTTTAGTTAAAAATTTGAAAGGATAGATGTTATGAACAACAAGGTTACTCAGTTGCGGGAAGAATTTCTCGCAAAGCTTGCCGCGGCGCAGACCGCGCAGGAGACCGAAGAGATCCGCGTGGAATACCTGGGCAAGAACGGTTCCATTACCGGTCTTCTCAAGGGAATGAAGGATCTTTCGATCGAAGAGAAAAAGGACTTCGGTCAGAAGGTGAACATTCTCAAAAATGAAGCGGCGCAGAAAATTACCGAAAAATTAGAAGAGATCAAAGCCAAGGAACTGGAAGCGGAGATCAACGCGATGCCGGAATTTGATATCTCCACCCCTGCCGATCTGGAGCGGGGCAGTTATCATCCCATCACCTTGGTGCAGCGTCAATGCGAGGATGTCTTTAAGTCGATGGGCTTCATTGTCGAAGATTATTCCGAGATCGTCACCGACTACGAGTGCTTTGAGGCATTGAATATCCCCAAGCATCACCCTGCTCGTGATATGCAGGACACCTATTATCTGGAAAACGGCCAGCTTTTGAAGAGCCATACCAGCGCGGCGCAAAACGCCATCTATCGCAAATATAAGGATGCGCTGATCAACGACGGTGTACCCATCAAGGCGATCTTCCCCGGCCGCTGCTTCCGCAACGAAGCCACCGACGCTTGCCACGAAAATACCTTCTTCCAGATGGAAGGTGTGATGGTGGATAAGGATATCTCCATCTCCAACCTCATCTATTTTATGAAGACCATGCTCTCCGAAGTGTTCCAAAAGGATCTGAGCGTGCGGCTGCGGCCCGGTTTCTTCCCCTTTGTTGAACCCGGATTCGAGCTGGACATCAGTTGCCTCATCTGCGGAGGCGAGGGTTGCCCCTCCTGCAAGCACAGCGGATGGCTGGAGCTTTGCCCCTGCGGGATGATCCATCCCGAAGTATTGAAAGCGGGCGGCATCGACCCTGAGGAATACACCGGCTTTGCCTTTGGCTTGGGTCTGACCCGCCTGGCGATGATGAAATACGGCGTCAAGGACATTCGGGATCTTAATTCCGGAAGCCTTAAGACCATGGCGCAGTTTACCGACGACCATTAAGGAAAGGAGAACGAACGACTATGTTTTTATCGATGAATTGGTTATCCGATTATGTGGATTTTTCCGGATTGGATAAGTTGAAGTTAATCAATCAATTTTCCCTTTCCACCGCCGAGGTCGAAAACGAGATCTTCTTCAAGGGAAGCGATATCGAGGGCATTGTTCTGGCAGAGATCAAGGAAGTTGCCGAGCATCCCGAATCCAAAAAACTGCACCTTTTGAAGGTGGATATGGGCAGCGGCGAGCTGCAAGACGTTGTTTGCGGTGCGCCGAACGTTCGGGTCGGAATGAAGACCGCCTTTGCTCCTTTGGGTGCCAAGATCGGTGAGATCACCATCGCTCCCCGCGCTTTGGCGGGATATACCTCCAACGGTATGTGTTGCTCTGAGCGGGAGCTGGGCATCTCCGAGGACCACGAAGGCATTATGGATATCACCGAAGATTACCCGCTGGGTACGCCCATCAAGGAGATCTACGATATCGACGATATCATCTTCGAGGTAGATAATAAATCCCTCACCAACCGCCCTGATCTTTGGGGGCACTACGGGATCGCCCGCGAATTTGCGGCACTGATCGGCCGCCCCTTAAAGCCTTTGGATTGCGTGGATTTAGCGGCCTACGATCATCTGCCCAAGGTGGATATGAAGATCGAAGATCCCCTCTGCCAGCGGTATTCCTGCCTGCAGGTGGAAAATATCACCAAGACCGTCAGCCCGATGAATATGCGGATCCGCCTTTATTACTGCGGGATGCGCGCCATCAACCTGCTGGCCGACCTGACCAACTATCTGATGCTGGAAATGGGCCAGCCGATGCACGCCTTTGATTCCCGCAAGGTGGAAAAACTGCGCATTAAGCGGTTTGATAAGCCCCATACCTTCCGCACCTTGGACGGTGTGGATCGCAACTGCGATGAAAACACCCTGATGATCTGCAACGGCGATACTCCCGTTGCCATCGCGGGTATTATGGGCGGTTTGGACAGCGAAATCGTGGAAGATACCACCCGCCTGACCTTGGAATCGGCGACCTTTGATGCGGTCAGCATCCGCAAGAGCACTGTCCGCTTAGGGCATCGCACCGATGCTTCGATGCGCTACGAAAAGTGCCTCGACCCCGAAATGACCGTTCCCGCCATCGCCCGCTTTGTTCGGCTCTTAACCGAGATCGACGGCGGTGTCAAGGTGGTCTCCGCCTTGACCGATGAATATGCGTATCAATATCCGGTGCGTCAGCTTTCCTTTGACAAGAATTTTGTCGATCGCTACACCGGCATTGAGATTGCCAACGAGACCATCGAAAAGACCCTGACTGCCTTAGGCTTTAAGGTGACCGTTTCGGGCGACAATTTCGATGTGACCGTTCCTTCCCACCGCGCCACCAAGGACGTTACCATGAAGGCGGATATCATCGAAGAGATCACCCGCATCTACGGCTATGATAACTTCGATGTCCATACCGCCAACGCACCGCTCTACCCTGTTCGCGCCGCGGAAGAGAAGACCTTGGAGGATAAGATCAAGGATCTTTTGGTCAAGCGGTTCTCTCTCCACGAACTGCATTCTTATGTCTGGGCATACTACGATGAATATAAGGAATTGGGCATCGAGGTGGAGGAGAATATTAAGCTGGTCAACGCCACCAACCCCAATATCGAAACCATCCGCCGCTCCATCATCCCCACCCAACTTTGCCAGATCAAAACCAATGTCGGCTACGCGCCCTCCTTCGGTGTCTTTGAGATCGGTCGGGTGGTCAACGGCTTGAAAGAGGATGGGTATTGCGATGAGCGCAAAAAACTTTGCATCACCCTCTTTGATAAGACCAAGAGTGTGGAAGCCCTTTATTATGAACTGCGGGATATTCTGGCAATTATGGCAGACGATCTGCGCCATACCGCATTGACCTATAAGACCGCGCAGGCGACCAAATCCTATCAGCATCCCCGCAACCTCAACGAGATCTATATGAACGGGGTTCTGCTGGGTGAGATGGGCATCTGCCATCCCACCGTTGCCAAGAAGATCGATAAAAAAGCGGCGATCGTCTTTGCCGAGATCGACGTTTCCCTCTTTGCCGAGCAGGAAAATGCCTCCATCGCCTATCAGGAGCCTTCCAAGTATCCCGAAATGGAGATCGACGTCACCTTTATCAGCCAAAAATTTGCTCCCATCGGCGAAGCCATCGCCAAGGCAAACTGCCCCTGGATCAAGTCGGTCAAGGTCTATGATACCTATCAGGACGAGAGCGGAAAATCCATTACCATCCGCATCCTCTTCTCCGATAACGAGCGTACCTTGACCAAAGACGAGGTCATGGCGGTGGTGGATCAAGTCATCGCTGATCTGGATGCCCAAGGGATCCCGATGAAAAAATAACTTGTATTCTTCTGAGTTTTAGTATATAATTAGAATATATCGAGCAGGAGGTTTGAACCGATGAGACAAGAAACGATTTCCTTTAAAATTAAAAAAGACGAGCAATTAGAGATGCGTGACATTCTTGCCACCGTCTACGATGCGCTGAAGGAAAAAGGATATAACCCCCTGAACCAGATCGTTGGTTATATTTTGAGCGAAGATCCCACCTACATTACCAATCATAATAACGCCCGCGCCCTGATCCGCAAGATCGATCGGGATGAACTTTTGGGCGAATTGGTAAAATCTTATCTGGACAATTAAAGAAAATTCCGCAGTGCTTGGCACTGCGGAATTTTTATTGACCTTTTTTCCATAAAAGTATATAATATATTTTGTCGAATTGAAAATTGAAGGAGCACATCTATGTTTGATATTCAAAAAGCAGATCAAAAAGCAATGGAGATGATCGCCCCCGCGGTGAAGGAAGCGGAAGAGATCTCCTTTTTCACCACCGAGCGGGTGATGGAAGCCTTTCGGGAAGAGCGGGTCAGCGAAGCGCATTTTGCAGGCTCCACCGGCTATGGCTACGGTGACCGCGGCCGCGATACCTTAGATAAGGTCTTTGCCCGCGCCTTAGAAGCAGAGGATGCGTTGGTCCGCCCCCATTTTATTTCGGGCACCCATACCCTCACCGTGGCACTCTTCGGCGTTCTGCGCCCCGGCGATATTATGCTGGCGGCCACCGGAAAACCCTATGATACCTTAGACGAAGTGATCGGCCTGCAGCCCAACGGCGACGGTTCGCTGGCGGATTTCGGCATTGAATATCAGCAACTGGATCTCAAAGACGGCGAGATCGATTATGCCGGCTTGGAAAAAGCCTTGGAGCAACCCAAGGTCAAGATGGTCTTTTTGCAGAAATCCAAGGGCTATCAGGATCGCCCCACCTTATCCTCCAAGGAGATCGGGCGGGTGGCGCAGTTTGTCCACGAGATCCGCCCTGAAGTCATCGTTATGGTGGATAACTGCTACGGCGAATTCTGCGAGCGGCACGAGCCCACCTATTACGGCGCCGACCTGATGGCAGGCTCTTTAATTAAGAACGCGGGCGGCGGCATTGCCCCCACCGGCGGCTATATCGCAGGCCGCGCCGACCTGATCGAGCTTTGCTCCTATCGGCTGACCTCGGCAGGCATCGGCAGAGAAAGCGGTTGTACCTTAAGTATTTTAAGAGAACTGTATCAAGGGCTGTTCTTAGCGCCCCATGTGGTCCTGCAGGCGAAAAAGACAGCGATGTTTGCCGCGGCGATGCTGGAGCAGATGGGCTGCGAATGTGCCCCTGCCCACGATGCTCCCCGCTACGATATTATTCAGACGCTGACGGTCGGCTCCCCCGAGCGGATGCTGGCCTTTTGCAAGGGCATCCAGGCAGGCTCTCCGGTGGATAGCTTTGTCACCCCCGAGGCGTGGGATATGCCGGGGTATGATGCTCCTGTGGTGATGGCGGCAGGTGCCTTTGTGATGGGCGCGTCCATCGAGCTTTCTGCCGACGGACCCATCAAGCCGCCCTATATCGTCTTTCTGCAGGGCGGGCTGACCTTTGAGAGCGGTCGGCTGGGCATTTTGAGAGCCATTAAGGAAATCAACGACCAAGATTAAAAGCAACAACCAATTATTGACAGTGTTCTTAAATAGTTGTATAATAAATAAAATAATGAATAAATAAACAAAGGAGATTCAAAAAATGAAGATTCGCGCTGTTTTAATGGATATGGACGGTACCGCGTTGGGCAAAGGCCAGGTCGCCATCTCGATGAAAAATATGGCCGCCATCCAAAAGGCAATTGAAAACGGGATTCATATCATCCCCTGCACCGGCCGTGTTTTTGATATGATGCCGCCCCAACTGCTGACCCACCCCGGCATCCGCTACTATATCACCTGCCACGGTGCCCGCGTTTATGATCGGGAGACCGGCGAATCCATCTATGAAGATACCATCCCCGCCGCGCAATCGGCCGAGCTGATGAAGCTGCTGGAAGGCAAGGGCTATTATAACGAAATTGCCGCCGACGCGACCATCTATTTTGAAAAGGCCGTTACCGAGCCTTTCGATATGAACGTTGTCCCCGAGCATCATATCTGGTATCTGCGGGACCATTGCTATAAGGAAGTGGAGAAACCCTCCGAGTACTTCCTTGAGAATAACGTTTGCGTAGAAAAGATGAACATCTACGGCATCCCTGCCGAAGAGCAGCAAGAGATCTACGATGCGGTCACCGCCAGCGGCTTTATCGGCCATACCCGCCCCGGCGCAGGTGCCAATCTGGAATTCCTGCACGCAGGTTTGGATAAGCTGGACGCCGTCGAAGTGGTTTTGGAAAAATTAGGTCTCTCTTGGGAAGACTGCCTTGCCATCGGCGATAGTAGCAGCGATTATGCCATCATCCAAAAGAGCGGTGTCGGCATCGCGATGGGCAACGCTCCCGATAATATCAAAGCCGCGGCCGACGATGTCACCGGTCTCAATACCGAGGACGGTCTGGCGCAAGCTTTTGAAAAATACTTATTCTAAGAGGATAGCACCAATGAGCAAGAAATTTTTAGTTTGCATTGATTCCGACGGTTGCGCCTTTGATACCATGGAGGTCAAGCACAAGGAGTGCTTCTGCCCCGCCTATATTAACTATTTCGGCTTGCAACCGGTCTCCAAATACGCCCGCGACGCTTGGGATTTTGCCAATCTTTATTCCCGCTATCGCGGCATCCACCGTATCCTCGCCCTGCTTAAAGCACTGGACGTTCTGGAAGATCGCGCCGAGGTCAAGGAACGCAAGTTTACTCCCCCTGCGCTGAAAGAACTGCGCGCCTATGTGGACGCAGGCCTGCCTTTGAGCCATACAGGATTGGAAGACTATCTCAAAGACCACCCCGACGCGCAGGAGATCCGCACCACCTTGGAATGGTCCATCAACGTCAACGAGCGTGTTTCCGAGCTGGTGCACGGTGTGCCCCCCTTCCCCTATGTGCGCGAGTGCTTGGAGAAACTGCACGAGCAAGCGGATATCGTCATCGTTTCCGCCACCCAGCAATTAGCGCTGGAACGGGAATGGGGCGAAAACGGTCTGCTCCCGCTGATCACCGCAGTGAAAGGTCAGGAAAGCGGCAATAAGACCGAGATCATCGCCTCGCTGAAGGATCAATACGGTCCCGACTGCGTTCTGATGATCGGCGACGCCCCCGGCGACCTCAAAGCCGCCAAGGCAAACAATGCGCTCTTCTACCCCATCTGCCCCGATAAAGAAGCAGAAAGCTGGGCAAACTTCGGCGACTGTATGGACGCCTTCTTCAGCGGCACCTACGCCGGCGCAAAGGAAGAAGCCAATATCGCCTATTTCAATACCCTTCTGCCCGAACAACCCTATTGGGTAAAATAATCGCAAAACATCAAACCCGCCTCGATCGAGGCGGGTTTTTCTTTTTTTGCAGCCAGCGGTTGCGAAAAGTTCTATAATTTTTTCAAGATCGGTGCGTAAGATAATAATGATAATATTTTTTGAAAAAGGGAGAAGATTATGACCATCGATCTGAACGGACATACCGAGAATAAATATTTCGGGACCGACGGCTTCCGCGGGGAAGCCAATGTGGGGCTGACTTCGATGCACGCCTACCGCATCGGTCGGTTTTTGGGTTGGTACTTTGCTAATCCGATTTCGGGCTGCAATAAGCAGAATTACCGCCCCCGCATTGTTATCGGCAAGGATACCCGCCGCTCCAGCTATATGCTGGAATATTCCATTGTGGCGGGATTGACCGCCTCGGGTGCCGATGCCTATATGCTGCACGTCACCACCACCCCCAGCGTCACCTATGTAACGCGGCAGGACGAGTTTGATTGCGGTGTGATGATCACCGCCTCTCACAATCCCTTTTACGACAACGGCATTAAGATCATCAACCGCTTTGGCGAAAAGCTGGATAACGCCACTGCCGCCCTCATCGAAGCCTATCTGGACGGCAATCTGGATCTATTAGGTGTAAAGAAAGAAGACTTGCCGGTGGCGCACCGCGAAAATCTGGGCGGGATCATCGACTATGTGGCGGGGCGCAACCGCTATATCGGCTATCTCATTTCGGTGGCGGCCCATTCCTATAAAAACCTGCGGATCGGCTTGGATTGCGCCAACGGCGCGGCTTGGAACATTGCCAAATCCATCTTTGAAGCACTGGGCGCGCAGGTCTATCTCACCGGTGCCTCCCCCGACGGCTTAAACATCAACCGCGATTGCGGCTCCACCCATATTGAAAACCTGCGTTCTTTGGTCACCGAGCAACATTTGGATGCGGGCTTTGCCTTCGATGGCGATGCCGACCGCTGTATTGCGGTCGACGAGCAAGGAACCATTGTCGACGGCGACACGATGCTGTTCATCTTAGCAACCCGCTTGAAACAGCGTGGAATGTTGGATCAGGATACAGTGGTAGCGACGGTTATGTCCAACACCGGTGTGGAGCGGGCGTTAGCCAAAGAAGGCATCCGCTGTATCCGCACCAATGTGGGCGACCGCTTCATCTATGAAGCGATGCAAAAGGGCGGCTATCGGCTGGGCGGCGAGCAATCAGGGCATATCATCCTGCGTAAATATGCCACCACCGGCGACGGACTGCTGACCGCCATTATGATCGCCGAGCAGATGCTGGACGAAAAACTCCCCCTCTCTGCCCTTGCCAAACCGGTGGTCTATCTTCCCCAAATGGAAAAGAACATCCCCGCCGCCGATAAAAGCGCGGTGATCCAACATCCCCAAGTGCAAGAGACGTTGCAAAAAATCAAAGACCGCCTCGGCGATGCAGGCCGCATTCTCTTGCGGGAAAGCGGCACCGAACCGATGGTTCGCATTATGGTAGAGGCAGAGACCGAGGAACTTTGCCAAACGACCATCGACGAGATGGCAGAAACCATCCATTCTGTCCAAAAGGTGTAATTTTACACCGCATAAATAGTAAAAAAATCCACCGCAACGCGGTGGATTTTTCAATTTGTTTACTTTTTCTTGGGTGCTTTGATCTTATTGAGCTTGGCGTTGATATCCAGCAACTGCTCTTTGGTGAATTTCACATCCATCATACCGCCCATCAAAGTAAACAGGCGCAGAACGGTGAAGCCGCCCATCATTGCCATCATTTCGGGGCCCACTTCAAAGCCTGCGGCTTGCATCTTGCCGTCTTTACCGCCCATCATTTTGCCGAACATGGTCATAAAGAGCAGTTTGCCCTGCATGGTGCTGATGACATCGCTCATCTTATCGTTCAAGGAAAGGTAACCTTCCTTGGTTTCGATATCGAACCAATTGAGGATCGCGCCCTTTTCCTGCAGGCGATAGCTTTCGTTGAAGGTCTCCACCTTGCGGATAACGCTCTCGTCCTTAAAATCGCCGGCGACAGCGACCAGTTTGGTCTCGCCCACATTGGGTACATCGAAATAGAAGAAATGATCTTCTGCCGCTTTTTTGCCCAGGCTGACACCGTTGGCAAACAGTTCTACTTCGGGCAGGTTAGAATAGACCGTTACCTTGGTCACCTCTTCCACGCGGTCGATATACCGCTTGCCGCAGAGATGGACAAAGGGATCCTCGGAAAGCCATGCTTTATAGGCATAGAAGGAATCCTTCTTATACTTACGGTCGAAGGTGATCAAACCCTTATGGTTCTGACCGTTCTCGCCGCCTTCGTTGCGGGCGTCGGCACCGAAATCAAACATATTCCAGACATGGGTTGCCCAGAGATACTTGCGGGAGAAGAACTGCTTGATCAACTCCTCGTGGTAATACGCCTGATATTCTTCGGTATAATCGCCCTGGCGGGGATCGGAAGTATGCCAATTCAACGCTTCGCAACCGTATTCGGAGCAACCGATGGGAATGTTGGGATGGGTTTTATGGAAATTATCAAACCAAGGACCGTTCATATCGGTCTCGCCGCCATACCAACCGAAATAGTGGTTATAGGAAACGACATCGGGGATCTGCAGATAGGGATCATCGATCTTACACATCGAGACTGCCGCAATGGTGGTCTTGCGGGTGGGATCCATTTCGTGGCAAAGATCATTCAAAATATTGTGGTTCTCCAGCAGATCATCATCGGAACCGCCGATACCGATCTCATTGGAAAGCCCCCAAACAACGATGGAAGGATGGTTATAATTTTGAATGATCAGTTCCTTCATTTGAGAGATGGTGTTCTCTCTGCCGGTGGGCATATGCTTGGAGATATAGGGGATCTCCGCCCAGATGACCAAGCCCTTTTCGTCGCAGAGATCATAGAAATACTGATCGTGTTGATAATGGGCCAAGCGGATGGTGGTGGCACCCATTTCGCAGATCAATTCGATATCTTCTTCGTGGTGCTCGGGCAGCAGTGCATTACCGAAGCCCCAGCGATCCTGGTGGCGGGAAACGCCGCGCAGGGGGTATTCTTCTCCATTGAGGATGAAGCCGCGGTCGGGATCGATCTCAAAGGTGCGGCAACCAAAGCGGGCGGAAACGGTATCCAGAACCTTGCCGTCTTCCATCAACTCCACCTTGGCAGTATAGAGATAGGGATCTTTTTTACCGTTCCAGAGATGAACGTTATTCAGCAACAGAACCGCTTTTTGCTCATCGGTAACCCCTTGGGTGACCAACGCGCCTTCGGCATCATAGATGCTGAAGCAAAGCCCTTGACCCATCTTGGTATTGGTGAGATAGGCTTCGATCTCCACCTTGGCATCGGTGCCTTCGATGGCGGGAGTCACCTTCAGGCCCGGACCGCCGAAATAATCTAAATCAAAATGGGATTCGGGTACGCAGATGAGGTTGACATCGCGATACAGACCGCCATAGAAAGTAAAGTCTGCCATCTGGGGATAAACGGTCTCATTGGCGGCGTTATCCACCACGATCGCCAGCAGGTTCATCGCCTCCAGCGCATCGGTGAGATCCACGCGCCAGGTGGAATAACCGCCGTGGTGGGTAGCCAGCTTCTTGCCGTTGAGATAAACCTCGGCGGAAGAATTGGCGCCCTTGATCTCTAAATAATAACGAGCGGCTTCGGGCAGATCCATCTTATCGATGGTCTTGGCATACACGCAACTGCCGCGGAAATAATCGTTATCTCCGTCCTGCCCGTCAATGGCATTCCAGGAATGGGGCAGATTAACAAAATTCCAATTGGCGGGAATGGCGGCGGGAACGGCGGATTCGCCCTTGCCGAACGCCCATTTTCTGTTTAAATTTACGATTGTTCTCATTGATTTCCTCCGTAATTATAGTCTGATCTAATTATAAAATAACTCCAAACAAATGTCTATGAACATTCTTTGAATTTTCAAAAAATGCCTGATCGCCGAAGCAATCAGGCATTTTTTATTGCTTTATTATTCTTCGATCTCGCGACCGAGTTCTTTATTCATCTGAACCTTGGTCTTTTTATCCAGATTATAGATCAAGCCAAGGCCGACAAACTGCAGGATCGCAGAGAAGAGATAGGTGCCGGCGACCAGATAACGCATCCGAACCGCAACATCCCAAGCCTGATTGCCTTCATCGGCACCCACATAACCGAGGGCGACCATCACGATCAGCACCAAGGAGGGGCCAACGCCCTGCGCAAGTTTACGGAAGAAGGAGTGCAGAGAATAAACCGTACCCTCTTCGCGCTTGCCGGTCTTCCATTCATTATAGTCGATGGCATCGCCCATCATCGCCCAGGAAACGGTGGAATAAATACCCAAGCCCAAGGCAAAGATCAGCTGGCAAAGAATATAGATCACCAGATCCAAGCCGGTATTATTGGGGAAGGTGATGAACAGGCCCAAGCCGGCAACGATCGAAACGATGGAGCCGAAGGTGGCAAGCTCTTTCTTACCGAATTTCGCAACCATCGGGCGCGCCAACGGAGTGAACACCACGATGGGGATCATTGCAAACAACTGAACGATACCGGAGATCTGAACGTTCTTGAAGTAGGATTGGAAGATAACGGTAACAGCGGTAGCAGCACCCTGCATTCCGATGAACATACCCATCGCGGCAACGGTTGCGCCGATGGCGGGGCGGTTCTTCATAAAGTTACCGATCGCCTTAAAGACGTTGAACTTTTCACGCTCTTCTGCCAACTGAACCGGAATATCCACACGAATCTCGGTATTGCGGATCATAAGCTGGAAGCAGATGAAGCCCAGAACACCCATAATAAGAGCGGCGATGAATACCCGCTCACCGATCAGGTTATTATCCTTATCATAAATAATGAAGGGCAGGATGACCATCGGCAGCATATTGCCGAAGATGGAGCCGACCGAACGCCAAGCGGAAAGGGATGCGCGGTCCTTGACATCGTTGGAGATCAAGGAAAGCAAAGAACCGTAAGGAACGTTGGCAATGGTATAGAATGCATCCCATACCACATAGCCGGCGATGAAGATGATCATCTTCGCCCAGACCGGCGCATTGGGGAAGGGCAGGAAGCAGCAAGCACCGCCCACGATCAAGCCGATGGAACCGACCCAGATATACGTAAGGAACTTGTTGCGCTTATACTGATGATTATCCGCATCGATGATGGAACCGATCAAAGGATCGTTGATGGCATCCCATACCTGAACAACGATCAGCAAAAGGGCATACCAAAGATCCATCTTCATAAACTGCGTCCAGAAGATCGCCATGGTGCTCTTGAGCGCAAAACTCATGTTACAGCCCAGATCGCCCAGCGCATACGCGATACTGTCGCGAATGCCAAACTTGCGATAGCCGTTTTCGTCTAATTTTACCTGTTTACTCATTTTAGCTAAATTCCTCCCATTTATTAAAATCTTTCGGGTCATACTACCTTAATTATAAACAACTTTCGACGATATAGTGAGTATTATTTTAATTATTTTTTGTATTTTTTTAATGTTATTCCCGCAAAATCTATTGAAAATCCGTGCAAAATGTACTATAATTATTCTAAGGTTGAAAAAAATTGTTTTAGTTTACCAAAGGAGGCAGGTTATGGATTATCAAGGCGGATTGCATATGCTTTGCGAGACCTTTCGCAAATGCCGCGTTCCCGTTGCATTTGCCGATCGGAACGCTCCCTTGAAAATAGACGATGATCTTTTCCATTTCATCTTTGGAGAAGAGCTCTCTCCCCTGCCCCTAAATCTGCCGGAACAGATCAAGGAGCGCACCATCTATCGCCTTTCCAACCCCTGTCACCTGCATTATATCCTACTGTTGCTCCCCCGCACCGCGCAGGACTCCCTTTTAATTTTAGGACCGTATCTACCTAATTTATTATCGGAAGAGCAAATCCTGGAAATAGCGGAAGCCTTTCAGATTCCACCCCACCGCCGCAAGCTTTTGGAAAACTACTATAGCAGTATCGCCGTTTTACCCGAAACCAGCCATCTTTTTTCGATGCTGGATACCTTCGGCGAGTTGCTCTGGGGAAGCAACCGATTTAATTTGGAAGAGATCCGCACCACCATCGATCAGCCCCTACTCCCCTCCACCGAAGCCAATAAATCCCAAGGGGATCTTTTGGCGCAGATGCGGCTGATGGAGGAGCGATATGCCACCGAAAATGCGCTGATCTATGCGGTCTCCAAGGGGCAGGTGCATAAAGGTGCCGCCATTATGGAGAGCATCGCTTCCATGCCCTTTGAAAAGCGGCTGGACGACCCTTTGCGGAATTTGAAAAACTACAGTATTATTATGAATACCATCCTGCGCAAAGCCGCGGAATCGGGCGGGGTTCATCCATTTTATCTCGACGATGTTTCCTCTTCCTTTGCCTCGCGCATTGAGCAGGTTCCTACCCTTTCTGCCGCGCAGGCGCTGATGAGCGAAATGTTCCGCACCTATTGCTATCTGGTGCGTCAGCGGTCAATGAAGCAATATTCCGCTGTGGTGCAAAAAACACTGATTATGATCGATGCTGATCTTTCCGCCGATCTTTCCTTGAGTAAATTGGCGCAGGCGCAGAACATCAGCGCCGGCTACCTTTCCGCCATCTTTAAAAAGGAGACCGAGCAAACGGTGACCGATTATATCAACAGCGAGCGGATGCAGCTCGCGGCGCACCTTTTGCAGACCACCACCCTGCAGGTGCAGACGGTTGCCGCCCATTGCGGGATGCTGGATGTGCAATATTTTTCCAAGGTCTTTAAAAAGTATATGAAAAAGACTCCCAAAGCCTATCGGGAGTCCTTCCAATAAAATCATATAAAATTATACGATCTGCGCGTCGGCAAAGACCTTGGGGCTGATGCCGTATTCCGCCTTAAATGCGCGGTAAAAACCTGCATAATCTTTAAATCCGCTTCTATAGCAAGCCTCCCCTGCAGGCATCCCGCCGCTCAACAGTTGCTTTGCGGTCAGTAAGCGTTTGAGCATAATATAGCGATAAACGCTGACACCGGTCTCTCGGCTGAATTCGTGGGAGAGATAATATTTGCTGACATAGAACCGACCCGCTAATTCATCCAAGGACAGCGGCTCATTGCTATACTCATTGATATAGGAAAGCACCTTGCCGATCAGATTCGAGCCTTGCTTGCGGCGGGGTTGCCGCGCCAGATCGGCGGCGGCAATGCGATTGAGTTCCACCATAAACTGCAAAAAGATGCCGCGAGCGGCAAGGCGATTGCCCGGCTCTCTGCCGCTATCCTCCCGCACCAATTCCAAAAGCCGCGCCGAAATGGAGGCATATTTGGTATCGGCGGGGCGGATCATATTGAACCCTGCGCGAAAGCAGGCGGCAAGATCCATTCCGTCTTGGGAAAAACTCTCCAAATAGTCTTTATTCACCCATAAAACGATCCGTTCATATTGGCTTTTGGGGTGGACCATCGGGCGATGCAATTCCATCGGGCTGATGAGAAAAATATCGCCTGCATCCAACTTATAAAGACTGCCGTCCACCCAATAGTCCACCTGCCCGCCCAGCAGCAGATAGATCTCATAAAAATCGTGGTGGTGGATCTCCACTTCTGCCGCTTTGGGCTCGCGGTAATGAAAAATCTCAAAATCCTCCCGCAGCATTACCTGCCGCGGATCAAAATGCTGTGCCTTGCTCGCCACCTGCATCACCTCATACATATATTACAGCAAGATTTGCAATGTGTCAAGCAACTAAATCAATCGATATTGTGAAAAAAGTATGTTATATTATACTCATAATATTATAGAAAGGTGAATATACCCATGACCGCTTTTATGACAAAAGATTTTCTCTTGAACACCCCCACCGCCCGCAAACTCTACCACGACTATGCGGCAAAGATGCCGATCATCGACTATCATTGCCACATCAGCCCCAAAGAAGTGTATGAGGACAAGCATTTTGAAAACATCACCCAGGTATGGCTGGGCGGCGACCATTATAAATGGCGCGTAATGCGTTCCAACGGCGTGGATGAAAAATACATTACCGGCGATGCATCCGATCGGGAAAAATTCCAAAAATTCGCCGAAGCACTCCCCAAGACCATCGGCAACCCGATGTACCATTGGTGCCATTTGGAGCTGAAGACCTATTTCGGCTATGAAGGCATTTTGAACGGCGAGACCGCCGAAGAGGTCTGGAACCTTGCCAATGCCAAGCTGCAGGAGGCCGATATGGGTGTCCGCGGCTTGATCGCCCAAAGTAACGTTGCCTTTATCGGCACCACCGATGATCCCATCGATTCGCTGGAATATCATCGCCTGATCGCCGAAGACGCATCGATGAAGACCATCGTTGCCCCCTCCTTCCGCCCCGATAAAGCGATGAACATCGATAAAGCGGGCTGGAAGGAATACATCGCAGCCCTCTCCGCTGCTACCAAGATGGAGATCAAGGATATTGATTCTCTGGAAGCCGCGCTTGCCGACCGCATCAAGTTCTTTGATGATCACGGCTGCCGCTCCAGCGACCACGGTATCGACCACCCTGTTTATATCCCTGCCACCCGCGAGGAGCTCAACGCCATTATGCAAAAGGGCTTTGCGGATGAGGCGGTCACCGACACTGAAGCCGATCAGCTCAAAACCGCCGTTCTGCTCTTCTGCGCCAAGCAATATTGCAAATACGGCTGGGTGATGCAGTTGCACTATAACTGCTTTAGAAACAATAACTCTGTGATGTTTGAAAAATTGGGTCCCGATACCGGCTTCGACTGCATCGGTTCCTATAACGGCACCAAAGCCTTATGCGAATTTTTGGATGCACTGAACATTTCGGGCGAACTGCCCCGCACCGTTCTCTATAGTCTGGATCCCAAGGATAACGAATCCATCGGCACCGTTTTGGGTTGCTTCCAAGGGCCCGAAGTTCCCGGCAAGATCCAGCACGGCTCTGCCTGGTGGTTCAACGATCATAAGAGAGGGATGCAGGATCAGATGATCAGCCTTGCCAATCTGGGCCTTTTGGGCAACTTCATCGGGATGCTGACCGACTCCCGCAGCTTCTTGAGCTACACTCGCCACGAATACTTCCGCCGCATCCTTTGCGGGCTGGTCGGCGAATGGGTCGAAAACGGCGAATATCCCGACGATGAGAAGACTTTGAAAGAAATCGTGGAAGGCATCTGCTTCAATAATGCCAACCGCTATTTCGGATTAAACATTAAATAATAACTTTAAGAGGAGCAACCGATATGCAAATGACATTCCGTTGGTATGGCGAAGGGAACGATAGCATCACTCCCGCGCATATCAAGCAGATCCCCGGTGTGACCGGTTTGGTCTGGGCGTTGCACGATAAGATGCCCGGCGAGGTCTGGGAGATCGAAGAGATTGCCAAGGTGCAAAAGCAGTTGGAGCCTTATGGTTTCCATATGGACGTGGTGGAATCGGTCAATGTGCACGACGACATTAAGATCGGCCTGCCCACCCGCGATCAATATATTGAGAATTATAAGCAGACCATCCGCAACCTTTCCAAATTCGGTGTCAAGGTCATCTGCTACAATTTTATGCCCATCTTCGATTGGACGAGAAGCGACCTTTTCCATCCGGTCGGCGACGGTTCCACCGCTCTTTTCTATGAAAAGAATATGATCCAGACCGATTATAATGCGATGGCAAAATACATTCTGGATTTCACCGAAAAATACAATATGACCTTCCCCGGCTGGGAGCCGGAACGGATGAGCAAGCTGGACGAGCTTTTTAAAGCCTACGCCGATGTGGATCACGAAAAGCTTTGGGCAAATCTCAAGTATTTTCTCGAAGCCATTATGCCCACCTGCCGCGAATGCGATATCAAGATGGCGATCCATATGGATGATCCCCCCTGGGATATCTTCGGTCTGCCCCGCCTGCTGATCAACGATGCGAACATCGACCGCTTCTTAAAGATGGTAGACGATGAATATAACTGCCTGACCCTTTGCTCCGGTTCGCTGGGCGCCGATCCCGAAAATGACGTTGCGGCGATCATCCGCAAGCATTGCGACCGCATTGCCTTTGCCCATATCCGCAATGTCAAGCATTTTGAAAACGGCGACTTTTCCGAAGCCAGCCACCGCGATTGCGACGGCGACACCGGCATTCTGGAAATTATGCGCGCCTACCACGATTGCGGCTTTAAGGGCTATATCCGCCCCGACCACGGCCGTCACCTTTGGGGCGAAGGCCCCGGCACCTGCCGCCCCGGCTACGGTCTATACGATCGGGCACTGGGCATTATGTATATGCTGGGCTGCTGGGATATGTTAGAACGATTAAAGGAGGAGCAATGATGCAACCGAATGTTTTAAACACCGATCTTTCCGGCAAGGTTGCCGTTGTTACCGGCGCGGGCGGCATTCTTTGCAGCCACTTCGCCAAGGTTTTGGCAAGAGCCGGTGCCAAGGTTGCGTTGCTGGATCTCAACTTTGAAGCGGCCGATGGGTTTGCTAAAGAGATCATCGCCGAAGGAGGCATCGCCAAGGCGTATGCCTGCAATGTGCTGAATAAAGAGATCTGCTATGAGGTCGCCGATGCGGTGGCCGCCGATTTCGGTCCCTGCGATATTCTGATCAACGGTGCCGGCGGCAATAACCCCAAAGCCACCACCGATAAGGAATATTATGAAGCGGGCGATATCGATGACGATACCAAGAGCTTCTTTGATCTGGACGCCGATGGCGTTGGATTTGTCTTCAACCTGAACTTCTTAGGGACCTTGATTCCCACCCAGGCGTTTGCCCGCCAGATGCTGGGCAGAGCAGGCTGCAGCATTCTGAATATCTCTTCGATGAATGCCTATACCCCGCTCACCAAGATTCCCGCCTATTCCGGCGCGAAGGCCGCCATTTCCAACTTTACCCAATGGCTGGCGGTTCATTTCTCCCGCGCGGGGATCCGCGTCAACGCCATTGCACCCGGCTTCTTCTCCACCAAGCAGAATGCCAAACTGCTTTGGAACGACGACGGCACCCCCACCGCCCGCACCGGCAAGATCCTTGCCGCAACCCCGATGGGGCGGTTCGGCGAGACCGAAGAATTGGAGGGCGGCTTGCTCTTCCTGCTCAATGAAAAGGCGGCCGGATTCATTACCGGCGTCGTTTTACCGATTGATGGTGGATTTTCTGCCTATTCGGGTGTATAATTAGATCATATTTTTAAAAGGAGATATAAAAAATGGAAAAATTCGTACCTGTAGTTGTCATTAAAGAGCTTTCCGAGACCGATAAGATCCTCACCGCTCTGAAGAACAACGGTATCAACACCGCAGAGATCACCTTCCGCACCGCTTGCGCTGCCGAGGCGATCGAATATGCCTGCAAGAACTATCCCGAGATGAGCATCGGTGCAGGCACCGTCATCAACGCCGAGCAATGCGAAGCCGCTCTGGCCGCCGGTGCGCAGTTCATCGTTTCTCCCGGTTTGTCTGTCGCAGTTGCAAAGATCTGCAACGAGCGCAACATTCCCTACTATCCCGGTTGCGTTACCCCCACCGAGATCATGCAGGCTCTGGAGCTGGGCATCACCACCGTCAAGTTCTTCCCCGCCAACATCTACGGCGGCCTGAAGGCTTTGAAAGCCCTTGCCGCTCCCTTCCCCCAAATTAAGTTCATCCCCACCGGCGGTGTAGATCGCAGCAATATCGACGAATTTTTGGCATTCGATAAGATTGAAGCCATCGGCGGCAGCTTCTTTGTGAAAGAAGCACTCGAAAAGATGGAGGGCTAATGCAATGAGCAGAATCGTAACTTTCGGCGAAATTATGCTTCGCCTTGCCCCCAACGGCTACTATCGTTTCTTCCAGAACGACCAAATGCAAGCCACCTTCGGCGGCGGCGAAGCCAATGTGGCTGTTTCCCTTGCCAACTATGGGATGGATAGTGTTTATGTCACCAAACTGCCCAAGCACGCCATCGGTCAGGCAGCGGTCAACTCCCTGCGCTATTTCGGCGTTGATACCTCCAAGATCGTCCGCGGCGGCGACCGTGTGGGTATCTATTTCTTGGAAAAGGGCGCTTCTCAGCGCGGCTCGGTCTGCATCTATGACCGCGCCCATTCCGCCATCCAAGAAGCCACCGCTTCCGATTTCGATTGGGATGCCATCTTTGAAGGCGCCGATTGGTTCCATTTCACCGGCATCACTCCGGCGCTGGGTGCCAACGTTGTGGAGATCTGCCGCGAGGCTTGCATCGCCGCAAAGAGAAAGGGCGTCAAGATCTCCTGCGACCTGAACTATCGCGGTAAGCTCTGGACCCGCGAGGAAGCCCGAGCAGCGATGACCGATCTTTGCCAATATGTCGACGTTTGCATCTCCAACGAAGAAGATGCCAAGGATGTTTTCGGCATCGAAGCCGAGGATACCGATATCTACGGCGGCAAACTCAACCACGAGGGTTATAAATCCGTTGCCAAGCAACTGATGGATAAATTCGGTTTTGAGAAGGTTGCCATCACCCTGCGTACTTCCATCTCTGCCAGCGACAATGATTGGGCGGGTATGCTCTACGACGGCGAGAACTATTGCTTCTCCAAGAGCTATCACCTGCGCATCGTTGACCGCGTCGGCGGCGGCGATTCCTTCGGCGGTGGCTTGATCTATGCTCTGCTTTCCGGCAAGAGCACCCAGGAAGCCATCGAGTTTGCGGTTGCCGCTTCCGCTTTGAAGCATAGCATCGAAGGCGACTACAACCGCGTCGGTGTAGCCGAGATCGAAAAGCTCGCCGGCGGCGACGGCTCCGGCCGCGTCCAACGCTAAATTAAATCAAGCAAAAAAGAACCGACCTTCAAGGTCGGTTCTTTTTTATTTTGTATGAAGCCGTCGGGCAGATCGTTTTGCATCACAAATCTTCTGTTTTGAAGGTGGTATAATTTTCGTAATAATAACTGTGGTCAATGCCCTTCATAAACACTTCGCGGTCATTTATTTTATCTGTCAGAGCGTTTTTGAGAATATGTTTGATTTCAATATCTTTGACGGGACTACGCTCCATGGCAAGCAAATAATCTTCTTTATCTACCAAACTCCAATCAACGACTTTGCCGATCTCGTTTTTTAATATGCAGTCAAACCAAATACGCGTTGCTCTGCCATTTCCTTCACGAAACGGATGAGCAATATTCATTTCGACGTATTTTTCGACGATTTCTTCAAAAGTAGATTGAGGCATTTTATCGACATTTTGAAGCGCAACTTCTAAATACATAACAGGCGCAAAACGGAAATTTCCCTTTGCAATATTAACGGTACGTATTTTTCCTGCAAAGTCATAAATATCCTCAAATAAAGCCTTATGAATGGCCATAAGAGAGGCTGTCTTGCCCGCTTCTAAAGTATCAAGAACTCCATTTTCAAATAACTCTCGCGCCTTTTTCTTGCTAATTTTCTCTTCTTCACGAGCAAGCTCGGCACTGTCTGTAATACCGAGTTTATTTTCGAGCATTCCGCCACCTCTTTTTCATTAATTTTATGTTCATATTATAACATATTAAAGCTGATATTACAATAACAAATCCCCACCGATTGCCGAATTAGCCCTTGATGGTAACCCGAGAAGATTTGCCGATTTCAACCGTTTACTTTTTTGGCGATTATTGCTAATCGCCCATTCTCTTTAGAATACTCGCAGGTAGACAGGGTTATTAGTTTATCACCATACTTGGCGGTGGTATCAATATTATACAGACTGCGGGCTTTACATTCGGCAACATAAGCATCAAATTCTTCTGCCGAGGCGGCTTTGGAGAATTTATAATAATGAAATTCATTCTCCCCGCCCGCCACCGTTTTTAAAACGGCGATGATCTCATAGGTGCCATAGCCCTCCATAGTATCAAATTGGATCTGCGGATGCTCTTGATAGAATACCGGCGAGGTATATTTCATCAAATCGGAAAACATCGAGCCGTTATCCATATGGTGACCGTAGATGACAAAATTATCTGCCTCTTGGAAGGTGGCATCCTCAAAGGCATAGGGCACACCGTAATAACTATATTTTTTATCAAACCCGCGGCGCAGATAATAATTCTTTATCTCTCGCTTTTGCACCACAGGATAATCCACCCGCGTCCCATCCATATGGATCCAACCGATAAAATCTTCGTTCTGCTCCAAGAGCGGCGCATATTTTTCGGCAGCGGTCGGCTGCTTTTCATCGGGTCGATCCGCATCGACCTGCACCATCTGAGCAAGTTCTTGATATTGCACATCGCTTTGATGGCCGTCAATATAATAAAGGGCGATCATCAGCCCCGAAAAGAGGAATACCGCCGCCAGCAAAATCAAGACCGACCAATAAACGATCCGCCCGATCTTACTTTCCAAAAACTGCTTGAATTTCATTTGCGAGTCCTCCTTTTTTATTATTTTATCAAACCCTATAAAAATAATCAAGCGCGGAAAACTTTTTTCCACGCTTGATTTATAAAATAGAAAGCCCTTATTTTCTTGCCACACCGGTTTTATGAGCCGCACGGATGACCGCATCGGCCACCGCCTGCGCGACCCGCTTATCCAAGGCGCCGACGATGATGTTCTCTTCGGTGATCTCCTCTTCGGGGATAAGGTCTGCCAACGCATAGGAGGTGGCGACCTTCATCTCTTCATTGATGCAGGTGGCGCGGCAATCGAGCGCGCCGCGAAAGATACCGGGAAATGCCAGAACATTATTGATCTGGTTGGGAAAATCGCTGCGGCCGGTACCGACCACGCGCGCCCCTGCCGCCTTCGCCGCATCCGGCATAATTTCGGGGGTAGGATTGGCCATCGGGAACAAAATAGCATCGGCCGCCATACTCTGCACCATTGCAGGAGTGACGACATTGGGCGCGGAGACGCCGATAAAGACATCCGCCCCCTTCATCGCATCGGCAAGATCGCCGCGTTGCTCGGTGAGATTGGTCACCTCTGCGATTGCGGCATGGGCTTCGTTCAAGCCCTCCATTCCCTTGCAGAGAATACCGCAACGGTCCACCATCGTCAGGTGCTTGACCCCCATATTCATCAAATGCTTGCCGATGGCAATACCGGCAGAACCTGCGCCGTTGATGACGACCTTCACTTCGCCGATCTGCTTTTTGACCAGCTTCAAGGCATTGATCAGCGCAGCGGCAACCACAATGGCGGTACCGTGCTGATCGTCGTGAAAGACAGGGATATCGCAAAGTTCCTTGAGTTTCTTCTCCACCTCAAAACAGCGGGGAGCGGAGATATCCTCCAGATTAATACCGCCAAAGGAGCCGGAGATCAAATAGATGGTGCGCACCAACTCATCCACATCCTTGGAGCGGATGCAGATGGGGAACGCATCCACATCGGCAAACGCCTTGAAAAGGGCGCATTTCCCTTCCATCACCGGCATCCCCGCCTCAGGGCCGATATCGCCCAAGCCCAAGATGGCGGTACCGTCGGTAATGACTGCAACCATATTGTTTCTGCGGGTCAGTTCGTAGCTTTTATCATAATCCTTTTGGATCTCCAAGCAAGCCTCGGCGACACCGGGGGTATAGGCGAGCGAAAGATCCTCGCGGGTTTTGATGGGGCAGCGGGTGACCACCTCGATCTTGCCGTTCCATTCATAATGCTTTTTTAACGATTCTTTTCGGATATCCATCGCTTACTCCTCCCAAGGGAATACATATTGGGTCAGACCCAACTCATCGCGGACAGCGACCATCTCCGCCTGAACGGATTCATTGATGGGTACACCGTCCTTGCGGGCCATCTGCACCAAATACTCTTTCTCACCGGCGGTATAGATCCGCTCTTCACCGGGTACTTTCTTGGAAGCGCGGACCGCACGCAGGATATCACCGGACGTCTTGCGGCAGACCTCCTCGCCCATAAAATGATCAGTATCGATGGCAATGAAGAAATGACCGAGGCGGAAGGGAACCTTATTGCCATCCTCATCCAGACCGGTCAGACTCTTCCCGTAGCTGCCGCCCTGCAAAGCCGCGGAAAGCAGTTCGACAAACATCGCAAAACCATAGCCCTTATAACCGCATTGCTCCTCGCCGGGGCCGCCCAAGGTGCAAAGGGCAGCCTCGCCGCGCGCCATCGTCTTGAGCGCATCGGCAGAAGAACCTTCATACGCCTTACCATCGGGGCAGATCAACGCATTTTGGGGCGCGTCCTTACCGATGCGGGCATAATACTCCAGCTTGCCGTTTTGATAGGTAGAAGAAGCGGCGTCAAAATTAAAATCAAACGCTTCATCGGTGGGAACGCCCAAAGTCAAGGGGTTGGTGCCGAACATTCCCTCGACTCCGAAGGTGGGAGCCACTGTGGGGCGGGCATTGGTGCCGGTCAGGGCAACGCAACCCTCTTTCGCCGCCATCGAAGTATAGTAACCGGCAATACCGTAGTGGCAGGAATTACGGACAACGACCATCCCCATCCCATATTCCTTTGCCTTATCGATCGCCATCCGCATCGCCTTATAGCCAATGACCTGCCCCATCCCGTCGTGACCGTCGATCACCGCGGTGGTGGGAGTCTCTTTGATGATCTCAAAATTGGTCACGGGATTTTGAATCCCTGCCTTGATCCGATCCAGATAAATCGGCTTAAAGCGGTTGACACCGTGGGATTCAATGCCGCGCTTATCCGATTCCAGCAGGACATCGGCGCAGATCTTGGCATCTTCTTCGGGAATGCCATAGCCTTTAAAGGCATCGATCACAAAATTGGTAATGAACTCCCAAGCGACAACATTGTTTTTCATTTTCTCTTCCTCACTTTCTTAAAATGCAACACACAAAAAGTGCACAGCAAAAAGAACGGAATTTTCCCCCTTTTTTCTGTGCACTCTCTATCATCTCTTGTGCAATATTTAAATCACAGATTTATTATATGCCGCAAGACAGAATTTGTCAAGTTTTATCTTTTTTTACCAAGATAAAAGACCGCCAACGTACCGGCACCGGAATGAGCACCGATGACCGGACCGACATAGCCGATGGTAATCTCACCGATATGAGGCTTGCCCCGCAGAAGATCTGCCAATTGCTCGGCTTCTTCTTGGCAATCGCCGTGGCTGATAAAGATGGGCTGATCCATCTCCAGCATATCTTCCTGAACCTTTTGCGCCATACGCTGAATGGACGCTTTGCGGCCGCGGGCTTTTTCCATATTAATTAAATGGCCTTCATCGTCCACATGCAGTACCGGCTTGATGCTCAAGAGCGTGCCGACCATCGCGGTGGCGGCAGAGACGCGCCCGCCGCGTTTTAAATGATTCAGATCATCCACAGTGAACCAATGGGCAAGGTTCAGGCGGTTCTCCAGAACAAAATCCCGCACCTCTTCAATGGTCTTACCGGCGCGCTTTTGCATCACCGCATGATAGATCAGCAATCCTTGACCCAGCGAAGCGCAGAGGGTGTCTGCGTGCAAGATCTTGCGTTCGGGGTATTTTTCTGCCATTTCTTCCGCCGCCAGCGCACCCACCTGATAAGTACCGCTCAAACCGGAAGAAAAGCCCAGATATAATATATTTTTCCCTTCCTTCAGAATTTCATTCATTGCTTCTTTAAATGTATCCAAATTGATGGCAGAAGTCTTGCCGGTATTGCCCGCGCGCAGCAACGCGTAGAAATCCTTATGGCTGATCTCCCGCTCATCGAGGTAATTATGATATTCCTTTCCGTTGACAGTCACCGAAAGGGGCAGGACCACCAGCTCCAATTCTTCTGCCAGCTTGGCGGTAAGATCGCAACCGGAATCGGTTAAAATGACAAATTCGCTCATATCTATACTCCTTTAAATAATATACACAATAATTCCCACATACTGCAGGATGCTTCCGAGGACCACAAAGAGGTGGAACACCGAATGGATATAACGGTGAGGCTTTTTCCCGTGCCCTGCAACTCCATAGAAGACTGCTCCGACGGTATAAGAAATACCGCCCGCCAGCATCCAATTCATCCCGATTTCGCCCAGCGCCTTGATCGCGGTGGGGCCGGTAAGGATAATGCACCAACCCAGCGCAATATAAAGCACCATAGAAAGTACATTATAACGTTTAAGATCGATCGCATTCAGCGTAATGCCCGAAGCGGTAACCCCCCAGACAACGCCGAAGACCGTCCAGCCCAACGCGGTGTTAATCGGGCGGATCCCCGATAACGCGATCGGCGTATAGGTGCCTGCGATCAATGCAAAGATGGTGCAATGGTCCAAAACCTGAAAGACCTTTTTCGCCATCACCGGTTTCAAACCGTGATACAGGCTGGACATAGTGTATAAGATCACCATCGAAAAGCCGTAAATAAAGGCACCGACGATATCATAGGCATTTCCAACCATAAACGCTTTGATGACGCAGGTGGCCAGAGCAATCACCCCGAACCCGCCGCCGACGATATGAGATACCATATTGAAAATTTCTTCGCCGCGGGTATAATCGGGAAGAATACGATCTTTCAGTTTGATTCGTTTGACCATAGCAATTCTCCTTTTTCCTTTTATATAATACCATTGCATTGATGAAAATGCACCTTAAATTTCTTTAAGAAACGCTTTATTCTGATTGTTGACAAGTTTCAGAGATTGATATACAATGAAATCAACATCGAAAAGAGGTGTAAAGGATGGATACTATACAGATCAAACCCATCGCATATATTCATAATGATTTTACTGCCAAATTCGGTATTCCCCGCCAAAGCGGGCTGGTGGAGCAGGTGCTCTCTAAAATCGTCTTCACCCCCGAGTTTCGCAATGCCGACGCCCTGCGCGGATTAGAGGGGTATTCCCATCTTTGGCTGATCTGGCAGTTTTCCGCCTTTCAGAGCGAAGGCTGGAGCCCCACCGTTCGCCCGCCGCGGCTGGGCGGCAATCAACGGATGGGGGTGTTTGCCACCCGCTCCCCCAACCGCCCCAATCCCTTGGGGCTCTCCTCGGTCAAGCTGGAGCAGATCGAATTATCCACTCCGCAAGGACCTGTCCTTTATGTATCGGGGGCTGACCTGATGGACGGTACCCCCATCTACGATATCAAACCCTATCTTCCCTATACCGATGCCCACCCCGATGCGCTGGGCGGCTTCGGCTTTAAAGAAGGGGAAGGTACGGTTGCGGTAGAGTGCCCGCCCGATTTATTGGAGGTTCTCCCCGCAGATAAGCGCCAAGGATTGCTGGCACTCTTGGCGCAGGATCCCCGCCCCGGCTATACCGACGATCCCGAACGCATCTTCGGGATGGCATTCGGCGGGTATGAGATCCGCTTTAAAGTGGAGCAAAAAACGCTGAAAGTGCTGGAAATTGAGTTAAAATAACAGTGTAATATTACACTTTTTAATTTACCGCCAAGCCGCTCTGCCCCGCAGAGCGGTTTATTTTAGGGCAAAACCACCAAATTTGGCAGGTGGGTTTTGTAAAAGTTATCAGGTCAAACGAAAAATATCTTTTATTATTGACTTTTCTAATATAATATTGTAATATATTGATGTTGATAGAGGTGCATTGCATCATCAGTATTTTTGCCTATTGCGCTTTATGCCGAAAGCGAGGCAAAAAGAAAGGGATGGGTGCCGAAGACGGCCTATGGCAAAGGGTCGATCTGGCAGCGGGAAATAAGATTCCCGATGTTGTCGCTGCGGCGGAGAGCTATCTTTTACTATACTTTGGCGGGGACCCCTGCCAAACCTTTGGCTTAGTAAGGGATCGTTGCCGCGTTTTCAGCAACGGTCATTTATTTTTTTAGGAGGATTTTGAAATGTCTCATCAACCGATTTTTAAAGGTGTCGGAACTGCGATCATCACCCCGATGACCAAAATGGGTGTGGATTACGAGAATTATAAAAAACTGCTGGAGTGGCAGATCGAAAGCGGTGTCAATGCCATCATTGCCGCAGGGACCACCGGCGAAAGCTCCACCCTTACCGATAAAGAGCATCGGGAGGTATTGGATTTCACCATCAAAACCGTGGATGGGCGCATCCCCGTCATCGCGGGGACAGGCTCCAATGATACCTCCTACGCCATTGAATTGAGCAAATACGCCTGCAGTGCAGGCGCGGATGGGCTTCTGTTGGTCACTCCGTATTATAATAAGGCTACGCAGGCAGGCTTGATCGCCTCTTATACCGCGGTGGCAGATGCGGTGGATAAGCCGATGATCCTTTATAATGTCCCTTCCAGAACCGGCACCAACATTCTGCCGGAGACCTGCAAGGTGCTGGCGGAGCATCCCAACATTGCCGCCATCAAAGAAGCCAGCGGCAATATCTCCCAGATCGCCGATACCGCTATGATGGTCGGTGATAAAATGGATATCTATTCCGGCAATGATGACCAGATCGTTCCCATTATGGCGTTGGGCGGCATCGGTGTCATTTCGGTTCTCTCCAATGTCTTCCCCAAGGAAACGGTGGAACTTTGCGACCGCTTCTTCGCCGGCGACATCAAGGGTGCCAACGCACTGCAGTTGCATTATCTGCCGATGATCCACGCGCTCTTCAGCGAAGTCAACCCCATCCCTGCTAAGGCGGCGATGGCGGCAATGGGCTATTGCGAAAACTATCTGCGTCTTCCCCTCACCCCGATGGATGCCGCCAAAGAAGCTCATATGCTGGATCTGATGCGCAAGGAAGGTTTGAAGGTATGAAAATAATTATCTACGGCATTGCCGGAAGAATGGGCGCGGAAGTCCGTCGGCTGACGGAAGAGGGGGTGCGCGGAGCATCCTTACACGCCGGCGTGGACCAAGGCGGCAACGATAGCGGCTTCCCCCATTTCCAAAACTTGGAGCAGGTTCCCGCAGGCGCGGATTGCATTATTGATTTTTCCCACCATACCGCCGTCAAGCCCCTGCTTGCTTATGCGACCAAAAATAAGATTCCCGTTGTCCTTTGTACCACAGGGCATACCGATAAAGAACTGGCATTGATCAAAGAAGCCGCCAAGCATACCGCGGTCTTCTTTTCCGCCAATATGTCGATGGGCGTTGCGCTCTTGGCTGAGCTTGCCAAAAAAGCGGCGGCGGTTTATCCCAATGCCGACATTGAAATTGTGGAGACCCATCATAATCGCAAGCTGGACGCCCCCAGCGGTACCGCTTTGATGATCGCCAACGCCATCAAAGCAGTACGCACCGCCGCCACCTTTGCCTTGGGCAGAAGCGGTCAGGGCAAGCGCACCGCGCAGGAGATCGGCATCCACGCCGTTCGGATGGGCAATATCGTGGGCACCCACGAAGTTCTGATCGGCACCGATACCGAGACTATCACCTTAAAGCACGAAGCCCATAGCCGCGCCCTTTTTGCCGATGGCGCAATGGCGGCCGCCGAATTTATCTGCGGCAAGCCGGCAGGCTTATATAATATGCAGGATATGATCAAATTTTAAGTTAGGATTAGGATAGAGAGATTATGTTAAAAGTATTAAAATTCGGCGGCAGTTCCTTAGCGGATGCCAATCAATTCCGCAAGGTTGCCGCGATCATCAATGCTGAGCCGGAGCGCCGCTATGTGGTCGCCTCCGCCCCCGGCAAACGTTTTTTTGAAGACGAAAAGGTCACCGACCTGCTGCTCCGTTGCCACGCTTTGGCCGAAGAGCGCAACCCCTTCGACGATACCTTCCGCCGCATCCGCGAGCGTTTTCAAGGCATCATTGCCGATTTGGGAATCGACCTTTCCATCGATAAGGAACTCACCGAGGTGGAAAAAGCGATTGCAAACGGTGCTTCTTCCGATTATGTCGCCAGCCGCGGTGAATATTTCAACTCGATGATCTTAGCCGCCTTTTTGGGCATTCCCTTTGTCGATGCCGCAGAATGTATCTATTTTGACGAGAACGGCAAGCTGGACAGCAAAAAGACCAATACCGTCATCGAAAATCGCCTGGCAATGATCCCCCGCGCCGTCATCCCCGGCTTCTACGGTTCCCTGCCGAGCGGCGAGATCAAGACCTTCTCCCGCGGCGGTTCAGATATTACCGGCTCCATCGTTGCCGAAGCCACCGATGCCGATCTTTATGAGAACTGGACCGATGTTTCGGGGATGCTGATGGCAGACCCCCGCATCGTTGAAAACCCCGCCCCCATCGATTTCATCACCTATCGGGAACTGCGGGAACTTTCCTATATGGGTGCCACCGTTCTGCACGAAGACGCGGTCTTCCCCGTGCGCCGTTCCGGTATCCCCATTAATATTCGCAACACCAACGCCCCCGACGATTGCGGGACAATGATCGTCCCCCACGCCGAAGGCTTGAGCGGGGATCGGTTGATCACCGGTATTGCAGGTAAAAAAGGCTTCACCGCCATCTGCATTGAAAAGGATATGATGAACTCCGAGGTAGGTTGCGGCCGCCGTGTTCTGGAAACATTGGAGCGTCGGGGTATCTGCTTTGAGCATCTGCCCAGCGGTATTGATACCATCACTGTCGTTGTCAACTCCAAGGATCTGGAAGGCAAGCAGGATATGATCATCGCCGATATGCAGCGTACGGTTCGTCCCGATACCATTCGGGTGCACGAAAATCTTGCATTAGTCGCCATTGTTGGCCGCGGTATGACCGGTAAGCCCGGTGCGGCGGCTCGTGTTTTCAGTGCCCTTGCCAAAGAATCCATCAATATCCGTATGATCGACCAAGGCTCCAGCGAGCTGAACATCATTGTCGGTATCGAAGATAAGGATCTCCATACCGCGTTGAAAGCGATCTACAAGGAATTTGAACCAAAGGAATAATAAGGTGACAAGAATCACCCCAATCTTGCCTCAAAGCGGGAGATTTCGGTACTTTTCGCCCATTTTTCCTTGATAGGCGCCGGCCTATCTGCAAAAAAGATGAACAAAAACTCCGCGAAATCTCCACGCTTTGAGGTCGGAGATTTTAAAAAGGCGGATTTTTTGATTTTTGCTTCATCAAGACATAAAACACAACCAATGCCGATGCATTGGTAAGTATTATAACGAGGAGGAAACGGAAATCCGCCTTTTTAAAACAAGGTTTGGATGACCCTTGTCACCTAATTTATGATCTGCAATAATCTTACCGTTTCTCCCAAAGGGCATCTACGCTTTGCGGGGATGGATGCCGCAGAACTTCTGTGCAGATTCGGCTCGCCGCTCTACCTGATGGATGAGCAGCGCATCCGCCAAAACTGCCAAACCTATTATAACGCGATGAAGGCCGCCTTTGGTGAGGCGGCGCTTCCCTTATATGCCAGCAAAGCGGCCTCCTTTATGGAGGTCTACCGCATTGCCGAGAGCGAGGGGATGGGCATCGACGTTGTCTCCTGCGGCGAGATCCATACCGCCAAAAAAGCCGGCTTCCCGATGGAGAACGCTTATTTTCACAGTAATAATAAAACTGATGCCGATATTGCCTTCGCTATGGAAAACGGCGTGGGCTGCTTTGTGGCAGACCATCCCGAAGAGGTGTTGGCAATCGACGCCATTGCCGCCGAAAAAGGCATCACCCAAAAGATCCTTCTGCGGCTAACCCCCGGTATCGATACCCATACCTACGAAGCGGTCAATACCGGCAAGGTGGATTCCAAGTTCGGCTCTGCCATCGAAACGGGGCAGGCAGAAGAGATCACCAAGCTGGCGCTGGATTGCAAAAACGTTCGGCTGGCAGGTTTCCATTGCCACGTGGGCTCTCAGGTCTTTGATTCCGATACCTTCCTGCGCTCGGCGGAAATTATGCTTAAGTTTATTGCCGCCATCCGCGAAACATACGGATTTTTGGCAGAAGAGTTGGATCTGGGCGGCGGCTACGGTGTGCGCTATTTAGAGAGCGATCCCGAAATCGATATTGCCGCCAATATCTATGAAGTTGCCGCCTTTGTCAAGGAGCAATGCAAGGCATTGAATCTCCCCCTGCCCGCCATTCGGATGGAGCCGGGCAGAAGCATTGTCGCCGATGCGGGCATCACCCTGTATACCGTCGGCGCAGTCAAGACCATCCCCGGCTATAAGAACTATGTCTCGGTGGACGGCGGAATGGGCGATAATCCCCGCTATGCCCTTTATGAATCCCCCTATACCGTTGTTGCCGCCGAAAAGATGAACGAGCCTTGCAGCGTCCTTTACGACGTGGTGGGGCGGTGCTGTGAAAGCGGCGATGTCCTCCAACCGGCTGTATCGTTACCTGCCTCGATGAAGCGGGGCGATATTATTGCGGTGTTGACCACCGGTGCCTATAACTATTCCATGGCATCCAACTATAACCGTATTCCCCGCCTCCCCATTGTTATGATCAAGGACGGCGACTGCCGCGTGGTCGTTCGGCGGGAAACTTTAGACGATATTATCGGCTGCGACCTATAATAGCATCAAATCTAAGCTAAAAAACGGAGTGTAAAATTACACTCCGTTTTTTATTCTTCGGCAACGACATAAAAGCAATAAAGTGCCGTTCTGCTGCTGACCTCATTTTCCCAACTTACACAAAGTTCATAAATATTTCCGCCCTCTTGCAACGGCCATTTTTCTCCATTCGGCTCGATATGCAGCGATTCAATATCTGCATCATCGTGGTTTTTACCCAACATTTCACCCTCATAATATCGTAGCGACATTGAATCTGGCTTTTCATCGATCCGAAAAGAAACAACTTTTTCTTGGGTATGGATCGGCGTATACTTCCTGTCTAACGGAGAAACTAACGTAGCAAGCATCTCCATTTCAGACCAAGAAAATAAGTCCTTTTTGCTGTAATTAGAAACATCGCCTTGTTGTTCATATACCTGATCTCCCAAAGTAATATATAATGTCGGTGCTTCATCACTATAGGTTTTGGTACATCCGGTACAACAAATCAAAAGTGCCGCCATCAAAAGCGTAGCCATCATCTTTTTCATAATATCCCTTCCTTTCTATAAGGAATACGACTTAACTTTGGAAAATGTTGCAAAAAAATCGTTGCTTTTTACAGCAACGATTTTTTATTTAAAATTGCTTTTACTAAAGTATCGCCTTGATAGGCAAGTTCCAGATGAAAGAACGGGGCTTTTTTCTGCATTAATCGCAGAAAGATGCGGTCGCCTTCCCATTGAGGCAGCTCATCCATTTTTGCAATAGGAACCCATTCCAACGTCCCTTCATCGCAGTCCTTTAAGGCACCTTCAAACCGATCCGCCCAAAAGAGATGCATCCGCTCTTCCGGCCAGCCCTCGCTCTTAAAATCGACGATGCCGCAATATTGAGGCTCGATCAAAGTGAGTCCGGTCTCCTCCAAGGTTTCCCGCAGGGCGCATTGCAGGGGCGTTTCATCGGGGAGAAATTTTCCGCCGATGCCGATCCACTTATCCTTATTGACATCCTTTTCTTTTTTGATGCGGTGGAGCATCAGATAGCAACCTTGATGCTCGATATAGACCAGCGATGTATCGATCATTTTAAAAATCCGTTGACGATCTGCTCTTCCGCCTGCTGCTCGGTCAGCCCCAAGGTCATCAGCTTGATCAGCTGCTCGCCCGCAATCTTGCCGATGGCGGCTTCGTGGATCAGTTCCGCATCAATATGGTTGGCGATAACTTCGGGAATGGCGGCGACGGTGGCATGATCCATAATGATCGCATCGCACTCAGAATGACCGGTGCAACGGTTATTACCCTTGATGTTGGAACGGAAAATCTGCTTGGAATTGCCCTTGGCAACCGAGCGGGAGACCAGATTCGTATGGCACCCCTCCCCATCCATATCAATGGTAAAATCGGTCTCTGCCAATTGATTACCGTGGGTCATAATCTTTTCGTGGACGATCAGGGTGGCCTCCGCGCCCAATTTGGCGGTGGTGACCCGCTTGGTGGAATCGACGCCCTTGATCTGGACCGTTTCCATCTCCATATAACCGCCGTCCTCGATCTCGATGACCGAGGTAGGATTCATCACATTCTGACCGTTGCCGTCGCCCTGCCCGTAATGTTTTTCCACATACTTGACCTTGGCATTTTTGCCCACAAAGAAACGGTGGATGCCATCGTGGCGGGATTCTTGATTCCCTGCATTATGGATGCCGCAGCCGGCAACGATGGTGACATCGGCACCCTCGCCGATATAAAAATCGTTATACACCATATCCTGCACACCGCTTTCGCTTAAAATGACAGGGATATGCATACTCTCGTTTTTGGTAAAAGGCTTGATAATAATTTCAATACCGTCGCAATCCTCTTTGGTAACGATATCGATATTGGCGGTGGTATTTCTGCCTGCGGATGTGCCGTTGGCGCGGATATTATAGGCGCCCGCGGGGACATCGTGGAGATCCGCCACCTGCTCTAATAAGGTTTTTTGAATTTGATCCATCGGTGGCACCTCCTTATAATTTACTTGCCAGCATACTGCACGGACCGCCCTCGCCCTCGCCCTGCAACAATTCGGGCAGGATCTCCTCCTTGGCTCCGGCGGCACGAACGGTCCCGTTGGCGACGACGATGATCTTATCGGCAATATTCAAGATCCGCTCCTGATGGGAGATGATGAGAATGGTGCCGTTGATGGTCTCATGCATCTTTTCAAAGACCTGAATCAGATTGGAAAAGCTCCAGAGGTCGATGCCCGCCTCCGGCTCATCGAAGACCGAAACCTTGGTGCCGCGGGCAAGGACCGTCGCGATCTCGATCCGCTTGACCTCGCCGCCGGAGAGGCTGGCATTGATCTCGCGGTTGATATAATCGCGGGCGCAAAGCCCCACTTCCGAAAGATAGGCGCAGGCCTCGCTGATGCTGATCTCCTTGCCTGCCGCTAAGGTGATCAGATCCCGAACGGTAATGCCCTTAAAGCGCACCGGTTGCTGAAAAGCAAAGCTGATGCCCTTTTGGGCACGCTCGGTGATGGAAAGGTCAGTGATATCTTCCCCATCCAAATAAATTTTGCCCGCTGTGGGCTTATAGATGCCTGCAATGATCTTGGCAAGGGTGGATTTCCCGCCGCCGTTGGGGCCGGTGATCGCCACAAACCGCTCATCGATCTGCAGGTTGACATTTTTTAAGATTTCTTTCGCGCTGCCATCTTCGTTTTCGGCAGTGAACGAAATGTTTTTCAACTCCAGCATGGACTTCCTCCATCGATTTTAATTTCACATTATATTGTAACCAATATCTGCAAAAAGGTCAAGAAAAAATCCCCTCGTTACGAGGGGATTTTTTGAAATTATCATTTCAGCAGTTCGCCGAAGATGGCTTCATAGGTTTCGACCTTATTATGGCAGTCGAAACGGTTTTCACCGCTCGCCATAAAATAGGCCTTGACTTTCGGCTCGGTACCGGAGGGGCGGATCGCCACATGGGTGCCGTCCTCAAAGATATAATAAAGCACATCGGATTTGGGCAGGCCGGTAGTGCGCTCCTTGCCGGTGGTAAGATCCTTGATGAGTTCCGCTTTATAATCGCGGAATTCCAAGATCTTTTTACCGCCCATCTCGGCAGGGATCTCGCCCCGCAGACCGCTCATGATCTCATCCATCCGTTGCTGGGGCATGACCGCTTCGATCTTGAAGCTGACGGTCTTTTCTTCAAAATACCCATAGGTCTTATAAAGAATTTCCAGCGCCTGCACAAGGTTTTTATTCTTATTCTTATAATACATTGCCATCTGAGCGATCAGCATGGAGGCGACCACCGCATCCTTATCGCGGGCATAATCTCCCGCCAGATAGCCGTAGCTTTCCTCAAAGCCCAGCAGGAACTGATGAGAGCCTTCTTCCTTAAAGCGGTTCATCATCTCGCCGATGTACTTAAAGCCGGTCAGCACCTCGAAATAGGAGACCCCATTTTCAGCGCAGATCTTCTTAGGCATCTTGGAAGAAACGATGGTGGAGATGACCGCGCCGTTGGCAGGCAGCGTTCCGTTCTCCTTTTGCACCTGGATGATAAAATCGATCAAGAGTGCCGCGATCTGGTTCCCGGTAAACAAGGTCACCTGATCGCCCACCAGCGCCGCCACACCGACACGGTCGGCATCGGGATCGGTGGCGATGATCAGATCGGCGCCCACCTTTTTGGCAAGCTCAATGCCCGGTGCGAAGCCTTCCTTCTCTTCGGGATTGGGGCTCTTGACGGTGGGGAAATCGCCGTCGGGAATCATCTGCTCTTCCACAAAGTAGGCATTGGCGCCCAACGCCTTAAAGATCGCGGGGACCAGCTTATGGCCGGTACCGTGGAAAGGCGTATAGACAATGGAAAGGTTCTTTGCCTCTTTCGCAATATTCAGCGGCATCTTCTCCTGCAGCACCCGCTCAATATACATGGCATCCACTTCGGCGCCGATATATTCCAGCAGGCCCTTTTCAATGGCTTCTTCCTCGGTGATGGTCTCCACATTCAGCGGATCGACCTTCTGCATCTCATTGAGGATGAAATCCGCCTGCTCGCCGGAGATCTGCGCACCGTCTTCAAAATAGACCTTATAGCCGTTATATTCCTTGGGGTTATGGGAGGCGGTAATGTTGACACCGCCGATAGCATTCAACGCGCGAATGGCAAAAGAAAGTTCGGGGGTGGGGCGGAGCGCATCAAACAAACGCACCTTAACACCCAACGCCGCAACGGTCAATGCTGTTTCCATTGCGAAGGACTTGCCGTTATTGCGGCAATCGTAGGCAATGATAATACCGCGCTCCATCGCTTCCTTACCCAACGAAACGATATAATTACCGAATCCCTTAGAGGCTCTGCGAACGGTATAGATATTCATACGGTTGGTACCCGCGCCCATCACTCCGCGCAACCCTGCGGTACCAAACGCAAGATCGCAACCAAAGCGGGATTGGATCTCATCATCATTGCCGTGGGCAGTGATCAGATCCGCCTTCATACGGCTATCCAATTCATTGAATTGCAACCAACGATTAAATTCTTCCATGTGACGCATCTTAGTGTTCCTCCTGATATAAAATTAATGCTTGTGCTAATTGATCGGGGCAGGAAGTATCCTTCCAGCCGCATTGAATCCCTGAGAGACGCTCGATCGCCTCTTGGATCTCCATTCCTTCTACCAATTTGCCGATGCCCTGCAGATTGCCGTTGCACCCGCCTTCAAACGAAACATTATGAAGAGTACCATCCTCCGCTACATCGAAGGTGATGCTGCGGGAACAAACGCCTCGGGTCCGATAAGTATTCATCCTTCAAACGACCTCCTGTTCTCCATCGCTCTTGTCAGGGTCAGGCTATCGGCATATTCCAGCGTTCCGCCTACAGGGATGCCCAGCGCCAAACCGGTCACCTTCACCTCAAAGGGCTTGAGCAATTTATTTAAGTATAATGCTGTCGCCTGCCCCTCCACATTGGGAGAGGTGGCAAGAATAACCTCGTCCACCGTTTCCTCTGCCACCCGATGCAGCAGTTCGCGGATCTTGAGTTGGTCCGCGCCGATGCCGTTGACGGGAGAGATCAGCCCATGCAACACGTGATAAGTGCCGTGGAAGGTGCGGGTGCGTTCCATCGCCTCCACATCCTCCGGCTTTTCCACCACGCAGATGGCATTGCTCCGCTTGGTATCGGCGCAGATGGGGCAAAGGTCTTGATCGGTCAGATTCTGGCATCGCGGGCAGCAATGGATCAGATCCTTCGATGCCAAAAGCGTTTCGGCAAACTCCCGCACCGTCGCATCCCCCTGCGCCAAGATGAAGTATGCCATCTTCTGCGC
>JAFSHF010000029.1 GCA_017440465.1 Clostridia bacterium
AACATCAATGTTCGCAGACATTGTGGATATTATAGGATGTCCAATTTTCTCGCCTGTGCAACAGGCAACCGAAAATGATGGACAATTATATCAAAATGCGTTGCATTTATGATATAATATCCACACATAACATCGATGGATATCGATGTTTGCATATAACACAAAGCATTGATGAACATCAATGTTCGCAGACATTGTGGATATTATAGGATGTCCAATTTTCTCGCCTGTGCAACAGGCAACCGAAAATGATGGACAATTATATCAAAATGCGTTGCATTTATGATATAATAATCAATAGTTTGTTTTAAGGAGAACCGAGTTTGGTGAGAAAAGTTTTAGCAAGTTTTTTAATATGTTTGATGCTTCTTACAGCGGTGCCTTTCGCCGCGGAGGCTTCGACATATAACCCCTTTTATGATGTGGCGGCAGGGACCTATTATTATGATGCGGTGCTCTGGGCGGTGGATGAGAAGATCACCCTGGGTGTCGGTTCGGGGCGGTTTGATCCCCAAGGGTCTTGCACCCGCGCGCAAGCGGTCACCTTTTTATGGCGCGCCGCCGGCAGTCCGATGCCGACCGATCGCCGCAATCCCTTTGGGGATGTGACCCCCGCCGCTTATTACTATACCGCGCTCCTTTGGGCGGTGGAGCAGGGACTTACCAACGGTGTGTTGCCCGGTGTTTTCGGGGCGGACCAACAATGCACCCGCGCCCAGATCGCCACCTTTCTTTATCGCTTGACCGACGACGCCGCCATCGGAGCGGGAAAGCCCTTTTCCGATGTGGCGGCAGGGTCCTATTATTATAACGCCGTCCTTTGGGCGGTGAAAAACGGCATTACCAACGGCATGGGCAGCGGCAAATTTGCTCCCGACCAACCCTGCACCCGCGGGCAGATCGTCACCTTTATGCACCGCGGCAAGGGGCTGTTTGAACCGCCGATCGCGGAAGAACCCGAAGAAGAACCCGAAGAAGAACCGAAAGAGGAAGAAAAAGAGGAAGTAGTGGTCCTGCCCGAAGGGGCTTGGCGGTTTCATAATCCGTACGACGGCTATAGCTTGATGATCGGGGAGGAATTTTACGTCGACCTTTCCCTTGCCGGAGTGGTGGCAAAGCTATATAACGTTGATACGGTCATCGAAATTTATAAGCAATCGTTAGCGAACATGTCCGCCGATTATTATACCAATCAACTCTACACATTTCTGGGAAATACGACGGACCATACTTTGACCCTGCAGGAGACCCGAACGTATGGCGGGCGCGCAGTAAAGGTCACCGCCTGGCACCGCGATGCGCTCTCTAAGGTCGAGGGAGATAAGAATTATTATCTCTATTTCGACGTGGTGGAGGCGGATGCGGTCTATTCCATCTATATCAAATCCGCAAAAAAGGCAGCCCCTGAGAAGTATTGTTATCTTGCACAAACGCTGGAGCTGTTTGCGCCCACAAAGAAGGCACCGACCTTTCATAGCGCGCCTGTGCAAAAACAGTGGTCGGAGGAAACCGCCGCCTTTTATGAAGCCTATTACGGCGCCGCCGCCGAGCAGACTTGGGGCATTATGGAGCCGACTGCTGCCAAAAACGGCGATTTTACCGTCGTCGATGCATATGAAGATGCGCTGAACTATGATTTTTCGGTCCTTTCCACCTATAGTGGGTTCTCCAACGAATCTCTGGCGTTGCTGGACCAACGGCTTCAAAATGCTTGGGCAGACGGCAAGGTACTGCAACTTTCCATCCAGCCGGATGGTGCCAAAGGCAACATCTTGTATGAGATCCTGCAGGGAATGTGGGACGATGTTTTGGATGTCTATGTGCAAAAGATCCAAGCCTTCGGGCATCCGGTCATGGTTCGGTTGATGAACGAGATGAACGGAAATTGGTGCAATTATTCCGGCGTTTTTTCCGCTAACGATACCTTGATCTATAAAGAAGCCTATCGCTATATCTATCATCGGTTTGAAGATGCCGGTGTGGATAATGTCCTTTGGATCTGGAACCCCAACGGCGTCTCCTTCCCCACCGTCGATTGGAATCATACGCTGATGTATTATCCCGGCGATGAATATGTCGATATTGTGGGGCTCACCGAGTTTAACACCGGCACCTACTATGCGTCGGCGGGAGAAACCTGGAGAGATTTCACCACCCTCTATAAGGACCTTTATAATCAGTACTGCCAATGGTTTGAGCATCCCTTGATGCTTACCGGCTTTGCCTGCGCCGAAATGGGGGGCGATAAACGCGCCTGGACCGAGGATATGTTCCAAAAGATCGGCGATTATGACCGCGCCAAGGTGCTGATCTGGTGGGACAGCGTGGACTACGATGTGGACGATCCTCAAATCATTGCGCGGGATTACCGTATTCGGGGCGAGAACGTGGATATCTTCGATCTCTTTATGAAATATATCGGCACCCCCGATCCGATCGTTCCGGAGGAACCCGATCCGGAGGAACCTACCCCGCCCGATCCGGAAGATCCCAATCCGGAAGAACCTACCCCGACGGATCCGGAAGAACCTACCCCGACCGATCCTGAGGAAGAGACCCCATCCCCTGCTGAAGATCAGCAGGGGATTTTTCTTGAAAAAAAGAAAAAGGTATGCTATAATCCTAAGAAAGATATCATACCGGAAAAGGAAGCGATAGTATGAACATTTTATCGATCGGCAATAGTTTTTCGCAGGATGCGCAGCGGTATCTGCATCGGATCGCCGAAGCAGACGGCGTGAAGCTCTCTACCTTTAACCTCTATATCGGCGGATGCCCGCTCTCCAAGCATTTTCGCAATATGCTCAGCGAACAGCGCGCCTATGCGCTGGAGATGAATGGGGTCAGCACCAAGTTTTATGTTTCCTTAAAGGAAGCCTTGCTGAATCGGGAATGGGATGTCATCACCGTCCAGCAGGCCAGCCCCTCCTCCCCCGATTATGAGACCTATCAACCGTATCTGGATGAATTGGCCGCCTATATTCGTAAATTAGTCCCCAAGGCGAAGATCGCAGTCCATCAGACCTGGGCGTATGAGCAGGGCAGTCCGCGGCTGCACGAAATAATGCAGTATGCCGATTATAAGGATATGCTCCGCGATATCAAATGCGCCTATCAAAAGGCGGCGGATCAGATCGGGGCAGACTATCTTATTCCCTCGGGCGAGGTGTTCGGCGCGATGCTGGAAAAGGGGATCGAACGTGTCCATCGGGATAGTTTCCACGCAAGCCTTGGGCTGGGCCGATATGCCTTGGGTCTTACTTGGTATCGGTTTTTGACCGGCAAGGATGTTTCGGAAAACACCTTTGATGCTTTTGATGAGGAGATTCCCGCCGAGCAGATCGCCATTGCCAAAGAGTGTGTGCAGAAAATTGCCGAAAAATATAGTGTCTAAACAAAAAGGATGTAAAAACCTATGGTTTTTACATCCTTTTTTATTGTTCATAATTCGACCAGCCGGAGGAGGCGGTTTTTTGCCCATCGGTTGCGACCCAAAGGGCTTCGGCGCCGTCAATTTTTTCGATCAGCGCAAGCCCCTCTTCTTGGGGCATACAAAAAAGAGCGGTGGAAAGAGCGTCTGCCATTCCCGAATCCTTGCAGAGGACCGAGACCGAAAGATAGCCTTCGGCGGGCATCAGGGTGTCGGGATGGATGATATGGTGGTAGGGCTTACCGCCCACATAATAAAAGCGTTGGTAGGAACCGCTGGTCACCACCGACATTCCGTTTAAGTTCAGGTAGGCAAAATAATCGCCGCCGTCGGGGTTTTCGATCCCGATCGACCAATCGGAGCCATCGGCACGGCCGCCAATGGCGCGGACATTGCCGCCCACATTGAGAATATAGCCCGATAGCCCCTTCTGCTCCATCGCTTTTGCCACCTGCTCGGTGGCATAACCCTTGGCGATGGCGCCCACATCCAAGGTCATCTTGGGGTCGGTGAGGGTGACGGTGTTGTTTTCCTCATCGATCACCAGTTTTTCAATATCGGTATGGTTTGCCGCTTCCCGCAGTTGCTCCATCGGGGGAAGAGATGCCTTTTCGGGGGTATCCATACCGATGGCGCGGTAGTTGTGCCAAAGGGAGAGGACACTCCCCATCGCCACATTCATCGTTCCGTCGGTGAGGGCAACCATTTCCTTGGCATAGAGCAGCAGGTCGATGATGCGGCGATCCACCGAAACGGTGCGGTGAACACCGTTCACCAACTCGTTGACGGTGCAAAGGTTTTCCATCCCCTCAAAGCGGTGGTAGATGGTATAGAGTTGATGGTATTCGCCCAACTGCGCGATGATCTCATCGGCGGTTGCATCAAAGGTCGCCTTATCGGTCTCATAGCCGGTGACCGAGATCATGGTATCGAAATAGTCCATCGAATAGGCGGTATATTTCTTTTTCTGCGCCGCGCAGCCGCAAAAACTGCAGAGTATTAAAACCAGCGCGGTGATCAAGCAAAAATATCGTTTCATCTTCTTCTCGTATAACAAAAAAGGGAGATTGCTCTCCCCTTTGCTTAAATTCAGATTTTGGAAGCGGCCTTAACAAAGCCGGAAACAAAGATGGTGCAACCTGCGGTCTGCAGTTCGGCAACACCCTTGCCATCGTCTGCAACCAGACCGGCAATTTCGGAAGCGGTCTTGCCGATGCAAGCGGCATCGAAAGCGGCCGCCTGCTCGAACCACTCTTTTTCAGCGTTGCCGTAGGCAACCATACCATAATCAGCGCCTTGATCTTTCTTGGAAACGACCGCTTTGGTGGTATCCAGCGTGGACGCGCCCTTGGTATCAAAGGTGAACTCCAACTCAACACAATCGCTGGCGGCGGCAACAACCTTGCCCTCGGCATCGACCGCAGCACCGAAGACGGTGGTGGAAACCTTGTTGCTACCGTCCTTATCGGCGGTGGCATCGGTGCAGGTCTGCTCGGTAGCGGCGGTGACCTTCAGCGTGTCTTCAGCGGTGACATTGGATTCGGCGGCGGCATTATATGCCTTTTCGATCGCGCCGACAAATTCGTTGATCATAATGGTGCAACCGGCGGCGACAACATCATCGTTGCCTTTCTTATCTTCGCCGACCATCGCCTTAACTTCGTCTAAGGTCTTTCCTGCGACAACGGACTCAAAGGCATCGGCTTGCTCGAACCATTCTTTCTTGGCTCCACCGTAGGCGACCATATTATAATCCTTGCCCTGCTCATACTTGGTCTTGAACTCGGCGGCGGCAACCGCTTTGCCCTCGGCGGTGAAGGCGACCGAGTTGCTTGCGGTATCCACCTGGCAGGCCACGATCTTACCGTCGGCATCGACAGTGACGGCGGCAAAGGTGATATCCAGCTTGCCGGAACCGTCTTTATCGGCGGTCGCATCGGTGGCGGCGGGGGCACTTGCATAGATACCAAAGCCGAACTTCAAGGTAGCGGGCTTGGATGCGCAACCAACCAAAGCAGTCAGCGCCAGAACGATGCAAAGGATGAGTGCGAAACTTCTTTTCATTGGGATGTTCCTCCTAATAAAATATATCGAAGATAATACTACACTATTTTTCTTGCTAAGTCAATCAAATATTCATAATTTTGGTACTTTTTTGATAAGCAATGCGCCTGCCAACCCGACCAGAATCCCTGCGGCTGTACCGGTGACGGTGAGGACGACCAGATAATAGCCCAGCTGGGGGGTCTCCAGCAACAGCATTGCCATCAATACCTGACCGATATTATGGGCAACGCCCCCCGCCACGCTGACGCCGACGGGGGAAAACCCTTTGGAGCGGGAAAGCAGCCACATTAAGAGCATACTCAGCGCCCCGCCCGCGAGGCTATAGAGCAGCATCATCGCGTTACCGAAGAGCAGAGTAATCAAAAGAACTCTCAAAAGGGAGACCACCGAGGCAAAGGCGGGACCGCGGCGATAGAGCAAAAACACCAAAATAATATTGGGCAGCCCCATCTTGATGCCGGGCACCGCGGGAAAGAGCGGCGGCAGCATCGCTTCCAAATAGGCAAGCACCAGCGCGACGGCGGTGCAGGCGCCGAGCAGGGCGACGGTTTTTGATTTATTCTTCATTCTTCCTCCTCCTTCAGATAACGATATCGGGCGCATCGTCCTCTTGGGTGACCACCGTCACCACCACCCGATTGGGCAGGCAGACAATACTTTCCCCCTCCCGAAAGATGGGCGGATGGTCTACGCAGATGCCGTCGGGGCAGGTGGCAAAGTCCATAAAGGCCTTGCCGTCGCGGATGATCAGGGTGTTGCAATCGCTCTCGCCGGTGCGGATCTCTTCGGTGATCTCGTTTTCCAGCGCAAAGGTTTTATAGGGCTTACCGTCGATGGTGATCTGAACGGTATTCCCTGCAGGGCGAAAGCAAAAGAGGTAGAGAATCCCTGCCGCCGCGAGCAGCAGGAACCCGCCGATCAAAAGCAGGTCGTTGCGTAGGGTGCGTTTGGCAGGGATTTTGTTTTTATTTTTCATTATTCAGCGATGGCTGTATCTTCCGCGCGATGGGGGAAGAACACGGTCTTGAGGCAGCCGGTGGGGCATTCCTTGACGCAGATGCCGCAGTCGGCGCATTTATCATAGTCGATGACCGCCAGATTGTTCTGAACGGTGATGGCACCGTTGGGGCAAGCCTTTTCGCATTTCTTACAGCCGATGCAGGCATTTTTGCAAGCCTTTCTGGCATCCGCACCCTTTTGGGTGTTGCTGCAGAAGACGACGGTTTTGGTATCCTGCGGGATCATGGTAATGACTCCCTTGGGGCAGGTGCGGGAGCAGAGCCCGCAACCGATGCAATGGGAAGCATCGATCCGCGCGATGCCGTTGCTCATGCAGATGGCGCCGGTGGGGCAGACCGCGGCGCAATCGCCGTACCCCAGGCAACCAAAGCGGCAGGTATTGGGCCCGCCGTAGAGCATCGAGGCGGCGTAGCAGGTTTGAATACCGTCGTATTCCGCGATAGGATCGGTGGCATTGCAATGGCCGTTGCAGGCGTTGAACGCCACCTTATTTTCAAAGGTCTCGACCTCGATGCCCATAATGGCACCGATCTGGTCCGCCACATCTTTTCCGCCGGGGATGCAAAGGTTGGGTTTGGCAGTTCCTTCCGCCACCGCAGAGGCATAATCGTCGCACCCCTTATAGCCGCAGGCACCGCAGTTGACACCGGGCAGGCAGGCGCGGACTTCCTGCATCTTGGGGTCGACCTTCACCATAAAAAGATGGGAGAAGAGCAGTAACAGAACACCGAGGACGATCGCAACGGCAAAAACGAGTAAAAACGCAGTTAAAATATTCATAAGCTGTACTCCCCCTATCAAGCGAAAATGTTTTCAACGATACCGCTAAAGCCCATAAATGCCAGCGAAATGAAAGACGCGGCAATCAGGGTAGCGCCCAGCCCTTTGAAGGGGGCGGGGATATTGGCATCGTTAATGCGGGAACGCAGACCGGAGAAGAGCACCATCGCCAAAAGGAAGCCCAAGCCGCAGCCCAAGGAACTGACCATCGAGCCGATAAAACTGTAGCCGTCGTTGATATTGTTGATGGTGACACCCAGCACCGCGCAGTTGGTGGTGATGAGCGGGAGATACACGCCCAGCCCGCTATACAGCGCAGGCGAGAACTTTTTGAGCAGCAATTCCAGCATCTGCACCAGCGATGCAATGACCAGAATAAAGAGGATGTTCTGCAGATAGCCCAGATTTAAGGGGTTGAGCAGCAGATATTGGATCGGCCAGGTCACCGCGGTGGCGATCAGCATAACCGCGGTCACTGCCATACCCATACCGGTCGCTTGATCCAATTTTTTGGAAACGCCCAGGAAGGGGCAGATGCCCAAAAAGCGGCTGAGAACATAGTTGTCGACCAAAACGGAAGAAAGCAAAATGATCATTAAAGTTTTAAAAGATTCCATTATTTTTCAGCTCCTTCCAATTGGCAATCTTGGGGGTGGCAGGTACTTGCGTGGGGGCAGCCCTCGCAGGAGAAAGACTTTTTGACCGGCGCTTTGCCTTTAGTGACCACATAGATCAGCGCGATCAGCAGACCGTAGACCAGCAACCCGCCGGGGGCTTTGGTCAAAAATTCGATCTTATAATTCTGCATAAAGGGAATGGCGATGCCCGCAAAGGAGCCGGCACCGAAGACTTCGCGAATGACTGCCATCAAAGTGAGCGAAAGGGTGAACCCAAGGCCCATCCCGATACCGTCCAGCGCGGAGGCGACGACGGCGTTCTTATTGGCAAACATTTCGGCGCGTCCCAAAATAATGCAGTTGACGGTGATCAGATCCAAATAGACGCCCAAGGTCTCGTAAAGCGAGGGCAGGTACGCCTGCACCGCCATCTTGACGATGGTAACAAACCCTGCGATGATGACGATATAGCAGGGAATACGCATCGTTTCGGGAATGATCTTACGCAAAAGAGAGATAAAGATATTGGAACAAAGCAACACAACCATCGCGGCGATACCCATACCAAAGGCACCGTCCACCGTGTTGGTGGTGGCTAAGGTGGGGCAGGTTCCGAGGATCAGAACCAAAACCGGATTTTCTTTGATAATTCCGTTCAGCAGAACGGAAAGGGATGATTTTTTCTCCATCATCAGGCTCCTCCCTTCAAGGTATTGACCGCCGCAAAGGCGCGTTCGATGGCCTGGGTGTATCCGTTGGTGGTCAAGGTCGCACCGCTGATGCCGTCGATCTCGGTGTAGTTTTGATCGTTCTTCCCGTCAAACTGACCGTAGAAACGTTCTTCGGCGCAAGCGTCGCCGATGCCTTGGGTCTCCGCTTGGGAAACGGTCAGGCAATCGAGAATATTATTTTCGGAGTCGATGCAGACCCGAACGATGATATATTCATTGGAGGCGGGATGATATTCGCTGCCGCCTTTGATGCCGTAGCCGGCACCCTTGGCATCGATGATATAATTCCCGCTTGCGGTCTTTTGGATCTTGGTGACGGTGGCTTCCAGATCGGCAGGGATAGCGATTTCTTCAACGGCGGAATTTTTTACGGTCGCCGCCGCATCGGTAAAGAGGGCAGGTTCGGTCACACCTTCGCTGACCACGGTGCCATCGGCTTTGACCCCGATGAACTGCTCGCCGACGGTAAAGACATAGCCCGCGCCGTTTTTCGCCATATAGACGGAATCGATGCCGTCTAATTTTTCAACTTGGAACCAAGGTTCAAAGTCCTTATTGCCTTCGGGCAGGGCGGCGTTGAGATTATCCGCCAAGATTTCTTCTTCGGAACGCAGGTCCACCGAACCGCCGCCCAGAACGGTGGCGGTATTGAGGGCATCCTTGACCGCATTCTTATAGGCTTCGGTGGTCTTGGTGGCGCCGCTGATGATCTCCACCGCCTCCACCCCTGCGGCATCCTTATCGGCAAAGCTTTCGCCGTAGGTCTTTTCCTTGCTCAGGGTTTCGTTGGAGGATAAGCAGACCGCGCCGGTGACCATACCGGAAGCGTCCACGCCACACATAATCACCATACCGGTGCCGTAGCCGGTGGTGGTCAGCTTGACCACATAGCCTTTGGCTTCGGATTCTTTATAAACTTCGGTGACGGTGGCGGGCAGTTCAAAGGAAGAAAGGTCCATTGCCTCAAAGCCTTTGCCTTGGGGGAACACTTCCAGCAACGCTTGGTTGGCGGAGGCGGCTTGGTTTTTCTCGACAATGGGAGCGGTGATAAAGTTTGTGGCTGCCAGCAGCAGGGTGATGACCGAGCAGATGCAGACAAAGATCACCAGATTTTTAATGTTGGTTTTCATAAACATTTCCCTCCTTCGGTAAAGGTCTTCCGCCGTGTCCAACGGCTGATGTAAGGAGTGAGAATGTTCATAAAGAGGATGGCGAAGGAGACACCCTCGGGATAAACGCCGAAATAGCGGATCAAGCAGGTGATCAGACCGCAGCCCAGACCAAAGACCAGCTTGCCTCCCGCGGTGGGCGGGGTGGTGGTATAGTCGGTCGCCATAAAGAGCGCGCCGATGAGGACACCGCCCGCCAAAACCATCGTAAGAGCCTCATAGGCATTGAATCCTTCCATAAAGAAGGAAAAGAGGAAAACCGTCCCCATAAAGGCGGCGGGGATATGCCAGGTGATAACACGGCGGATCAGCAGATAGATTCCGCCCAGCAGCAATGCGGCAGAGCAGGTCTCGCCGATGGCGCCGCCGTAGTTGCCCAAAAAGAGATCCATAAAGGAGGGCATCTCGTGGGCAGAAAGCGGAGTGGCGGTTGCCACCGAATCCACCGGAAAGGCGGGTTGGACCAAAGAGGTGAACGCCACCACCATAAATACACGGGCGGCGATGGCGGGGTTGACCAGATTCTGACCGATGCCGCCAAACAAGCATTTGACGACAATGATGGCGAAGAGCGAACCGACCGCGCATTGCCATAAGGGGGTGGTCGCATTCAGGTTCAACGCCAGCAGCAGGCCGGTAACAGCGGCGGAAAGATCGCCGACGGTCTGCTCTCTTTTGGTGATGAGATTGAACAATGCCTCAAAACCCATCGAGCAAAGCACGCAAACGAGGATGACAAATAAGGACCGCTCGCCGAAGATCACCATTCCCGCAACGGTGGCGGGGATCAGGGCGATCAGAACGTCCGCCATAATTCGTGCGGTGGATCTTCCGCTGTGGATATGGGGAGAAATCATTACTTTAGAATAAGAACTCATTTATTTCCGCCCTCCTTTCTTGCTTCGTCGCGGATCAGTTGTTTGGAAAGTTTATTCATCTGCACCAAGGGGCGGTTGGCGGGGCAGACAAAACTGCAGCAACCGCATTCCATGCAAGAGAGGACCTGCAGGTCCTTCAAGGCATCGATATCTTTTTTATCATAGGCCGCGGCAATGGTCGCCGGCTCCAGCCCGAAGGGGCAGGTGTTGACGCAGGCACCGCAACGAATGCAGGCGGTGGTTTTGGGTAACCGCGCTTCTTTTTTGGTCAGCGCCAAAATCGCGTTGGTGTTCTTGAGGATGGGGGCGGTGGCGTCGGGGACGGTGATGCCCATCATCGGACCGCCGTAGATCATCTTGGCAGGCTCGGTAGTCAGCCCGCCGCAGAAATCAAAGAGGTCTTGGAAAGAAGCACCGATCGGCGCGATAACGTTCCGCGGCAGGCGGACCGCACCGCCATCGACCGAAACGCATTTTTCCACCAGCGGCATACCGGTCTGCAGATAGGCGCCGATGGCGGCCAAGGTGGTGCAGTTGAGCACCACGCATCCTTGGTCGATGGGAAGCTGATTATTCATCACCTTGCGGCCGGTGGTGTGATAGATCAAAACCTTTTCGCCGCCCTGGGGATAGATCGCGGGCAGAGAGTGGACCTTGATGGAAAGATCGTCCATCATTTGGCCCAGCGCAGCCATCGCGTCGGCGCCCTGACGGTTGTTGTTTTCCACACCGACAATGACATTTTGGATGCCCAGATGGCGGCGCAAAGCGCGCAGGGCATAAAGCATATCGTCGGCACGGGTCAGCATGGTGACAGTATCGCTGGTGACATACGGCTCACATTCCGCACCGTTGATGATCAGATAATCGATCCGCGCGGGGTCCACATCCAATTTGACAAAGGTGGGAAAGCCTGCGCCGCCCAGCCCGACAATGCCGGAAGCCTTGATGGCGGCGACCAGATCTTCTTTACTGTTTACCACCGGCGGAGCGATGGATTCATCCACCGCCATCTCTCCGTCCGATTCGATGACAACGGCGGTGGTCGCCGCACCGGTGATGAGCCGATGCTCGATCAGCTTGACCACCTTGCCCGAAACCGAGGAGAATACAGGGGAAGAAATATATCCGTCTGCCTCGCCGATCTTGGTCCCGACCCGAACAAGGTCACCGACCTTGACAATGGGGGTCGCCGGCTTGCCGATATGCATCGACATCGGGATGGTGACCGTTGCGGGAACGTCCATCCGAAGGACCGGCTTCTTTTTGGTCCCTTTTCGGTGAGGTGTGCGGATTCCGCGAAGATAAGTTGACATAATTTATCTACCTCTCTTTATTAATTTATAATCATACATAATCATACATATTAATTTTAAAATACTATATTATAAAAGTCAAGAAAATTTCATTGGTAATCAAAAAACTGCGAAAAACACAAATATTTTGATTTTTATCCCGTAGGGGCGGGGTCTCCCCGCCCGATATCATTCGTACCAACCTTTGCGGGAGGGGAACCCTTCTCCTCCCCCAAATGATTTGTGCATAAAATGAAAAGTTCCGCTTGCCTTCGGGCAAGCGGAACTTTGTTTTATTTCGTCGCTGTCACATATCGCGGTAAATTCGCAAGGTCATAATGAAGGGTGGCATCCTTGAGATGTTCCCCAAAGATCTTTTGAACATTCTCGGCGGTATCCTCCCCCGCTTCCACGATCAGTTCGCCACCCTCTTTGAGAAGGCCGCTCCAGGTCTTGGCAAGGGCGTGATAATAAAGCAGTCCGTCGGCGCCGCCGTCCAGGGCAAGGGCGGGCTCTTTTTGGACTTCGGGTTGCAGATCCTTTAGATCTTCCGACTTGATATAGGGCGGGTTGGAAAGGAGGACATCGTACCGTTCCTTTTCCAAAAAGAAGGGAATGCCCTGCAGAATATCCCACTTTTCGATGGTGACCTCTACGCCGTTTTGCTCGGCGTTCTGTTTGGCGACCTCCAGAGCCAAGGCGCTGATATCCACCAGCGTCACCTCCGCTTGGGGGAGCAGTTTCTTCACCGCGATGCCGATACACCCGCTTCCGGTGCAGAGGTCCAATACCTTAATGGGGCGGTCGGCATACTTGTTCAATACATATTCCACCAGCCACTCGGTCTCGCTCCGCGGGATGAGGACATCGGGGGAAACGATAAAGGGCAGGCCCATAAATTCCCAGCTCCCCAAAAGATGCTGGAGGGGAACGCGGTCGCCCCGCTTTTGCAGGTCGTGCATATAGGCGAGCACCGTTTCTTCTTCGAAATCCCGCTCCCCTTGGAGCAGAATGTCGGCGCGGGAGGCGCCGAAATGCTTATTGAGCAGGCAGAACACATCGTTGCGATAGTTTTCGATCCCCCGCTCCTTTAATATGATCTCACCCTGCCGTTGCAGGTCCTTCAGTTTCGTTCTCATTTTCCTTGTCCTTCAGATAGTTTCCTTCTTCGTCCACAATAAATTCTTTGTTGAGCGGGTAGTCGTTCAGAACACCCTTTAAGGCGCAGAGTGCCACATTGATCTGCTTTTCATCCGGCTCCTTGGTGGTGATCAGCTGGAACCACTTACCGGGGGCGGAGAGGATGCGGGTCAGCAGGTTATCGTGCTTGCCTGCATAGCGGATGAATTCATAAGCGATCCCCATCACCAGCGGGATGAAGATGATCTTCAAAAAGGTCCGCACCAAGCGGTTGCCCCAGGGGATAAACATCGCAAAAACAATGCTGATCAAGAGGGTAAAAAACATAAAAGACGTCCCGCAGCGGGGATGCAGCCGCTTTTGCTTTTTGGTGTTTGCGGTGGTAAGCTCCTCCCCTGCCTCAAAGCAGAAGATGGATTTATGCTCGCCGCCGTGGTATTGGAAGGTGCGGCGCATATCCGGCATCAAAGAGACCGAGAGCAGATACCCCAAAAAGATGAGGATCTTCAATAAGCCTTCCGCCACCGCCTTGAGCGGGGCGGGTGCCCAGAACATCGCCCAGCTTGTAAAGAGAGTGGGTAGGTACATAAACAAAAATAAGGAAAGTGCCAGCCCCAGCACCATCGAGATGCCGCCGAGGATCGCCATACCGGTCTTGCCCATCAGCTTTTCCAAAAATTGATCGACCTTGGAGGGATTTTCGGGCTCTTCGATCCCCTCCATCGAGACGTCGGCGGAATACATCAGGCATTTATAACTCACCGTCAGCGAAGAGACAAAGGCTAAGATCCCGCGCAGAATGGGGATCTTGGAATACCATTTTTTTTGGGTGTCCAGCGGCTCGATCTTCATCTGGATGGCACCGTCGGCGCGGCGGCAGGCGATGGCGAGCTTATCGCTCCCCCGCATCATCACCCCTTCGATCAGCGCCGAACCGCCGATACTTGTATAATTACATTGCTTTTTTTCAGCCATAAAACAACTACTTCCTTTCAATGTTTAATAATAGCACAAATTTCGGGCAAAGGCAACCCTAAGGTGATAAGAATCAAACTTTGGATTATTCTTATCACCTTGTGTATTGTCAAAAAGTTAATTTTATGGTAATATTAAAGCAACTATGCAATTCAAGGGGAAAATCGTAATGAAAAAAATCATCGCATTTCTTTTGTCCATACTGTTACTGCTCGGTTTGGCGGGCTGCCAAAAAGCGACCAACGAAGGGTATAAACTCTTCCGCTCCACCCCGCTGGGCTTTTCCATCGAGTATCCGGATTTTTGGCAAAAAAATTCCGATAACAAAGAGGGGATCGCGGTGTTCGTCACCCCCGCCGAAGGCTATAGCGATCAGCACAGCGAGAGCCTTTCGGTCCAGCGGTTCACCCCCGATATGGCGTATACCGACTATGTCCGCGGCTATGTGGCGGATCTGGAGAGCAGCGTGGCAAATTATAAGCTGGTCAGCGAGAAAGAGACCACCCTTGCGGACAAAAAAGCCTATCAGATCGTCTACGAAAGCACCTCGGAGGATGGTAAAAACGCCCTGCGCTTTATGCAGACCTTTGCCGAGCATAAGGAGAAGATCTATGTCTTGACCTATATCGGCGAATTTGAAAGCTATACCTATTTTTTGAAGGATGTGGAAACGATGATCGCCACATTTAGGTTTTTAAAATGATTAAAGGAACAATGAGCAAAAAAACAATCGAACGCGACGCGCGGGCATTGCAATGGATCCGCGACGCGGTGGAGCGGCAAGGGCGGTTCCCCACAGTGCGGGCGGTGCAGCAGGCGATGGGCCTTTCCTCCGTCAGCCAGGCGGCGGCGGTGCTGGATCGGCTGGAGGCGCAGGGCGCGATTGAGCGGGAGGGCCGCTATCGGCGGCTGGCGGGTGCCAAAGGGAGTGTCCCCGTCGCGGTGCTGGGTACCATCGCCGCAGGCGCGCCGCTGTTGGCGGCGGAGCAGATCGAGGGGTATCTCCCGGTCGATCCCGCCATAGCGCGCGGGCGGAGCCTTTTTGCGCTGAAAGTGCGGGGCGAGAGTATGATCAATGCGGGGATCTTACCGCAGGATACCGTCCTGCTGGAGCAGACGTCCACCGTTGAGAACGGTGAGATTGCGGCGGTGTTGTTGGAGGAGGAAGCCACCCTCAAGCGGGTCTATCGGGAGGACGGGCGGTTCCGCCTGCAGCCCGAAAACGACGCAATGGAGCCGATCTTTGCCCAAGATTGCCGCATTTTGGGGCGGCTGATCGGATTGGTGCGTAGCTATGAATGATATTCAAGTTGCTGAAATTTTGGCGCAGTACGGCCTTGCCACCACCAAAAGCCTGGGGCAGAATTTCCTGAAGGATTCCGCGGTACTGCAGGGCATCGCCGATGCCGCCGAGGGCGACTGTATTTTGGAGATCGGCGCGGGCATCGGCTCGCTGACCGCTCTGCTCTGCCAAAAGGCGAAAAAGGCGGTCACCATTGAGATCGACCGTAGCTTGGAACCGTTGCTTATCGAGCAGGTCCCTTTTGAAAACCATCGCTTTCTTTGGCAGGATATCTTAAAATGCGATCTGCAAAAGATCGCGAAAGAAGAATTCGGCGGGAGATGCACCGTTGTCGGCAATCTCCCCTACTATATTACCACCGAAATTTTGCTGTTGCTTTTGAAGAATATCGATTGCTGGGATGAGGCGATCCTGATGGTCCAGCAAGAGGTCGCCGAGCGGCTGTTTGCCCAAAAAGGTAAGGAGTACCGCGCCGCCTCGGTCTGGGTGCAAGGGTTGTGCGACGGCGCGATCTTGTTCGAGGTCCCGCCCCATTGCTTCCATCCCGCGCCCCGCGTCCGTAGCGCGGTGGTGCGGCTGACCCCCCAAAAGGAGCATCCCGCCCCCAAAGAGTTTATCGCCTTTGCCCAGGCGGCGTTTGCCGCGCGGCGCAAAATGTTTGCTTCTTCTGCGGCGGTGCAGGGCTTGTTGCATACCGATAAGGCGGGGCTTTGCGCCCTTTTGGATGCGGCAAATCTCCCGCAAACCGCCCGTGCGGAATCCTTTTCGCCCCAAGATTTTATCCGCCTTTTTCAACTTGCACAAAATTTGGGGGATAAAATTTAAAACTTTAGCAAAAATAGGGATTGCAATGTGACAAAACTGTCGATATAATTTATATTAGGAAAAATTTGAATTCTATAGAAAAGAGGAAAATCGAATGATGACTGAGAACAAAGCATTACTCAAGTGGATCGACGAGATGGCGGCCATTACCAAGCCCGCAAATATCGTCTGGATCGATGGCAGCGAGGAGCAGCTCGAAGCTCTGCGCGCCGAGGCTTGCTCCACCGGCGAGATCGAGAAGCTGGACCAGGAGAAACTGCCCGGTTGCTACCTGCACCGTACCGATCCTTTGGACGTTGCTCGTGTAGAGGATAGAACCTTCATCTGCGCCAAGACCAAAAAGGATGCCGGCCCCACCAATAACTGGATGGACCCCGCCGAAGCATACAAAATGATGTATGAACTCTTCGACGGTTCGATGGAAGGCAAGACCATGTATGTCATCCCCTATAGTATGGGTGTCATCGGTTCTCCCTTCTCCAAGATCGGCATCGAGCTGACCGATAGCATTTATGTTGTGCTGAATATGCACATTATGACCCGCATCGGCAATAAAGTTCTGGAAGCGTTGGGCGACGGTGAGTTCGTTAAGGGCCTCCATTCCCGCGCGCAGATGGATGCTTCCAAGAAGTATATTATGCACTTCCCCGAGGACAACACCATTATGTCTGTCAACTCCGGTTACGGCGGCAACGTTCTGCTGGGCAAAAAGTGCTTCGCGCTCCGTATCGCTTCCTATCAGGGTAAGCTGGAAGGCTGGATGGCAGAGCATATGCTGATTTTGGGTGTGGAAAACCCCCAAGGCGAAGTGCGCTATATCTGCGCCGCATTCCCCTCCGCTTGCGGTAAGACCAATCTGGCAATGCTGATCCCCCCCGAACTGTATGCCGAAAAAGGCTATAAAGTATGGTGCGTCGGCGATGATATTTCCTGGCTGCGTGTCGGCGAGGACGGCCGCCTCTATGCGATGAACCCCGAAAACGGCTTCTTCGGCGTTGCCCCCGGTACCAACGAAAAATCCAACCCCAACGCATTGGCTTCGACGATGAAGGATACCATCTTCACCAACGTTTGCCATACGGCCGATAATACTGTATGGTGGGAAGGCCTCAATAAAGACCTGCCCGAAAACGCCATCGACTGGAAGGGTGAGCCTTGGGATCCCGCCAAGTTCGATAAGAAAGATAAGTCCACCTGCGCGGCGCATCCCAATAGCCGCTTCACCGCTCCCGCCGAGAACTGCCCCTGCATCTCCAAGGAATTCAATAACCCCAACGGTGTGCCCATCGATGCCATCGTCTTCGGCGGCCGCCGCGCCAAGACCGCTCC
>JAFSHF010000030.1 GCA_017440465.1 Clostridia bacterium
AAAGCCTATGATAAGTATAGCAACGGCAAGTATAAGCAATTTTTCAAACAGTCCTATAATGCCACTGAGTAGCATTACAGTTGCGATAAGAAGCATTGCTTTTCCAAAGGCTTTTCCGTAGGCCGATTTATTTGTGACTTTTGTTTGGTGGTAATCGTGAATCAAATCCGTTTTACCCTTGTAAATTGCAATACCCAATACCGTAAACAGAGCTGAAACCAGAAACATAATAATGGAATACTCTAACATATTGATACCTCTACAAATTCTTATTTATCGGTTAGTTATATTATAGCACGACTTGACTAACAAAGAAAGGAAATATTAAAAACACCCATAGTTTTTTAAAAAACTATGGGTGTTTTCGTATCTTGTTGTACTGTCCCTTACTGTACGACTCTTAGGAGTTCCTTTTTATTTTTGATACTGTAGCAAAACGCGTGATGATTGTATTTTTTCCGGATACGTCTAACAATCTTTTCCTGTAGACATTCCGATAAGAACAGCGGAAAAAGATATATTCAACCATCTCACTTTAAAAGCGATTCTAATTGTCGGATGAAGATACCAAACTTTATCTCATTCAATGCATAGGTTTTCCACCGCGGTTCTTGTGTAACGGTTACCAGACCGGATTCCCGCAATACCTTCATATGATGAGAAAGCGTCGGTTGCGTGATGGATAATCCGGCCAAAAACTCATAAGAGTGTGCCGGTCGCTCTCGAAGCATATTCAAAATGGCATAGCGAATCGGATCCGCCATCACCTTCAAACATTGGATCATCTCCTGATCACTCATGTCACTCATAATCATCGTATCCTCCTATACATTGATGGTCATCAATGTATAAATCATAGCATTTTGAGGAAGATTTGTCAACATCTTCCACCGCCTCGAATTTGCATAGTTCTCCCCAAAATGCCCACCGAAACATTGTCACTAATCACCGCGCATATCACAACCAACATCGATACTCATCAATGTATACATCACCCCCCGACATTGATGCTCATCAATGTATCTGTTGGCGTTCGGAATCGATGTTTATCAATGTGTGCCAAGCACCGCACATATCACAACCAACATCGATACCCATCAATGTATCATCAAGCAACATATATGTTACATTTGACATCGATGCTCATCAATATATAGCCAAGCAGCACACACGTTTACGTTACATCGATATTCATCAATGTATGCATCACCCCTGACATTGATGCTCATCAATGTATCTGTTGGAGTTCGGAATCGATGCTCATCAATATATATCCAAGCAGCACACACGTTTACGTTACATCGATATTCATCAATGTATGCATCACCCCCCCGACATTGATGCTCATCAATGTATCTGTTGGCGTTCGGAATCGATGTTTATCAATGTGTGCAAGCAGCACACACGTTTACGTTACATCGATATTCATCAATGTATGCATCACCCCTGACATTGATGCTCATCAATGTATCAATTAAAAATGCGTAAATGATATCAAAAAACACAAAAAGAGTCCTGCCTCTTGGGAGAGACAGGGCTCAAGTATTTTTTTTATTTATTTTTCCGTTCTTCGCGTTCCATTATCATTGCAGCATAGAGGGTAGAAGACCAACCGAAATCGCGGACGATCTGAATCTTGGCGCCGGGATAGGTGGGGTTGGGGGAAGGATCTTTGCGGTGCAGTTCCGAAGGCATCAGGATGCCTTTGGGATCATAGACCTCAAAAATGGCGCCTTCGCGGCCATACCAATGGCTGACCATATCAATGGTGGCATCAACGATGCGGTCGGCGAGTTCGGTAAAGCCGTTCTCCCGCAGCCCTTGCTCGATCAGATAGTTATAGCAGATCCAGGTGGTGCCGCGCCAATAATCGATGCTGAAGGTTTCGTGGTTGGCGGCGACGGTGGGGACCATATGCTTAAACCCAAAGGTTTCGGGATTCATCAGATCTGCCACCAATTTCTTGGCGCGCTCGGGCGGGCAGATGCCGGCAAAGAGGGGCAGGAAGCAGGAAACGGTGGGGACGCGGTTAAACTCCGTACCGCCCATAGCGCGGTCATAATACCGCCCATCCCGCTCATCATAAAGGCAATCATTGATCTTATCGCCCATCTTCTGATAAAGGTCGGCGTATTTTGCCGCATCTTCCGGCTTATTCAGCACCTTTGCCATCACCGACATATACCGCATTTCATTGGCCATAAAGCAGGAAAAATCGATGGCATCCCATTCGGTATCGGTATCAAACCGCGGAGTGTTGTCCATTCCCGATTCGCCGCAGCGGCAATCGGGGGTTTCGGGGGTCATAAACCACTCAAACAGCAGGTTTTGATCCTGATCGCGATTTTTAAAGTTCCAATCCAAGTAGCCTGCCAAAAGGGGATAGGCTTCTTCCAGCCAATCGATGCGGCCGGTCTTTTTATAAAGCTTCCAATAGGCCCAAGCCAAAATCGGCGGCTGGGTGCGCTCGAGGGTGCCGCCCTCGGGACCCATACAATGGAAGACCATTCCGTCCTCCCGCCGACCGAGCAACACCGCATAAAGAGTCTCGTGCGCCAGCTCGGAATCAAGATAGACGTTCCCGATGGAATGGAATGCCGAATCCCAAAGATACATTTTTCGATGGGGAATACGGTCGGGGGTGGTATAGCGGCAGGTCAGCACCCCTTCGGGGGAATTGACCTGCCCTTTCATAATCGAAAAGGCTTTGGCCAAGGTCTTTTGCTGCACCTCGGTCAAGGAGTCCACCTGCGGAACCTTCTCAAAGAAAGCCATACGCTGCTCGGCAATGGCAAGAATATCCGCCTTCAGCCCTTCTTTGGCGGCCGCGATCGCATCCGCTTCCTCTTTGGCTTTCGCTACCGCGAAAACAATATTCTCACCCTGCTCCTCGCTGAAGCAGACATAACAATTTGCGCGAAATTCGCAACCCTTCCCGCCTTCGATGGCAAGCTCCCGATCGGGAAGGATGGGATGGAAAACAAAATCGGCATAGTCCTTGGGCGCACAGCCGACAATGGTCTTTTGATTCAAGGCAACGATCGCAAAGGGATCTTCCGAATTCAACACGCCTTTGATAACATCGGACGCGACGATCTCTAATCGGCACTTACTTGTGCGGGGCAGAAAATAAAATTCGCCCGCTTTTTTATCCAGCCGCATTCCCAAGTTATCCTGGAGCAACTGCCCGCAAAGGGTGCCATACATCGAGCATTCCCCTTCTAATCCGGAATAGGAAAAGAGAGCGTCTCTTCCCCAAATATTCGGCAATAACGGTTGATTCATACGTTACGTCCTCCTTTTTATAACCCTTTAGTTTCTCAAAGAGTGGATCGGGGCAGGGATTCTGCCGCCACGGGAGATGAATTTTTCGCTGCTCTCGCGGTGGATGGGCATAATGGGTGCTTCGCCCAGCAGCCCGCCGAAAGCGACACTGTCGCCCACATCCTTACCGATGGCGGGGATGACCCGCACCGCGGTGGTCTTATTATTGATGACCCCGATGCTGATCTCATCAGCAATGATGGCGGAAATGGTAGAGGCAGGGGTATCGCCGGGGATGGCGATCATATCCAAGCCCACCGAGCAGACCGCGGTCATGGCTTCCAATTTATCCAAGGTCAAGGTGCCAAGCTGAGCCGCCTCGATCATTCCCGCATCCTCCGAGACGGGAATAAACGCGCCGGAAAGACCGCCCACATGGGAGCTTGCCATGGTGCCGCCCTTGTTGACTGCATCATTGAGCAGGGCAAGGCAAGCGGTGGTACCGTGGGTACCGCAACGCTCCAACCCCATCTCTTCCAGAATATGGGCGACCGAATCGCCGACTGCGGGGGTAGGTGCCAGCGAAAGATCAACGATCCCAAAGGGAACGTTGAGGCGCTTGCAGGCCTCATTGGCGACCATCTGCCCCATCCGTGTAATTTTAAATGCTGTCTTTTTGACAATATCCGCCACTTCGGTGATATTGGCATCGGGATGCTTGCGGATCGCGCTGCTGACCACACCGGGGCCGGAAACGCCCACATTGATGACGCAGTCTCCCTCGCCGACACCGTGGAAGGCGCCCGCCATAAACGGATTATCTTCGGGGACATTGGCAAACACCACCAATTTGGCGCAACCGATGGAATCCTCCTCGGCGGTGGCTTCGGCACACTCACGGATGATCTTGCCCATCAAATCAATAGCATCTAAATTGATGCCCGCCTTGGTGGTGGCGACATTGATGGAAGAGCAAACGCGGGAAGTCTCCTTCAACGCGACCGGCAGAGATTGAATCAGATTGATATCGCTGGGAGTGGCGGCTTTATGCACCAGCGCGGAATAGCCGCCGATAAAGTTGATACCGCAGGCGATCGCCGCCTTTTCCAAGGTCTTGGCGACCTTGACCATATCCTCCACCGAATAACCGGGGGTAACCAACGCAATCGGGGTAACCGAGACCCGCTTATTGATGATGGGAATCCCATAGGTGCGGGCGATCTCATCCCCGGTCTGCACCAGGTTGCCCGCAAGGCGGGTGATTTTTTCATAAACACGATCGCAAAAGGCATCCACATCCCGATCCACGCAATCCAAGAGGGAGATCCCCATCGTGATGGTGCGGATATCCAGATGCTGCTCATCGATCATTTTAATGGTTTCTAAAATTTCACTTCTTCTCAGCATAGCACACCTACTTAAATCCGATGCATCGAATCGAAGACATCTTCGTGCATCACATGGATGATCAAGCCCATCTCCTCGCCTGCCGCTTCCAGCTCCTTGGCGATGGTGGTGAAGTCCTTTTCGGACGCTTCCATCTCGACCCACATGATCATGGTAAAGGTATCGTGCAACACCTTTTGAGTAATATCATTAATGTTGACATTATTCTCGGCGCAGATCTTGGAAATGCGGGCGATGATGCCCACCTTATCCTTGCCGATGACCGAAATAACTGCTTTCATCTTCGTTCCTCCAAAAAATTATTGATATTATTTTAGCATATTTAAATTAAATTTCAATCTTTTCTTGAAAAAAAGAGTGGTTATGATAAAATATAGATAAGAATTTTAAAAGGAGCTCCTATGAAATCGGTTACTTTAAGAGCTTACGCCAAAATTAATATCAGTTTAGATGTCGTCGGCAAGCGGGAGGACGGCTACCATCTGCTCCGCTCGGTCTTTCAGGGAATCTCGCTCTATGATGATATCCGCGTGGTGCGGGGCGAGGGCGAAAAAGGCATCGCCATCACCTGCAATCTGCCCTATATTCCCACCGATCAGCGCAATATCGTTCATAAGGTGGCAACCGCCTTCTTTAAGGAAGCGGGCATTGCCGATTATTCCGTTGCCATCGACCTGCAAAAGAAGATCCCCTCCGGCGCAGGTCTGGGCGGCGGCAGTGCCGACGGCGCGGCGGTCTTTTCCGCCCTTTGCCGCCTTTATGAAGTCTCCATCCCCACCGCCCGCGCCATCGAAATTTTAACCCCCTTGGGCGCGGATATCCCCTTCTTTTTGCATAGCGGAACAATGCTGGCGGAAGGAATCGGGGAAATCCTCTCTCCCCTGCCGCCGCTGCCGGAATGCCATATCGTTCTGGCAAAGCCCCGCGCCGGCGCCAATACCAAAGCCATCTTCACCGCCTTGGCGGGAGCGGGCATCCCCGCCCATCCCGATACCGACGGGGTGATCGAAGGGCTGAAAAACCAAGACCTTTCGTTGATCGCAAAATCCGCAGGCAATGTTCTGGAAAATGTCACCATCCCCCTCTGCCCGCCCATCCAACGCTTAAAAGAGACCCTGCAGCAGCAGGGCGCGACCCTTGCTTTGATGACCGGCAGCGGCAGCACCGTTTTCGGCATCTTTGAGAACGAAAAGGCGGCCCGCAACGCCGCCCGCGTTTTGAAAAAATATACCCAAAACGTCTTCACCGTGCGGCCGATCTGCCGCCCGATGCGTACCGAATGAAAAAATACCGCGATGCAATGCATCGCGGTATTTATTTTTATTTTTTATGGCAAGAATCGCCCATCGGGCAGGCACCGCAAGCGCCGCCACAGGAGCAGGAGCTCTTGCCTTTTTTCTTATTGCGAATATTCGCAACGACCACCGCGACGACCGCCGCAATGATCAACGTTAAAATAATGACGGATGGCCAATTCATTTGGCATCTCCCACTTTCTTTTCATATTTATTGGGGCGCAGCAGCATATAGAGCATAAAAAGGAGAAGCACTGCCGCAACCGCGGTCCCGATCAGATTTCCGCCGCCGACAAACCAACTGCCGAACTGATAGACCATCAGCGATACCGCATAGGCCAATACACACATATAGGTGATGGTGCCTGCCGACCATTTCCAGTTGTTCATCTCGCGTCGGATGGCACCCATTGCTGCAAAGCAAGGCGCGCAGAGCAGGTTGAAGATCAGGAAGGACATTCCTGCCAAACCACTGCCGCCCCAAAGCTGACCGATAAATTGCTCGGCATCCATACCGTGCTCCGCGCCCAGCGTACCGAAGACACCGACCACTTCTTCCTTGGCAACCAAGCCAAGAATGGTGGCAACCGCGGCTTCCCATTGACCAAAGCCCAAGGGGGCGAAGATAATTGCGATCGCCTTACCGAGAACCTGCAGAATGGAGGATTCACTGCCCTCTCCGATATAATGGAACCCGCCTTGGAAGGTAATGCTGTTCAAAACCCAGATAATGACGCTGGCGGCTAAAATGACGGTTCCTGCGCGTTTAATAAAGCCCCATCCGCGATCCCATGTGGTCCGCAGAACATTGGAGGCGATCGGCGCGTGATAGGCGGGCAATTCCATAACAAAGGGGGCGGGATCGCCCGCAAAGATCTTGGTCTTTTTCAGCATAATACCGGAAAGGATCACCGCGGCGATACCGATGAAATACGCCGCGGTCGCCACCCAAGCGCTTCCGCCGAACAATCCGCCGGCAATCATCGCGACAATGGGCAGTTTGGCACCGCAAACGATAAAGCCGGTGGTCATAATGGTCATTTTGCGATCCCGATCCTGCTCGATGGTGCGGGACGCCATAATGCCGGGAACACCGCAGCCGGACGCCACCAGCATCGGAATAAAGCTCTTGCCCGAAAGACCGAACTTACGGAACAGGCGGTCCATAATGAACGCCACGCGGGACATATAGCCGCAATCCTCCAGCAGTGAGAGCAACAGGAACAAGATCATCATTTGGGGGACAAAGCCCAATACAGCGCCCACACCGCCGACAATGCCATCAGCGACCAAGCTGGTCAGCCAAGGCCAACAACCCAACGCTTCCATTCCGTTGGACACCGCGGGAACGATCCATTCGCCAAAGAGGATATCGTTCATAAACCCAACGGTCCAATCACCAATGGAGCCGATGGAAAGATAATAGACCAGAAACATCGCCAATGCAAAGATCGGCAACGCCAAAAACCGATTGGTAACAATACGGTCGATCCGATCGGAAACCGATAATTTGCCCGCATTTTTCTTGATAAAGCACTCCTTCATCAAGCCGACGATATAGTTATAACGGTCGTTGATGATGATGCTTTCGGAATCGTCGTCCAGCTTTCGTTCCAACTTTTGAATATCCGCTTCGATATGGTCCAGCTTTTCCTTGGAAATGTTCAATTTTTCCACCGCTTTGGCATCCCGCTCAAAGAGCTTGATGGCATACCAACGCTGCTCCTCTTCGGGCAGATGGTGCAACACCGCCTCCTCGATATGGGCGATGACGTGTTCCAAGGCACCCGAAAAGATATGATTGGCTTCGGCGCGGCCGTTCTTTGCCGCTTCGATGGCGGCTTCCGCCGCTTCTTCGATGCCTTCCAGCCGCAGCGCCGAGATCTCGACAATGGGGCAGCCCAATTTTTTGCTCAAAAGGGCAATATCGATCTCATCGCCGTTTTTGCGAACAATATCCATCATATTGATGGCGATGACCACCGGAATACCGATATCCATCAGTTGGGTGGTTAAGTACAGGTTGCGCTCCAGATTGGTACCGTCCACGATATTCAAAATCGCGTCGGGGCTTTCCTCGATCAGGTAGTTGCGGGAAACCACTTCCTCTAAGGTATAAGGAGAAAGGGAATAAATACCGGGCAGGTCGGTCAATACCACACCGGGGTATTTCTTCATCTTGCCTTCTTTTTTCTCCACCGTAACCCCCGGCCAGTTGCCGACATATTGGTTGGAACCGGTCAAGGCGTTAAATAACGTCGTCTTTCCGCTGTTGGGGTTGCCTGCAAGGGCGATCTTAATGCTCATCTTATTCCACCTCAATCATTTCTGCATCGGCTTTGCGCAAAGAAAGCTCATAGCCCCGCACATTCAGTTCCAAAGGGTCGCCCAAGGGTGCCGCCTTGCGTACATAGATCTCTACCCCCTTGGTGATGCCCATATCCATAATTCTGCGCCGAATCGCGCCTTCCCCATGGACCTTGACCACCTTGGCGGTCTTGCCGATCTTTACGTTTTTCAATGTATTCATTCTTCGTTTCTCCTTAGTTAGCCTATGCTAACTTCAAATCATTAAAAATCAGTTAGCCATCGCTAACCATAGGTTATTATACGTACATTTCCTTGATTTGTCAACTCTTTTTTCAAAAAATTTCTATTTTTTCCATCCCTTGAAAAATTTTATTGGTTATGCTATTATAATATAAATATTGATTAAGGAAAGGAGAGCATAAAAATGGCCATTCAGGAATCGGGCGAAATGTATTTGGAAACGATTTATGTTCTCTCGAAAAAAAGCAAGGATGTCCGCTCGGTCGATGTGGGCGAATATATGGGCTATTCCAAGCCCAGCGTCTCCCGCGCCATCGGGCTTTTGAAAAAAGGCGGTTATGTGGAGATGGAACAAAGCGGTGCGCTGAAGCTTACCGCGGCAGGCAAGGAACTTGCCGAAAAGATCTATGAGCGGCATACGGTGCTGACCCAATTTTTGGTGCAGCTGGGTGTGGATGAAAAGACCGCGGCGGAAGATGCCTGCAAGATCGAGCACCATATCAGCGATCAAACCCTTGCCGCCATCAAAAATAATATCAAAGATTAAAAAATGAGTCGCAGTCGCGACTCATTTTTTAATTATAATTACAATCCAAGCACGGCGGCGCCGATGATGCCCGCATCGTTGCCCAGCTCGGCAATTTTGATTTGGCAGAAGTTGGTTTGGGTTGCGGCGCCGTATTCGCCGCGGCGAATGGTTCTTAAAAGCGGTTTCAAAAGATAATCTCCTTCGCCGCAGACACCGCCGCCGATACACAGCACTTCGGGCTGGAAGATATTGACCATATTGGTCAGTCCGCAGGCGAGATATTTGATATACATATCAACCACCTCTTTGCCCGCTTTATCGCCCTTTTTAGCGGCGTCAAACGCGGTGCGGCCGCTGACTCTGTCGATATTGTTTTTCGCCAGATCCCACATTATGGAGTTGACTCTGTCCATCATTTTTTCTTTGGTCATATTGATCAGACCTGTGGCGGAACTATACGCCTCAAAGCAGCCGAGTCTGCCGCAGGTGCAGGGTCTTCCGCCCATTTCGATAACAGTATGGCCAAGCTCCGCGCCCGAATAGTTAAAGCCCGAATAGAGCTTACCGTCGATGACGATCCCGCCGCCGACACCGGTACCCAGCGTGATCATAACAAGGCTGGAGCAACCCTTACCGGCCCCTGCCTTGGCTTCTGCCAGCGCAGCGGCGTTCGCATCGTTTTCTAAGTATACTTCTTTGAGAGGGATCCGTTTTTTCAGTTCCTCGCAGATGGGATAATTTTCCATCTTAATATTATTGGAATAGCGGACGATGCCTTTTGGGGGGTTCACCGAACCGGGCGCGGCGATTCCTGCGCAAGCCACGTCCTCAAAAGTGATGCCCGCTTTCTTTACGACCGAAGCGCACAACGCCGCCATATCATCCATCACGTCGCTCAAAGGGCGGGAAGCCCCTGTCGGAACCTTATCCTTTAAAACAATTTTAAAATTCTCATTTACAAGACCGATGGCGATATTGGTCCCGCCGAGGTCTACGCCTAAATAATACATATCAATCACCCTCAAATTTATTTGAATTCATTGTAACAAAAAAATCCGTAAAAGTAAAGGGAAATTAAGTTTATATTATTGAAATATAAAAGAGCAAATGTTATAATATTGCCGAGGAGGATGGTTTATGAAATACATTGTGAACGGTAAAATCGTATTGCCCGACAGTATTCTTCCAAACAGCGCCCTTGCGTTTGACGAGAAGATCATCGGCATTACCGATATGAAAGATATTCCCGAGAATGCGGAGATCATCGATGCAAAGGGCGGGTATGTCGCCCCCGGTCTGGTGGATATTCATATCCACGGCTATCTCGGCGAGGATACGTCCGACGGCAAGGCCGACGGTATCAAGAAAATGGCCAACGGCATTATGAAAAACGGCGTCACCTCTTGGTGCCCCACAACGATGACCGTCAGTATGGATGAGATCAACAACGCATTGGACGTTGTTCGTTCCCTGAAGGAAGAAAGCAAGGATTGGGACGGTGCCGAGATTTTGGGTGTCAACCTTGAAGGCCCTTTTATCAATCCCAAAAAGAAGGGTGCGCAAGCCGAGGAGCATATCAAGGCACCCGATGCGAAATTTATCATCGACAATGCCGACATTATTTCGGTGGCGACCATGGCACCGGAGATGGATGGCGGAGTCGAGGCGATCAAAGAGATCTGCGCAAACTGCGCTGTCAAGGTATCGATCGGTCATACCGACGCTTCCTTTGAGGATGCGATGGCGGGGATCGATGCGGGTGCCTCCCATATCACCCACCTTTTTAATGCGCAGACCGGTCTTTTGCACCGCAACCCCGGCGTGGTCGGCGCGGCGCTTTTGCGGGATGTCTCCACCGAACTTATTTGTGACACATTCCATATCCATAAAGGTCTTTTCGAGCTGATCGCAAGGGTCAAAGGCGATAATTTCGTTCTGATTACCGACTGCACAAGAGCAGGCGGGATGCCCGACGGTGAATATACTTTGGGCGGTCAAAAAATCATTGTCAACGGCATTGAATGTCTTTTGGAAGACGGGACCATCGCAGGCAGTGTATTAAAGCTGAACAATGCGGTTAAAAATGTGCGCGACCATACCGATATGCCCTTCTGGAAGGTGGTTGCCGCGGCTTCGCTGAACCCCGCAAGAGCGATCGGCGCGGAGGACCGCAAGGGCTCCCTCGAGGCAGGAAAAGATGCAGATATTATCATCACCGACGATGATTTCAATATTCAAAAAACCATCATAGGAGGCAAAATTAAATATGAATCTTAAGCTTGAAGCAAAATTAGATCAGGGCTTTCAGCCCATGGTCCTCGTTTTCAAAGAGTTCGAGGCCAAAGCCAAGGCGGCAAACGGCGAAAAGCTCGTCATCGGTATTGAGCGGAACAACGGACTCATTTCAACCTTTGAAATGACCGTTTTCCCCGACGGTACCGGCCACGATGAAGAAAACATCGGGCTTGTCGAGCGTATTGTCAAAACCCTTCTTTGGGTCAAGGGCGGTTATAAAGTTATTATTGCCGGCTCCAAGGTGATCTACGAAGGCATCGCCAAAGCATACAATCCTGAAGGTGCCCGCGCTTTTGACTGTATGATGATGAAGAAGATCTACGAGCAGGATCTGACGGTGGAATGGAGACCGATCGAAGACGCTCCCCAAACCCAAGAATCCGCCACACCCATCGGCCGCCATCTGGACGGTTGCCGTATCGGCTTTGATGCGGGCGGTTCCGACCGCAAGGTCAGCGCGGTGATCGACGGCGAAAGCGTCTATTCCGAAGAAGTGGTTTGGTTCCCCAAACTCAATGCCGACCCCAAGTATCAATATGACGGCATTATGGCGGCGATGAAGTCGGCGGCGGAGCATCTGCCCCGTGTCGATGCCATCGGCGTTTCTTCGGCGGGTTGCTATGTCAATAACCGCATTATGACCGCTTCTCTCTTTATCAAGGTTTCCGATGAAGACTTTGAAAAATACGTTAAGAATATGTATATCGATATCGCCAAAGAATTTGGTGAAGACGTACCGCTGGAAGTTGCCAACGACGGCGACGTTACTGCGCTCGCAGGTGCGATGGATCTGGAAGATAATGCGGTCTTGGGTATCGCAATGGGTACCAGCGAAGCGGGTGGATATGTGGATGCCGCAGGCAATATCACCGGCTGGCTGAACGAGCTTGCCTTTGCTCCCGTGGACTATTCCAAGGATGCGATGGTGGATGAATGGTCGGGCGACTATGGTTGCGGTGTCAAATACTTCTCCCAAGACGGTGTCATCAAATTGGCTCCCGCCGCAGGCATTGAGCTGGATGAAAGCCTCTCCCCTGCCGAAAAATTGAAGGTGGTTCAGGGTCTTATGGCAGAAAACGACCCGCGCGCCGCCGCTATTTACGATACCATCGGTGTCTACTTCGGTTATGCCATCGCCTACTATAGCCTGTTCTACGATATCAAGCACGTTCTGATTATGGGGCGTGTGACTTCGGGCGAAGGCGGTGTCATTATTCTGGACCGCGCCAATAAAGTTCTCAACGAGGAATTCCCCGATCTTGCAAAGAAATGTAAGCTCCATATCCCCGATGAAAAATCCAGAAGAGTCGGCCAATCCGTTGCCGCCGCAAGCCTTCCTGAGATTAAGAAGTAAGGTATAAAACAAAAATAACCCGCGGACTTCCGCGGGTTATTTTATATTCCCTTTTGCTGTCTTAATTGAAGCGATAAGTAAAATTCTGATTTTGCACGAAGTGTAACATCGTTGGGCGTAAGCCCACATCGTTTGTACGAAGCACAACACTGCTTGCCGCAAGGCAACCTCGTTTTGTGTCCGCTAAAGCGGAATGATGTTTTTGCTTTGCAAAAAATGATGTTGACCGCAAGCGGTCAAACGATGTTGTGTCCTGCGGACACAAACACAAAAAGAAAACACTTCCCAAAAGGAAGTGTTTTCTTTTTGTCATTCGTGTCCGAAAAAGAACTGGTCGAAAACCGAGGATTTTCTTTATTTTTTCTTTTTTGAAATTATACGCACAATAATACCTAAAAGAATTTGAGTGACACTTATTCCAAGAGGTATAAAAATCATATATTTCCCCAATAAATGTGTATCAGGATCTGGTGAAATAATAGCAAAAACACCTAGGAACATTATCACAAAGAGCAAACTAGAAAGA
>JAFSHF010000031.1 GCA_017440465.1 Clostridia bacterium
AGACAGGGGGAACAGAATGATCTTAACGATCAATGCATAGGCAATGAGAGCCAGCGCGTAGTTATTAAACAACAGTTTATAGCACCATTGCATAATCCACGCAAAGGGAACAATTAAATAATCCCACATCGTTTATTTTCTCCTTTTAAAGATTTCCCCAAACGTTTCGGGGACAGGGTCGATTCCACCCATCGACCAAGGGTTACAGCGCAATATGCGCCATACAGCCAAAACTCCGCCGATCAATATGCCGAAGCGCAAAATCGCCGTATAGGCGTATGCGGAGCAGGTGGGATGAAATTTGCAACGGGCAGGGAGATGGGGCGAGATCCATTTTTGGTACGCCCGAATCGGAAGCAAAAAGAGCTTGCGGATGCCTTTCAGGATGCTCAAGCCGAAAAGGTCTCCTTAAAAATTTCTTCGATATCGGTACTTTTCAGGGAGAGGCTCCTTGCCCGAGCGACGATGATGATATCGCAACCTTTGGGCAAGATCGCAGCCTGCTGCTGCGCCGCCGCGCGGATGATGCGGCGGATACGGTTCCGCTGGGGAGAGTTTCCCAGCTTTTTGCTGACGGTCAGACCCAAGCGGGTACACCCCAGCCGATTTTTCCGCCAATAGATCACCAGCGGTTTATAGACCGCACTTTTTCCCTGATGGTAAGCTCTTTTGAAATTGACGTTTTCTTTAACGCTTTCGATTCGCATTCGATCTCCTCTCTTTCAATAAAAAAGGCCACAAAACTGCTTTGTGGCCCTTTATTATTAGTGAGTTAATCTTTTTCTGCCCTTTGCTCTTCTTCTGGCCAACACTTTGCGGCCGTTGGCGGTCAGCATTCTCTTTCTGAAGCCGTGGACTTTGCTTCTCTGGCGCTTTTTAGGCTGATATGTCCGAACCATTTTCTAAACCTCCTTTGATCTCTATCACGGAAATTCCTTTTCCGTATTCAGATTCATCTTCATTTTTTGAGCAAATTACATTATATATAAGTAAACATAATTTGTCAATATAAATTTACTTAAAATTTGAGACTTTGACGAATGATCTCAACCAGATCTTCGATTTTGACGCGGTCTTGCTCCATGGAATCGCGGTAGCGGATGGTGACGCAACCGTCCTCTTCGCTCTCAAAATCATAGCAGATGGAGAAGGGTGTACCGATCTCATCCTGGCGGCGATACCGCTTGCCAATGGAGCCGGCATCATCAAATTCCACATTGAATTCCTTGCAAAGGGGCGCATAGACCTTTTCCATTGCCGCCTCGGAAAGCTTTTTGGAAAGGGGCAGGATCGCCGCCTTGACAGGGGCTAATGCGGGATGCAGGCGCAAAACGGTTCTCTTATCGTTCTTTTCCGCATCCAGAACCTCTTCATCGTAGGCTTCGCAAAGGAATGCCAGCGCAACACGGTCGGCACCCAGAGAAGGTTCCACGACATAGGGAACATAATGCTCGTTGGTCTCGGGATCGAAATATTCCAGACTCTTGCCGGAGGCTTCTTGGTGGCGGCCCAGATCGTAGTTGGTACGGTCGGCGATGCCCCACAGCTCACCCCAGCCGAAGGGGAACATAAATTCGATATCGGTGGTGGCTTTGGAATAGAAGGAAAGCTCCTCCTTCTCGTGGTCACGCAGCCGCATATTCTCTTCCTTCATCCCCAAAGAGAGCAACCAATTCTTGCAATAATCTTTCCAATAATAGAACCAATCCAAGTCAGTATCGGGCTTGCAGAAAAATTCACATTCCATCTGCTCAAATTCGCGGGTACGGAAGACAAAGTTGCCCGGAGTGATCTCATTACGGAAGGACTTACCGATCTGGCATACGCCGAAAGGCAGTTTTTTGCGGGTTGTCCGCTGAATATTCGCGTAGTTGACAAAGATCCCCTGCGCAGTTTCGGGGCGCAGATACACTTCGTTTTTCGCGTCTTCGGTGACACCGATAAAGGTCTTAAACATCAAGTTGAACTTACGGATATCGGTAAAGTTCTTACTGCCGCAGTCGGGGCACTCGATATTGTTTTCTTTGATATAGTCCTGCATCTGCTCGAAGGTCATCCCTTCCGCCTTGCCGCCGAAATCTTCGATCAGCTTATCGGCTCTGTGGCGCGCGTGGCAATCCTTGCAATCCATCAAAGGATCGGAAAAGCCGCCCACATGGCCGCTGGTCACCCAAGTTTCGGGGTTCATAATGATGGCGGAATCCAAGCCCACATTATAGGGGGATTCCTGGACGAATTTCTGCCACCAGGCTTTTTTCACATTATTCTTAAATTCCACACCCAGCGGACCGTAGTCCCAAGAGTTTGCCAAACCGCCGTAGATCTCGCTGCCTGCATAGATAAAGCCGCGGTTTTTGCAAAGGGTCACGATCTGGTCCATGGTCTTTTCTGTATTCTTCATGGTTTTTCCCTCCGTTTAATTTCTAAAGGTTTATTATATATGGAAAAATCGGGGATGTCAACAGAAAACCCCTTTTAAATATCAGTCTGTATGGACTTTCCAATATCCGAAGCGTTTTCCGTTTATTCTTTCAATTAAACCTTTCTTTTCCAGAGAGGAGGTAATTGTTTTAACGGTTCTCTCGGATTTTTTAATACATTCGGCTATTTTCTTTTGGGTTCGTTTACCGTCTGCTTTCAGCAAGTTCAAAACTGCGAGTTCGTCCAAAGTGCAATCCAAAGTGCAAATTTCGTCCCGCTCGTTGCACTTTGGGGATGCAATTGAACCGCTGATATGCAGATCGCGATTCCTAAGCGGGTTGTTTTCTCCAAGTAAAAGATTTTTCAAAAACCGTTCCAAAAACTCGGTGGTTTCGTGTACACCCTTTTTGAGATTGGTGTAGTTTGCACGGACCAATGCATTTCTGAAATACCAAGCATTTTCAGCAAAAATATCATTCGTTACGTCAAAACCCAATGTGCGGAGATACTTAATAAAGAAAACTGCGGTTGCTCTGGTATTGCCTTCAGAAAAAATATGAATTTGCCAAAGGCGAGAAACAAACACCGCTAAATGCTTTATAATTTCTTCCATTGAAAGATTTTTATAAGAAAACTCTTTTTCTGCGGAAAAATCGTAATCCAAGGTTGCTTTGAGATCGAATGCACCGCCATACATAACGGTATCTCCGTTTAGCACCCATTCGTTTTTGGAAATATTATACTCTCTGATTTTTCCGGCGTGTTTATAAATACCGTTAAATAACTGCGCATGGATGGAAATATACTGTGCCGGAGAAAAGACAAACGATTTTTCAGATAATAACTGCGCGATACGAACCGAAACCTTGTCGGCTTCTTCGGTTCTGTCTGCTCCTGTTTGAACTGAATTTTCCTTATAATAGCTGTGAATTAAATGATTGGCTTCTTCAAAAGTAATATCACCGTCTATATTCCTTTTTGCGGTTTTAATTAAATATTCGCTTGTTTTAAGTCCATCAACCGCTTGAAGTCCTATTGCTGTATGCCAAACATAACCTTTTTCTTTCTTCTGCGGTTCCTTTTCGCGTAAATATTCTTCGAAAATATCGTTCACATTCCCACCTCTTTTCATAGAATTCTATCATAAATGCATCGCATTTTTTTATTATTGTCCACCCTTTTCGGTTGGCTGCCCGAATTCTTTATTTGGGTATTATACCATAAATGAAATAAAATAGCAAATGTTCAATGGTAGGGATAATTTTTATTATTTTATAAACAGATTTACCGAGCAAAGTGCATAATTCTAATAAAGAGTCTATATTTATAGTATTTATATAAAATATAAAATATATATTGCAATTGTTATGAACATATGTTAGAATGTATGTGTATAACTTTAGTTTTTTATGTTTTAGTCAAAGGAGGTTCAAATGATGCAATCATTCAAAGACGTTTGGGACAAAGCCCTGCTGATCTTGGAGCAGGACTTGAATCAAACATCGTTTAACAGTTGGATCAAAATGATGATCCCGATGAAGATGGAAAACGATACCGCCTATTTTTGCGTAGCGACGGTATTTTTGAAAAAATTGATCGATCAAAAATTTAAGAGTAATATTGAGACCGCCCTTTCGGATGTGATGGGCTTCGATGTGGCGGCGCAGATCATGACCGAAGAGGAGGTTCCCCCGCGGTTTCGGGAGATCGCCCAGCAAAAGACCGACGAAGTTCTCACCGATATCAACCATGAGGAAGAGCAGGAGCAGATCCGCGCTTTTAATGCGCAGGCCCATCTGACCTTTGAGACCTTTGTTACCGGCAAAGAAAATGAATTTGCCCACGCGGCGGCTCTGGCGATCGCCAATAATCCCGCCGGTGCCTATAACCCCTTCTTTCTTTATGGCCATAGCGGATTGGGCAAGACCCACTTAATCAACGCCATCGCCAATAAGATCCGCGAAAATCATCCCGAAATGGTGATCCTCTACGCCAAGGGCGATGAATTTACCAGCGAACTGATCGATGCCATTAAATATAATACCCAGCGGCAATTTAAGCAAAAATACCGCAGTGCCGATATTCTGCTGATGGACGACGTGCAGTTTTTAAGCGGCAGACCGTCTATTCAGGAAGAGATGTTCCATACCTTTGATGCCCTTTATGAAAACGGGCGGCAGATCATCCTCACCAGCGACCGCCCCCCGCGGGAGATCGCCGTTTTGGAAGAGCGGTTGCAATCCCGCTTCTCGATGGGGCTCATCGCCGATATCCAACCCCCCGAATATGAGACCCGCGTCGCCATCATCAAAAGGAAAGCGGAACTTTATAATCTGAAGATGCCCGCCGATGTCACCGAGCTGATCGCCACCAAGATCAAAAGCAACGTGCGGGAGCTGGAGGGGACCATTAAAAAATTAAAGGCGTTCAATTCCCTTTGGGGTCAGACCCCCACCATCGCCTTGGCAAAGGATGCGATGGAAGCCATTATCAAGGAAAACGCCAATAACACCGTCACCCCCGAAATGATCATCGAAAACGTGGCAAGATATCATAATGTCACCGTGGAGCAGATCAAGGGCAAAAAGAAGGATGCGCCGGTGGTCAAGCCCCGCCAGCAAGCGATGTACCTCATTCGGGAGCTGACCCAACTTTCCCTGCCGGAAATCGGCAACGCCATGGGCGGTAAAAACCATACCACCGTTCTCCATTCCATCAAGCGGGTGGAAGAAAGCATCCAAAAAGACCCCGCCTTTGCCAAAACTATTGCGGAACTGACAGAAAATATCAAGAAAACTTATTAACATTTTTTTCGACTTTTAAACAGTCGGATTTTTACACATTCCACAGAGTTTTAAACAGTTTACATAATCCTGTTCACTCTTTGTGGATCGTTTCAACGCAATGAACAGGAAATCAAAACGCAGTTTTTCGCATTATGATGCCGAAAACGACGCTTTTTTCCCTTTTGCACAGACCAACAACAACTACTTCATCAAATAGAGAAAAGAAAGGAAATGACGCTATGAAATTTACCTGTGATCGAAACGCTCTCAACGAAGCGATCAATGTGGTCTCCAAAGCGGCAAGTCAGAAATCCACCATCCCTGCTCTGGAGGGAATTTTATTGGAAATTCGGGAAGAAGGGATCGTACATTTAAGTGCTTATGACCTTTCGGTCTCCATCTCTTATGATTTAGAAGCGGAAGATACCGAAAAGGGGACGGTCATTCTCTCCTCCAAACTGTTTGGCGAGATCATCCGCAAACTACCCTCCTGCCCGGTGACGGTGGAGATCGATAATAAGACCTTCCTGACCACCATCGACGGCGGAAATGCCCATTTTACCATCACCGGTATGAGCGATGAGAACTTCCCCGAACTGCCGGATGTTTTATCGGAGGACGGCATCGTTCTTACTTATAATGATTTCAGAACGATGGTGCGGCAGACGATTTTTGCTGTCTCCATTACCGACTTGAAGCCCATTCTGACCGGTGTTCTTTTTGAACTGAATAAAGATGCGGGCAATGTCAGCGCGGTGGCGGTGGATAATTTCCGCTTAGCGATCCGCAAGGTGCCCTTCGTTCAGGTCAACGGCGGCTTTAATAAAGTGGTCATCCCGTCCCGCGCCTTGAATGAAATGCTGAAGATTTTGCCCGACAGCGAGGAAGAGACCTTAGAGATCAGCAACAGTAAGAATTTCGTTGCCTTCCGTTTCGGCAACGTCAAATTGGTCTCCCGCCTGCTGGAAGGGGAGTTTTTGGACTATAAGGCGGCATTGCCCAAGGAGCATAAATTCTATGTGGACGTCAATGTTCGGGAGTTTACCCATATCATTGATCGGGCGGCGCTGATGGCCAATTCCAATATCATCAGCCCCATCCGCTGTAACTTTGATTATGACCGCATCGAGATCAGCACCGTTTCCAATATCGGTAAGTTTTCCGATACCATGCTGACCGAGACCTTCACCGAAAATATGGTGATCGGCTTTAACTATAAGTATATGCTGGCGGCACTCGCGGCCTGCGACGATGAAGAGATCCGCATCGAGCTGCAAAGCAATTTGGCGCCCATCATTCTGCGCCCCAAGGATAAGGATGATTATCTCTTTTTGGTACTGCCTTTGAGAATGAAGGAATAAACAATGAATAAATTATTGATCTATGATGAATATATCCGCCTTTGCGATGCGCTGAAGCTTTGCGGCGAGGCGGAGACCGGCGGGATGGCAAAGCTGATGATCTTAAACGGCGATGTCACCGTCAACGACGAAGTCTGCACCATGAAGGGTAAAAAACTGCGTGCAGGCGACCGCTTTGCCTTCGACGGCATCGAATATTTGATCGTGCAATGAAGATCCAATCGTTAAGGCTGGAAAATTTCAGAAATTTTAAGGACGAGACCTTTCTCTTTAGCGCAGGGACCAATATTTTGGCGGGCAATAACGCCCAAGGTAAGACCAACTGCATCGAAGCGATCTATTTTTGCTCCTGCTTAAAGAGTTATCGCGTATTGCGGGAGGAGCAGTTGATCCGCTTCGGGGAAGAGACCGCGACCGTTACCCTTACCTTTGGGGACGGTAATCGGCAGGAACAGCTTCAAATTATATTCCACCGCAATAAGCCCAAGGAATTTAGGTATAACGGGCTGGTGGTTTCCCGCCTGAGGGACCTTTTGGGTTGCTTTCATTCGGTGATCTTCACCCCCGACCATCTCAATCTTATTAAGGAAGGGCCCCATAAGCGACGCAACTTTTTGGATATGGCTCTTTGCTCACTGGACCTGACCTATACCGACCAATTATTAAACTATCAAAAGATCATTAAAAACCGCAACGCTCTGCTGCGGCAATGCAAAGACCGCCCGGAACTGATCGATATGCTGGAGATCTGGGACGAAAAGCTGGCGCAGGCAGGCGCGTATATCGCCTTGGCGCGCCGCAATTATATCGATCGGCTCTCGACCTTTGCCAAAGGGTACTACAGCGATATCTCCGGCGGCGCGGAAAAACTGAAACTCATCTATTTAAACCAATTCACCAAGGATGCGGTGACCGAGGAAGATTACCGCCGCTTGATTTTAGATCGGCTCTATAAAATGCGGGAGACGGATCTCTCTATGGGGCAGACGATGAGCGGCATCCATAAGGATGATATATTAATACTGCTTTCGGGCAAGAGTATGAAATTCTTTGCCTCCCAAGGGCAGATCCGCTCGGCGGTGCTGGCGATCAAATTGGCGGAAGCCGAATGTATCTCGGCGCAGCGGGAGACCGAGCCGGTGCTGTTGCTGGATGATATTTTATCGGAGCTGGACAGTAAGCGGCAAAAATTCATCTTTGCGCGGATGGAAGGGCGGCAGACGGTGCTTTCCACCTGCGAGCTGGGCAAGATCCGCAAAAAAGGCGATAAGGTCTTCTTTATTAAAGACGGTGCGGTGCAAAGGATCCGAGAGAAGGAGTAAAACGGATGTATCTTCATTTAGGGCAGGATACCCTCATTAAAATCAAAGAGATCATCGGCATCTTCGATATGGATAAAGCCACCGTCTCCAAGCGCAGCCGCAACTATCTTGCCGCCAAGGAAAAAGAAGGCAAGGTTTATAACGTTGCCACCGATCTTCCCAAATCCTTTATCGTATGCCATCGGGATGGGGAAGAAGTGGTCTATATATCGCAGCTTTCACCCCAAACATTGATGAAACGCTGCAAATTCATTCAAAAAATCAGTTACATTTAAGATAAGGAGAAGAAGAAAATGGATCAGCAAAAAGTCACCAATCAATACGACGAATCCTCGATTCAGGTATTGGAGGGGCTGGAAGCCGTTCGGAAGAGACCGGGGATGTATATCGGATCGACCTCGATCCGCGGATTGCACCACCTGGTGTATGAAATTGTGGATAATTCCATCGACGAAGCGTTGGCGGGGCACTGCGATACCATCAAGGTATCCATCCTGCCCGGCAACATCATCGAGGTGGAGGATAACGGGCGGGGTATCCCTGTCGGTATCCATCCTAAAATGGGGATCCCGACCGTCGAGGTGGTCTTTACCGTTCTGCACGCAGGCGGTAAATTCGGCGGCGGCGGATATAAGGTCTCCGGCGGTCTGCACGGGGTCGGTGCCTCGGTCGTCAACGCCCTTTCGGAATGGCTGGAAGTGGAGGTCAAGGACGGTCAGCATATCTATACCCAGCGGTATGAGCGGGGTCATAGCGGTTCCACCCTGAAAAAGATCGGGGATACCACCGAAAAGGGGACCAAGGTGCGCTTTTTGGCGGATGATCAGATCTTCGAGACCTTGGAATATGAATACGATGTGCTCTTAAAGCGTCTGCGGGAGCAGGCGTTCCTCAATGCGGGCCTGAAAATCGTCTTTGAAGACCTGCGGGGGGAAGAGAAAAAGAGCAAGACGATGTGCTATGAGGGCGGTATCAAGGAATTTGTTACCTACCTGAATAAAAATAAAGAGGCGTTGCACGAAGAGATCATCTATGTTTCGGGGATGAAAAATACCTCCATGGCGGAGATCGCTATGCAGTATACCACCCGCTACGATGAAACATTGATCTCCTTTGCCAACGATATCAATACCACCGAAGGCGGTACCCACGAATCGGGCTTTAAGAGCGCGCTGACCCGCGTTATCAATAACTATGCCAGAAAGTATAACTATCTCAAAGAAAAGGACAGCAACCTTTCCAGCGAGGACGTCCGCGAGGGCTTGACGGTCATCATCAGCGTCAAGGTGGAGGAAGCGCAGTTTGAAGGGCAGACCAAGACCAAGTTGGGCAATTCCGAGGTGCAGGGTCTGGTCAGCTCCATCGTTTCCGATAAGCTGATGGAATTCTTTGAAGAAAATCCCAAGACCGCCAAGACCATCATCAGCAAGGCAGTCTCCGCTTCCCAAGCCCGCGAGGCGGCGAGAAAGGCGAGAGAGCACGCAAGAAAGAGCGCCCTTTCCACCTCTATGAGCCTGCCCGGTAAATTGGCAGACTGCCAGAGCAAGGATAATAAGTATACCGAGATCTATATCGTCGAGGGGGACTCGGCGGGCGGTTCCGCCAAGGAGGGCCGCGATCGGAGATTTCAGGCGATTTTGTCCCTTTGGGGTAAGATGCTCAATGTGGAAAAATCCCGCTTGGACAAGGTGTATAACAACGATAAATTGCAGCCGGTCATCGCCGCGCTGGGCACCAATATCGGTGCCGATTTCGATATCGAAAAACTCCGCTACGGCAAAGTCATCATTATGGCGGATGCCGACGTGGACGGCGCCCATATCCGCACCCTGCTTTTGACCTTCTTCTTCCGCTTTATGCGCCCCTTGGTAGAGGGCGGCTATGTCTATACCGCAGTCCCGCCCCTGTATAAGCTGGTCAAGGGCAAGGAGACCCGTTATGCCTATTCCGATGCCGAACGGGATGCCATCTCCGCCGAACTGCGCGGGGAGGACGGCAAGGGTAAGGTAGAGATCAGCCGCAATAAGGGTCTTGGTGAAATGGACGCCACCGAGCTTTGGGCGACCACCATGGACCCCGAAACCCGTACTTTGAAGCAATTTACTCTGGGCGATGCCATCGCCGCCGATGAGACCTTCTCCATCCTGATGGGTGAAAAGGTGGAGCCGCGGCGGTTGTTCATCGAGCAAAATGCAAAATATGTTAATAACTTGGATGTGTAAGGAGGTGCGTGTGAAAAATGGCTAAATATGATCAATTTGATACCACAGCTTATGAAAACCAGACCATTGTTCCGGTGGATCTGGAAAAAGAGATGAAGGAAGCCTATATCGACTATTCCATGTCGGTCATCGTCGGGCGCGCCCTGCCCGATGTGCGGGACGGTTTGAAGCCGGTCCATCGCCGCATCCTTTATGCTATGTATGAAGATAATCTCACCAGCGATAAACCTTTCCGTAAGTCCGCCACCTGCGTCGGTGACGTGCTGGGCCGCTATCATCCCCACGGTGATGCGTCGGTCTATGATGCGCTGGTGCGCTTGGCGCAACCCTTCTCGTTGCGCTACCCCTTAGTGGAAGGCCACGGCAACTTCGGTTCCATTGACGGCGACCCCGCCGCGGCTTATCGGTATACCGAGGCAAGAATGAGTAAGATCTCCAATGAGATGCTCAAGGATATTGAAAAGGATACCATCGATTGGGATCCCAACTTTGATGAGACCCGCAAGGAGCCCCGCGCCCTGCCCTCCCGCTTCCCCAACCTGCTGGTCAACGGCAGTACCGGTATCGCGGTGGGTATGGCGACGGATATTCCGCCCCATAACTTAAATGAGGTGGTGGAGGGCACCATCGCGGTGTTGGAAAACCCCGAAATTGAAGTGGATGAACTCTGTGACATCATCAAAGGCCCCGATTTCCCCACCGGTGCCATCATTATGGGCCGCAGCGGCATCCGCAACGCTTACCGCACCGGCCGCGCCAAGATCTATGTCCGCGCCCGCGCCGAGATCGAGGAATGGAAGGATGATCGGTATAAGATCGTCGTCACCGAAATTCCCTATATGGTCCGCAAAGCCGCGTTGATCGAAAAGATCGCCGATGAGGTCAAGACCGGCCGCATCGAAGGCATCTCCGATATCCGCGACGAGACCGATAAGGACGGTCTGCGCTTTGTGGTAGAGCTTAAAAAAGAAGCCAATCCCCAAGTCATTCTGAACCAACTTTATAAATATACCGAAATGCAGGCCACCTGCTCCATCATTATGCTGGCGCTGGTCAATGGCGAGCCCAAGATCTTGAACCTCAAGCAGATGCTGGAGGAATACATCAAGCATCAAAAGGACGTTATCCGCCGCCGCACCGCCTTTGAAATTAAAAAGGCGGAGGCGAGAGCCCATATCTTGGAGGGCTTGCTCAAAGCCATCGACCATATCGATGAAGTTATCTCCATCATCCGCGGCAGTAAGCATATCGCCGATGCCAAGGAGCAGTTGATGAACCGCTTTGATCTGGATGAGATCCAAGCCCAAGCGATCGTCGAGATGCGGCTGGGTCAACTTTCCGGCTTGGAGCGGGAAAAATTGGAGACCGAATATAAGGAGATCACCGCCAAGATCGCCGATCTGAAGGATATTCTTGCCAACGATTATCGCGTGGTGGAGGTCTTAAAGACCGATCTTTCCGAGATCGCCCGCAAGTTCGGCGATGCCCGCCGCACCGAGATCGGCAACGGCGAGATCGGGCTGGAGGATGAAGACCTGATTCCGGTGGAGGATTGCATCTTCACCATGACCGAAGCGGGCTATATCAAGCGTCAGCTGACCGATACCTATAAGGCGCAGCACCGCGGCGGCAGAGGCATTACCGGTATGAAGACCAAGGAAACGGATGTGGTCAAGAGCCTGTTTGCCGCCTCCACCCACGATACCATTCTGTTCTTCACCACCTTAGGGCGGGTCTATAAGCTCAAGGGCTATGAAGTCCCCGAAAGCTCCCGCACCGCCAAGGGCACCAATGTGGTCAACCTCTTGCCGCTGATGAGCGGCGAGAAGGTCAACGCCATGATCCGTGTGGAGAACTTCGACCAAGAGGGCTATCTTGTGATGGCGACCCGCAACGGTACCGTCAAAAAGACCGCCCTTGCCGATTATTCCAATATCCGCAAGAGCGGCGTGATCGCCATTTTGCTGGATGAGGGCGACGATCTGATCAGCGTCCACCTCACCTCCGGCGAGGACCATCTCGTTCTCGCTTCCCACGAAGGCAAGGCGATCCGCTTCCCCGAAAGCGATGTCCGCGCCATGGGCAGAGTCACCCGCGGTGTCCGCGGCATTAAGCTCAATGAGGGGGATTATCTGGTCGGGATGTGCTTAGAGCGGGAAGGCGCGCAGTTGCTGACCATCACCGAAAACGGTTACGGCAAGCGTACCCCCACCGAAGAATACCGCCTGCAGACCCGCGGCGGTAAGGGCATCGGCAACTATAATATCACCGAAAAGACCGGTAAGATCGCCGCCATTTTGATGGCGGAAGAAGGGGAAGATCTGCTGCTGGTGACCAGCGGCGGCATCATCCTGCGTACCAAGATCGAGGAGATCTCCTCCCTCAGCCGTACCACCCAAGGGGTGCGTGTGGTCAAATTGGGCGAGGGGATCAAGGTCATCGATATTGCGTCTGCCGCGCGGGAAGAGGAAGAAGAAACTTCCGACCAACCCGAAGAGGAATAAGGACCAGTCCACAAATCGTGGAATAATTACAACATAAGGTTCTATTCAATCGAATACGCGTTTGTTATAATTTTATTATCTATAAATATCTGTTCTAAAGGGAGGACAATGATATGGCAAAGAAGTCGACCCGTGTGTTGAGCTTCATCCTTTCGGCATTGCTGCTGGTATCGATGTTACCGGTGGTTTCTTTGGCGGAAGAAGCAAAGTTCTATACCTACGATGAAGCAGCGACCACAAAGAACTACTATGATGATCTGGATTTTACCGCTCTGGTCGGCCCCGCAAATGAAAATGAGACAACAAATGTCTTTATTATCGATGCCGATTGGAATTATAAGGCAGGCGAGGAACCCAAGAGCGTCAGCTTTACGTTCCGCGATGAAAAGATCACCGAGACCTATAATGCAAATCGGCATATGTCGAGCATTTCCAATGCGGTAAATTATGTCTCGGAAAACGGGATTAAAAAACCGGTCTTTATCTTCACCGAGGGTGTTTATTCCGATCCGCTGAAGATGGCAAACGGTTTTACTGTCTTAGGTCCCAAGGCGGGAATGAACCCCAACGTCCCCGATGCCGACCCCACCAAGGAATGGGCGCTGAGCAGCAAGCGTAAGCTCCCCACCAATACCAAGACCAACGGCGAGGCGGTCTTCCGCACCAACGAATCCGGCGAAGACGGAACCCACCTCATCAATGGCGATAATAACTCGGTCGGTACCCAGAACTATATCATCGACGGTGTGGTTTTCCAGGGCAACGGCTCCGGTGTGGCGGATGAAGCCTCTTCCGGTTCGGGTACAAGAAATTGGTATATCCAGAACTGCATCTTTGATGACTGCCATTCCAAAGGCGGCCGCGGCAGCTCGGTCGGTATTGGTTTCGACCGTCGGTCAGGGCAGACCTACGCCAAAAACCTGTATGTCTGCAACAGCTATGTCATCAACCAAAATAACTATCCTCTCTATTCCGGTCACGCCACCTCGGTCCATTTCAACGGCGTATCGGTGCAGAAAAGTTCACGTTCTTTGTGTGGCAGGATTCAATGTCTGCAATGGCAAGGTCAAACCACGGAAGTGACCAACTGCCATTTCTGGAATGCGAAGGGTTCCGAACGTGAAGGCATCTATTTCCCGGTGACCTGGGATAATTATTGCAATTCCGGTGTCGGCACCGACGACGCGCTCTTTTCTGCCGTCTTCCGCAACAATTCCTTCTATCACATAAACAGAGGGGATGATCCGATCATTCAATTTGGTGTGGCGGGCAATACCAATGTCACCATTGAAGAGAATATCTTTATCTCCGAAGAAGACGGAAAGGTCAGAGCTCCCATCAATGTAAGATACATTACCGTAAATGGTGAAGTCACCCATAACGGCATCGGCCAGACCGTCGACGATGTCCGCACCGTCGCTGTCGTAAGCAACGCCGGTGACTATAAGCTGACCAACGAGCAGGTGATGGTTCGTAACAACACCTTTATCGGCTCGGAATTTATGACCTTGCCCAACATCGGAACGAACATGAATAAAGAAACCAAGGTGGAGCTGCTCGGGAACCTCTATCTGAAGAAGCTGGGCGATACAAACGGTCAAATGATCGATCCCTATGTGGAAGGCGCAAAGATCTATAATAAGTGGGTCTGGTTGGATGCCGCCCGCACCAAGGCTTCTTCCGAGATCGTGGAGGAAGATATTTCCATTACCAGCGGCGGTCAGCCGATAGAAAAGAACGGTTATGACCTCTATCTTTCTGCCGGAACAGAGTATGAAAAGCAGATCGAAGTTTCCTGCAACGCAGAAAACTATATCCGTGTGTATAAATCCGATGCATCCTGGTCCAAAGGTGCGCAGGTGGAAGGGAACAAAGGAACCTATACGCTGAATACCGCGGGGAGAAGCAACTACTACATTGTGACCATCACCTCGACGGATCAGCGGACCGAGCTGAACTATAAGCTCACCATTGATCGTGATCCCAACCCGAATGCGCAGCTGAACGCGGTTCATCCGCAAAGCAATGTCCTTTCTTCCTTCAACGATAAAGTCACCTATACCTATAGCGTTGGCTTTGATGTCGAAAACTTCGCCTTTAAGCTGGATACCTCTGCCAATGCCATCGTTTCTGTATGGAATGTGGATGGAATTATCCGATCCGATGCCGATGGGGTCTATACCACCGGCAAGCTTGAAGCCGGAGCCGAAGAGACCTATGAGATCTGGGTCGTTGACCAAGCAAAAAATGAGGAAGTCTACTATCTGAATATTTTCCGCGAGGAAAATTCCGCCACTGAGCTGCTGGGTGTTTCCGCGCCCGAGGCTTCGGCAATCACCGCGGCAGGCAAGACCTTCAATGTGAAGGTCCCCACCAATGCGGCCGCGTTGAATCTGACCCTTGCGCTCTCCGAAGGCGCGGCGGCGGAGATGACCGACCCGATCTATCAGATGCCGATCATCCCGAAGAACGGTGTATTCACCATCAGCCCTGTTCTGGGCGGGAAGAACACCTATTCGGTCACCGTCTATTCGCAGGACGATGCGCATCAAGAGGAATGGACGATCGTTGTTGAGCGTGAAGCCAAGAAAGGATGCGAACTGCTGGGCATCGCCGGAACCGAAAAGGTCGGCGATATGTATGTCGGCTATACCGCAAATAAAGTATTTTTGATCAGCGCAACCGTTTCGGAAGGCGCAACCTATAAGATCTATACCGATCCTGCCTGCACGCAGGCGGTCTCTTCTCCCAGAGTCGCGCTGACAGCCACGACCAATAACTTCTGGGTCAAGGTCTTTGCGGAGGATACGGCATATGTTTCCGAACCGGTCAAGGTTCTGATCAATACCTATGCCGATACCACCGAGCCGGAGGATATCCCGGTCAAACTGCCGATGAACGATGACGGCATCCTCGGTGTCACCGGCGGTGAATTCAATAAGAATACCGTAATCGTTCCTTTGGCACCCGAAACCGAGAAGTATACCTTCCGTGTTCAGGGCTTTGATGGTTATGTGGCGCGGGTCTATTCCGATAAGAGCGAAACCCCGATGCGCCCTGCCAATGCGGTCGATCTCACCTTGGATTCCGGCAGAACCACCCTTTATGTCACCGCCACCAAGGGAACCGGCGCAAATAAAATCGTCAAGGAATACACCGTCTATATCGTTGCCCCCAGAGTGTATACCTATACCGATAAGCAGGTCGATTGGGCGGCAGAGTATATCGCTGAGATCGGCACCAACGGCTGGGGTCTGATGAAGGGTTATCCCGATGGCTCCTTCGGCGGCGATAAGCAGCTGACCCGCTATGAAATGGCGGCATTGATGGTCCGCGTGTCCGGTGCCAATGTCCATCTCTATGCCGCGGCGCGGAATCCCTTCAGCGATTTCATCGCGGAATGGGCGCTGGGCTATGTCAAGGCCGCTTCCCGCATGGGGATGATCAACGGCTATGAGGTTATAAACGACGAAGGTATTACCGTCTTTGAATTCCAAGGCGATAAGAAATCCACCCGAAGCGAATTCTTCCGTGTCTTTGCCAATGCCGTGCTGGGCAAGGATGTGGATGAGTATTATAAAGCCAATCAAAAGAAGATCGATAAGGCAGTCGAAGAACTGAACCTTGCCGATCTGAACGCGATCGCCGATTGGGCAAAGCCCGCGGTCTATACCGCCGTTTATTTGAAATTGGTGCAGGGCGACCATAATAAAAAGGTCAACCCCGAAAATAATATCACCAGAAACGAAGTTGCGGTGGTTCTGGGCAGATACTATAATACCCTTTAAGGAACATCCTTTGGTATAAAACTTAATTAAAAGCAGTGTGGAAATTTTTCCACACTGCTTTTTTTAGACGGTCAAAAAAGTCCCCGACCGCAGAAAAAGAAAAATTAAAAGCAGTGGAGACCAATTTATAAAGTTTTTCATAGAGAAGGGGTTATACTCTTTCTCTATGTTCTTTTATAAGGAAAAAATCCGCATAGCAATGCTTATTTTGATTGGATTTTTTCTGCTATCCGCCAAACCGCTCTCTACCGTACCTATGTACGCCGACGAGAACGGTTTGACGAATTCGGAAACATTTTTGCTCCGTCTCCCCAGCGTGTCAAAGATCCAAAGATTTTTTCTTTGACACGCTGTAAAAGCAGAGTGGAAAAATTTCCACACTGCTTTTTATCGTTCTCCGGTTGCTTTTCTTTTTGAAAATTGTTATAATTAAAATGTATAGAGAAAAATAAAATAGGAAGGAACGTTTTATGAAACGAATCATTTCTGCCGTTTTAATTTTGATAATGCTCATCCCCCCGATGGTCCTGCCCGCCGAGGCGGCGACCTTGGTGCAAGCCGATTCAGCGGTGCGTATTACCGCCGATAAGGCGGTGGCAGCGGTCGGAGAGACAGTGACCGTAACCGTAGCGTTTGAGAATATCCCTGCCTGCGGTGCGGTGGATTTTAATCTGGTCTATGATACGGAATATCTGCAGGCACCGGCGAAAAGTGATGTCTCGATGAATATTGGGGGGACGGTAAAAGATCGAAATCCCGCCTATAGTATCGACGAAAAGACGTCCGAAGAATATGCGGGGCGGCAAGCGGTGAAGGTGGTTGCCGCGGGTGATTCCAATTGCCTGAAGGGAAGCAGCGGAACGCTTTTCACAGTCAAATTCGTTGTGGCGAATGAAGCCCCGGCTCCGGGGATCCCTCTTGCGTTTTTCGGGACCTTTAGCGATCTCTACAGTAATCGGGATCTGCGTAATACCATCCAAGTGTTCAATACCCATATTGCCACCGCCGATCCGACCAAAGAGGTAACCGCGGTTGCTCTGAAGCAAGCGCCGACCAAGACCGAATATGTGCAGGGGCAGGCGTTGAATTTGGAGGGCGGCCGCCTTTTGGTCAACTATGACGATAGTTCCTCTCAAGAGGTGTATCTATCCTTGGCGCAGATCACCCAATATGATTTTACCAAGCTTGGAACCCAGACCGTCAAGGCAGAGTATGCAGGCAAAGAGGTCTCTTTCGAGATCCAAACCGAAGCGTCCGTGCTCTCTTCCATCTCGGTCGGCCAGGTGCCGGCGACGGTCGAATATATCCAAGGAAAAACAGCTCAATTGGATCGTTCCGAAGGCGTCCTGCTGCTCCATTATACCGGCGGCATTGTTAAGACCTTGGAGATGTCCGATGCGGAGGTCACCCTCTCCGGCTATGATAAGGATCAGTTGGGTGTTCAGAAGATCAAGGTGCAGTACGGCGGCTTTGAAACCGAATATAAGATTGCGGTAGTGAAAAAAGCCATCAGCGATATCGACGTCCGCACCCCGATGGTCTGCGATGCCTGCGGGAGCGAGTGGAGTGCTTTTGATTTAATTCAGGCGGCAGACGCAAGTGCCGATCCCTACTCGATGGACTTCAATGAGCGGCTGACTTATATCAAAAATACCGCCAATAACGTCACCTGCCCTTCCGACACCTGCGCAGGCGCGACCTTTTCCACCAAAATGAAGATGGTCTATTTTGTCGGCGAAGACTTCGATGTGGGAAACGCCAAACTGTTTGTCACCTATTCCGGCGGTACCACCGAAGAGATCGATATGACCTTGGATATGGTGGAGTTCAAGAACACCTTTGCCACCACTCAAAACGTGGAGGTGGCGTATGGAGCGCAATGGATGTTGATCAAAAACGTCCAAACCAGAAAAAAAGAAGCCACCGCCATCACCGTCACCCGGAAGCCCAAGACCGAATATGTGAAAGGGCAGTCCTTCGACCGCACCGGCGGAATCATCCATGTGGAATATAATGACGGCTCGGAGGAAGACCTCCCGATGGAGCATGAGGATGTCCGAGTCCATTATAGTGGGATGGATGAGCTGGGCGAACATAGAGTCACCGTTTTTTATGAAAGCCAACAAGCCTACTTTTATATCAAAGTCATTGCGCGGGTGGTGAAATCCATCGCCGTTGATCCGGAAGCAACTTCGACCTATGTCCGAGGGCGGGAGCCGGACCCCGACACCAAATTGCTGGTAACCTATAACGACGATGAAACAGAGACCGCTTATCTTAGAAACGCAACCGTCGAAGGCTATAATTCCGAGCAGATCGGGCTGCAGGTGCTGACCATCACCTACGGCGGTGTGAATTGTAATTGGCCGGTCACGGTGGAAGAAAAAGTGGTGACCGCGCTGGAAGTGGTGGGTACTCTGCCTACCACCGTTTTGGAAGAAACAGAACTGAATTTAGAGGGTTGCACCCTCACCGCCACCTATAACGAAGGGAAGTTGGTGGAAGAAAATATCGCCATCACCCCCGATAGGATCAAGAACTTTGATAAAAGTCAGTGCGGTTTGCAGACCGTCACCATTGAGTTTGGAGAGGGGACCGTCACCTTTGAGATCACCGTCCTTGAAAAATCGCTGACTTCCATTGAGGTGGAGGGCGTCAAGGAGCAATATCTGCTGATGGATGCGTTGGACCGCTCGGTCGGCAAGATCAAGTTGATCTATAATAACGGTACCGTTGATTATATCGACTTCAGCGATGAAAACATTTCGGTGGAAGGCTTCCAAAGCGATGTCGCCGGAGAGCAATTGGTAACGGTGGAATATCAAGGGTTTACCGATACGTATCCGGTAACGGTCTACATCGAGATCTTGAGCATCTCTGTTACCCCGCCCAAGAAAACCGCCTATATAGAAGGCGAACCGCTGGATCTGACCGAAGGGTTTCTTCATATCACCCAACCGAACGGAACGATCAATATACCCCTCTCCGAGGGGATGGTTTCGGGGTATGAAGCCGATCGTATCGGCGAGCAGACCCTCACCATCGAAGTGGGCGAGCATACCGCCGACTTCAAGGTTACAGTCAGAGAGAAGCAATTAACGGGCATTACCGTCAGCCCCGAAACCATCGATCATAACGAATGGGAAGAATTGGACTTCTCCCAAGTCGTCGTAACGGCGTGGTACGATAATAATACATCCAAGACGGTAACAGAAGAAGCAAGTAAAGCCGCGTACGATACTTATGTTATCTACACATATGAGGGAAAAACCGCGACATTAAATGTAAATGTCATCAAACGAGCACCTATTTTCATCGAATGGGCAGAAGAACCTCAAAAGAGAACCTATTTTGCGGGCGAACCGTTGCTCAAAGACGGAACGATTCGGGTGCATTATAACGATCAGTCGAATGAGCAGCTCCCTTTGACCGATGAAAATGTATCGATCATCGGAGATACCAATGTGGAAGGAGCGGAAACGGTCTATGTGAAATATAACGATTTAAGCCCCATTAGCTTTGAGATCACCGTCGTTCCGGTGGTGGTTGAGAAGATCGAGATTACTACCGAACCTGAGCGTAGCTATATTGAAGGGCAGCCTTTGAATGTGGCAGGCGGGATGATCCTCATCACCTATAATAATGAGGATACCGAGCCGCTGGCGATGGATGCCGCGGGGGTCACCCTTTCGGGCTATGATCCCAATAAGATCGGGGAGCAGACCGTCACCGTTACCTACGGCGGAAAAACCGCTACCTTTACCGTCAACGTTCGCGCCAGAAAGGCAGTAAGCATCCGTATATCGACTCGACCCAAGACGGAGTACTTAGAGGGCAAGGATACTGCGCTGAATTTAGCGGGCGGAAAACTGACCGTGTATTATGATAATAATACTTCGGCAACCATCAATCTTACTGACTCGCAGGTTACAGTAAGTGGTTTTAAAGCGACGCAGATCGGGGATCAAACGATCACAGTAAGCTACCCCGGCGTTTCATCTGCGACCTTTACTATTACGATGAATAAAAAAGCGGTGGAATCCATCGCCATCGCCGCGATGCCGACCAAGATGATGTATCGGCAGGGCGTCGAAAAATTTGATCCCGCCGGCGGGTTGATTACGGTTTTTTATAATAACGATACCAAAGAGACCGTCCATCTTTCCAAAGCAACCGTCAGCGGATTTTCCAATCTCTTTGCAGGGGATGTCACCGTCACCGCAGTCTATCAAGGCTCTGCGGTGGAGTTTAAGGTGCTGATCCTTGCGGAAAATCCCTTTAAAGACGTCAAGGCGAACGAATATTATGAGACGCCGGTTCTTTGGGCGGTGACCAAGGAGATCACCAAAGGAACGGCAGAGGATACCTTCAGCCCCAACGATGAATGTACCCGCGGCCAGATCGTCACTTTCCTCTGGCGTGCCGCCGGGGAGCCCGCGACCGAAACCGCCAAAAATCCGTTTAAGGATGTCAAAAAAGGCGAATATCATTATAATGCCGTTCTTTGGGCGGTGGAAAACGGCATCACCAACGGGATGGATGCCACCCACTTTGCTCCCGATGCCTCTTGTACCCGCGGGCAGGTCGTCACCTTCCTTTGGCGGGCGGCAGGAGAGCCTGCGCCCGAAACCGCCAAAAATCCGTTTAAGGATATCAAAAAGAGCGAATATTATTATAACGCCGTTCTTTGGACGGTGGAAAACGGCATCACCAACGGAATGACCGACACGACCTTTGCGCCGAATTCAACCTGTACGCGCGGACATATAGTCACCTTCCTCTACCGCACCTATGACTAAACCGTTGAAATGGGCGCATCTTCCGATTTTTTGCCCCTCGGCATATCATTATATAGCCGAGGGATCAAAGAAATCGAAACCTGCATCCCATTTGAACGGTTTCGACCGAGAGCAAAAATGAAATAAAAAATCGACCTTGAATTTCAAGGTCGATTCTTTTTGTAGGGAACAGGTTTTCCATCCCGCTATGATCCGTACCAAATGAATTGGTACGAAACAATCCAAACGATTTGGGTGTACCAAATGAATTGGTACGGAAGCATACAAATGATTTGTATATGCACAATTGAATTGTGGATCGAAACACAAATGATTTGGGGTACCAAATGATTTGTTAGGCACAGATATTTAATTAATTTGTAGGGGACGATTGTCTTCATCGTTCCGCTTTTGCCGTACCAAATGAATTGGTACGAAAGCATACAAATGATTTGTATGTGCACAATTGAATTGTGGATCGAAACACAAATGATTTGGGGTACCAAATGATTTGTTAGGCACAGATATTTAATTAATTTGTAGGGGAAGATTGTCTTCATCGTCCCGCTTTTGTCGTACCAAATGAATTGGTACGAAACAATCCAAACGATTTGGGTGTACCATATGAATTGGTACGAAAGCATACAAATGATTTGTATGTGCACAATTGAATTGTGCACGATCCCTTTGCAACATCAAAAAATTCATCGCAAGCCGTTGTTTGCTCGATATTTTTTGTGTTGCGGCAGCTGCTAACCTGCTCCCTTCATCGTCCCGTTTGCAACATCAAAATATTCATCGCGCGGTGCGCTCGATATCTTTTGTGTTGCGGCACCTGCTAACCTGCTCCCTTCATCGTCCCGTTTGCAACATCAAAATATTCATCGCGCGGTGCGCTCGATATCTTTTGTGTTGCGGCACCTGCTAACCTGCTCCCTTCATCTGCCACTGGCAGCGGTCGCAGTCGCAACCACAGGCAGCGGTCACAGTCGCAACCAAATGAATTGGCACGAAAAACACAAAAGATTTGTGTTTCATACCCCAAATGAATTGGGGGTACCAAATGATTTGGTAGGTGACCGCCCAAACGAATTGTGGACAAAAAAAAGAAGTGTGCATCGAAACACAAATGATTTGGGGGTTAGTGACATTTTTCGCCATTGCTTTTTGGCAAAAGATTTGATATGATTATAGTATCAAGAGAAAGGAATTTTAGAGAATGAAACGAATCATTTCTTGTTTACTGATTTTTGTAATGCTGATGGCCGCCATTCCCGCATCGGCGGCAGCGGATAAAACCGCGCGTTTGGTGCTGGATGCGCCGTATGGTGTGGTCGGTCAGGAGTTGGAAGTCCAAGTCCGTGTGGAAAACCTTGTCGAATGTGCCGGGTTCACTATCGTTTTAGAATACGATCAGAACGTTTTGAAACCCTTAGATTTTAAAGAAGAGAAGCTCGGTGGATTGATGGCCTCCGAAGAAAAGGGAAAAGGAGTCTATGCATTAATATGGATAGGGTTTGATGATACCAAAAACGATATCGTAACGATTAAAGGCGATGTTGCTATCGGAACGTTTAAATTCAAAGTGCCTTCCATGCCTAAAAATGGAATGATTGCGATAGATATTAGAGAAGAAGATACAATGTTTGCCGATAATTCTCAAGAAACCGAAGAAATCGATTATTCATTTGATCCTGTGTTCATTCCTATGTATAAAAACCATCCCTTTACCGATGTCACGGCTGATTGGTATAAGGAAGCGGTATTGTTTGCATACAATAATAATTTGATGAACGGTATGGGCGAGAATAAGTTCAAGCCCGATGACGCCACCACCCGTGCGATGTTGACGACCATTCTTTACCGCTATGAGGGGGAACCCGATGTTTCGGCAAAAGCCCCCTTTACCGATCTGGAGCAGAATTGGTATAAAACCCCCATCAACTGGGCATACGAAAAAGGCGTTGTCAAGGGTATGACCAACACGACCTTCGCGCCGGAGGAAAAGGTTACCCGCGAGCAGATCGCGGTGATGATGTATCGTTATGCCGAGGGCAAGAAGCAGGATGTTTCTCAAAGAAAGAAGATCTCTTCTTTTTCCGATGCCAAAAAGGTTAGCTCTTGGGCAAAAGAAGCGATGGAGTGGGCGTATGCCGAGGGCTTAATCACCGGCAACTCCATCAACGGCAAGGTACTGCTGGATCCTCAGGGCAACGCTACCCGCGCTCAGATCGCCACCATTCTGATGCGGTACATTAAGAACGCGGCCGAACAATAAGATGAAAAAAGTTTTCTCATTTATTTTAATTTTGACACTGCTTTTGGGCGGATGCGCCGAGCCGACACCGCCCGCACCGATCTATGAAGAAGCCCCCGCGGCGACCGAAAAGGGCATCACCGTTGCGGGGTCGCCCCTTTCGGGTGTCTACAGCGACGGTGTGACCGAATATCTCCGCCTGCAGGAGTTTGCCGAGGCGCTGGGCGGTTCGGTGGAGATCACTCCGCAGGAGCAGACCTTTACCGCCACCTTGACCTTGGGGGATGCGACCCATTCCTTTGCCGAGGGTAAACGCTACGACGGCGAACAATGGTATCAACCCAAGGAAACTTTGATGCCGTTGCTGGAGGGCTATCATTCCTTTGAAGATACGGAAAAGAAGCACACCTACTATACCGCCTATCCGATGGCAGACAATGTGGCGGAGGGGATCGATGTTCCGATTTTGATGTACCACGCGGTGAGCGATAACTGCTGGGGCATCCGGCAACTCTTTGTTTCCCCCAAATCGTTGGAGGAGCAGTTGCAGTATCTGCAGGAGAACGGCTATACCACCGTCACCTTTGAAGATTTTGATCGCCTTGGGGAGATCGAAAAGCCGGTGATGCTGACCTTCGATGATGGGTATAGCGATAACTATACCGAGCTGTTTCCGATCTTGCAAAAATATAATGCCAAAGCGACCATTTTTCTAATTTACAATAAGCTGGACGAGTTGCCCTATTATCTCACTCGCGAGCAGGTGAAAGAGATGAACGCATCGGGGCTGGTCTCTTTCCAGAGCCATACCATGAGCCATCCCAATTTAGATACTCTCAATGAGGAGCAGTTGCAGTACGAGCTGGGTCAATCCAAGCTGGAGCTGACGCGGCTGTTGGGCAAGGAAGTGTTTGCCGTCGCTTATCCTTCGGGCAAATGGAGCGAGCAATCGCTGCAGGTGACGCAGGCGCACTATCAATTCGGTCTGCTCTCCCGCGGCGGCACCTATGAGAGCGGCGACCACCCCGCCAAAGTCTCCCGCTACTATGTCCGCCGATCCACCACATTAAATGAATTTATCGATATGATCGATTAACTCGTTATAAATCCTTTGGGAATTTATATCATATTAAAAAAAATCTCTCAACCTTACGGTTGAGAGATTTTAATTTTGATTGATTTTGAATTAACCGTTTACATTGTAGTGGGCGTTCATTTGGTTGACAGCCTTAAACAGCTTGTGCATATAAATGAACGGACCGACAACGATCAGGGCGCCCAATACATTCCAAAGCCAATAATCCGAAGCGCTGAAATTATAAGCAATGCCGCGTCTTTTCAGCTCTGCGCCGATACGGTTGGAGATTTTGTGGGACCAAACGATGCCTGCAATACCCATGGTAATGGGCGCGATGAGGAAGGTCAGCAAGCAATAGTGCATAGTTTTCTTGCCGTCGTATCTCGAAGCAACGATATTAATATCGTTCGAAACGGCAGACATAACAACCAAACCATAGATGCCGCAGGTGATGATCGAGAGCAGGATGGTTTTGAGCAAGCCTTTGTTTGTTTTGAGTTGACCAACGGGGGCAGTTACTACTGTGTTTTCCATAAAATTCTCCTTTCTTTCGGTTAGCAATTATGAACAATTTGTGAACTAACCTAATTTCAGTATACATTAATGAGGGGCTTGTGTCAACAATTTTCGCCAAATCCTTTTTTCGCGCCGTGGAAAACTTGCTCAGCAAGACCCAAAAGCCCGATCAGGTTGGGGATCGCCATCAGGGCGCAGAAGATATCCGCCAAGTTCCAGACCGCCTCGGCGGTGAGAAAGGTGCCGCTAAAGAGCAGGAGCAAAAATAAAATCCGAAACCAACCGACGCAATGGTTCCGGCAGGGGAGCAGATACCGTAGGCTTTGCTCGCCGTAGAAACTCCAGCCGATGATGGAGCAAAACCCGAAAAAGAGCAGGCAGACCATATATAAAAAGGAAAGCAGCCCATCGGGGAGCGGCAGATGCCTTAGGGCATAAAGGGTGATGCCCGCGCCCGAAAGGGAGGGGATCTGCCAGGCATCGGTCAAAATCACCGCATAGCCGGTAAGGGTACACATTAAGACGGTATCCAAAAAGGGGCCCAGCATCGAGATCAATCCCTGCTTGGCAGGGTCGTCGGTGCGGGCGGAAGCGGCGGCGATGGGGTCGGAGCCCATCCCCGCTTCGTTGGAAAAGATGCCCCGCCCCAAGCCATAGCGGAGGGCTTTTTGCAGGGTGATACCCGCCGCCGCGCCCAAGGTCGCCTTCGGCATAAAAGCGGAATGGAGAATCAGCGCGGTGGCGGCAGGCAACTGCCGCCAATGCAATAAGATCAGCCATAGGGTCAGCCCTGTATAGAGGATCGCCATAAAGGGCACCGCCAAGGTCGCCACCGAAGCGATGCGGCGGATGCCGCCCGCCAGCACCAAGCCCACCAAGGCGGTGGTCAGCGCGCCTGCGATCAGCGCAGGAATATTGACCGAGATGCCGAAAAGGGAGAGATTTTGCTGTTTTTGAGGGTCGAAAAAATCCTGCGCGGCATCCACAATGCCGTTGATCTGGGAGGTGGTGCCCATCGAGATGAGGCAGGTGATCACGCAGGAGAGGGCAAAGATCCGCGCTAAAAAAGGGCGTCTTAGCCCCAATTCCAAATAGAGAAAAGGCCCGCCCAAAAAGGCACCGTCGGGGTTGCGGCGGCGGTAGCGTACCGCCAAGTACCCTTCGGCATATTTGGTCGCCATCCCGAAAAAGGCGGCGACCATCATCCAAAACAGCGCGCCCGGCCCGCCGGCGGTGATGGCGGTCGCCACCCCGATGATGTTGCCGGTCCCTAAGGTCGCCGCTAAGGAGGTGCATAGCGCGCCCAGGGGCGAAACATCCCCTTGCCCCTCGCCTTCGCTGCTTAAAGCGGCTTGAAAGGCGGCTTTGAGCTTTCTCAGCGAAAGCCAGCGGGTGCCGACGGTGAAGTAGATCCCTGTTCCCAACACCAAAAGCAGCATCCAAGGCCCCCAAAGCAACTCTGCCGTTTTTTCTAAAAAGAATGCCATCAAAAAATCCTTTCAAAAAGAATTCGATCATAAAAAATCCGCGTCTGCGGATTTTATCCATTGTTGCGCCATCGGCGCACATCGTTTTTGCCTATAGACAAAAAAATACCTATGAAAATACGTATATTTTCATAGGTATTATACTTCTTGTATTTAGATATACAGCCCGCCGTTGGGGGAAAGCACCTGTCCTGTGATCTGCTCCTGCTCGGCGAGAAAGAGGATTGCTTTGGCGATATCCAGCCCTGAGCAAAGTTTGCCGGTGGGGACCATCTTTTTGAGTTCTTCCCGATCGAGATCCTTGAGCATTTTGCTTTCCACAATGCCGGGGGAAACGCAGTTGACGGTGATGCCCGAGGGTGCCAATTCTTTGGCAAGTGCCTTGGTAAAGCCGATCAAGCCCGCCTTGGCGGCGGAATAGGAGACTTCGCAGGCACCGCCGGTCTGCCCCCAGACCGAAGAGATATTGATGATCGCGCCGCTCTTTTTTTGGAGCAGATGGGGGAGCAGCAGGCGGGTCAGTGCCATATGGGAGAGTAGGTTGGTCTGCAGGACCTGCTCAATGGAGTCGGCAGACTCCTCTTGAAACTCTTGATAGTGCGCCGCGCCGAAATTATTGACCAGCAGGTCGATACTGCCGCACTCTTCCAGCGCAAAATCGATCAGCTCTTTGCGGGTCTGCTCGATGCAAAGATCCCCTTGAAAGAGATGCACCCTGCCGCCCATCGCGGTAAGATCCTCTTGCAGGTTTTTTGCCGCCGTTTCGTTTGTATGATAGGCAAGCACCACCTGCCATCCTTGGCGCACCGCCCAATAGGCGGTCATACTGCCGATGGCACCGCTGCCGCCGGTAACGATCATTGTTTTCAAAAAAATCACTTCCTTATAGTTTATTCTAAACGATTTTACTTTAGAAGACAAGATTTAATTGAAAAATTGGTTGATTTCGTGTATATTAGAAATAGAAATTAAAAAGAAAGGAGTTTTTATATGAATACACCCATCAAGCAGTTATACGGCATCGGTGCGACCCGCGAAAAACTCCTTTTGAAATTGGGGATCGAAACCTATGGGGATCTGCTCCGTTGCTATCCCCGCCGCTATGAAGATCGGTCGGTGGTGATCCCCATCGATGAAGCGTCGATGCATATGGGGGAGCCCATCAGCATTGTCGCCACCGTGGTGGGCGTTCCCGAAGAACGCCGTATCCGCGGCGGGCGGATCTTGAGCCGTTTTTCGGTGGAGGACGATTCGGGGCTGATGACCCTGACCTATTTCAATAATCCTTATATTAAAGATAAACTCAAGGTGGGAAAGACCTTTAATTTCTATGGGGTCTGCGACCCCAAGATGCTGCTGCATATGGTGGCGCCCCAAGCGGAAGAACTCAAAGCGGGGGAGCAACCCCGCATCCTGCCGGTCTATCCGCTGACTGCGGGGCTGAACCAGCCTCAGATGCGCCGCTGGGTGGGGCAGGCGATGGCGCGTCTTGCGGGCAAACTGCCCGATCCTCTGCCCGCGCGACTGCGGGAAAAATATGGATTAATGGAACTCAATGATGCGTTGCAGGCGATCCACTTTCCCAAGGACCACGCCGCCATCGCGGCGGGGCGGCGGAGGCTGATTTTTGAAGAACTGCTGTATTTCCAATTAGGGGTCAACCTTTTCTCCCGCAGGGAAAAGGACCAAAACCGCTTCCCCATCGGCAAGAGCGACGGCGGTTTTTTGGCGTTGCAACCCTTTACCCCCACGCCCTCTCAGCAAACAGCGGTGGCAGAGATCCTGGCAGATATGCAGGGAGATTTTGCGATGAACCGCTTGCTGCAGGGCGATGTGGGCAGCGGCAAGACCTATGTGGCGGGCGAGGCGGCGTATGCCGCCCTTTCGGCAGGCTATCAGGTGGCGATGATGGCGCCCACCGAGATTTTGGCCCGCCAGCACGCAGACTATTTCCGCCCGCTCTTTGAACAGCTCGGGTATTCCACCGACCTTTTGGTGGGGTCGCTGACCGCCAAGCAAAAGCGGGAAGCCTATGCCCGCCTGCAAAGCGGCGAGACCCGCCTCATCATCGGCACCCACGCGTTGTTGCAGCAGAAGGTGGAATTTCAACAATTGGGCTTGGTGATCGCCGACGAACAGCATCGGTTCGGCGTCCGCCAGCGCGCCGCCTTGGCGGCAAAAGGGCAAAAGCCCCATATTTTAATTATGTCTGCCACCCCCATTCCGCGCACTATGGCGCTGATGGTATGGGGCGATCTGGACCTTTCGGTGCTGGAGGGCTTGCCCTCAGGCAGAAAGCCCATCCAAAGCTTTTTGGTGGATTCCACCTATCAGGAGCGGTTGCTGGGCTTTATGGATAAGCAGATGGAAGAAGGCGGCCAGATCTATATCGTCTGCCCGCTGGTGGAGGAAAATCCCGAGGCGGATCTCCAGAGTGCCGAAGCGTTGTTTGAAGCATTGAAGGAGCAGTACGGCGATGCCGCCGATATGATCCACGGCAAGATGAAGGCCGCTAAAAAAGACGAAGCGATGGCAAAATTTGTGGCGGGGGAAACCAAAGTGCTGGTCTCTACCACCGTGATTGAAGTGGGCATCAACGTCCCCAATGCGACGATGATGGTCCTGATGAACGCCGAGCGGTTCGGGCTTTCCCAGCTCCATCAGCTGCGCGGGCGGGTCGGGCGTGGGGAGAAGCAATCCTATTGTATTTTGGTCTCCGACCATCAAAATCCAAAAACGCGGGAACGGCTGGATTATTTCTGCTCCACCACCGATGGCTTTGCCATTGCCGAAAAGGACCTGCAACTGCGCGGCCCCGGCGATTTCCTCGGCGATATGCAGCATGGGATGCCCCAAATGCAGTTGGCGGGGCTGACGAGTGATATGGAACTGCTGACCCTTTCCAACCGTTGCGCCAAGCGGATGCTGGAATTTGATCCCGACCTGCAGGCGCCCTATAATCAAGCCATCCGCCAAAAAGTGTTTGAACTTTTTAACGATCAAAGCATCATTTTTAATTGACAAAATTTGCTTGAATTATTTTCTCCCTTTGATCCAAAATAATTAGCGTAGACCGAAAAAACAACTTTTCGCTCTAACTCTAATAAGGAGGTGCTAATGAAATGGATAAAGCTGTTAAGAGTAATGCAAAAGCAGGCCTTGATAAGATGAAGTTCGAGGTTGCCCGCGAGATCGGTGTTGATCTGAAGCAGGGTTATAACGGCGACTTGACTTCTGCTCAGGCCGGTCATATCGGTGGCCAGATGACCAAGAAGTTGGTTGAGCGTGCCGAACAATCCCTGTAAGTAAAAGACTTGGATATTTGCGCAGACCGAAAAAGCAAAAAATAAAGAAAAAATAAATGCTTTAATCTCTGCGTAACCAAAAAATAGGAATAAAAGCGGCTCAAATGAGCCGCTTTTAATTTAAAATTTTTTGCTTTTTCTATCGCCGATCTCGGCGTCTACCGTACCGATGTACGCCGACGCCACCGAGATCGAAGATTCTGCATCAAATCTTCAAGTCTTTTACAGTTTCTGCTCCTACATAAGTCTGTGCGAAAAGGCGGATATTGGCGCAGACCGCAAAAAACAAAAAAGAAATAATATAGGTCTTTTCAGTTTATGCGAATGCGAAGAATAAGGAATAAAAGCGGCTCATTTGAGCCGCTTTTAATTTAACTTTTTGTTTTTTGCTATTTCCGATCTCGGTGCGGGGAAGCGGGGGTAATTTTGCCTTGCCGCAAAAAGCGGTCGAAGATTTTTAAAACAGACGAATTTCGGTTGAGCAAGGCAAAAGCGCAGGCAATACCGTCGTATTGCCGAGCATTTTAACGCAGCACAGGCGGAATTGGTCGGTTTAAAAACAAGGATAAAGTTACCCCCGCTTCCCCTTGTACCGATGTACGCCGACGCCACCGAGATCGAAAATTCTACATCCAATCTTCGCCTTTTTGGTGGTTCCTGCTTCTACATAAGTCTGTGCGTAAAAATGCGCAGACCGCAAAAAACAAATTTAATTTCATAGTGCTATAAAACTCGAATGATTTTTTTGTGCTGTTTTATAGCGTAATCAAGGGCGATTTTGGTGCCGCTTTTGCGGGTGGTTGGGGTGCGCTGTTCATTGTAATAGACGATGCAAAAATGGCTATGATCGATCATTTCATAATTGCGCTCGACATAAGATGCTTTTCCTGCGTTCAGTATCTTTTCGGGATAATAGGTGTCTTCATAAGTTTCAAGTAAGTAGTTTTTATAGTGCTCGCTTATATAAGGATATTCCGCTCGCACATAAACGCGCTTTATGTGTGGGTGTTTTTCTTTTATCTCAGACACGATTTCAAGGCACAAATTATTAAACCGGCTCTTACTTCCGAAAAGGAACGTATCAACTTTTCGTCTACGATCAGTTTTTCGATGACTTCAAAAAGGCACACTTTTAGTTCTGCGGTTTCGTTTATCGTTCTATGTCCAAAAAAGCAACATATATTGTTCTTCATAGCACACCTCTTAAAAATAATAGATATACCATATATCCATTTTAAACATTATAACACATAAAACATCTAAAATGAATATACAATATATTTATTATGAGGTGTATTTATGGCAATCAAGAGTGTTTCAATAAGAATTGAAGAAGAAATGTTGAATAAAATCGCACACATTGCTGAGTACGAAGGCAGAAGTGTAAACAGCCAAGTTCTTGTTTTAATAAGAGAAAATATTAAGGCTTTTGAAGATGCGAATGGTGCTATTGACGGCAACATTTCTCCGGCTTCAAATGTCAAACCGACTCGTAAGTAAAAAAACACTCTGCTGAGTTTCAGCAGAGTGTTTTTTGATTGCAGAATTGGAGGGTTTCTTTGTAGGGGACGGGTTTCCCGTCCCGCTATGACCCGCAACCAAATGAATTGGTAGGGGTAACAAATGAATTGGTGGGGGGGTAACAAATGATTTGGTAGGGGGACATACAAATGATTTGTAGGCTTGCACAAATGATTTGTGCAAAGAACGTAGCAAATGAATTGGTACAGTAATGCACAAATGAATTGTGCAACAGACCCCAAATCATTTGGGGTAATTGACATTTTTTTAGAAAAAGGCTATACTGATGGCAGTAAATATGAAGGAGAATTCTTATGCATAAGGTTATTAAAATTCTGCTTTGGGTGTTTGTGCCCATCTTTTTGGTGTTGTTTACATCCTCTGCGTTTATAGAATCTCAGGCGGTGCGGATCGCGGAATACATTGTGGATGCCATTTTGCTGGTATTGATCGGCATCGAATTGTTTTCATCCAAAAAGGAAAAATAAGAAAGGGGCTGTAAAAAAACGAATGTATTTTACAGCCCCTTTTTGTGCAGTTTTTGCTGTCGCAAAAGTGAAGTTGCTCGGGTTCCTTGCAGTGAAGTTTGGCTTTTCGCCAAGTGAAGTTGCTTCGCAGAGAATGAAAGGTTTGCCCTCTTCGCGAAGCGAAACTTCACTCTCCTTTTGGAGAACTTCACTTATTTATAAACTTCACTTGCCCATCGGGCAAACTTCGTTTTATGTTTGAGGGTAATAGACCACTTGAAAGAGATAATCGCCGACGCCGATCGCTTCGGCTAAGAGCATTACCAAAAAGGGAATGGCGATCATCAGCGGCAGCCAGATCCACCAATAGAATTTTTGGGGTTTTACCTGCGCTTTATACGCCATTTGCTCCTCGATGGAAAGGTCGGCGAAGATCTCGGCGCGTACCTCGCGGATCAGGGGATTGAGGCCGCGGTAGCCTTCCTTTTCCTCGGTATAGGCTTCTTTGAGTTCATGGCGAATGACAAAGAGGAACAAAACGGCTGTTGCCGCGGTCAGCGGCAGTGCCCATTGCCAATAGGCGACGCTGAAGATGCCGATATTGATCAGCAACGGCCAGACGGTATTGCCGATCAGCGCCAAGGTGCCGCGGCGCATCGACTTATTATATCGTTTGAAGATGGCTTCAAAGAGGCAATAGGCGATCAGCAATCCGCCTGCTACCGAGAGTATGTATCCTGCAGAGATCTGGTCGTACCAGGGCAGGATGGCATATTTTAGTTCCGGTGCATTGGGAAGAACAGAATTGGGCATTTTTTAAACTCCTTGTTTTTCAAAAATGGGGGTGGCGCGTTGCTTTTCGGCAATCGCCTTGGCTTCTTTGGTGCGGATGGTCCAAAGGAAGATGGGTGCGCCGAAAAGGGCGCGGAACAGGTGATACGCCCAGCCGAATTTCTGATAATCATAGGCAAGAAAATCGGGGCGGGAGATGCAATGGACCAGCAGGTGGCGCATCGCAAAATCGATATGCTTGCTTTGCTTTAAGTGATGGCCCGAAAGCTGACCGCGGACAATTTCGGGCGCGTTTTTGGCAAACCAGCCGACGGCGCGGGGATCGAAGGACTCGATGCAGAGATCGCCATCGTAGCCTTGGATGGCTTGATAGAGGGCGGCGGAGACGGCGTTATAATTCCCGCCGAAGACCTTGGCTTCGATCAGCAGCGGCACCTTGCCCTGCACCAGCTTGAAGACCTCTTCCAACAGCGGCAGGGTCTCTTCGGTGCCTTCCAAGCGGAGATCTTGGATCTCGCTCCAACTGCAATCCTCGATGGGGCGGTCGATGCCGCAGGTGCGCAGGAGGGAATCATCGTGTTCCACCACCAGCTTGCCGTCCTTGGAAAGATGGACGTCCAGCTCTATCCCGAAGCCCTGCTCCACCGCCAAGCGGAACGCCATAAGGGAATTTTCGGGGACGCCTTTTTCGATATCGTGCAAGCCCCGATGGGCAAAGCGGTAGGTCTGCAATTTTTTCAGCAGGGGCGGGCGATGGAGGCGCGGCGCCATCATAAAGATCCAGACCGCCGAAAGGGCGAGCAAAATCCATATAACAATCATCGGTTAGTCCTCCACGTCAAAGGCTTCTAAGCCTTTGGCGGCATCGGGGCGGTTATCGCCGTGTTTGACAAACAGCATGGTGATAAATGCCAAAACAGAGAAGATCAGCGCGTAGGGGAACATCACCTTATAGCCCCAGGGCAGATTGGCAAAGAGATAGCCCGAAAGGATGGGGGTGAGGATCTGGGCAGACATAGAGAAGGTATAGTAAAGGCCGGTATATTTGCCCACATCGCTGCCGCGGCTCATCTCCACCACCATCGGATAGGAGTTGACGTTGATCGCCGCCCAGCCGATCCCGATGACCCCCATAATGACATACGCCATAATGCTGTAGTGGGGCAGAATGAAGCCGGTCAAAAATGCGGCTGCTAAAAGCGAAACGCCGATCAAAATCATCTTTTTGCGGCCCAATTTGGAGGAAAGGTGGCCCACAGGAATGAAGGCGGCGGTGGCGACCAGCATGGCGATGATCATCATCGTCGCGCCGGTGCTTTGGCTCTTGCCCCACACTTCCTGCACATAGCGGGAATAGGCGGTGTTGACCGCGTTATACGCCATAAACCAAAAGGCGACCGAGATCAGAATAAAGAACAGGCTCTTTTTGACGCCCTTTTCCATTGGTTTCTTTTCGCCGCTTTCGGTCTGCTCCTCTTCTTCGGGCGGCATCAGCGCGCGCAGTTTATTTTCATTGACCGTCAGCCCCAGAATGATGGCGCAGGCGACCATAAAGGCGGCGATGATAGCGTAGACATAGGTATAATTGCCCATATCGTTATCTTTGACAAAGAGGGCGATGATCAAAAAGGTCATAATCCCGCCCAGCGAGCCCATCAGATTGATTACCGCATTGCCCTTACTGCGCAGGGGCTTGGGGGTCACGTCCGGCATCAAGGCAACGGCGGGGGAGCGATAAGAGCCCATCACCACCAGAAGCAGACCCAAAATGATGACGAACAGGGGCAGGTTCTTGGTATTATTGGCAAAGGGAACCACCAGCATCAACACCGCCGCCAGGCAAGAGCCGAGGATGATAAAGGGCTTGCGCTTGCCAAAGCGGGTGGAAACCTTATCCGAAAGCGCACCGAAGAGCGGCAGTAAAAAGACCGCCAACACATTATCCGCCGCCATAATATAGCCGCTGATATCGTCGGTCACCCCGAAGGTGTTTTTCAAAATCAGGGGGATGGCATTATCGTAGAGCTGCCAAAAGGCAGAGATCGCCATAAAGGCCAGCCCGATCAGAAAGGTGCGCTTATAATTTAACTTCATAGGAGTGCTCCTTTATAGTTTAATACCTATATTTTAATAGAAAACGACCCTAAAGTCAATGGCGGATCAGGGCGGGATCAAAGAGATCGGCGGCGCAAAGCTCCCCTTGGGGCAGAGAGCCATCCAAAAGGCGGGCGGCAAGGGAACTGCTCAGTTCCTTTTCGATCACCCGCCGCAACGCGCGTGCGCCATACCGCCGATCGTAGCCGCGGCGAACAACCTCTTCGCAGACATCGGCGGCAAACTCCACCTCCGCCCCTTGCTCCCGCAGTCGTTGCTGTAGTTGAAGCAGTTCCAACCGCGCGATCTGCAACAGTTGGTTCTGCTCCAGCGGGGCAAAGGGGATGATTTCGTCCAAACGGTTGACAAATTCGGGCTTTAAGGTGCGCAGAACCGTCTTTTTGATCTCCTTTTCGTAGCCTTCTTGCTTGCCCCCAAAGCCCAGCGGCTCTTGTTGCAAGAGATTGCCGCCCAGATTGGAGGTCATCAGAATGACGGTGTTGCGAAAATCGGCAGTCTTGCCCTGCCCGTCGGTCAGCGTTCCTTCGTCTAAAATTCCTAAAAGAATGTTCAAAACCTCGGGGTGCGCCTTTTCGATCTCATCCAAAAGCAAAATGGCATAGGGGCGGCGGCGGATCCGATCCACCAGCCCGCTCCCTTGGTCAAAGCCCAAATACCCCGGCGGCGCACCGATCAGCCTTGCCACCGAATGGGGCTCCATATATTCGCTCATATCCAATTTGATGAGTGCCTCTTCTTTGCCGAACAGGTGCTTTGCCAAAAGCCGCGCCAGCCGCGTCTTGCCCACGCCCGTCGGTCCGCAGAATAAAAGAGAGCAAGCGGGCCGTTTGGGGTCGCCGAGCCCTGCGCGGGCGCGGAGCAGGGCTTGGTGGATGGCATCGATGGCTGCCTCCTGCCCGATCAGCTCTTGGCTGAGCCGTTCTTTAAGCTCTGTATAAAGGGCGTTGCCCTCGGGATCGTCGGCGCGCAGGGGGATGCCGGTCTTTTCGGCGATCAGCGCGGTGAGATCCTGCGGGGTGAGCGGGTGCTTTTGGGGCGGCGTCGGCTTCAAAAGCCGCAGTTGCTCCAATTCCTGATGGGTGGAAAGAGCCGCCGAAAATTGCCGCGCGCGCATCTGCTTTTCCAGATCCGCCTGCTTTTGCAAAATGGCACTCTCCCGATCCAGCCGCCCCTCCGCAAAGGCGCGCAGTTGGGCGCGCCCGCCCGCTTCGTCCAAAAGATCAATCGCTTTATCGGGCAGATACCGATCTCCCAAATACCGCACCGATAGGTTTATGGCGGCTTTTAAGGTCTCGTCCGGCAGTTTCAGCCGATGATGCCTCTCCAATGCAGGGCGTAACCCTTGTAGAATCTCCAGCGTCTGCTCTTCGGTGGGCTCTTCAATATAAATAGGGGCGAACCGCCGCTCCAAAGCGCTGTCCTTTTCAATATGGCGGCGGTATTCCTCGGCGGTGGTGGCACCGATGACCTTTAATCTGCCCCGCGCTAAGGCGGGCTTTAAGATATTGGCGGCATCGATGGCACCCTCCGCCGCCCCTGCGCCCACCAGCATATGCAGTTCATCGATAAAAAGCACCAAGTTGGGGTCCTTTTCCGCTTCGTCGATCAGCGCGTGCAACCGCTCTTCAAATTCACCGCGGTATTTGGTCCCCGCGATCAGCGCGGGCAGATCCAGCATTAAGATCCGAACATCTCTCAGCGGCGCGGGCACCTTGCCCAGAACAATGCGATGGGCAAGCCCTTCGGCAAGGGCGGTCTTGCCCACGCCTGCGGGCCCGATGAGGCAGGGGTTATTCTTGTTTTTGCGCATCAGTACCCCCATCATCGCCCCCAATTCCTGCTCCCGCCCGATCAGAACATTATCGCCGTTGCCGCGCACCGCCTGACCGATCAGATCGACGGTATATTTCAGCGGCTGTTTGGCGCGGGCCTTCCCCTTTTCCGATTGCAAGGGCAGGTCGGGCAGATCCATCCGATCGATGAGCTGGCGCGCCAGCTTTTTGGGCTCCAGGGAAAGGGCGGTGAGCATCCGATAGGCGTGGGATTGGGGTTGCTCGCAAAGGGCGGCGAGCAGATGGTCGGTTCCCACCACCGAAAAGCCGTGTTTGCGGGCGATTTCTCCCGCTTTGGTCAGCGCTTGCTCCAAGCGCGGGGTCATATCGTTGACCGAAAGGGGAGAGGGGTCGTCGGCGGCGGGCAGGGCGGCAAGTTGCCGCAAGAGCTGTTCGGGGGTGACCCCTTTGGAGAGCAGCAACCGCGCCGCCACGCCGTCCGCCTCTTTGGCAAGCCCCGCCAGCAGATGCTCGGTCCCCAAATAATCGTGGCTTTGCTCCTCGGCGATCTGCAACGCCCGCTCCAGCGCGTGCGCCGCTAATTTGGAAAATCGTTCGATGATTATCGCTCCCTTCTGCAAGGTGTTTAAAAGAATAGTATCATCATTGTTGACATCTTTTCTTTATTATATGATTGAAATGCCGAAGAAAATATGATATCATTTTTGGAAAAGGACGTGATTTAAAAGTGATCCATATCGTATTGATGGAGCCGGAGATCCCGCAAAACACCGGCAATATCTCCCGCACCTGCGCCGCCACCGGATGCCATCTGCATCTGATCGAGCCGCTGGGCTTTGATATCAGCGAAAAGGCGGTCCGCCGCGCAGGGCTGGATTATTGGAAATACTTAAGACGGACGGTGCATAAAAGCTTTGAAGAATTTGAGCAGACCGCCCGCGGCAGAATGTATTTTTGCACCACCAAAGCGGCGCATACCTATAGCGATATCGATTATCGCACCGAGGAAGATCTTTATTTTATATTCGGTAGGGAATCCTTCGGTCTTCCCGAGCGGATCTTAAAGCAGCACCCCGAAGAATGTATCCGCATCCCGATGATCGATGAAGCCCGCAGCCTGAACCTATCCAATGCGGTGGCGGTCATCGCCTACGAAGCCTTGCGCCAGCAAGAATTCGGCGCACTGCAAAAGATCGGGCATCTCACCGGAAGAATAGATTAAACAATTTCTGCCATAATAAAGGCAAGATGAAAAATTTTGCCTTATTGATTACCGCCCAGGGATGCTCTCTGACCGGCGGATATATTCAGACCTTGGTGCTTTCCTGGATCGCCGCCAAGCAGAGTGGAGGTGTGCCGCTGGCGTGGTATATGATCGCCTGCTATCTGCCGGTGGCGGTGCTCTCCTACCCGCTGGGGCGGTTTTTGGACGGAAAACACCTAAAGCCTTGGCTGATCTCCAGCGAGATCGGGTTGGCGGCTCTGTCGCTGTTGCTTTGGCTGGCGGCGGTGTTTGAATGGTTGAGTTTCCCTTTTCTGCTGGTGTTTGGCGGGGTGTGGGGATGCGTTCGCGCTCTGCAGACGCCCATCTACCAAAGCCTGCCCAAGCGGCTTGCCAAGGACCTCAAAAAAGGAACGGCGCTGTTGACCGCCGTCACCTACGCCGCCCGCGGCCTCGGGCCCATATTAGGCGGGCTTCTTTATGCCAAGTGGGGCGCGGCGGTGCCGTTTTCGGTCAATTTCGCCTCGTTCATCCCCTCGGTGGCCTTGCTCTGCTTTTTGAAAATTCCCCAAGGGGAGCGGGGGCAAAAGCCGCGGCTGAAGGGTTGGATCTCTCCGCTCTTGCGCATTTTTGCGGTGGGATTTTTCGGGGTGCAATATAACGTCACCTTTGTATCCCTCATCAAAGAGGCGGGCAAGGGCAGTGCCGCCTACGGCATTGCGCTGGGGCTGCTGGGGCTGGGTGCCTTGGCGGGCTTTTTGATCAAGACCCGCTTCAAAAAAGAACTCCCCCGCTTTGTTGCTGTCGGCGGGATGGGGGTTTTGAACCTGCTGCTGTTGTTGCGGTGGGGGATGGTCTGGCAGAGTGCTTGCATTTTGCTCTACGGCAGTTTGGATTTTTGGTTTTTCGCCCAAAGCAGTTATCAGCTTTCCCGCGCCGCCAAGGAGCGGGAGTTGACGGCGGTGATGGGGTTATATACGATCGCTACCGTCGGCGCGATGCCGCTGGGCGCGTTGCTTTGGAGTTGGGTCTCCAAGGCGGCAGGGCTTTCGGCAACGTTTTCTGCCATCGGCGGCGCACTATTGATTTTGGCTATTATTGAAAAAAGGAGAAGGTGACAAGAATAATCCGAATCTGCCTCAAAGCAGGACATTTCGGTGCTTTTCGCCCATTTTTCCTTGATAGGCGCCGGCCTATCTGCAAAAAAGATGAACAAAAATCCCACGAAATCTCCGTGCTTTGTGGTCGAAGATTTTAAAAAGAGCGGATTTTTGTTTCATCAAGGCATAAAACACAGCCAATGCCGGCGCATTGGCGAGTATTTTAACGAGGAGGAAACGGAAATCCGCCTTTTTAAAACAAGGTTCGGATTATTCTTGTCACCTTAAGTATGAACAGAGTATTTGAAATTTTTGAAGAACTTTCCGCCATTCCCAGAGAATCGGGCAATGTCAAAGCAGTGTCCGATTGGTGCGCCGCCTATGCGAAAAAGCGGGGATTTGAAGCGGTGCAGGATGCGCACCGGAACTGCCTCATCCGCGTCCCCGCCTCCAAGGGCAAGGAAGATCATCCCATCGTCATTTTGCAGGGGCATTTAGATATGGTCTGCGAAAAGGAGGAGGGCAACCCCCATAATTTTGAGACCGACCCCATCCAAGTGAAAAAGGACGGCGATTGGCTGACCGCCAACGGCACCACCCTGGGCGGGGATAACGGCATCGCCATCGCCTATTGCTTAGCGTTGCTGGATGAAACCGAAGTTTCCCATCCCGCGCTGGAACTGTTTTTCACCGCCGATGAAGAGACGGGGATGTTCGGCGCGTTCGGGTTCGACCCCGCGCTTCTTAAGGGGCGGCGGCTGTTGAATTTAGATTCGGAAGAAGAAGGGGCCATCTATGTCTCCTGCGCGGGCGGCAAAAAGGTCGACGGGCGGATGAAACTGACTTGGGAAGAATGTGATAAACCCGCCTGCACCATCACCGTTTCGGGCTTGCAGGGCGGTCATAGCGGCGCCGAGATCCATCAAGGCAGAGCCAATGCCAATATTCTGCTGGGTAAGATTTTGGCGGGTCTAAATTGCCGATTGATCTCCATCGATGGCGGCAAAAAGGCGAACGCCATCCCCCGCTCCGCCACCGCGGTGGTCGCCACCGAGCAGGCGTTGGAGAGCGAAACGCTGACCGCGCTCTTTCAAAGAGAATATGGGGCAAAGGACCCCGATGTTAAGGTAGAAGTGGCGCATACCACCGCCAAAAAGATGATGACCAAGGACTGCTCCGATGGGGTGATCCGCCTGCTTTCCGCCCTGCCCGATGGGGTGCGGGAATGGAGCACCGAGATCGAGGGCTTGGTGGAGACCTCCCTCAACTGCGGCATTATCGAAACAAGCGAGGAAGAACTGTTTGCCCTCACCTCCATCCGCAGTATGAAAAACGCCAAGCGGGATGCGCTGGCGGAGCAGGTGGTAACGCTGATGCAGGACTGCGGCTTTGCCGCCAAGGCGGATGGCGAATATCCCGCCTGGGAATACCGCGCCGACTCCCCCCTGCGGGAGGCGGTCGCCGAGGGCTGGAAAAAGATCAGCGGCAAAGAGCCCAAGATCATCGCCATCCACGCAGGGCTGGAGTGCGGTCTGTTTGACCAAAAACTCGAAGGGCTGGACGCGGTGTCCATCGGCCCCAATATGCAGGATATCCATACCCCGCGGGAGCGGCTTTCCATTGCTTCAAGCGTGCGGGTCTGGGAATGGCTGTGTAAAGTGCTGGAAACACTTTAATATGATGTTTGCCTTTGGCAGATGATGTCGGCAAGCCGAATGATGTTGCGCGTTGCGCAAATGATGTTTGCTTCGCAAAATTAAGGAAAAAATCCGCTTCGTAAGAAGCGGATTTTTGTTGATTTAAATGCTTTTATCTCGGCAAGATTTTTGCCAAGATTTTTGCTAAAGGATGGTAGATCAAAAGTACCAGCGCAATATTGCTGATGCAATGGACCAGATCAAAGGGGATCCCTTGGATAATATATCCGATCCCTGCGCCGATGCCGCCGGTCAGGAAATAGGGGAGGGAACAAAGGGTGCCGAAAAACAGCCCGAAGGCTCCCGCCACCACCGCCCAAAGGAGCGGATGACTCCACCGCCGCAAACCCCAAACGATCAGTACCAGCAGCGGCCAGACATAAAGGTAGTTGATCCACCAGATATGAAACCCATAGATCAGCCCTTCCACCAAAACAAAGGCGAAGACCGCCAAGAGCGATTTGGGGCCCATAAAGACGGTGGCTAAAATGATCAGCAGGGAAACGAGCTCGATGTTCGGCAGTTGCGCCATCGCCACCTGCAGGGCGATCATCAAGGCGGCAAACACCGCCAGTGCCGCCAGCTCCCGCAGCTTAATAGGTGCTGATGGTGTAGGTCGCTTCATAATGACCTCCGTCGGTGATGGCGATGTCGTTCATTCCAACGCCCGCATCTTCGTCGTTGACGGTGATCCACCAGAACGCTTTGTCCGCCTCCCAGCTTGCCTCAATGCCGTCGATGACGGTATACATCCCGTCCTTGGCGTAGTCCACCAAGCCCTCTTCCACCAAGGCGTCGGCCAAAAACTCCGCGTCGGTGGCTATTTCGTGCTCCTTGGAGGTGCCGTCTTTTTGCACCACCTCAAAGACAATCGCTTTGTTTCCTTCGTTGGGATCGGCAGAAGATCCTTTCCAAAGAAACACCGCGCCGATGATCAGCCCGACCAAAAGAACCGCGCTGATCGCAATCAAAAACAGTTGCTTTTTCTTCATTGCGTGTTTTCTCCTTTTATAAAGTTGTTTTTTCTCCGTGATCGAAACACCTTTTTTTGCACACCCCACCGTTCGTTGCATCCTTCTGCCCGATGCACAAACGATGAAATGTGGCCATTCATCGTGACGAGCATATTGATCTTCTGCGCGGAAAGTATTCCGGCTCGCAACTAAAACGCATCCGCTTCGCCTTCCCATTTTTTAAAAAACAGTGGCATAATGAAGCCTCGCTCGTTGCACACGGCGGCGGGACCGCGGGGGCATCGCACCCCTCTTCCATCCCGCGCAGATTGGAGATCTTGACTAATACTATAACAAAAAAAGGTCGCTCTTGCAAGAGCGACCTTGGGTTTTTGCTGTTTTTTGTTGGAAATTAGGGTTGATTATTTCCGATAATCGATAAATTCCCAATTTTGCACCAAGTATTGGATGCCCGAGACGATGGTGAGGATCACTGCGGCCCAAAGGAAGACGGTGCCCAGCGGGGCATAGTTAAACCACGCAAGCAGGTTGCTTTGGGGGGCGATCCAATGGTAGATCACCGGCTCCACCATCAGCAGCAGGGTGGCGACCATCTGGGTGACGGTCTTGGCTTTGCCCATCCAGCCGGCGGCGATGACCTTGCCCGCCGAAGAGGCGGCGATGAGGCGGATGGAGGTGACCATCAGTTCGCGGGCGATGATGATGACGGTGAAGAGCGGCGGGATCATCCCGAAGTGTTGCAACAGTACCAAGGCGGTGATGACCAGCATTTTATCCGCCAAGGGGTCCAAAAATTTGCCGAAGTCGGTGACTTCGTTGTTCTTGCGGGCGAGGTGTCCGTCGATCGCGTCGGTGGCGGAGGCGATACCGTAGACCGCCGCGCCCACCAGCGCACTCCAAGGGAAGGGCAGGAGCAACATTGCCGCAATATACAAGGGAATCATCAAAACACGCAAAATAGTTAATTTATTGGGGGTATTCATTCTTCAATCCTCCGTCCGATCAAGTCAAAATCCATCGTCTCTTCAATCTCGATCTCCAAAATGTCGCCGGCGGCGATGGTGCCTTCGCCGGTGAAAAAGATCTTGCCGTCGATATCCGGCGCTTCCATATAACTGCGCCCATACCAACATTCCGCCCAGCGGTCAAAGCCCTCGACCAGAACCTTTAGCCGCTTGCCCAGCAAGCCTGCCTGCTTTTGCTCCACGATATCCGCCTGGATGGTCTCCAGAACATCGCAGCGCTTTTCCTTGACTTCGTCTTCGATCTGGTCGGGCATCTCGTAGGCGGGGGTGCCCTCTTCGGGGGAGAAGCAGAAGATGCCCAGCTTATCAAACTGCGCCTTGCGGACAAAGCGGCAAAGGGCGTCAAACTCCTCTTCCGTCTCGCCGGGGAACCCGACGATGAGGGTGGTGCGAATGACCACATTCGGGATCCGCGCCCGCAGGGTTTGAAGCAGTTTCAAAAGGCTTTCTTCGTCGCCGGGGCGGTTCATTCGTTTGAGGACACTGCCGACCGCGTGCTGGATCGGCATCTCGATATAGGGAAGCAGTTTATTTTCCTGCTCAAACAGTTCGATCAATTCTTCATCGATCTTATCGGGATAGAGGTAGAGCAACCGCAACCACTCGATCCCCTTCACCTGCAGGACCTTACGGATCAACTCGGGCAGGCAACGCTTGCCATAGAGGTCGATGCCGTAGTTGGTGGTATCCTGCGCGATCAAGATCAGTTCCTTACAGCCCTCGGCAGAGAGTTTTTCCGCCTCGGCAATAATATTCTCCATCGGGCGGCTATGGAACCCGCCGCGAATTTCGGGAATACAGCAATAGGCGCAACGGTTATTGCACCCATCGGCAATTTTGAGGTAGGCGGTCTCCCGCGGGGAGGTCCGCACCCGATCGCCTTCTAACTGCAGATCCTTGGCATCATCAAACCAAGCGATCCGCTCGCCTGCGATCACTCGCTCCAGCGCGTCGCCGATCCGCTGAAAACTGCCGACGCCCAAAAACCCATCGACTTCGGGCAGTTCCGCGGCGATCTCCGCTTGGTACCGCTGGGGCAGGCATCCCGCAACGATGATCTTCCCGACTTTGCCTTCGTTTTTCAAAGCGACCACCTCGAAGATGGTCTCGATGGCCTCCTGCTTTGCCGATTCAATGAATCCGCAGGTGTTGATCACCACCGCGGCGCAGTCCTCCATCTCGGCGACCAGTGCATAGCCGCGCGCCTGCGCGGCGGCCATCATCTTTTCGGTGTTGACGGTATTCTTTTCACAGCCGAGGCCGATAAATCCAATTCGTTTACTCACAGTCACATTCCTCAACATTTAATGCTTCGCGGGCGGTCTCAAAATCAAAGCCCAGCCGCAACAATCCTTGGAACGCACGGTCCCGCTCTTTGCGGTCGGCGCGGTTGATGCGGCGGTATTTGGTCTCCATATGGTAGCGCGCCGATTCTGAAAAATCCGTCTCCAACGCGTCCACCGCCTCTTTGGCAAGGGCAGGGTCGATCCCCTTTTGGATGATCTCGGGCAGGATCCGCCGCGGGCCCCAATGCTTTGTATTAGCATATTTTTCCGCCAGCTTATAGGCAAGGGCTTCATCGTCGATAAAGCCCTTTTGCTCCATCTTGCTGCAGGTCGCATCCGCCACCTGCGGCTCGATGCCGAAGCGGGTCAGCTTTTCGTAAAGCTTTTTGCGGGAAAGGTCACCGTAGCCTAAATATTGATAGGCCTTTTCGGTGGCGGGAATTAACTTGACCGCCAAAAGAAGCGCGTCCTGCTCCTCTTCTCCGAAGGGATCGCCGCAATGGAGATCCTGCGCCATCAAAAGTTCCAAGGGGAAGGTCATATAAAATTCCCCATCCACAAAAAGATCCCGCTTGGCAGGATCTTTTTGGTTGGGTATGATATTGGTTATGATCGGTTTATTCAAAGTCGTCTGCCGATACATCCAGCGAGACCGCAGGCGCCGCGGGCTTTTCCGCCGCAGGTGCTGCCGCGGGAGCGGCGGCTGCCTTTTTGGGCTTGCTGACCTTGCTGTCCATCTCTCTTAAAGTGTCGAAATTCTCGCGGATGGCTTGCTCTAATTCATTATAAATGTCGGCATTTTCCCGCAGGAACTCTTTGGCTTTATCTCTGCCCTGACCGATGCGGATATCCTTATAGGAGAACCAGGCGCCGCTCTTTTTGACCAGCTTGAGTTTTTCGCCCAGATCCAGCAGTTCGCCTTCCTTGGAGATGCCCTCGCCATACATAATGTCGAAGGTAGCGATCTTGAAGGGGGGCGCAACTTTATTCTTAACGACCTTGACCTTGGTCGCACTGCCGATCATCTCGGTGCCCGCTTTCAAGGTTTCGGTGCGGCGCACGTCCATACGAACGGAGGAATAGAATTTCAGCGCGTTACCGCCGGTGGTGGTTTCGGGGTTGCCATACATCACACCGATCTTCATCCGCAACTGGTTGATAAAGATCGCCACGCAGTTGGTCTTGGCAAGAACACCGGTCAGTTTCCGCAACGCCTGGCTCATCAAGCGCGCCTGCAGACCCACATGGGAATCGCCCATCTCGCCCTCGATCTCGGTGCGGGGAGTCAGCGCGGCGACCGAGTCGACGATGACCAGATCGATGGCACCCGAGCGCACCAACTGCTCGGTGATCTCCAATGCCTGCTCGCCGTAGTCGGGCTGGGAAACCAAAAGGTTATCCACATCCACGCCCAAGGCAGAAGCATAGACCGGATCCAACGCGTGCTCCGCATCGATAAAGGCAACGGTTCCGCCCGCCTTTTGCGCCTCGGCGGCAATGTGCAAGGCGACGGTGGTCTTACCGGAAGATTCGGGACCGTAAATTTCGACGATACGTCCCTTGGGTACACCGCCGATCCCCAACGCTAAATCCAGCGAAAGCGAACCGGTGGGAATCACCCCAACGTTCATATGGGTATTATCCCCCAGCTTCATAACCGCCCCTTCGCCAAACTGCTTTTCAATCTGCTCTAAGGCCTTTGCCAAGGCATCTTTTTTATCAGCCATCGTGCTTCTCCTTTATATGTAAACGTATTTTTAAACCCATATAGTAATTATATAATAACCGAATGGATAAATCAAGAGATTTATCTCTTTTGACCGTCATTATCATACCACGGCGTTTGTCCGATAAACAGGACACGAAATAAAAAATCCGCTTCGGTTGAAGCGGATTTTCAGTTTAGAGTTATGAATTTGCCTTGCGGCAAATGTTATGAGATGCGTTTTGCGCATCAATCGCAGCAAGGGTCTTTTTTGGTCGGCTTTTTGGCTTCGGGGGCGGGGGCGGTGGTATCGCCCAGACCGGTGGTTTCGGCAAACGCCACATTCGCCTTGGTCATCTCCACCATATCGGTGGGGACGATGATCTTGGCGGCTTTCCCATCGGCCATACGGACCATGGCCTCATATTTTTTCAGCTCTAAAACGGCGGCATCGGCACCTGCCTTCTTTAAAGCGGCCAGACCGTCGGCCTCCGCCTGCTTTGCCAAAAGGATCGCCTTGGCTTCGCCTTCGGCGCGGGCGATGCGGGCATCCCGCTCACCTTCGGCGGCAAGGATCATCGCCTGCTTATCGCCCTCGGCGCGGGTGATGACCGCCGCCTTATGACCTTCCGCTTCCAGCAGAGTCTCGCGGCGGTCGCGCTCGGCTTTCATCTGCTTTTCCATCGCGTTTTGGATCTCGGCGGGCGGGATGATGTTCTTCAGCTCCACGCGGTTGACCTTGATGCCCCATTGGTCGGTGGCGCAGTCTAAGATCTCAGTCATTTTACCGTTGATGGTATCGCGGGAAGTCAACGTATCGTCCAGCTCCAGCTCGCCGACGATGTTCCGCAGGGTGGTGGCGGTCAGGTTGGAAAGGGCACTGATGGGATTGACGGCACCATAGGTGAAGAGATTGGCATCGAAGACCTTGAAATAAACCACCGTATCGATCTGCATGGTGACGTTATCCTTGGTGATGACCGGTTGGGGCGGAGAATCCAGCACCTGCTCTTTCAGGGTAACCTTATTGGCGACCCGATCGATGATGGGGATCAAAAGGTGCAGGCCGGCACCCCAAGTGGTCTGGTATTTCCCCAGCCGCTCAATGACATATTCGGTCGCTTGCGGGACCACCCGCAGGCAGAGAATAACTAAAACAACAAGCGCAATAATAATTCCTAAAATCATAATTAAAATCCTTTCTTACATTTAAATTATATCTTTAATCGCCGCTTTAATGCGGCGAGATATTCATCTTTTAATTCGGCGGGGGCATCCAAGGTGACCTGCGCGCCCAGCGAGAAGAGCCAGCCGTAGAAATGGGAGCTGGGGATGACCTCTGCGCGGGTCTGCAACCGCCCTTCTGCAATGCGTGTGAGGTTTAGTTCCTTGCCGAAGCGGTCGATCATGGCATCCAGCAGATGATCGGGGAAAGAGAGGGTGACCATTTGGCTTTTGCCGCCAAACATCCCAAAAACGCGGGCGGTATAGTCCTCCATCCGAATCGCCTTGAAGGCATCGTCCCCTTGGCGGGGTTGGTCTGCAATCCGAATGTCGCCCATCCGATCGACACGGTAATGGTGGATGGATTGGGATTTATGGTCAAAGGCGATGAGATAATAATATTCATCCTCCCAAAGCAACTGCCAAGGGGAAGCCTCATAGAGCGCGCCGTCGTGTCGCGGGCGGCGGACCAGCCGCCCCTGCTGATACACCCATTCATAGTAGCGGAAGGTGATGGCGCGGTTTTCGCGGATGGCGCGGTTGAGATCGTCCACCAGATAAAAGATGGTCTCGTTCATATTTTTAATTCGGCTCGCCACATGGACGCTCCGCTTGAGTTGCCCGCCTTGATAACGGCTGGCCAACGCCGAAAGCTTTTGGAGCAGTTGGTCGGATTTTTTGGCGGTGATGAACCGCGAGGATGCCACCGCATCCGCCAGCAGCCGCAGTTCGGCGGTCTCAAATTCCCGCGATGCCAGATAATAATAGCTTTGGTGCCCCTGCTTTTCGGCAAGGATATCCATCCCGCATTGGTTTAAGGTCTCGATGTTCTCATAGATGCTCTTGCGCTCGGCGTGGATGCCGAAACCCTCCAGCATCGCTAAGATCTCCGCCATGGTGATGCCGTGGTCTTCATCCGTCTCCTGCAGGAAGATCTGCATCAGCCGCAGCAGTTTTTGGTTCTGGTGGGCAGACTTTGCCATCATTATACCTCCAAGCCCGAAAGATATTCATTGATATGGAAGGGAATTTGAGGAACTTCGTCTAAATAAAATAATTGATAGGTATAGGTGATTGCGCAGGGCTTGCCGCCGTCGCGGGTGCGGGTGGCGGAGCGGGGAAGATTCTCGGAATCATAGGTAAATTCGGTGACATCGTAGTCGGTATCCACCTTGATGCACCGCCCCTGCTCGTCGTATTCAAAGATGGTTTCGGAAGAATAGCCGTCGTTATCGGTATGGGCAAGGCGGGTGGGCAGGTTCAGAGAATTATATTCGACCGTGTTGGTGAAAATGCCGCTGGCGCCGGTGTTCTCTTCGGCTTTGGTGCAAAGCCCCTGCTCGTTATAGGAATAGGTGACGGTGGATTGATGGTAGGCTTCATCCGTCTCATAGGCGGCGGTGTCGGTGCCGAGATAGGAACGGACGGTGGCGGTCTTTCTCAAGCCCTTTTCATAAGTAAAGAGCGTAATTCCGCCCACATTGGCACCGTTGGTATAGCCGACCTCTTTGATGCATTGCCCTTGCTCGTTGTATTCATAGGTGATGACCGATTCGCCCGCTTCGCTTATGGCTTCGGTGCGGAGCAGTTTGCCCTCTTTATCGTAGGTATGCTCTTCGGAATAGCCGGGGCCTTCTTCTTTGGTATAGGAGCCCTCGCCTTGGAGCAGACGCCCCTTTTCATCATAGGAATAGGTGGTCTTATAATACGCCATCTCCTCGCCGAAGCCGTCGTCCTGCGCCAAGATCTCGGTGGGCAGGTAGGTAAATTTGGAGGCGTGCAGGGCGCTGTCTTTATAATCGCCCAAGTTCAAAAAGAGCGGATAGGCCTCCTCCAATTTGCCCTCTTTCAAAAGGTCGCAGGCCTTTTGGTAGGTGGGTTGCAGATCGGCATCCTCCTGCGGAAGAAAGGCAATTCGATCGCATCCGCTGCAAAGCAGCAGGCAGAAAATCGAAAGAACAGCAAACAAGCGTTTCATAAAAGACACCCCCTTTAAATTCAGTATATACGAATTTTAAGAAATTTGCAATAAAAAATGTGCGAGGAAGGCACCTCGCACATTTTTAAATCAAGTGGTTTTTAAGTATTGGCCGTTGCCCGAAACGGTGCAGGGGAATTGGGGCGGGAGCAGGATGCTTTGCCCCTCGGCGGCGGTGATGGTCTCTTCGCCGTAGGTCAGGGTCAGCGCGCCCTCGGTCACCAGAATGGCGCAAAGCTTTTCCGCCTCCAAGGGTTGGGGTTCGGCGGTCAGCGCCGCTTTTTCCACGCGGAATTTATCGCAGTCTGCCAAAACATCCCCTTGGGGTTGACCGTAAGGAACGGTGGCGGGAACGCGGTCGGTCACCTCCAGTGCCTTTTCAATGTGCAGGGGGCGTTTGTTGCCTTGGGCATCGGTGCGGTCATAGTCCCACACCCGATAGGTAACATCGGAGCTTTGCTGGATCTCGGCGATCTTCAGCCCCGCGCCGATGGCGTGGAGGGTGCCGGCGGGGATAAAGAAGACATCCCCTTTCTGCACCGGAACGGTGCAGACCGCCTCGCCCAAGGTGCCGTTTTTGATATGTTGCTCAAATTCCTCTAAAGAGAGGGGCTGATTAAAACCGTAGATCAGCGAGGCACCCTCGTCGGCATCCAAAATGTACCACATTTCGGTCTTGCCCTGCTGGTTTTCCACCCGCGCGGCATAGGCATCGTCGGGATGCACCTGCACCGAGAGGGGATTTTTGGCGTTGATGATCTTGATCAGCCAAGGGAAGGGGTTGGTATAGCCCCAATCAGCAAGAACTTCGGTCAGCGGTCTGCCTGCTTCGGCACCGTTGACCACTTCGCAGGTCCCTGCAGGGTGGCAGGAAAGGCTCCAAAGCTCGCTGCCCCAGATGTAAGGCTTATCCAACGGTTGCAACAGCAACGGATATTTTTTGTTCATGGTGGATTCCTCCGTTTTTATATTCATATGTTCAGTATAACATAAATGTAAAAAACTGACAATAGAAACTTTTTTGCGGAAACAGTCGTTAAATTTTACCTAAAATTTTAGATTGACAATATCCTAAAATCAAAAGAAATAGAAAAAAGCAGACCCATCGGTCTGCTTTCTTATTCTGCCGAAGCCAGCATTTTTTCGGTGAAGATGCCGTAACCAAATTTATTTTTCCTTACTTCCAAACAATGCTCCGTAATGATACATACGATAGGCAATTTTTTCTTGGATCCGTAGCAGAGAGGAGATAATGATTTCCACATCATCGTCTTCGTCTTGAACGCCCAATCGTTCGCAAACACGCATATAGGCATCATACATATCGGAATACCATTGTTCACAGGGTTTTCCATCTTCAAATAAGTTTTCAACATCGTCAAGCGGATCAATGAGCATTCCTGACAAAGAGTAATAGACTTCTTCTTCAAAATCCATAATAAACACCTCCGAGAGTGTCCTTATACGAACACTACCATTTTCTTTATTTTATGGCGATAATAAAATAAAGTCAAGAAAAATTTCGGGGGGGTGAAGAGCGGATGATTCGATATGACCGTTTATGGCAGACGATGAAGAAAAAAGGAATTACCCAATACGATCTTTATACCCACCATAACATTAACCGCTCTCAGCTGGATCGGTTAAGAAAGAATAAAAACGTGGAAGTCAACACCATCGATAAGCTTTGCAACATTTTGCAATGCCGTGTAGAGGATATTATGGAGCATATTCCCGATAACAATGTATTTTAAAAGCAGGTCGCAAGACCTGCTTTTTCTATTATTGTATCATTGATCTTGAGGATCTTGGTTTTTGGTAGGATACTCGCCGAGATTTGGACGTGGATGGGTGGCGGACGAGGGGTGCACACTCTGTGCCTTGTCGGGCAATGCGATCACCAAAAGATATCCTACGATTCCGCAAAAGAAACATATCCAAAAGTATTTGCTTTGTGGATGTCCTTTCAATGTTGCTGCCTGATGAAACTCGCCGGCAATCCAGAGACTGAAGAGCGTAACCAAGGCTATGATGATGATTCCGACGAGACCCGATCCGAATAATTGAGTTGATTCCATAGTTCCTCCTAATAAATGAATAATTTAATAAGTTTCTTATCTTTAACACAATTATAGGGCAAAAATATGTTAATGTCAAGAAAAATGCAAATCTTTAGCATATTTTTTGGGGGTATAGTTGTGAAGATCTATGATTATAACGGAAAGAAAAACATTTGCGGGGAGCGGGTGCACGAAGCGCGGTGTAGGCTTCGGCTGACCCAGAGCGATCTTGCGGCGCAGTTGCAGGTGGCGGGGATCATTGTTGAGCGGGACAGCATTTCCCGCATCGAGATCGGCACCCGCTTTGTGGCAGATTATGAAATTCGTGCATTGGCAAAGATCTTAAAGGTTTCCGTGGATTGGTTGCTTGGGATCGAATAAATGAAAAAGCAGACCGATGGGTCTGCTTTTTCTATGTGATTATTTCAATTCATTTTTGAATATTTCATATAAATGATCCGTTACACCATTTGCCGCCTGAATGGTGGCGGTCATTAGGGCAGATGGGTCGATATTGGAAAAATCGAATTGATAACCATTATACTCAATTAGTTTGGCAATAAAGATTCGTTGGGTGCGACCGTTTCCCTCCCGAAAGGGATGCAATAGATTGGTGGTGCAATAAAAATCCACCAATTCTTCGATAAACGCTTCTTTAGAAAGTGCTTTAAAATAGTTGGCTTTTTTGAGGCGGTCAAAGCAGGCATTACAAAGAGTTTCCAACTGATTTGCAGGGCAAAAGGTGGTTCCTTTTTTAGAAATGTCAACGGTACGCAGTTGACCTGCCCAATCATAGAGATCTTCGAACAAAAAGCGATGGATGGCTTTGTAATAATCAAAATCCAAGGGCAACTTGGCAGGTTGGCTTTCCAAAAGGGTTGTCTTGGCGTGGGTGATGGTAGCTTCAAGGGTCATCAACTGTTCTTCGTTTTGCACATCAAACTTATTAATAAGGCAGGTAGTTCCCTCATAACAGTTTGCAGAAATCGAATCGATACTGTAGCCCATTATGCGGTAACACCTGCCTTTACTTTTGCCAACGCAATATATTCTTCCATAGAAATCTCTTTGTTTAAGAGCTTGCGGCACCATTCTTTGGTTTGCTCATCCACCGAAAACCCTTCCATTTCCAAGGAGAATGTGGCGTTTTTGATGCAACGTTCCATTTGTTTTTCGCTCATGCAAAACACCTGCCTTTATGTAGAGTATACCACACCGAAGGGTGTGGTGCAACTCTTTTTTATTCTGCCGAGGCGAGCATTTTTTCGATGAAGATGCCGTAGCCGGCGGTGGGGTCGCTGATCAGCACGTGGGTGACGGCGCCGATGATCTTGCCGTTTTGCAGGATCGGGCTGCCGCTCATCCCCTGCACAATGCCGCCGGTCTCTTTCAGCAATCGTTCGTCGGTGACCTGAATACAGAGGTTTTTTAATTCCGATAAGTTATTATTGATCTTGGTTATACGGATCGTATAGGCTTTTGGGGTGGTCCCTGAAAGAGTGCAGAGGATCTGCGCCTCGCCCTCCTGCACCTCGTCCTTGAGGCCGACGGGGTAGCGCACCCCTTCAAATTTGCGGTCGGTGGTGCCGAAAAGGCCGGTCTCGTTGTTGGTGGTCACCTTGCCGAAGGTTTGGTTGGAAAGGGTGCCCAGCAGTTCGCCGGGGTTGCCCTTTTCGCCCGCCCGAATGCCTTTGACCTCGGCGGTGACCAAGGTGCCGCTTTCCACCGGCATGGTCAGCCCTGTATCCACATCCGAGATGGAGTGGCCCAGCCCTGCCACCGCGTTGGTTTGGGGATCATAATAGGTCAGCGTACCCAGCCCTGCGGTACTGTCCCGCACCCAAAGACCGATGACATAGCCCTCTTCCGTTTCGGTGGGGGTAACCCAAAGGGTCTGGGTGCGTTGATTGCGCAGTAGGGTCACCTTTTGCTTTTTGCCTTGGCAAAGCTGTACCTGCGCCCGCAGTTCTTCGTTGGAGCGCACCACTTGATCGTTATAGGAAAGAATAATATCACCCACTTGGATGCCCGCCGCGATGCCTGCGCTGCCCTCTTCCGCATCAATAACGATAACACCCTTGGTATAGAGTTTGACCCCAAAGGGCGTCCCCAACACTACCAGACTTTTTTGGGTGATGCGGTGGACGGTGGCGTCCTTGATGGGCAACAGCCCAAACAGCTTGACCTTGGCGGTATAGTGATCGGCTTCCTGCTGCTGCGCCGCGGGCGACTCCGCCTCCAATGTATAAAGAGAGGAAACTGCGGGCGGCTGATCGGGATAGCAAGTATATTCGGTAGGGATTCGGTAAAAATAAAGGCAGAGTAAGGCTGCCGCGGTGGCAAACGCCACCGGAATTTTGATGATTTTCAAAAATTTTTTCATGGAAACACCTCGTTCTTGCTTAGTGTTTGCCGATGAAAAAAATCTATGCTACGTAGTTTTTGGAAAAAAGAAACGGACTGAAAAAATCAGTCCGTTTTTGATTAATCGTAAGTCATTTCTACTAATCCGTTTTGCACCGTATAGCGGGCAAAATCCAAGGTAGTCAGCAGCGGGGAAGCCTGCTCCATCGGGACCGCCTTGCCGTCGATGGTGGTGACGGTGACGATGGCTTTATCGTAGTTGCCGAAATAATAGATCCATTGATTTTTGGTCTTTTTCAAAGGTTTTTTCTCTTCGCCGACCCCTTGGACCCGCAGCTGGAGGTCCCGCTGGGTTCGGGGCTGGGTGGCACTGACCGCCACGTTGAGGAAATAGGATTCGCTCTCGCCTGCCAACAGATAAGAATAGGTATAGCCGCCGTTGGAATAGGCGTAGAGCTGACGGAAGCGGGCGGTGGTGGGTAGCCATGTGGGGACGATCACCAGCGGCTCTTCCATCAGATAGTTGGTCTTATAGCCGATCGTCTTTTTGGCGGCGACGGCATCTAAATATGTGCGGAGCGAACGATAGGTCTCGGTCTTTTTATCGGTGATCTCCACCGGTGCTTTGGGATCGACCGCCTCGGCAGGGGGCGTGGATTGGGAAGCATCGCTTTCGGACTGCTCGGGGGCAGGCTCTTCAACCTTTTCGTCCTCGGGCGTTTTTTCGGGGTCGGAAGCGGTTCCCTTGTTTTCGTCGGGCGCATCCGTGTTATTGCCATCCCCCTTGGTGTTTTCCGCATGGGAGGAGGAATTGCCCTGCTGCGGATCGGCAGGGGCGGAGCTATCTGCATCGTTGGTGGCTTTATCGTCGGTGCTGGAATCATTCGAAGCGGCATTGTCGGCGCCGATCTCGTCGGAGATAAAAGAGTCGCCCGCCTGCAAAAAGAGTTCATTATAGGGATCGCCCATCATGTCGTTAAATTTTTCGGGGCGGGCAAACCAAAACGCTAAGCCGACCGTCAAAGCCAGCATCGCCGCCGCACCGCTGACGCAGACCGGCAGGACCCAGCGTTGCTTTTGGGGCTTGGCGGGCTTTGAAAGGGGATGGGCTTGGGCTTCTTTCATCAGCGCCAAGGTCTCTTCGTTGAGGGCGGGGGAGGGAGCGATCTCGTCAAATTGCTTATTATATTCGTCTTTAAACAATGTCGTCCTCTCCTTCCGTCATAAAATCTTTGAGTTTCCCACGCGCACGCTTGAGCTTAGAGCGTACGGTGGAGGGGTTCATCGCCAGCAGGGTGCCGATCTCCTCGGAGGTATAGCCTTCATAATAATATAAATGCACCAAGGTCCGCGCCTGCTCCGATAAGCGCCCTAAGGCTTCGCGGAGCGCAAAGCGGTCGGGATCCTCCGAACGCGGCTCCATCTCCTCTAAGGGCAGATCGCGGCGGGATGCCTTTTTCAGCCGATCCTTGCAGCAGTTGATGGTCACCCGAATGAACCACGCTTTTTGGTGGGTGGGGTTTTCAAACTGCGGCTGATGGCGGATCAGCTTTAAAAAAACATCCTGATATGTATCGTCGGCATCCTCGCGGTGACGCAACTGCGCCATCGCAAGGCGATAGACCGTCGGTCCGTATTCTGCAATCAATTGTTGCATTTGGGTATCGGTATAGGCCATAATTTTCCCCTTTATATATGATAAAACGAACTTAATATCCAATCTGTTGCAAAATTTTCAAAAAAAGACACAGAATGAACTGTGCCTTTTTTATTCTGATTTCAAAACGGTTGCAAAAGCGAGATAGATTTTGCCGAGGCGATCCCGACGGCGTATGTGATACGCCGAGCGGTCGGATCGGCGGAATATAGCCGCTTTTTAACCGTTTTTTAGTATGCTTTGCCCCAGTAGACTAATTTCTTGGCGGGCTTTCCGCAGCAAACGCAAACATCGCTGACCTGCTCCTGATCCTCAAAGGGCATACAGCGGGAGCTGATCTCTGCTTCGTCCTTGAGTTGCACCTCGCAGGCTTCATCCCCGCACCACATGGCGCGGATAAAGCCGGGCTTGGTGGCGGCGATCTCTTTGATCTGATCAAGGTTGCGGGCGGTATGGGTCATTGCCAGGCGGCGATCCAATGCGCGCTGATACATATTTTCGTGGATCTCCTTGAGCAGAGCGGGGATGGTTTCGGTCAACTTCTCCAGCTCCACAGTGATCTTCTCGCCGGTATCGCGGCGGGAGAGGATGCAGACGCCGTTTTCGATATCGCGGGGGCCCAGCTCCAAGCGGAGGGGAACGCCCTTCATTTCATATTCGGCAAATTTCCAGCCGGGGCTGTTGGAGGATGCGTCCATCTTGACGCGGCAGACGGCTTTCAGCTCGTTCATCACTTCTTCTGCCTTTTCCAGAACGCCCTCCTTATGCTGGGCGACCGGGACGATCATCACCTGAGTGGGCGCGATATAGGGCGGGATGACCAAGCCGTTATCGTCGCCGTGGGTCATGATCACCGCGCCGATCAGGCGGGTGGTGCAGCCCCAGGAGGTCTGGTGGGGATAGGCAAGCTTATTATCCTTATCGGTAAAGGTGACGTCAAAGGCGCGGGAGAAGCCATCACCAAAGTAATGGGAGGTACCGCTCTGCAACGCCTTACCGTCGTGCATCAGCGCTTCGATGGTATAGGTGGCTTCGGCACCTGCAAATTTTTCTTTATCGGTCTTTTTGCCCTGCACCACGGGGATCGCCAGATACTCTCTGCAGAATTTGGCGTAGGTCTCCAGCATCTGAATGGTCTCTTTTTCCGCTTCTTCTTGGGTAGCGTGCAGGGTATGACCCTCCTGCCATAAGAATTCGCGGGTACGCAGGAAGGGGCGGGTGGTCTTTTCCCAGCGCACTACCGAGACCCATTGGTTATACAGCAGCGGCAGATCTCTCCAGGATTGGACTACGTCCTTAAAATGATCGCAGAACAAGGTCTCGGAGGTGGGGCGGATGCAGAACCGCTCCTCCAGCTTCTCGCTGCCGCCGAAGGTGACCCAGGCCACCTCGGGCGCAAACCCTTCCACGTGGTCTTTTTCTTTATTCAAAAGGCTCTCGGGGATCAGCATCGGCATACAAATGTTTTCATGCCCTAAGTCCTTGAACATTTTATCCAAAGCACCCTGCATCAGTTCCCACATCGCAAAGCCGTAGGGGCGGATGATCATAAAGCCCTTCACATTGGAATAGGCGGCAAGATCCGCTTTCTTGACAATGTCGGTATACCATTGGGCGAAATCCACATCCATCGATGTGATCTCTTTTACCATTTTCTTATTATCGCTCACGTTTTTTCAACTCCTGCTATGCATAATTATAATAATTATATCTATTTTTCTATTCAATGTCAATCCATTTGACTTTTAAGAGTAAAAAATATAGAATATAAACGAGGTGAAATGAATGAAACTTTTGGCCACCGCCGATCTACATATCCGCAAGCAGGAAGATGCCGCCCTTTTGGCGCGCATTTTGCAGGCGGCGAAGGAAAATGATGCCGAGGCGCTGCTGATCGGCGGCGATCTTTTGGATCGCCCCTTTTTGGAGCCGACCGCCGAGGATGCGGTCCGCCGCCTTTTGAGCGGGGCGGGCCTGCCCATCTTTTTGGTCGCGGGCAACCACGATCCTGCGGCGGTGACCGCATTATATCAGAACCTGCCCGAGGGGGTCTATCTCTTCCCCGAAACGGTGGCAGGGGTCACTATTGGCGAAAATATCCGTCTTTGGGGCTATTCTGCCGCCCGCGAGCAAGGGGGCGGCAATCCGTTGCAAGGGTTTAGCGCGCCTTCCGATGGCATCAACATCCTTTTGGGTCACGGTCAGGTGGATGGCGGCAGCGAAAGTTTCTGCCCCATTTCTTCCGAGTCCCTTGCAAACAGCGGATTGGATTTAGCGATCATAGGGCATATTCATAAGGGCGAGCAACGCCGCATCGGCGGTTGCCGCCTGCTCATCCCCGGTATTCCCGAAGGGAAAGGCTTTGACGAGCTGGGCGAAAAATTTGTGTACTTCATTGATACTGCATCGATGCAGATCGAGCCGATGGCGGTGGCAGAGAAGATCTGGCGGGAATACCCGGTCGATCTTTCGGGCTGTGCCGAGGATGCCGCGATCTTAGAGCGGCTGATGGCGGTGGAGATCCCCGCCAATACCGTGGGGCGGTTGATCTTGCAGGGCGCACCCTCCGCCGATCCCGCGGCGGCCGCCGCCATCTATACCGAACGGACGGGGCGGGAGGTCAAGGACCGCACCGATCCTTCCCTTTCGGTGGATGTATTAAAAAAGCAAAATACCCTGCAGGGTGCCTTTGTTCGCCGCGCGATGGCGGAGATCCAAGCCGCCGACGCGGCAGACCGCCCGCGGCTGGAAGAAGCCTTGCGGTTAGGATTGCAAGCTTTAAAGGAGGCGCGGTTATGAGAATTTTAAATATCTCGGTCGGTGCCTTCGGCAAACTCAAGGACTTTTCTTTGCAACCCCAAGCGGGGCTGAACCGCTACCTGCAACCCAATGAGTTTGGCAAGACCACGCTGATCTATTTCATTTACTATATGCTCTACGGTTATGACACCAAACTGCTCAAGACCTATCTGCCCTGGAGCGGGGAGGATCTTGCGGGCAGTTTGGATCTGGAACTGCAGGGCAAGACCTGGCGGATCACCCGCCGACGTCCCGCAGGGCGGGGGATGGAAAAACGGCAGATCCTCTGCTTGGAGAACGGGGAAGAGTTGATCCTTGCCAATAAGGAGCAACCGGGCAATCGGTTTTTGGGGCTGGATGGGGAGACCTTTTTGCGCTCCTTCTGCATCACCCAGGGCGACCTGCTCTTTTCCCGCACCGATGGGCTGGATGTGGCACTCAAAAATATGGCCGCCACCGGCGATGAGAACGTTTCTTATCCGCTGGCGGAAGAATATCTGAATAAATTACATACCCAATATAAGCACCGCACCCGCAACGCAGGGCACCTGGTGGAGCAAAAGGAAGCGTTGGCTCTGGGCAAGGAGCGGGAGCAACAGTTGCGCGCCGCGGCAGAGCGGCGGCTTTCTGAGCGGGAGCAATGGCAGGCATTGGAAGAGAAGCTTGCCCAAAAGGAGCAGGAGATCGAAGCCCTGCGGCAACGGCTTTCCGCCGCCGAGGGCAGTGATGCGCTGAAGTTATTGCAACGCTTGGATGCCCTCAAAAATCTGCCCCGCGCCGAAAAACCGCGGTTGGAAAAAGCGGCGCTTTCGGCATTGGAGCAAGCCTTTGAGAATGCCGAGCGGACCCAAGGGGATTTGCAGGCGGCGCAGTCTGCGCTGGACCGCGCCCAAGCCGAATGGGATCGGATGAAGGAGGTCAAGGGCGGTGCGTTGCCGCTGATCTTGTTGGTGGCAGGCGCAGTCGCGGGCATTTTGGCCGCCGCGCTGGCGGTCTGGTCGCTCTATTTGGTATTGGGCGGGCTTTGGATCGCCGCCGCCGTTTTGATGCTGACTAAGAATACCGCCCGCCGCGCCGAGCGGGCAGGCTTGGAGCGCAATCTGCAAGCCGATCGGCAGGCGCAGCAGCAGGCAAAGGAGCTTGCCGATGCCGCCGCCGAAACATTAGAGAAACTGCGGCAACAATACCGCATCTTCACCAAGGAAGAGGTGCGGGATCTGCAGATCGCCTGGGGAGTTTATGAAAGCGGCGCGGGGGAAGAATCTGTCGCGTTGCAGGAGCAGGCGATCTTGGCGGGCAAGACCCGCGCGGAATTGGAAATGCTGGCGGTCAATGCGGTGGAGATCGAAGAGACTGCCGCGCAGGTGCAGGAACTTCTGCGCCGCGAAGAACTGCAGAGGGAAGATCTGCGGCGGCAAAAGGATGCGTTGGACCCGCGGGAACTGCGGCAGGCGTGGGAGCGGCTGGAGGAATGTGCCGCCCAAAATGCCCTGCTGGAGCAGGAAATTTCCGAGGGGGAAGAGCGACTCTTAGCTATTCAGCAGAGTCTCTCTTGGCTGAAAGAAGCCAACGAAGAGATGAACACCCGCTTTGCCCCCAAACTTTGCGAAGCGGCGGGCAAGTATTTGGCACTGCTGACCGACGGTAAGTACCGCGGGCTGATGATGGACGATGGATTTTCCATCCGCTTGGAGACCGCCGAGGGCAGTTTCCCCGCCGAGCAATTTTCGGCGGGCACGCGGGATGCGGTGTATTTTGCTTTCCGCTTGGCGGCAAGCGAAATGCTCAGCGCGGAAGCTCTGCCGATGGTGCTGGACGACCCCTTTACCAACTTAGATGAGACCCGCCGCGCCGCCGCCGAATCGCTGTTGCAAAAGGCGGCATCCAACCGCCAGATTCTCTATTTCAGCTGTAGAATTTGACAACGCAACAAAAAACTATTGTAATTTCGGCAAAAATAATATATAATAAAGGATGATATACTTTAAAAGGAGGTTTCTGCTATGACGATCGATAATCATAACGGAAGCATTAACATTACCGAAACTGTGTTTGCAAATATCGTCGGCCATGTGGCCAATTCCTGCTACGGTGTGGTCGGTATGGCCGCCAAATCCGCTACCGACGGCTTGGTGTCCCTGCTGAAAAAGGACCATTATGAAAAGGGTGTCCAGATCCTGCAGGAAGAGGATGGCGTTGTGGTCGAAATGCATATCGTGGTTCTCTACGGTGTCAATCTGCCTGCCGTGACCCGCAGTATCGCCAAGGAGATCAAATATAATGTGGAGCAGATGACCGGCTTTAACGTCAAGAAGGTCAATGTCCATATCGACGGGATCAAAACCGTATAATTTGAAGGAGAGATCAATCTATGATAACAGGTAAGCAGTATTGCGAGATGGTCATCTCCGGATGCAATCATATCAGCAACCAGAAAGCAGCCATCAATGCATTGAACGTGTTCCCGGTCCCCGATGGGGATACCGGTACCAATATGTCCCTGACCATCTCTGCCGCCGCACGCGAACTGCAGAATTTGGGGGATTGCACCATCGCCCAGGCATCGGATCGTGCCGCAGGCGCGATGCTCAAGGGCGCGCGGGGCAACAGCGGTGTTATTTTGTCCTTGCTCTTCCGTGGTATTTCCAAGGGCTTGAAGGATAAAGAGACCGCCAACGCCGCCGATTTTTCCGCAGCGTTGCATCTGGGTGTCAAAGCCGCCTATCGCGCGGTAATGAAGCCCACCGAGGGTACGGTGCTGACCGTTTCCCGCGTGGCGGCGGAAAACCTTTCCAAATATTTAGAGAATGCCCCCGAAACCACCGCCGAGCAGGCGTTGGCTTATTATGTGGAGCAGGCAAACGACGTTTTGCAGCAGACCCCCGAAATGCTGCCTCAGTTGAAGCAAGCAGGGGTGGTCGATGCGGGCGGTAAGGGCTTTGCCGTTGTGATGGAGGGTATGCTCTCCGCACTGCGCGGTCAACCCATCGAGCCGCAGGAAGCACCCGAAGCGGTTGCTGATTCGGTGGTGGATGAACTGCCGATGCGGGAAGAGGACATCACCTTTACCTATTGCACCGAGTATATCGTCACTGTGGATGAGACCGCCAAGAAGGATAACCCCGCCGATCTGCGCTCCTACTTGGAATCCATCGGTGATAGCGTGGTCTGCGTACCCGATAACGAGATCATCAAGGTCCATGTCCATACCAACCACCCCGGTCGCGCCATCGAAGAAGCGCTCCGCTACGGTTCGTTGGTCAATTTGAAGATCGATAATATGAAGGAAGAGTTCCGCGCCCGCCAAAAGAGCGCACCCGCCGAACCCGAAAATGCCTTGGCAGAGCCTACCAAAAAGTATGGCTTTGTCTCGGTCGTTGCCGGCGCCGGTCTGGCGGCGGTCTGCAAGGATCTGGGTGTCGATACCGTTGTGGAAGGCGGTCAGACCATGAACCCCTCCACCGCCGATATCCTGGCGGCGGTCAACCGCACCCCCAGCGAAGTCGTCTTCGTTCTTCCCAATAATAAAAATATCATTATGGCGGCAGAGCAGGCAAAAGAGCTCTCCACCGCAAAAGAAGTGGTGGTCATCCCCAGCAAGACCGTGCCCCAAGGCATCACCGCCATGCTTGGCTTTGATGAGACCTTGGAGACCGAGGCTCTTGCCGAAGCAATGACCGCCATGCTGGAGACTGTCAAGACCGCGCAGGTCACCTATGCCGCCCGCGACTCTGTTTTCGATGAAAAGGAGATCAAGGAAGGCCAACTGCTGGGCTTGATGGAGACCAAAGTCACCTTTGTGGAAGATCAGATGGAAGACGTTGTCCGCAAGCTCTTTGAAGAGCTGGGTAAGGACGGCGGCTCCTATATCAATGTCTACTATGGTGAGGATGTCACCGAAGAGCAGGCCGAGGCCATCACCGCGCAGATCCAAGCGCAGATGCCTCAGGCGGAGGTAATGTGTTTGCCCGGAGGGCAACCGGTGTACCATTATATCTTTTCTGTGGAATAACCGTTGAAATCGGCGCAGACCGACAGGAATAAGGAAAGAACCTGCCTTGGCAGGTTCTTTTTTATGTCTTTTCCGTTTTTTCACCTTCGGCATATCATTATATAGCCGAAGGATGAAAGAAACGAAAATCTGCATCCAATTTGAACGGTTTTAGGGAAGAGATTTAAAAAGAATGAAAAAGAACCGACCTTGAAAGGTCGGTTCTTCTATTTTTTTAAGGGGCTGTACCAAATGAATTGGGAGGTACCAAATGATTTGTTAGGAAGGCGAATAAATGAATTATGCATAGAGCGTACCAAAAGAATTGGTACGGAAACATACAAATGATTTGTATATACCCCAAATGAATTGGGGGGGGTACCAAATGAATTGTATATACCCCAAATGAATTGGGGGGACCAAATGATTTGTTAGGAAGGTGCACAAATTCGACCTCTACATGTTATTTATAATTCGTCTGCGAGGCAGACACCGAAATTATTCATTATTCATCAGCGTAAGCGACTTCATTATTCATTGAAAATTCTGTCGAATGAATGATGAATATTGAATAATGAAAAATGAATAATACAAAACAAAAATCCCATCGACTTGCAGTCGACAGGATTTTCGTTTTGGCGGAGGAGAAGGGATTCGAACCCTTGTGCCTTTTGGGCAAACGGTTTTCAAGACCGCCTCGTTATGACCACTTCGATACTCCTCCGTATCGGTTTTCTATTATACCCATATTTTAAAAGAATGTCAAGGCGCAGGTAAAAAATCGTAGGGGATGGGCAAGATAACAGAAAGAGGTGAATCTTATGTGCACAGCGATTTTATGGAAGCATTATTTCGGCAGGACCTTGGATTATGAACTTTCTTTTGGGGAGCAGGTGGTTTTGGTACCGCGGCGGATGCCGCTGGAGTTTTGTATCAAGCCGCCCCTCAAAAGTCATTACGCCATCTTAGGGATGGCGTCGGTACAGCAAGGGGTGCCGCTCTTTTTTGATGGGATGAACGAGCGGGGGCTGGCGATGGCGGGGCTGCAGTTTGCAGAGTTCGCCGATTATTCCAAAGGCGGGACCCTTGCGCCCTTTGAGCTGATTCCTTGGGTTTTGGGGCAATGCGCCGATCTGGCGCAGGCGCGGCGGCTTTTGCGTGGGCAGGAGCTTTGCGATATTTCCTTTGCGAAAGACTTGCCCAACGCACCGCTCCATTGGATGATCGCCGATGGGAGCGGCGCGCTGATCTTAGAGCCGACGGCGGAGGGGTTGCGGATGTATGAAGCCACCGAGGGGGTGATGACCAACAGCCCGCCCTATCCCTATCACAAACTGCGATACGAAGAACTGCGGCATCTTTCAGCAGAGCCTGCGCCCCATTCAGCGCGGCGGGGGCTCCAAGCGGTGGGGTTGCCGGGGGATTATTCCTCCGCCTCCCGCTTTATTCGGGCGGCATTTATCCGCGCCCATTTGCGGGGAGAGGGGGAAGGAGCCTTCTATTCTATGACCGATAACATCTCCGTTCCCCGCGGGTGCATTCGCCTGCCCCAAGGGGATGCTTTTACCCGCTATACCTGTTGTTGCGATCTTAAAGGCGGCATCTATTCCTATACCACCCATCAAACCCGCGCGCCCATCGCTTTTTCCTTTGCCGAGCGGGATTTGGACGGCGATCAAATTTTTTGTTGCAAATTGGAAAAAACTATGATATGATAGAGAACATCAGAGTAGATCATTATGGGTTAAGTGCTTGAAGGACGGGGAGTTGCCTTCGGGACGAAGAAAGGCGGATGCCTTTTGCCGTATGGTGATCGCATCCCGCTGCCGAAAAAGATAGGACGATACCTCCTGATTTTCGAAGTGGAATGAAGGAGGTATTTTTTATTATGAATAGCAAAAAACTCAGATTGTTGTGCCTTACCGCGGTGATGGCGGCGGTCTATGTGGGGCTGGATTTCCTTTCGGAAAGTGCCAGCGCGGTGTTCGGCGGGTCGATGAAAATTTCGCTGAGCGGCTTGCCGGTGGTCATCGTTGCCATCGTTGCAGGGCCCCTTTGGGGCGCGGTGACGGGATTTATCGGCGAGCTTGTTGTCCAATTATGGATCTATGGGCTGATGCCGACCACCCTGCTTTGGGTATTGCCCGCGATGGCGCGGGGGCTTGTGATGGGCTGGTTGTTCCGCGCTTTTAAAAAGAGCACCCATCCTGCCATCCTTGCGGTGGAAACGGTGCTTTCTTCGGTGGTGGTGACGCTGCTCAATACCGTCGGCATCCTGATCGACCAGACCATCTACGGCTATTCCACCTATATTGCCACTTTGGTCAAGATCCCCCTGCGGATCGCCACCGGCGCGGTCTCCGCCATCATTTTTGCGTTGATCCTGCCGATCGTTCTGCGGTCGTTGAAAAAGTACATCAGATGACAAAAATCTCTTAAAAGCGAAACTTGCAATAAAACAGCAGAAAAAATAATTATTCTTCTGCCCGTAAAAAAGCACCACAGACTCATTTTTGAATCTGTGGTGCTTTTTTGTTTAGTGAAGTATTTTGCCGAAAGCAAAATGTGAAGTTATGGCTTTCGCCATAGTGAAGTTTTGCTCTACGCAAAGTGAAGTTAAGTTTGCTCACTACGCCGATAGGTGTAACTTCACTACGAAGGAACTTCACTGCCATCGGCAACTTCACTTGCCCGTAAGGGCAAACTTAGTCTTAGCGTGATTTGTCCGTTAAGGACATCACGCTAACGATCGAGAGATTTTTTAATCATCCAACTTGGGTTTTGTTAAATTAAAGTGCCCGCTTTCCACCATCGAGATGGCGTTGGTGCCGCAGACAACGACATGGTCCAGCAGGGCGATCCCGCCGGTCAGCAGGGTGGCGCGGGCGGTGCTTGTGACCGAAATATCCTCCAGCGAGGGGGTGGCGTCGGTAAAATGGTTGTGCGCTAACACCACATAGCGGCAACCTCTCTTTTTCGCCTCTTGCAACAGGGTGGGCGCGTGGAGATGAACGGTGTTATTATATCCTTGGCCGATGGGTGCGTAGTCGATCAACTGCTTGGTCTCGTCCAGAAAAGCGGCGAGGATACATTCGTTCTTATACCCGATAAAGCGGGGAATAAAGAAGGAAATGCATTGCTCTGGATTCATCAGCCGCGGTTTCGGGTCCGCCAACTGCTCATAATAGCGGCGGGTGATATCGGGGAGCATCGAAAGGAAGAAGGCGGTGGTGGGCCCCACTAAGTTGACCCGCTCCAGCTTTTCTTCGCCCGCCTCCAAAACACCGCGCAGGCTGCCGAATTGCTCGATCAGCCGATGGGCGATGGGGTTGGTATCTTTTTGCAGGATGGTATAACCCAAAAGAAGCTCCAAGATCTCGTGGTCAGTGAAATGATCCAATCCCGCTTCACGATAGCGCGCCCGCAACCGCTCGCGGTGGCCGGCGTGGATGGAATTTTTCGCTTCCATGGGGAAACCTCCTTTTTAGTGGATTGATCTCATATAAACCGTATGGTACGGCGGATATAGTAGGATTTTCGTTGGCTTTTCATCAACTTGAGCTTGACCGAAAGGGTACCGTGCTTGGTGGGCAGAAGGCACTCGGCATTTTTTTCGTCGATGGGAGTAAAGGCAGGGACAGTCAGCTTCTCGCCGCAGATGGGGCAGAGCAGGGTTTTAAGTTTGGGGTCTGCCAACGCCTTTTCGGGGGTGCGGAAGGTGGGGAAGAAATCCTTGGTGCTATGCATACTATGCCATAAAATGCCGTTGAGCTCGGCATAGTTGCGCACCCCTTCCTTCAGGTCCAACGCACCCGCCACTCTTGCGGTATAGATGGCATCGTTGAAGGCGTTATGCACCTGCAGATTGGGGACGATCCCTAATTTATCCATTGCAAATTCCAGCGAAAATTGGCGATTTTCCTTGGCAATCTGATGGTTGAAGATGCCCTGCAGGTTGAAGCAGGGGGGCAGCCAATCTTCGTCCAGATCGTGCATCAAGAGGTTGTCCCGCAGCATTTGAATGTCATCGTAGCCCCAGGAGAGCAGGACGCAATCCTCCCCGCACCATTTTTTGAAATCCTCGATGGCGGCTTTAAATTTCTTCTGCCCCTGCAGCATCTCGCGGGAGATGCCGGTCATCTTTCGGATGCGGTGGTGCAGTTTGCGGTAGAAGGTGGGGGCGATCAGCAGGTCAATGCAATCGATCGCCGCGCCCTGCGCATTCAGCTTGATGGCACCGATCTGGATGATCTCGCCCGATAGATAGATGGGGGATTGGATCGCCGTCTCCTTGGAGAAGGGTTGATTCCATTCCATATCAAAAACAATGTAGGTCATAAAATTATATACCTTATTTTACGAATTTGGTTTTTTTCGAGACGGGATAGATCTGCAGAGCAGATTTATATCGCTGAAATCAACGCGTTGGCGTTATACGCTCAACGATTTGATTTCAGGATGTTCATCCATAAACTTCAGTACGTCACTAAAACGGATATTATTCTTCATCCGCACCTGCAGGACCATATTGAGGGTGTTATCGGCGCAGGTGGTGATGCGGGAGGAAACGATGGTGATACCAAGTTCCTTTTGCTTTTCCTTTAAAATCTTGCGGATCTCGGGGGTATCCACTAAAGTGATGCGGATCTCGCCGTTGGAATAGGCGTCGTAGCCCACGTTGAAGTGGTGCATCAGCAACTGCACGCCGATGATCAGAACGGTCATAAAGAGGCAGACCCAATATAAACCGCTTCCGCACGCCATACCCACAGCGGCGGTCGCCCAGATGCCTGCGGCGGTGGTCAGCCCCTTGACGGTGCTGCCGTTTTTATAGATAACACCGGCACCCAGGAAGGAGATACCGGTCACCACCTGCGCAGCAATACGCGCGGGATCGGCGCCGCGGGAGCCTTCGATCATTGCCATATCGGCAAAGCCGTATTTGGAGATGATCATAAAGAGTGCCGCCGCGCCCGCAATGATGCAGTGGGTACGGATGCCCGCTTCCTTGGAACGCTTGGTACGCTCCAGACCGATGAAGGCACCGCAAAGGGTAGCCAGCAGCATACGCAGCAGGTAGACAAAGATGGGATATGTATGGAAAAATTCTTTGATAGAGTCAAACATAATTAAAATCTCCTTTTAGATCGAAATATCTTTCACTTCCGGATGGGTATCCAGAAAACGGACGGTATCTTCAAATCGGATCGTTTTTTGGGAGCGGATCTGCATCTGCACCTGCACCGTTCCTTCCTCGTCCGAGCGGGAATAGCGGGCAGAGATCAGCTGAACGCCGTAGTCTTTCTGCGCTTGCCTGAGCAGTTGCCGCACCTGCGCGTTGTTTGCCACAGTGATCTTTAGGGTACGCAGCGGCATGATCTGCACCCCGCGTAAGGAGAGGATCCAATGGTTGAGCAGCAAGAGCAGGGTACACAAAATGCCCAAAAGCTCCAGCCCGCAACCGCACGCCATACCGATGGCGGCGGTCGCCCAGATGTTGGCGGCGGAGGTCATTCCGGTGATAATGTCCCCCTCGGGTCTGCTGCAGATGATGCCTGCGCAGAGAAAGCCCGAACCGTCGATGATGAACCCTGCGACCAGCGTGGGATCAAAGCCCTGCGACCAGGCGGGCAGGCCCAGATCCAAAAAGCCGTATTTGGAGATGATCATAAAGAGCGCCGCACTGCTTGCCAAGATCGCGTGGGTACGAATGCCGGCGTCCTTGGAACGAAAGGTTCGTTCGGCACCGAGAATTACCCCGCAAAGAAGCGCGATCAGCAACCGAAGGCAATAGATCCATTGCGGCGCAAGGTCGAGATATTCAGTTAAGCCAAGCAGATCCATCACCCCCTTAAAAAGAAGTATATATGTTAAATATATATTATATATCGTTTTAAAGTAAATGTCAAATCCGAAAAGATTTCAAAAAAGGGTTCATATAATTTCGGAGAGGTATTGAAATTTGCAAAAAAAGGGAGTATAATGTATGTCCTATTAATATATATTTTTTTATTTATTATTATTAAGGAGGCGCAGAGATGAAAGCGGGAAGCAAACATTTGAAGAAAAATGCAAAGCTGCAGGCGCAATGGCTGCGCTCCACAGGGCTGATCATCGTGGTGGTCCTTTTGGCAACCTCGTTGCTTTTAAATCTATTCCAAATGGTATTTCCGGTGGTGAAATATTATGGAACCGGAATGGAACCTTCCTTAAAGGACGGGCAGATCCTTATTGTAAACAAATTGGCAAAGATCAAAAAAGGAGATATCGTTGCATTCTATTTCAATAATAAAGTGTTGGTCCGCCGAGTGATTGCGGCGGAAGGAGACGAAGTCTCCATCGATATGTTCGGGGCGGTTTCGGTCAACGGCAAGGTGCTGGAAGAGCCCTACGCGTCCGAAAAGACCTTGGGTCAATGCAATTTGAAGTTTCCCTATACCGTTCCTGCCCACCATTATTTTGTTCTGGGGGATCAGCGGCAGGTGGCGATGGACAGCCGATTAAAAGAGATCGGCTCGGTGGATCGGGATCGAATGATCGGAAAGGTATTCTTCACATTAAACTGACATGAGCAAAGCGACCCAAATAAAACTGAATATCGGGCGCATTCTGCTTTGGTTTTGGGCAGGGCTGCTCTGCATCGGGCTGGGCATCGGCGTTTTTTACCGGGGGATGTTGCCTGCGGTGGCGCTGGAGCAGGAGCTGCGGTGCGGCATCGCGGAGCACGTACATACCGACGAATGTTATCAAGGCGATTTTCTGCAATGCGAAAAGACCGCCCATTCCCATAATGAGAACTGCTATATCGTTCTGCTGGAAGATAATAATATCGATGGCGTTTTCGGGATGATGGAAGAAGGGCAATCGCTGGAGGGTGTTATCGACAGCACCGTTTCCGGCGCATTGATCTTTAACGAAGATCTCAATGCTCCCACCGCCGAGGGCGGAATGGAGCAGCAAACGGTGGCGGCGCTCAATGCGACCATCGCCGAAGAAGAAACGCTGCCGGATATCGTTCTCAACGAAGAGTTGAACAATCTTTCCACAGTGCAACAAGAGCAGCCGCAGACGGAAGGATTTATCGAGCTGGAGCAAAGCAATCCGCTTCTTAGCGGCAGCGCTTCTACCTATGCGGTGGGGAGCGAGCCGGATACCACCGCGAATAAAGCAAACATTTATGTTTATATCGACGGCTCCTGGCAATGCATCGGCACCCTGCCTTTTACAACGAGCAGCAGCTCCAGCGGAACCAATAATCGCTACGATGGATATGTGCAGACAGCGGACCTATTGCAGATGGTCAATCAATCGTTGGGCACTTCGTATACCGCAGGTAACTTCGGCATTGTTTCCTCCACATCCCGAACCACCGGCTATTCCGGATCATCGCTGAATATCGGAGCAACCACCGCCCGAATCTTCTATAACGCGCGCTCCAATGCGCGCACCAGCACCCGCTATGTCCGGCTGGTTCCCGCCGGCTATACCTCGTCCACAACGTCCTTTGGCTTTTATAGCGTAACGCTGGAATACCCCGAAGGATATGTCGATACCCATTATGTTCGGACAAACAGCACCTTTACCTTCCCTGCGGAAAATTATGAATGGTCCAATGCCGCAGGCACCCAAACCTATCAGGCAGGGGAGAGCGTTACGGTCCGAAGCAAATCCACCTACTACGGTACTAAGCTGGGTCCCATTACCGAGGTGACGGTGCACTACGATGTCAACTTCCCCACATTGAATTCTGCGACGGTTTCGACCAAGCCTACCTTGGCAGGAACAGCGGTTACCACCCTTTCTGATCTTTATAGTGAAGGCGCATCCGCAACGCTTCATAATATTTCGCAGCAAACGGTTGCGGGCCAGGTGAACAACAACAATACCGGCCTTTCCCGCGTGGCGCAGTTTAAGGGCTGGCGGATCGAAGGAACGGATATCATCCTTGCCGCCAATACCACGCTGGTCTGGGAAGAATTGTTGCAATATCAGACCAAAGGAACGATTTCGCTGGAAGGCGTTTGGGACCACGGCGAAAAGGTTACCGCCTCCTTCTTTGTTCGATTCGATTCGGTGGCGGTGGATTCCGGCGGCAATGTTACCGGGCAGGATTCGAATAAATATACCAAAGAAATATTCGTTACCTATGTGGGCGGGATCGATACCACCCAGAGCGTTTCCGCTCTGCATACGATGCATTATATCGACGGTGAATCGGCGGAGAACTCTTATGCTGTCGATAAAGAGATCCGCAACCTTTATGGCGGCGTTGGCAGAAACGGTGCCTGGCTGGCCGGCTTCCCCGGTGATGAATTTGTCTTTCAGGAATTGGTGCAATATGCCGAGACCGGCTATCTTTCGGTGGAAGGGGAGCCGGTGGCGGTGGAGCGGCTGAACGCGCAAAACTATGCGATCCGCTGGTATGTCTTCAAGGCGCAGGACGATGCCTGGCATATCGATGGCAGGCTGGTCAAAAAAACCGGAAGCCTGCTGATCGAAAAGACCTTCAACGGCAACACCGCGTTGCTGGAGCAGGCAAAAGAGAATTTTTATATCGATGCTTTGAATGAACGCACCGGTGAGACCACGCGGCTGACCTTGGATCAGGCAACGCTTGTCGGGAACGCGTATCAATGGAAACTCGACGATATTCTTTATAATGAACGCTGGACCCTGACCGAGAGCGTCGGCTTAGACCATGTCGAAGGAGCAGGCGTGAAGTTTGATGTCTATTCCGAATATACCATCATCGATCCGCTGGGCGATCAATCCCGCTCCGGCGAGGGAACCTCCCTTTCGGTGCTGGGGCGGACAATGGCGGTGGACGAAGGGGATGAAATGATCCTACGGGCGCAGTTCAATAACATTTATCACCGCAGCAATTCCATCATCATTAAAAAGCAAGACCATCGGACCGGCGCGGCGCTGGGCGGCGCAGAATTTTCCCTGCTGCAGCAGGGGCAACCGCTGAAATTCACCTATAATGCGGAAGACGATAGCTATGAATACGACCCCGTCAACGGAACGCAGACCGTTCTGAGCGGGCGGGAGAGCGGCTATTTTGAAATTCTGATCGAAGACTTTTCCTATGATAACGGTGCCGTTACCGTGCGGGAAGTCACAGCCCCTGCGGGCTATACCTCGGTGGCGGCGATCGAGATCGGCTATACAGACGATCAGGGCAATATCGGGATCCTTGCCGGCGAGAATGAGATGATCCGCTTTGAAAACGGGGTGTTGCTGATCGGCAACAGCACCGATACCGTTGCGGTTACTGCCGAGAAACGCTGGGAATGTCCCGCTGCCGAATGGCAGCCGGTGCAGGTGCAGCTGATGGCCAACGGCAAGATCGCCTCGGCGATCATCGGGATGAGCAATGCCCGCGTCACGCTGAGCGAAGAAAACGGCTGGACGCATCAATGGCAGGATCTGCCGCTCTATGCCAACGGGCAAAAGATCGCCTGGTCGCTGGTGGAATTGGCGATCGGCGGGGAAGCCGCCAAGACAGACGGTTCCTTTGTCAACTGGCTGGCATCCTATGATCCGCCCATCATCACCACCGATGAGCAGGGACAGACCAATGTATTGCTGGTGGTCACCAATACCACCAAGCGTGTAATGCTGCGGTTGACCAAGACCAATGTTGCTCGCACGCGTCATCTGCCCAACGCAGTCTTTTATCTGGAGGCGGTGGATGCTGATGGAAATCTGCTGGAAAATGAAGTTGCCAAAACCGGCACCACCGATGCCACCGGTGTCCATATCTTCGATAATATGAAGGTGGGCGTCCGCTATCGGCTGACCGAGCTTTCGGCGCCGGAGGGCTATCGGGTGGCACCGATGCCTATCTACTGCACCATCGGGGAGGACGGATTTGTGCAGGTGGAAGAACATATGCTTGCAGAATTCGGTTCGACCGCTTATAATATTATTGTACGAAACGCGGAAGATGTCCCGCTCCCCGAATCCGGCGGAGGCGGAGATCTATGGTATTTCGCTGTGGGGCTGCTGATGATGGCGGCTTCCGGCTTATACATATCCATTTCCCAAAAGAAAGGGAGGTGGAAAAAGGGAATTTAATATTCCCGCGTTATGCTTCGTTTTCAATTTACAAAAAATAAAAGTAAAGGAGAAAAAACAATGAAAACGACCAAGAGAATTTTTGCGATTATTGCTTGCATCTGTATGCTCGCGGCCATGGTAGCCATCCCTGCATCCGCAGCCGCCGACGGCACCATCACCATCACTGCTGCCGACGGTTCCAATGCGGTGATTGGCGGAAAGAAGTTCAATATCTTTAAGATCTTTGAAGCATCCAAAGGCGAAACCACCGCATACGAATGGAATCAAGATCTCAACGATGAATCCGGCAAAAATGCCTACTATGATTTCTTCTTCGGCGATGCCAGCGGCAAATATGCGGTGATCACCAAGAAGGATTCTGCCAAGACAAGCGGAAACATTGTGGATGTGGTGGACTACATTTTGAGCCTGAAGGATAATTCCTTTGAATTTTCCAATATGGCATCCCTGCTGCATGACTATGTGCATGATAAGAACATCGATCCCACCGATACGCTGGATCTTACTCAGGATACCGGAGCAACTGAAGCGGTATTCGACGGATTGGAGTACGGTTATTATCTGATCTATGATAGCTCCACTTTGGGTGCGGAAGAAGTGCGTTCGGCGGCGATGCTGACCAATGTTACTCCCGATGCGGAAGTTACCCTGAAGGCGTATCGCCCCACGGTCGAAAAATATGTCGACGACGATAAAACCGATGAGGAAGTCTGGAAGAAGGGTACCACCAGCGCCATTGGCGAAAGAGATACCTTCAAGATCGTTACCGCAGTTCCCAACCACGATCTCTATGGCGACTTCTATAAGCTGACCATCAGCGATAAGATGGACGATCATCTGCAGTTGGATCCCGCTTCGGTAAAGGTATCCATCACCGAAAACGGCGTTAAGAGAGATATGGTGAAAGATACCGAATATACGCTGGAATTCCCCACCGCCGGTGAGATTGATCTGGCGGTTGATTTTAAAACCATTCCTGCGTTGGCGGTTGGCTCTGTGATCGAGATCTACTATGATACCATCTTGCTGGAAACGGTGGAGCAGTTACATACCAACGAAGTTACCATGACCTTCAGTAACGATCCCGGCAATAATGATCCCACCGATCCCGATTTCTCCACCGCGGTCGCAACCGACAGCGCGATGGTCCGTTCTTATTATTTTGTCTTCACCAAGCGCGCAGAAACCGCAGAAGGTCTGCCCACCTCCACCGCGCTGGCAGGTGCAGAATTTAAGGTTTACAGCTATGGCAGTGATGCCCCCATCATCTTCCGTAAGGTAGAGCATACTCTCGACGGCAAGACCTTTACCGTGTATGTTTATGCCGCAGGCAAGACCGCAGCCGATCTGGCCGGAGAGGACACCCTGACCGATACGGTTAAAACAACCGATACCGGTGTTGGCGTTTCTCTGGGCACCAAATCCTTCGGCGGCAATCTGGGTGAGATCACCTTGGTCGGCTTGAGCGAAGGCAAATATACCCTGAAGGAAACCAAGGCGCCCGACGGCTATCAGCAGGCGCTGGGCGACTTTTTGTTCGGCTTTACCGATACCGTCGGTATGCAGGGTAATGTTCTTGAAATTCTGACCGAAAAGAGCGATGCCATCCCCACCGGCGGCCAGTTGACCGCTCCCAATAAATATCTGGATGATCTGCTGATCGAATCCAGCATCACCAACCGCCCCGGCGAAACTCTGCCCGGCACCGGCGGTATGGGTACCACCCTCTTCACTGTCGGGGGTATTGTCCTGATGGCAGGAGCTATTGCTTTTTTTACTTTGCGAAAAAGAAATAATATCGCATAATCCATCATAGCAGCCGATTTCTTTTTCGACTGTAGATACCCATAAGGTTGTTATAAAATACTAAAATTGAAAGGGGGAAAGCCCAATGAAAAAAGCAATACCGACCATAGCAATGGTGGTTCTTTTCGTCTGCGGGCTTTCCCTCTTTTTATATCCCACCGTCAGCAATCTTTATAACGAATATCGCAATAAAGCGATCATCGGCGAATATGAAGAGCTGGTGGAAAACGTCCGCCCCGAAGAATACCAAAAGGCAAAAGAGCAGGCGGCAAACTATAATCAATACTATCAAAATCCTCAAAAATTGGAGGAGCTTGGTTTAACCTATGAATCGATGCTGAATGTGGCAGGCAACGGGGTGATGGGCTATATTGAAATTCCCAAAATCAGCGTTTCTCTGGTCATTTATCATTCCATCGAAGAGAATGTCCTGCAGCGTGGCATCGGTCATGTGGAGGATTCGGCGCTGCCCATCGGCGGAGAGACTACCCACGCGGTGCTGGCGGGGCATACCGGATTGCCTTCGGCAAAATTGCTGACCAATATCGATCATCTGAATGTGGGGGATCGGTTTTATATTCATGTGTTAAACGAAGTTCTGGAATACCAAATTGACGATATTTCAGTGGTACTGCCCCATGAGACCGATCGGTTGAATGTGGTACCGGGCAAGGATTACGTCACATTGGTCACCTGCACGCCCTATGGGGTAAATTCCCATCGACTGTTGGTGCGCGGTGTGCGGGTGGGCAGCGGATCGGCAACCGATCCCGATCATTTGGCGGTGCATCAGGAAATTGAGCCTGTCGCGCTGAGTACTCTGCTCACCGTCTCGCTGGTCGGGCTGGCAATATTGGGTGTCGGCGGCTGGTTCTTATGGCGGCGAATTTCCCGCAGAAAGAAGAAAGGCGGGGAAGAAGATGCGTCGTAACCTGCTGTTATTTTGGCTTTCTTTTTGCGTTTTGGTTTCACTGCTGAGCAGCGTTGCGTTTGCTGTCCCGTCGGGGAAACTGGAAGTCTGCCCCACCGATCTGACGGGCGAATCCATCCGAAAAATCTATATCCAATGCTGCCGCGTGGCAACGCCGCAGGGAGAAGGATATGCCGCGGAAGAAGCCTTTGCGGGCGCCGATCTTTCGGCGGTGATCTCTGATCCCGAAACGGCGGCGCAAACATTATATGATACTTTTGTCCAAGGCAAGCGTTTTCCGACGCGGCAGAGCTATGCTGCCGAAGGAAGAGCAACCTTTGAGGATTTAGAGGCGGGGATATGGCTGGTCTGGTGCCCCGAAGGGCAGCCCTATCGGTTCAATCCGTTTATCGTTCGGTTCGGAGCAGAGGGCGGTGATATTATCTCCTATCCCAAAGGCGAGCCGGATGCGCCCTATAGCAAGTCCATCCAAGTCTTTAAAAAATGGGCGGATAGCGATAACGCGGCGGGCAAGCGCCCCAAGTCCATCACGGTGGAATTGTTGGAGAGCGGCAAGGTGATCGCCACCGCATCCCTTTCGGGCGAAACCGGCTGGAGCCATACCTTTGCAAACCTAGAAAAAGAGACCGCTTATTCCGTGCGGGAGCAGGCGGTGGAAGGCTATAGTTCTGCTATCCAAGGCAACGAAACCAATGGATTTACCATCACCAATACCTATCTGATCGATCGCCTGCCCCAGACCGGCCAGCATTGGTGGCCTATCGGGCTGATGGCGCTGGCGGGCGTGGCAATGGTGGTATTGGGTATTTATGAACTCAAGGAGCGCAACGGTCATGGCGCGTAAGGTGCGGGGCATGGCCCTGCTTCTGATCGGCGTTCTTTTGCTGCTTGCCGCCGGCGGATGGCTGCTTTATAATGAGCGGGAAAGCCGCGCGGCGCGGGAATCTTCCGAGAAGATTCTAAAGGAATTGGAACCTGCCCAAGAAAACAAAGATTTATTGCAGGCAGAGGGCGAACTTTTTTGCGCCACCCTTTCGATCGAAAAATTGGGGTTGAAATTGCCGGTCTATCAGCAATGGAGCGAAGAGCATCTGGCAAAAGCTCCTTGCCGCTGGAGCGGCAGCCTGCAGCAGGGCGGGCTGATCATCGCCGCCCATAATTATCGAGGCCATTTCAGCACGCTTTATCGAATGAAAAAAGGGGATGAAATCTGCTTGACCGATGGGTCGGGGACAGAGCATTGGTTTACCGTCGCCGAAAAAACGGTGTTGGACGGGACCGATGTGCAGGAGATGAAAAGCGGCGATTGGCCGCTGACGCTCTTTACCTGCACCAAGGGCGGCAAGCAGCGGGTGACGCTGCGGTGTGTTTATAAAGAATAAAAAATCTCTCAACGCTTGTTGAGAGATTTTTTTGTTTTATTTTTTGCGAATGATCGGGATGGTCAGGAAGATACCGCAAAGGGGGAAAAGCATTCCCGTCAGCATCCCCAGCTTCATCCCGAGTTGGTCGGGGGAAAGTTGCAGCGTCTGCGCCAGCCGCAGGAGAGCGGGCTGCTCGATGGCAAGGTCGGTGACGACCCCCACCAACTGCGGCCCGACCGAAGCACCCAGATCACCGCCTGCCGCCAGCAATGCATAGACAAAGACTCCGCCGGCAGAAAACCGCGCCGAAGAATAGCTCAAGGTCCCCGGCCAGAGCATTGAAACGAAAAAGCCGGTCAAGGCGCAGGCTAAAAGCCCCAAGATCGGCCAAGGGGAAACGGCGGCGAGCAGATAGCAGACAGCCGCGCCGCAAAAGCCGAAAAAGAGCACTCGTTCGATCTTTTTTCCATAGTTGGCATAAAGGGTGCGCCCCAGCCCCATGGCCGCCGAAAAGACCGCCACGCCGAAGAGATCGCCCCAGATCTTGGGCAGGCCCATTGCCTGCTCCAAATAGCCCGAACTCCATTGCCCCATCACAAGTTCGGAAGAGCCGCCCATAAAGATGACAGCAAAGCAAAGCCAAAGACCTCTGTTTTTCAGCAGACCGACCGCGCCCGAAACCTTTTCGGGAGTCTCCATTGCGGGCAGTTTGGCACTTCCCAGCAAAAAGAGGGAGACCAGAGGAATGGTCAAAAAGAGCAGAACCAAGATCTGCCAATGGGCACGGTCAAAAAAGAGGAGAAAGAGGGAGACCAGAAGAACCACCCCCACCGAGCCCCAGGCATAGACCGAATGGAGTTTGCTCATTTCCCGATCGGGGTCCTTGGCGGGCAGAGCCGCGATGACCGGACTGATCAGCACCTCCGAAAGCCCTGCGGCGGCCGAAAAGAGCATCGTTCCGATCAATAAGCCCCAATAGACATTTTGGGGGAAGAGCAACGGCGCGCCCGCAAACACCAAAAAACCGGCGATGGTGAAGAGCGGCATCGATTTGATCAACAGCGCAAGATTAAACTTATGGGAGAAAAAAGAAAGGATCAGATCCACCGCCAGCTGGATGCAGAAATTGCAAAGCACCAAAAGCCCCAGCAGGGAATAGGAGATATCGTATAGCTCCCGAAAGGTCAGAAAGAGCAGCGGCGAAAGATTGCTTGCCGCCGCCATCGAAAGGCCGGCGGAATAGCAGCCTAATTTAACGTGTAATATCTGTTTGTTCATCAAAAACACCTTCTTTTCCAAGGGATTATAGCAGATACTATTATAGAAAGCAAGAGAAATAAATAATTATTTCGATAACAGATCAAAACGCACAATTTTTTGCACCGGTGCAAAAATCTATTGACAGATAGCAGAAATTATGATATATTTGGATTAGTACAAATTAGCATTAGTGCAAAAAATGACAAAACACGACAATGGAGATTGAAAAAATGGCTGTTAAAAGAGTAAAAACAACCAAATTAGATATTATAAAATGCGCCGCGGAATTCTTTTTCGAGTATGGCTATGCGGGGACCTCGCCCCGCATGATCAGCGATGCGCTGGATCTGAGCACGGGGAACATCACCTATTATTTCCCCTCCAAGGAGCATTTGCTGGCGGTATTTGTCGAGATGCTCTGCGAGTATCAATGGAAGATGATGGAAGAGGAGGCGCAGGAGGGAGTCAGTTCCATCTTGGCGGTTTGCCTGGAGCTGACGACGATGGCGGCGGTCTGCGAGCAGGATCCCATCGCCAAGGAATTTTATCTATCGTCCTACAGCAGCCCTCTTTGCTTAGATATTATCCGCCGAAACGATGCCGAGCGGAATAAAAAGGTATTTAAAGACTATTGCCCCGAATGGAGCGATGAGCAGTTTGCCGAAGCGGAGGTCTTGGTCTCGGGGATCGAATATGCCACCCTGATGACCGCGGGCGATCCGGTCTCGCTGGAGACACGGATCTCGGGGGCGCTGAATAATATTTTGAGTATTTACAATGTGCCCGAAGAGGTCCGCGCGCGCATGCTGCGCAAGGTCTTTGCGCTGAACTATCGATCCATCAGCAAGCGCATGATGCGTAAGTTTAAAGAATATATTAAGGAAACGAACGAGCAAGCGTTGGAGCTTGCGCAGCAAAAGAAAGGAGCCATCCAATGAAAAAGATCCGCACCCTGAACAAACGTATCATCAGCATCGCGCTATGCATTGCGATGCTCTGCAGTCTTCTGCCGATCGCGGCGATCCCTGCGGCGGCGGCAACGAGCACTTCGGTTGCCGATCCCCAATCGCTGACCGATTGGCAAAATTGGTTCACTCCGGAAAGCAGCCGCTATGCCGGCCACGTCTTTTTGGATAAATCGGTCTATACCGGTTCGGCGGCGATTGCCGACCCCTACTTTGCCGATATTAAAAACAATCTGACCATTGGCACCGATGCCTTCGGCAACGAAAACTTTATGGTCGCTTTATCGGCGCTGGGCTCCAACTCCGAAATTTTAGGCTATACCTATACCCCCACCGATACCATGCTGGTGCTGGACGCCTCCACAAGTATGGGCACCGGAGATACCAACGATACCGCGGTGGACGATATGATCCGCGGTGCCAACGAGGCGATGACCCGCCTGCTGGAACTCAACAGCTATAACCGTGTCGGAATCGTGGTCTATAACGGCGAAGCCGAAGTGCTTTTGCCGCTGGCGCGGTATTCCACCACCAATGCAAACGGCGACTTTTTGCAATTTGAGCGGGCGCAGACCTCTCAGGGCAACGGCTGGTGGGGAGCCACCTATGAAAACCGCATCCGCATCGCCTCGGGTGTCCGCAACGAGAGCGGCGCGGTGGCGCAGACCTATTCCGCCCAAGGAAGCGGCACCTATACCCAGGGCGGGATCTATCAGGCGGCGCAACAACTGCTTGCCGCCGATCCGATCATCGACGACGGGAAGATCCAGGGCGGTACCCACCGCATCCCCATTATGGTGCTGATGACCGACGGCGAACCCTCCTACCGTACCGAAACCGGCAGCAATACCACCATCAATGCCTATAACGCCGCCACCAACGCCAATTGCGACAACAGCAATTTCCGCGAGGACGACGTCACCGCCTTCAGCACCATGCTGACAGCGGCTTGGGCGGAAAACGAGATCGCGAAACACTACGGCGAAAGCACCCGCTTTTATACGCTGGGTTATAATCTTTCCTCCAATAATCAATATGCCCATAACGTACTCGATCCCTTGAACCCCAATAATGCGCTTGCCGCGCGGTTTGCCGGCTACGAGCGTCAATATCTGGCATTGGATGAAGGGGAGACCGGTACGTTCCGCAACGAAAATAATCAGACTGCTTTCCGCGTCCGTCGGCTGACCGATCCTGCCGAGGTGACCTCGCTGGATTATGTGGACCGCTATTGGCAGGCGGCGCAGGCTTCTCAGTTGACCGCGGCGTTCGACAGCATTGTCAATGAAATTATCATCCAATCGCGGTACTACAGCACCTTGGTGCAATCCAATAACTACAGTCAAGACGGCTTTATCTCCTTCACCGACGAGATCGGACCGTATATGGAAGTCAAGAACATCAAGGGTCTTTATATCGGCGAAGGCAAGCTGGTCTCCGGCGGTATGTTTGCCGAATTTGCCACCACCGGCAGAGTGACCGGCATTGTGGACGAAAGCTATACCGAGGCGCAGCTGCAGGGCTTTGATACCGAGATCCTCAGCGCCATTGAGGAACGCTTTTCCATCAACCGTTCCCAAGCCTCGGCACTGCTCGATTCCGCCAAGCAAAACGGCTTTATCTCCTATACCGACCGAAATAACTTCTCCAACTATGTTTCCTGGTATGCCGATGCGGACAATAATTATCTGGCACCCCACGGCGCAGGGGACTACGCGACCGCCCCGCAGAACGCAAAATATATCGTTCGTTCCTATTTCTATATGGGCGATGTTCTGCAAAGCCATGTGGAGACCTCGATGCTCTATGCCTTGGTTCGGGTGCGCGAAAATATCGCCACCGGCGAGCAGATCGTCGATATGAACGTTCCCGCGGCGCTGTTGCCGATGGTCACCTATACCATCACGGTCGACGGCGACGAATTTACCCAGGCAAACATCACCGGAATGACCTGCACCCAAAAGAAGCCCATTTCCTTGCTGTATGAAGTGGGTGTGGACAGCGCGATCAACCCCATCAACCTGAAAGAGACGGTGCAGGGCGCGATCCATCAGCAAGACGGAAAATATGTGTTCTATACCAACCGCTGGAGAGACGATCAGGGCAACGCCTTTGTGCATACCAATGCCCCCGATCCCCATGTCTTCCAACACGGCGAGATTGACAGCACCGTCACCCAATATATTCCGTCTTTGGAAAACCCGCGGCTGTATTTCACCGAGAACGCCCCGATCTATGATGAAAATCACGACATCTATACCGGCGAAAAACCCACAGCGACCAACGGAACCTATCATACCCGCTATGATTGGGTGGAGCTGGTAAACGGTGTTCCCACCGTTCAGCACGGGCATAACGACCTGCCTGCCGAGATCTTTGCCTTGGATAATGCCATCGTTCAGATCGACGGCAAAGACGGCTGGTTTGTCAAGAAAGGCACCCCGCAGTTTAACTTCGGCGACTCGGTCCACGGTGAGCACGGCCATCGCCATAAGGCTTCCAACGAAACGCAGACATTGGATTGGGCGGATTATCCCGAAGTGGTGTATCACCACGATGAGAGCCACGATGGATTCCATGTGGTCAACTATCTGGGCAATAACGGCCGCGTCACCGCCGCCCCCGGTCAGGGCATCAAGCTGACCAAGACGGTTGCCGAAGCGGTGGAGGGCGCGCCCAATGCCTTTGATTTTGAAGTGGAATTTAACGCAACCATCAATGAAGAGGCGGCATTCATCCGCATCGAACGCGCCGACGGCGCGGTGGAGACCCCCGATTTTGAGTTGAACGGCGGCAAGCTGAAACTCACCTTGGGCGATGGCGATGTGGCTTATATCGTCGGCCTGCCCACCGGCACGCCCTATGCAGTGACCGAAGTCTATAATTCTTATTATACCGCCGCCTCCACCAACGCAAGCGGTACGATTGCGGAATATGAATTTGCTGCCGTCGATTTCGTCAATAGCCCCATCGGCTACGGCAGCCTGCTGGTGGAAAAGGATGTTGTCCATACCCTGCAGACCGTTTCGGATGGGTTGGAAAACAAAGAGTTTGATTTTAAGGTCACCTTTGCGGGTACCACTGAGCAATTGGGCGAGATCGTTGCTCCCGCAGCCGCGCAGACTGCCGATAACGGCGTCACCTATACCTTCAAGCTGAAGGATGGGCGGGACGTTCTCTTCACCCATATCCCCGAAGGGGTCACCTATCGGGTAGAGGAAGAAAACATCCCCGCCGGCTTTACGCTGCAAACCGCACCGGAAGCCCTGCAGGGCACCGTCCGCACCGATCAGCAATCGGAAGTGCTGGTGGTCAATAGTTATGCGCCCCTTTCTGTGCACCCCTCTATCATCATCCAAGGCGATAAGACCATCGACGGTCGCGATTGGGATTCCACCGTCGATCAATATACCGTGGTATTGCAGCAGGTCACCTTCGGCGGGCAGGGGCTTGTCGCTGTTGAGAACGGCACTTATAAAGAAGTTCAAATTTCCGATGCACAGAAGTATTCCATCGATATGAGCGATGTGGAGTATACCGCCCCCGGCGCCTATAGCTATGTGGTCTACGAATACTTCCCCGGCGATGCCCATCGCGTGGAGAATGTTTCCTACGATACCACCTTTGCGATGTTTACCGTCACCGTCATCGACGACGGCAGCGGTCAGCTCAAGATCGGCAATGTGCAGATCCATCAGAATACCGCAGGCTTGACCGAAACCGAGGGTGCCTATACCATCGAAAAGGATTTCCAAAACAGATATCTGGCGACCCGCATCGATTTCACCATGCATAAAGAAGTGGTAAAGCGCGATACCGACAATGCGATCCAAGAGCATCGCGGCGGCTTGATCTTCGGTGTGTTCGACTCTGTGGATGCCGAAACCCCGCTCTACTACACCATTACCGACGATGCAGGTCTGGCAAATTTCCACATCCCTGTGAAGAAGAGCGATTATACCGTGCCGAAAACCCTTTATCTCCGCGAGATCGCTCCCGCAGAGCAGAATCAACAGGTCGGAATGACCTATAATACCGCTGTTCAATATGAGCTGAAGATCGATTGGAGCGGCGAAGAGCTGAGCTATGCCTTCTATAAATACGGCGACAGCAACCCCATCGATCCCGCGCAAACCCCGTTGGTCATCCGCAATGAATACGATGAAAACGTCACCGCCTCCATCGCATTCGGCGGCAATAAGACCTTAAACGGCGGCGAACTGCGGGAGGGCGATCAATTCACCATCGAGCTGTATGAAACCAATGCGGCGTTCCAAATCGACGGTGTTACCCCCGAAACCAAAACGGTCACCAAGACCCAAAGCGGCTATACCTTTGAAAAGACCTTTAAAGCCGCGGATCTCGGTACCCATTACTTCGTCATCAAGGAGGCCGCAAGCGATAAGGTGTATATCGAAAACGATCCTGCGGTCTATCATATCACCGTCAATGTCACGAAAAAAACCGAAAATAACAAAGCGGTTCTCAATGCAGAAGCCATCCACGTGCATAAGGTTGGCAGCGGCACGGATCATACCAACGATCCTTTGCCCAATCAGATCAACTTCAATAACACGTATAAACTGAACGATGAGATAGAGATCGTCCTCTCTGCCGAAAAGGACTTGATCGGCCGCGCTCTGATCGAGGGTGAATTCACCTTCGGTCTCTATGCGCAGGAAGACAGCGCGTTGCCGTTGCTCACCGCCCATAATGCCGCCGACGGCTCCGTGACCTTCCCCGCCATCACCAAGGGCGTTATCAACGGCGTGTTGGATTATGAGCAAACCTATGAGTATTATCTCAAGGAAGTTGCTCCCGCCGCCAATGAAGACCATAAGGGAATTGCCTATTCCGATGCGATCTATAAGGTCGTCGTCAAATTGGAAGATAACGGCGCAGGCGAACTGACCAAGACCGAGACCCTTTATAAGAAGGGCGCAAACGGTTATGCGATCGCAGGCGAAGCGGTGTTTGAGAACACCTATTCCGCCGCCAATACCGCCACCGTCACCTTCGGCGGCACCAAGCATCTGGAAAATCTCAATAACGGTACCTTTGAATTTGAACTGTTTGAGACCGATGATACCTTTGCGCTGGCAGAAGGGCAATCCGCCATTGCCACCGCCAATGCGGTTTTGAGCAATGCAGCCTCCGCAAACTATCGGTTCACCCTCTCCTATGAGAATAACGCCAATGATCTGAAAACGCATTACTATGTATTGAAGGAACAGGTCCCCGCCGATACCAAGGGTATCCTCTATGATTCCACCGAGTATCATATTACCGTCGATGCTTTTGATAACGGCCACGGCGAGATCGAAGCCCAGATCCTCCGCATTGATTGCCCCTATACCTCCGAGGTGCTGACCGCTGATACCTTGAACTTTATCAATAAGTATCAGCCTAAGGGGAGCGAGCCCTTCTATGTGGAGGGGAACAAGAAGCTGGAGGGTCGCGAATTGGCCGAAGGCGAATTTGAATTTGAACTCTATCAGGCGGATGATCAGTTCCAAGAAGGCGCTCTGCTGGCAGAGGCGAAAAATGTCGCCGACGGCGCGTTCCGTTTCGATTATCCGCTGACCTTTGAGCAGGCGGGCGAATATCGCCTGCTGGTGAAGGAAAAGAAACTTGATACCGAGCGGGTCACCTTTGATGAGCGGGTGTTCGGTATCACCCTCAAGGTAGAAGATAACGGCGAAGGTGCGTTCGTCATCACCGAGAAGGAGTATTGCATCGTCGGCGCGCAGGGCCACCTTGCCGCCGAGAAGGTGGAATTCCAAAACGTCTATACCCCCAAGCCGGAGGACCTTACCGTCGAATTCGGCATCGATAAGACGGTCGTCAATAAAGGGACCGAGAAGATCGGACCCGATGGGTTTGAGTTCGTTCTGGAAAACGAAGAGACCCATCAGCAATGGACCGTTAAATCCGACCTCTTTGGCAAGGCAAAGATCGCGCTGACCTATACCGAAGCGGATATCGGCAAGAACTTTGCCTATACCATCCGCGAGATCGATGGCGGGAAAGAGCACGTGACCTACGACCGGACCGTCTATGAGATCACCGTCGAGATCGAAAAGAACGAACAGAACAAACTGATCGCCGCCATTACCCAAAGCGGTGAACCCGTGGACGCGGTTGCGGTGAAGTTTGAAAATGAGTATAACTTTACTCCCATCCTGTTCCCCGACCCGATCCCCGATCCTGATCCCCAACCCGAGCCCGAAGTACAACCCGAGCCGGAAGTACAACCCGAGCCCGAAGTACAACCCGAGCCCGAAGCGCAACCCAAACCTGAGGCAAAGCCCGAGCCCAAGCCCGAGCAACTGCCCAGCGATAATCCCGATACCGGCGATCATTCCAATCTGCGGTTGTGGCTGATGCTTCTGCTGCTCAGCGGCGGCGCCTTTGTCGGCGTCACCCTGCTCGGCAAAAAGGCCAAAGAAAGCGAATAAAAAATAAAAAAGAGAGATGCGAAAGCATCTCTCTTTTTTGGTCGGAGTGAGGCGACTCGATATTTCTGCCTGTCTTTTTTGACATTCCGTTTCGAAAGTTTTGATCAACTGCCCCTTTGCGGTGACCCGAAATTTTCGGGTGGTCGGCGGGGCGCCCACCCAAAATTTCGACCGCGGCAGCCGAACATCCCCGCCTTCATCTGCCACCGGCAGCGGCGGGGAAATTCGACCCCAACCAACTCGCCGTTGGCGAATTGGTTGGGAGGGCAGAGGACGGAAGTTCGAGTCGCCCCACTTCCATTTTGATAAAAATATAAAAGAGAGCAGACACAAGGTCTACCCTCTTTTATATGGTCGGAGTGAGGCGACTCGAACGCCCGGCCTCTTGGTCCCGAACCAAGCACGCTACCAACTGCGCTACACCCCGAAAACGGTTCCGATAATCATCGGTACTTATCTATTATATCGGTTTTTTGAAATTTGGCAAGAGTTTTTTGAAATTTTTTGTTTTACTTTAAAAATATTGCCGACATTGGTCTTTGTTTTTTTCATAATTTGGGGAATTGCATTTTTTTCATTCTTATTATATAATGAAGAATACCGACAATTTTTTTGAAAATTTTCCTTTGGGAGAGAGATAGAATGAAAAAAAGCAATCTTTTAAAAATAGTATGCGGGCTTCTGGCGGCGATGATGCTGATGGTCTGCTTTGCGCCCTTCGCCTTTGCCGAGGTGGAAGAGCCGAGCATCAAGGCGAATAATGCGATGTTGGTCAGCCTCAACACCGGCGCCACCATCTATGCCAAAAATCCCGACGAGCGGATCCATCCCGCCTCCACCACCAAGCTGATGACGATGGCGGTGGCGATCGACCTCATCAAGGATTTAAAAGAAACCATCACCTTTGATAAAGACGCATCCTATGCCGATCTGGTGATCGGCAGTTCCAATATGGGCTTGAAGGAAGGGGAGGTCGTTTCCCTGGAAGACCTGATGTATGGCATTGCCGTTTCTTCTGCCAACGAAGGGACTAACGCGCTGGCGATCCATCTTTGCGGCAGTATCGAAGCCTTTGTTCAGCAGATGAACGCGCAGGCAAAGAAGTGGGGAATGAAGAATACCCATTTTGTCAATACCCACGGTCTGACCGATGAGAACCACTATACCACCGCCGCCGATATGGCGATCTTGGCGCAAAAGGTGTTTGCCGACAGCCGCTTGATGCCCTATCTGAGCGCAAGCAGTTATACCCTGCCCGAAAGCAATATGAACCCCTCCCGCACCTTGATCACCACCAACCAACTGATGCGGATGAATTCGGGCAACTATTATAAATATTGCGAGGCGGGCAAGACCGGCACCACCTCCGCCGCCGGCTATAATTTAGTCTCGGTGGCGAAATATAAGGGGATGGAATATATCGCGGTGGCGATGAATGCCAGCTATACCGAAAACACCGTCAACCCCATCTTTGAGGATTCTATTACATTATATAAATGGGCGTTCAATAACTACAGCATCCGCACCCTGCTGCCCGAAAATATTTCGGTGCAGGAAATTCCGGTCGCCCTTTGCGCCAAGAGCGATTATGTGATGCTGGTACCCAAGGAAAAGCTGGAAGCGGTGGTTGCCGACGGCGCCGATGTGGAGGACCGCGAACAATTTGTCTGGCAGGTGGAGACGGAGTATAACGCCGAAAACCCCGCCCACGCCCCCATCCAAACCGGCGATGTTTTGGGCAAGGTCACCATTGTGGAAAAGGACGAAGCGGGCAAGGTCATCGCCAACTACGGCACCATGGAGCTGGTGGCGGGCAGCGATCTGGAGCGCAGCGCGATCCTGTATTATCTGCACCTCATTAAAACCTTTTTCAGCAACATTATTGTTCGGATTATTTCGATTGTAATAATTTTGGCAATAATTGCATATATTATCTTTATGATCTGGCAAAATAATACCCGTCGGCGCCGCAGAATCGCCCGAAGAATCCGTTTTTGATCCACTTTTTTCCTTTATATATTTATATATAATTATTTTTTAAAAAATATCGAAAAAAGTGTTGACAAACGGAGCTTGGAGTGGTATTATAGTTGGGCTGTCGCAAAAAAAGCGGCAAGCAATGAACCTTGAAAATTAAACAGCATCATTCAAAGAAGGACCCGTTAATTGTAAAGTCCACGGCGAAAAATTTCGCTGTGGCGAAAGCGATTAACAAAAGAACTTTTAAGCCAGTTTTTAGAAGTATTTGTTATGAGCTGGATGTTAAACTTGATTAAAAATTTTTTTAGAGAGTTTGATCCTGGCTCAGGGCGAACGCTGGCGGCGTGCCTAACACA
>JAFSHF010000032.1 GCA_017440465.1 Clostridia bacterium
CAATGTCGAGCGTTGACATATATGTTGATTGGCAATACATTGATGAGTATCAATGTCGAGCGTTGACATATATGTTGATTGGCAATACATTGATGAGTATCAATGTCGAGCGTTGACATATATGTTGATCGGTCATACATTGATGAGCACCAATGTCGAGCGTTGACATATATGTTGATTGGCAATACATTGATGAGTATCAATGTCGAGCGTTGACATATATGTTGATTAGCAATACATTGATGAGCACCAATGTAACGTAAACGTATGCCCTGTTATCAATAATACGATTTAGAGCAACCATTTGTTCTCCTATTTCCATTATATATTCTGAATTTGCCTCTGTCAAACAAAAACAGCCTGCCGCAATCGGCAGGCTGTTTTTACATTTCTTTTATTTCTTTACATTTCTTTAAAAGAAATATTTCCTTTACATTTCTTGTTGTTTCTTTCTCGTTTCTTTTATTTTCGTTTGAAAACTGCTCAAATCGGATGCAGATCGTGTTGAGAGGAACCCGACGGCGTATGCGATACGCCGAGCGGTCCTATCGACACGAAGACATCAAAAAAGAACCTGCCTTTTGGCAGGTTCTTTCCTTATATTTGTCGGTCTGCGCCGATTTCAGCAGTTTTTATTGGTGAGAGAGGTGGATCAGGTAGGCGTTTATGAATCCATCGATATCTCCGTCCATCACTGCATTAATATTACCCATCTCGAAATTGGTGCGATGATCCTTCGCCAAGGTATAGGGCATAAATACATAGGAGCGGATCTGGCTGCCCCAGCCGTTGCTCATTTGGTCGCCCTTGATATCTTCGATCTTCTCCAGGTTTTCACGCTCTTTGATCTCGATCAGCTTGGACTTGAGCATCTTCATACACATATCGCGGTTTTGGAACTGGCTGCGTTCATTCTGGCAGGAGACCACAATGCCGGTGGGCAGGTGGATCAGGCGCACGGCGGAGCTGGTCTTATTGACCTTTTGACCGCCCGCACCGCTGGAACGGAACACTTCCATTTTAATATCTTCGGGGCGGATCTCCACCTCGACGCTATCATCGATTTCGGGCATCACTTCCACCGATGCAAAGGAGGTCTGGCGGCGCCCCGACGCATCAAAGGGAGAGACACGCACCAAGCGGTGCACACCCATCTCGCTCTTGAGATAACCATAGGCATATTGCCCTTCCACCAGAATGGACGCGCTCTTGATGCCTGCTTCATCGCCATCGAGATAATCCAGAACGGTGACCTTGTAATCGTGCCGTTGGGCAAAGCGCAGATACATCCGATACAGCATCTCCACCCAATCCTGCGCCTCGGTACCGCCGGCTCCGGCGTGGAAGGTGAGAATGGCGTTATTTTGGTCAAATTCCCCGCTCAAGAGGGTCTGCAGGTTCGCCGCTTCCAACCGCTTTTCATAGGCGGAAAACTCGTTGACAACCTCTTCCTCCATAGTTTCCAGATCCATCTCTGCCATCTCCAGCAGAGCACCCAGATCTTCGTGGGCAGAGACCAACTTTTCATAGTTTTCGACCGTCTTTTTATTGTTCTTGATGACCTGCAGCACCTTTTGGGAATTGGCAATATCATCCCAAAAGCCCGCCGCCGCGGTCAAGGCTTCGTCCTCTTCGATCTTGACCCGCAGTTCGGTGATCTTCAACGCCTTTTCCAAGGTCTCTAAATCTTTTTTGAATTCATTGAATTTTTGCTTATAATCTTCAATAATGATCATACTTTTTCCTCGCAATGTTATTCTAAACACATATTTTAACATAGTTTCATTCCGATTGCAAGCAAGGGATGAAAAAAACTCTCTTGGTGGCAAAAAATCTATTTACATTTACCTAAAAAAATAATATAATATTATCTGTATAATTATGTAAAGGAGCAACTACCTTATGAAGATCAAATCCTGCCTGGCAGGCGCCACCATTTTCGGCATCGCCGCAGGCATTTTGCGTCTATTGCAATATTTCTTTACCATCGATGAAGCGGGCTTTTTTAAAATGGGGATATTCTCTACCCTTTTAAACATCGGCTTGATCGTCGCGCTGGGGTTGGGCACGCTTTGGATCGTTATCTGCGGTTTCGGCGGCAAAAAGAGAGAGACGGAGTTCGGCGCGCTTTTCACCAAGAAAAGCCACCGCACCTATTTCATTCTGCTGGGCCTGCTCGCCTTTGCCGATGGGATCCATCGCTTTCTCAACTTCGCCGATCGGCTCAACCGCATTGTTGCCATCTTAGGCATCATCGCGGGAGTCCTTTGGATCCTTTTGGGCAATCGGGCGGTCAAGGGCAAGACCTTAGGACTTTGGGCGGCATTGCCCGTTCTCCATTTGGGCGGAATGATCCTTTCTTATTTCTGGCAGACCTATAAATATATCCATAACAGCGAATATATCCTGCTCACCTTAGGGCTCTGCGCCTTTTTACTTTTCATTTTGGCGTTGCTCAAGCCCGCGGCAGACGGATTCAGCACCCGCCAACGCCTTTGCGCCACCGCAGGGCTTGCGGTCATCTTTTCTTGGGGTGTCTTCCTGCCGGTGATGGTGGGTCAACTGCTCAAAGGCTTCAAAACCTTAACCTTCTCGGAACTGCATTTCTTCCTGCTGGCGTTGGTACTGCTCCCGCTGGCTGTTTATATCCTCAAGCGGCTTTCTCAACTGCCGAAAGAAGATCCCATCGAAGAGGTCGCCGCACCGGATCTTTCCCATCTCAATGAGTTCCTTTCAGACCTGCCGGAGATCGACGACGAAGAATAATCCCCTCTTTTTGCGGAAAAACTTCTCTTATGAGAACGTTTTTTATTACTATTCTGATTTTGATACTTTCCGCCCTGGTGCTTTGGGGCATCAACGCGGCGGCCGCAGGAACCCATTCGGTGATGGGGGATGCGGGCTATAAACCATTTATTCAGGAGATTTTTCAGTGAACCAAAAGAACATTCGTAACTTTTCCATCATCGCCCATATCGACCACGGCAAATCCACCATCGCCGATCGGCTTTTGGAGCTTTGCAATACGGTGGACAAGCGAGAGATGGAAGACCAACTGCTTGATAATATGGAGCTGGAGCGGGAGCGGGGTATTACCATCAAAGCCCGCGCCGTCCGCTTGGATTACCACGCTCAAAACGGCGAGGATTATGAGATCAACCTCATCGACACGCCGGGGCATGTGGACTTCAACTACGAAGTTTCCCGCGCCCTTGCCGCCTGCGAAGGGGCGGTGCTGGTGGTGGATGCCTCCCAGGGCATCGAAGCCCAGACCCTCGCCAATACATATATTGCGCTGGATAACGATCTGGAACTGATCCCCGTCATCAACAAGATCGATCTGCCTGCCGCCGATCCCGAGCGGGTGGCACAGGAGATCGAGGATGTCATCGGCATCCCCGCCCTGGATGCCCCCCGCGTTTCCGCCAAGAATAATATCAATATGCAATCGGTCTTGGAAGCGGTGGTGGAGCAGATCCCCGCCCCCAAGGGCGACCCCGACGCACCCCTTTCCGCCTTGATCTTCGACAGTTATTATGATAGCTATAAGGGTGTCATTGTATACATCCGTATGGTGGAGGGGACCCTCAAGGCGGGCGACCGCATCCGTATGGTCGCCACCGGCGCGGAATTCGATGTGGTGGAATGCGGCTACCTGCGCCCTCTGGGCTTTGAGTCCACAGGACTGTTGCAAGCGGGGCAGGTCGGGTACCTCACCGCCTCCATCAAGAGCGTGGAGGATACCCGCGTGGGCGATACCGTCACCTTGGCGGACCGCCCCTGCGAAGAGGCCCTGCCGGGCTATAAGCCCTGCACCCCGATGGTCTTTTCGGGCATCTATCCCGTCGACGGCGCGCGGTACGATGATTTAAAAGAAGCCTTGGCAAAACTCAAACTCAACGATGCTTCCTTCCTATTCGAGCCCGAAACCTCCATTGCTTTGGGCTTTGGGTTCCGTTGCGGCTTTTTGGGTCTTTTGCATATGGAGATCATCCAGGAGCGGATCGAGCGGGAATTTCAGATCGATATCATCACCACCGCCCCCTCGGTTATTTATCGGGTCACCAAGACCGACGGCAGTGTACTGATGATCGATAACCCCACCAACTACCCCGATGCCGGTTCGATCATGATGACCGAAGAACCCTTTGTCAAGGCGGATATTCTGACCCCCAAGGAGTTTATCGGCAATATTATGGAGCTTTGCCAGGACCGCCGCGGCATCTATACCAATACCAGCTATCTGGATGCCGACCGCGTCACCTTGCATTATGAACTGCCCTTGGGCGAAATTATCTACGACTTTTTTGATACCTTAAAATCCCGCACCCGCGGCTATGCCTCGCTGGATTATGAATTGGCGGACTACCGCGAATCCAAGCTGGTCAAGCTGGATATTATGCTCAACGGCGACATTGTGGACGCCCTTTCCTTTATCGTTCATACCGATAAGGCCTATCCCCGCGCCCGCCGCATCGCCGAAAAACTCAAGGAGCATATCCCCCGCCAGCTTTTTGAAGTGCCTATTCAGGCGTGCATCGGCGGCAAGATCATCGCGCGGG
>JAFSHF010000003.1 GCA_017440465.1 Clostridia bacterium
ACTTCAATGTTCCCCTCAAAAACGGTGTCATCACCGATGAAAACCGCATCAATGCGGCTCTGCCTACCATTAAAAAGCTGATCGCCGATGGCGGCAAGGTCATCCTTTGCTCCCATATGGGCAAGCCCAAGGGCGAACCCAAGCCCGAATGTTCCTTGGCTCCCGTAGCCGCCCGCCTTTCCGAAAAGCTGGGCAAGGAAGTTGTTTTCGCCGCCGATGATAATGTGGTCGGCGAGAATGCCAAGGCGGCGGTTGCCGCAATGAAGGACGGCGATGTGGTTCCGCTGCAGAACACCCGCTATCGTGCCGAAGAAACCAAGAACGGCGAAGAATTCAGCAAAGAGCTGGGCTCTTTGGCGGATATCTTTGTCAACGATGCGTTCGGTACTGCCCACCGCGCCCATTGCTCCACCGTCGGCGTTGTAAACTATGTGAAAGAAGCGGTTGCCGGTTATCTGATCGGTAAAGAACTGCAATATCTGGGCAACGCAGTGGATGCCCCCGAGCGTCCCTTCGTTACCATTCTGGGCGGCGCGAAGGTTGCCGATAAGCTGACTGTTATCGAAAACCTGCTGAAGAAAGCCGACACCCTCATCATCGGCGGCGGTATGGCTTATACTTTCCTGGCCGCCAAGGGTTATTCCGTCGGTACCTCTTTGCTGGATGAGACCAAGATCGACTACTGCAAGGATATGCTCAAGCAAGCCGAAGAAAAGGGCGTTAAGATCCTGCTGCCCATCGATTGCACCATCGCTAAAGATTTCCCCAACCCCATCGATGCGGAGATCGCGGTCGAGGTTGTGGATGCCGATAAGATTCCTGCCGATATGATGAGTTTGGATATCGGTCCTAAGACCGCGGAACTTTTTGCTGAGGCTGTCAAGTCTGCCAAGACCGTGGTCTGGAACGGTCCTATGGGCGTATTTGAGAACCCCACTCTTGCCAAGGGTACCATGGCGGTTGCCAAGGCCATGGCGGAGACCGATGCCGTTACCGTCATCGGCGGTGGCGACAGTGCTGCGGCTGTCAACACCCTGGGCTTCGGTGATCAGATGACCCACATCTCCACCGGCGGCGGTGCTTCTCTCGAATTTCTCGAGGGTAAAGAACTGCCCGGTATTGCTGCTCTGAACAATAAATAAGAATTTATAGGGCTGCCGCATTTAGCGCCAAACCCATTTTTCGCCCCTCGCCGTATCGACATACGCCGTCGGTTCGAGAAAATGAGTTTTGCATCTAAATGAAACAGCCCTTTGTTTCGATGTTTATAAAAAATTAGGAGAAAAAGAAAAATGAGAAACTATGTAATTGCAGGAAACTGGAAAATGAACAAGACCCCTGCCGAGACCACCGCATTGATCAATGAGATGAAGCCGCTGGTCGCCGGTGCCGCTTGCGATGTGGTTCTTTGCGTTCCCTATGTGGATATCGCCGCCGCCATCGAGGCTGCCAAGGGTTCCAATATCAAGATCGGTGCCGAGAACGTGCACTTCAAGGCAAACGGTGCCTATACCGGCGAAGTTTCCGCCGAGATGCTGACCGCCTGCGGTGTGGAATACGTGGTCATCGGCCATAGTGAGCGTCGCCAATATTTCGGCGAGACCGATCAGACCGTCAACCTGCGTACCTTGGCGGCTCTCAATGCAGGGCTGAAAGCCATTGTCTGCGTCGGAGAGACCTTGGAGCAAAGAGAGCTGGGCTATACCGAGACCCTGCTGAAATATCAGACCAAGATGGTGCTGACCAACGTCACCGCCGAGCAACTGAAGAACGTCATCATTGCTTATGAGCCGGTCTGGGCGATCGGTACCGGTGTTACCGCCACTGCCGAGCAGGCGGATGAAGGCAACGGCTATGTCCGCGCCGCGGTCGCCGAAATGTTCGGCGCAGAGGCGGCGGAGAACATCACCGTTCAATACGGCGGTTCGATGAACCCCAAAAACGCCGAGGAACTGCTCGCCAAAGAGAATGTGGACGGCGGCTTGATCGGCGGTGCTTCTTTGAAAGCCGAAGATTTTTCGATTATTGTTAAGGCGGTAAAGTAAAAATGAAAAAACCTTTAGTATTGTGTATCTTAGACGGCTACGGCAATAACGCCGTGTTGGACGGCAACGCCATCCACGCCGCCAAAACCCCCAATATGGACGCGCTTTCCGAATCCTGCCCCATCACCGCCATCGGCGCATCGGGAATGGATGTCGGCCTGCCCGACGGGCAGATGGGCAACAGCGAGGTCGGTCATACCAATATCGGTGCCGGCCGCGTGGTCTACCAAGAATTGACCCGCATCACCAAGAGCACCATCGATGGGGATTTCTTTGAAAATGAAGCGCTGATGGGCGCGATGAACAACGCCAAGGAAAACGGCTCCGCCCTGCATCTGATGGGGCTGATGAGCGACGGCGGCGTTCATTCCCATAACAGCCATCTTTGGGCTCTGCTGGAGATGGCAAAGAAAAACGGACTGACCAAAGTCTATATCCATTGCTTTTTGGACGGCCGTGATGTTCCTCCTGCCAGCGGTGCCGATTTTGTCGCCGAGTGCGTTGCCAAGTGCAAGGAGATCGGTGTGGGTCAAGTCGCCACCGTCATGGGTCGTTACTATGTAATGGACCGCGATAATCGTTGGGAGCGGGTGGAAAAGGCGTATGCCGCGCTCTGCTACGGCGAAGGTATTAAAAATGCCGATCCCGTTGCCGCCATCAAGGCTTCGTATGAGACGATCGACGCCGAAGGCAAGAATGTGACCGATGAATTTGTCCTGCCCACCGTCTGCGCGGAAAATGCGACCATCAACGAAAACGACAGTGTGGTCTTCTTTAACTTCCGCCCCGACCGCGCCCGCGAGATCACCCGCACCCTGGTCGACCCCGCTTTCGACGGCTTTGAGCGGAAAAACGGTTGCTTCCCGCTCTATTTTGTCTGTATGACTCAATACGATGCGTCGATGCCCAATGTGCAGGTGGCATTTAAACCCCAATCGCTGGAAAATACCCTCGGTGAATATTTAGCGAAGATGGGTAAGACCCAGCTGCGCATCGCCGAGACCGAAAAATATGCTCACGTCACCTTCTTCTTCAACGGCGGCGTGGAGACCGTTTCGGAAGGGGAGGATCGCGAGCTGATCGCCTCCCCCAAGGTCGCGACCTACGATCTGCAACCCGAAATGAGCGCCTATGAGGTCTGCGAAAAGGCGGTCGCTCATATCGAAAGCGGCAAGTATGATGTGGTCATTCTGAACTTTGCCAACTGCGATATGGTGGGCCATACCGGTGTCTTTGAAGCGGCGGTCGCCGCGGTCGAGGCAGTGGATACCTGCGTCGGCAAGGTGGCGGATGCGGTCAAGAAGATGGACGGTGCTCTCTTTATCACCGCCGACCACGGCAATGCCGATCGGATGGTGGATGTAGACGGTTCCCCCTTTACCGCTCATACCACCAACCCCGTTCCCTTCATTGTCTATAATTATGATTGCAAGCTCCGCGAAGGCGGCAAGCTTTGCGATATCGCTCCCACCATGCTGGAATGGCTGGATCTCCCCATCCCCGCCGAAATGAGCGGTAAAAGCTTATTTGAATAATTGCAAAAAGAAAGGCCGAGTGCATTGCACTCGGCCTTTTTTATATGTATTTTCTTCCTTGCTCGATGAGTTCTTTGCGCTTGGAGATCTCCATTTTACTGTAGATGTTTTTATTATGATATTTCAGGGTATTCTCTTTGATCTCCAGCAGTTGCAGGATCTCGGCAGAGGATTTTCCTTCAATATAAAGATCGAAGATCTTGCGCTCGGTCTTGGTAAGGGTCCCGAGCCGCTGATGAAATTGCTCCCGCATTTTTTGATCGACGGTGGGAGCGGGGTGCGCCCATTCCACCTCCTGCAGCATCATATAAAGCCCCAAAAGGAACAGTTCGCTGATGATATAGGAAAGGGCAAGGGGTTCAAACCCGAACTCGATGAATTTTTCCAAAAGCCAAAGGAAGAGATTGATAAAGACCGCCGAAGCCAAAATGATGGCGTGGGCGCGGGAGCGAAGCTTCTTTTTGGAAGCGGAGTGGATAATGGCGGCGATCATCGCACTGAAATAGCCTAAAAGATAAAAGAGGTAAAGATTATGCAACGGACCGTAGACCTTGACCAGCGCGGTGGCACCGTTGACGGTGGCGATGGAGACCTCTTTATAATAAATTGGAAGAATTCCGGGGCTGGCGGCGATCAGAAAGACGATACCGCCCAGCGCAAAGAGCGCATAGGGCAACCATTTTTTATAATGCAGATCGCAGACCCGCAGGATGCTCATCAGCATCGCCAAGGGAAGAAAGACCGAGCCGAGATAAGAAAGCCGATTGGCCATCAACGCTTGGGAGACCGTTTGGGAAAGCGCCAAAAGGAAATATCCTAAGTTGACGACCGCCACCGAACCGAAGAGCAAAAGCAGCCAGCGTTCTTTCGCCTTGATCAAAAAGGAATAGCCCAAAAAGAGCAGCAAAGAGCAGACCGCCAGGATGCCGTAAAGGGTGGTGATCCCGCCGCCCTGCCCGCCTGCGCAGGAGCAAAGCAATAAAAGCAAGGGCAAAAACCCTGCGGCAAAAATTTGCTTTTTCATTTGGCTTCTCCTTTCTTCCTACCCGTTTTCCCACCCCCAATAAAAAATATTTTTTCATTTCCCACCCTTTTCAAAAAGGGTGGGTGGGGACAAGGGCAAAACTTTCTTCTATAATAAAACTGTAGTTATAGTGTCTACTTTATTATAACTTAGAGAGAAAAGTTCGTCAAGGGAGGAAACGCAGATGAAAAAAAGAATCCTGAGTATTTTATTGATAACGGTGCTGTTGCTGGGCATTATGCCCTTCTCGGCAGCGGCGGCGACAACCATTCAATCGGTTGCCGTTCGTGTTAAGCCCCCTGAGGCAGGGCGGTATCCTGCTTATGCGGTCAATTTGGATACCGATGGTATTGTCTTGGATGTCGAAGATGATACTTATGGTGAATGTCAGGAAAATGGGGTTGTCTGGTTCTGTGGCGATACTCCTGCACCCGCCGACCAACCGTTTGAGATAGGTAAGGTCTATACCGTTCGTGTATTGTTGTTGAGTGATAGCAGCGAGAATGAGTTCGCTGTTAATCCGGCGATAACCGTCAACGGGCAGAATGCGCACCTTCAGTGGAGAACCCCGAGCTATATTTCGATTGAATATACCTTCCCTGCGTTGGAGGGTCATACCGTTACCTTTAGTGCCGGCAGCGGTTCGGGCACCATGGCGGCGGTGAATAATATCGCGGGCGAATATACCCTTCCCGCCTGCGGTTTTACCGCGCCTTACAGCAGCCAGGTATTTAAGTGCTGGAAGATCAGCACCGATTCGAATGATTGGTATCCGGACGAAACCATCCATGTATTCCAGGATATCACCGTAACAGCGGTTTGGAAGAATAAGGACAGTCGTGCGGAAGTCTTTGATGTGGAAGCTTCTTCGGAGGATCTGGCAAGTATTCCGGTACTTTATGGGAAAAAGAGCATTCCTCAAATCAACACGACCAATGGTCATCCGGCATATGTTACAGACTCTACCGGTAATCTGCGGTGGCAGAGAAAAGAGGGGGATACCTGGGTCAATGATAATACCGGTCGGTTCACTCCGGGCGAATGGCGTATCGCTACGCAGGTGCGGATTGATGAACGGTCGGATCCCGACAATGAATCTGTATTGGGCGATCCCGTTACCCTGACCGTCAACGGTCAGGCATGGACTCCGGAAAACGGGACAGGGAAACCGACCGTTGCCTATAATTATTCCATGATCTTCTTTGTTTCGCCCACCTTTGTGATCGTCGATAACCCCAATATTCAGCCGCCTGCTTCGGTGGGGAAGGTCACCTTGCGCTTAGAGGGCTATCAGAGCGGAAAAGCGGTTGCAAATGCGGTGGTGAAAGGCAACGACCGCATCCATATTGAAGAGACCGTACTCTTTGAAGCCAATAGCATTCAAGATTTAGAAGGGGAAGATCCGTCAAAGATCCGCGAAGCGAGCGGAACATTTTCGGCCGATAAATATTATGCGGCGGTGATCGCCTTTAGTGCTAAGGACGGCTATGTATTGGATCATTTGGTTCGTGATGACGTTTCCTTTGAAAATGCGATCGAGTATATGGAGAGTAATTTAGGAGAGGTATTTCGTGGCGTTTACTTTTTGAATCCTCCCGCAAAATATACCGTTACCTTTCATTCCAACGGCGGCTCTGCGGTGGCGGCGCAGAAATTGGATTTCGGCAAGAAAGTCACCAAGCCCGCCGATCCTACCAAGAGCGGCTATGTATTTAAGGGCTGGACCCTCAACGGCGCTGCCTATAATTTCAATACCGCCGTCAGCGGCGATATGACCCTCTATGCTGCTTGGGAAGCCAAAGCCCCGATGACCAATCCCTTTGTGGATGTCAAAAAATCTGATTATTTCTATGCTCCGGTGCTCTGGGCAGTAGAAAAGGAAATCACCAACGGAATGGACGCGACCCATTTTGCGCCCAATAACAGTTGCACTCGCGGTCAGGTCGTCACATTCTTGTGGCGCGCGGCAGGCAAGCCCAAGGCTTCGGGCAGCAATCCCTTCAAGGATGTCAAAAAGGGCGATTATTTCTATGATGCCGTTCTTTGGGCGGTAGAAAAAGGAATCACCAACGGCATGGATGCGACTCATTTTGCCCCCGATGCCACCTGCACCCGCGGTCAGATCGTCACCTTCCTGTATCGCGCGGCAGGTAAGCCCAAGGTTTCGGGCAGCAATCCCTTTAAGGATGTTAAAAAGACCGATTATTTCTATGATGCGGTTCTTTGGGCGGTGAAAAATGAAATCACCAACGGAATGGATGCCACTCATTTCGGCCCCGATTCCACCTGCACCCGCGGTCAAGTGGTCACCTTCCTTTACCGAAAGGAAAAATAAATAACGGAGGAAAACGATGATGAAAAAACGAATTATATCTTTATTGATCGCCGTTGTAGTTCTTTTGGGGATGATGCCCTTTGCGGCGTTTGCCGCAGAAGATACACGAACGGTGATCAGCGTTGTAACCGGCACCTCGAATATGGGTGCGCCGGAATATGGCGATGTTGTGCAAACGGCGTTTGATTTTACATTTACCGAAGGAACTCAGTGCAGCGTTCCCGGCTCGATGGGCTATTGGGAAAAGAAGAACGGCGAAGATTGGGAGCGGTATGATTCTTCCACCTTTTCCGAAGGGACTTATCGCTATTCCAATCAGCTGCGAATCAATTCCCCCTTGGGCGAACAATATAAGTTCGATGAGACGGTGGAGATCACCATCGACGGCAAACAATGGACCCACGACACCTTTTATGATTATAATACCTATCTCTATGGCTATATGACTTCCCCCGAATTTACGGTGGAATGGAAAAAGATCCCGCTGGTCTTCAATGACAGCTATTCCTTTGATATCAAAAAGGTTTATACGAATACAGCGATTGCAGGCTTTTCGGTCGCGGAATCGGTTGTCGGCGGTGTAGCTCCCTATACCTTCTCCAAGACCTCCGGCCCTGCTTGGATCAATGTGGCTGCCGATGGTACTATCAGCGGTACGCCTACGGAGGTGGAAGAAAACGACGATTTAGTCATTCGCGTCACCGACAGCGAAGGGGAATTTCAGGAGATCACCGTCTGGGTCACCGATACCTTGATGGATCCCGCCCTGCGCACCAAGATCGATACTGTGGTCGGCACCTCGAATATCGGCACCCCTGCTTATGGCGATGCGGTAAAAACCGCCTTTGATTTTACCTTTACCGAGGGAGTGGGATGTAATGTTCCCGGCTCGATGGGCTATTGGGAAAAGAAGAACGGCGAAGAATGGGTGGGGTATAACGGTGTTACCTTTGTGGAAGGAACCTACCGCTATTCCAACCAGCTGCGGATCGACGGCGCCAACGGTGCTGTCTATCAGTTTGCCGATGAGGTAAACATTACCATCGACGGTCAAATTTGGACTAATGATGGGTTCGACAACTATGACAGCTATTGCTACGGCTATATGACCTCTCCCGAATTTACCGTCGAATTGCCGCCGGTACCGGAATTACTTTTTATCGATAGTAATGAATATGATATCCCCCAAGGCTATGCCGATCGGGCAATCGTAAGCTTTTCGGTCGCCGATGCAGTTTCGGGCGGTGTGGCTCCCTATACCTTCTCCAAGGAGTTTGGACCGGCCTGGCTGAATGTCGCTGCCGACGGTACGGTCAGCGGTACTCCTACCGCTTCTGTATATACCCAAAGCGCAACTCTGCGGGTTACCGATGCAGAAGGCACCTATAAAGAAATCATTATCAGCATTGCGGTAATCTATATCAATCCCGCCAATCGCGAAGAACTCCATACGGTTGTCGCCAGCTCCAATATGGCGGCCCCTTCCTATGGGGAAGAGGTCAAGGACGTTACCTTCTCCATTACCGAAGGCGGAGAGGCTCGCTTCGGCGGCGGCTCGTTGCAGGGCTGGTATATTAAAGAAGAGGGCGATTGGGTCGCCTATGACGGCGATACCTTTGAGGCGGGTACCTATCGGTATCAAAACCCGATCTATGTGGATGGCAGCGTGGGTCACACCCATCGGCTGTCAGCTCCTCTCAGCGTGACGGTAGACGGAACGGCTTGGGAAGTAGGAGAGATCACCGTCGAAGATGACCGCTCCTATGTTGTCGTTGCTTCGCCGGAGGTGGAAGTGCATAAGTGCACCGTCGTTCCCGGTCAAAAAGCAAACTGCACCACAGACGGTTGGAAGGACTACTACGATTGCGTTTGCGGCAAGCACTTTGAAGATACTGCCGCCACCACCGAAATTACCGATCTGGATGCTTGGAAGATCGGCGCAGGCAAGATCGCCGCAGGCCATACCTATGGCACGCTGATCGAAGCAAAGCCCGAAGTTCATACCCAGAGTAAGCTGGAAGCAAGCGTCGCAGCCCATTATTTCTGCGATGTATGCGATACCTACTTCACCGAAGGCAAGGTCGCCACAACCCTGCAGGCATTGACCGGCGCAGTTCCTTCTCATAAATATACCAACGCTTGCGATAAGGATTGCAATGATTGCGGCAAGACCCGCACCCCCGCCGCGCATAAGGGCGGTACCGCCACCTGCAAGGAAAAGGCAAAGTGCGCGGTTTGCGGCGTTTCCTATGGCGCGTTGGCAGGCCATAAATTCGGCGACTATGTTTATAACGGCGATGCCACTGCCACCAAGGACGGCACCAAGACCCGCACCTGCTCTGTCTGCAAAAAGACCGAAACAATCACCGCAGCGGGAACCAAGCGGACCAATCCGTTTAAAGATGTCAAGCTTGCCGATTATTTCTGCGAGCCGGTGCTCTGGGCGGTAGAAAAAGAAATCACCAACGGGATGGATGCCACCCATTTTGCACCCGCCAACGGCTGCACCCGCGGCCAAGTTGTCACATTCCTGTGGCGCGCGGCAGGCAAGCCCAAGGCTTCGGGCAGCAATCCCTTCAAGGATGTCAAAAAGACCGATTATTTCTATGATGCAGTTCTTTGGGCGGTAGAAAATGGAATCACCAACGGTATGGATGCCACCCATTTTGCACCCGATTCCACCTGCACCCGCGGTCAGATCGTTACCTTCCTGTATCGCGCGGCAGGCAAGCCCAAGGTTTCGGGCAGCAATCCCTTTAAGGACGTTAAAAAGACCGATTATTTCTATGATGCGGTTCTTTGGGCGGTGAAAAATGAAATCACCAACGGAATGGATGCCACTCATTTCGGCCCCGATTCCACCTGCACCCGCGGTCAAGTGGTCACCTTCCTTTATAGAAAAGAAAATAACAAATAAATAAAAATTCCGCAGTGTTTCAAGCACTGCGGAATTTTTTTAGAATTATTCTAAAAAATGTATTGACAAAGAGAAAAGTCGGTGGTATACTATCTATAGAATTTAGAATGATTCCAAAAACGGAGGACCAAACATGACCAAGCAACGTGCATTGATCCTGCGGTTGATTCGGGAATCCAAGCGGCATCTGACAGCGGATGAACTTTATCAGTTGGCAAAAAAAGAACTGCCCGGCATCGCGCTGGCGACGGTGTATAATAATCTGATCCGCTTGGCAGAGGAGGGGGAGATCAAGAAGATCACCTTCTGCGGCCACACCGATTGTTATGATAAGAGCATTATCCCGCATATTCATTTAATATGCGATGGATGCGGAGCGGTTTCCGATCACCCTTCGGAGGGCTTGATGGAGGAAATGCAGCAGCGGCTGGGCTTTCCCATCAACGAATATGAATTGGCAGTGCATTATACCTGCCCAAAATGTCAATAATAATTTTAAATTATAAAAAAGGAGAAACACTATGGAACTGAAAGGATCTAAAACCGAAAAAAATCTGATGACTGCATTTGCAGGCGAAAGCCAGGCGAGAAATAAGTATACCTACTTTGCTTCTGTCGCCAAAAAGGAAGGCTACGAGCAGATCGCGGCTATCTTCCAAAAGACTGCCGATAATGAGAAAGAACACGCCAAAATGTGGTTCAAGGCATTAGGCGAGTTGGGTGACACCGCCGCCAACCTGCTGGCCGCCGCCGAAGGCGAAAACTATGAGTGGACCGATATGTATTCTACCTTTGCCAAAGAAGCCGAAGAAGAAGGCTTCACCACCTTGGCATATCAGTTCCGCGCTGTCGCCGCCATCGAGAAGACCCACGAAGAGCGTTATCGCGCCCTGCTTTCCAATGTGGAGATGCAGAAGGTCTTCGAGAAGAGCGAAGAGACCATGTGGGAATGCCGCAACTGCGGCCATCTGGTGATGGGCAAGAAGGCACCGGAAGTATGTCCCGTATGTGCACATCCCAAGTCTTACTTTGAGGTAAGAGCTGAGAATTACTAAGAATCGATGAAATGGGCGCAGACCGCCTAATATAAGAAAGAACCTGCCTTGGCAGGTTCTTTTTTTGTTTGGTCGATTTTGGGTAAATGTATCAAAAATTTATTGATAGAAATACATTTTTCGGCATATACTCTATTGACAGCATAATATAATGATAGTATAATTGTATACAATAATAAGAGTATTTCCTGAAAGGAGAACACAAAAATGCCGGAATTATCTCAGATCAGCAATCTGCTGGAAGATGAAAACTATAAATACGATCTGCAGGATGTGGCAAACCCCAACCTGTATCGGGATCTTTATACCTATAGCGAGATCCCCAAGGTGACCTTCAACCATCGCCGCGTTCCCATCGAGATGCCCAAGGAGATCTGGATCACCGATACCTCCTTGCGGGATGGAATGCAATCGGTGGAGCCCTATTCGGTGGATCAGATCGTTAAGATCTATAAGCTGCTCTCCAAGTTGGGCGGGCCCTTTGGCATCATCCGCCAGACCGAGATGTTCGTCTACAGCGAAAAGGATCGGGAAGCGTTGCGGAAATGCCAGGAGCTGGGGCTGAAGTTCCCCGAGATCACCACCTGGATCCGCGCCACCAAGGAAGATTTCAATTTGGTCAAGGATTTGGGGATCCGCGAGACCGGCATTTTGGTCTCCTGCAGCGATTATCATATCTTCAATAAGCTCAAGATGACCCGCCGGCAGGCGATGGATCAATATCTGGCAACCGTGGCGCAGGCCTTTGAGGCGGGCATTATGCCCCGCTGCCATCTGGAAGATATTACCCGCGCCGATTTTTATGGCTTTGTGGTCCCCTTTATCAATGAGTTGATGAAGATGAGCCGCGACGCAGGCATCCCTGTCCGCATCCGCGCCTGCGACACGATGGGCTACGGCGTACCCTATACCGAGGTTTCTCTGCCCCGCAGCGTGCCCGGCATTATTTACGGTCTGCGTCATTATGCCGACGTCCCCAGCGAGATGCTGGAATGGCACGGGCACAACGATTTCTATCTTGCGGTCGCCAATGCATCTACCGCTTGGCTGTATGGCGCTTCCTCCGTCAACTGCTCGCTTTTGGGCATCGGGGAGCGGACCGGTAACGTTCCGCTGGAAGCAATGGTGATGCAGTATGCATCGCTCCGCGGCTCGCTGGACGGTATGGATACCACCGCCATTACCGAGATCGCCGAATTCTTCAAAAAGGAGATCGGCTATCAGATCCCGCCGATGACCCCCTTTATCGGGCAGAATTTCAACGTCACCAAGGCGGGCATCCACGCCGACGGCTTGCTGAAAGACCAAGAAATTTATAATATTTTCGATACCGAGAAGATCTTAAACCGCCCCGCATCGGTGCTGGTCAGCAAGACCTCGGGCTTGGCGGGCATTGCCTATTGGCTGAATGAGCATTATAAACTGCAAGGCGCCGACGCCTTCACCAAGCGGGATCCGCTGGTCATCGCGATGAAGGAATGGGTGGATCGGGAATATGAAGACGGCCGCCAGACAGCCCTTTCCAACAGCGAATTGGAAGCCAAGGCGGCAGAACTTTCCGAAGGGAGATTAAAAAATGCTTGAACATAAAAACCACACCTTGGCCGATCAGGTCTTTGAGCGGCTGGAAAGCGATATTTTGAGCGGGAAATACGCCCGCGGCGAGATCCTTGTGGAGATGGAGATCTGCCAGGACCTCGGCGTCAGCAGAACGCCGGTCCGCGAAGCGTTGCGTCGCCTGCAGCAGGAGCACTTGGTGGAAGAACACGGCAAGGGCTTAAAGGTGCTGGGTGTTACCCACGAGGATTTAGAAGATATTATGGAACTGCGGCTGCGGCTGGAGGGCTATGCCGCCGCCCGCGCCGCCGAGCGGATCACCGACGAGCAGTTGAAAGAACTGAAAGAGACCTTGGATCTGCAGGAATTTTACCTCACTAAGCACGATTCCGACCATATCAAAGGGATGGACAGCAAGTTCCACGAACTGGTCTATAAATTCTCCGACAGCGTGGTGATCTACGATACCCTGCTTCCGTTGCATAAAAAAGTGCAACGCTACCGCAAACGCTCGGTGGAGAACGACAGCCGCGCCGCCCATTCGGTGGAGGAGCACCGCGTCATCTATGAAGCTTTGGCGGCGCGCGATCCCAAGGCGGCGGAGGCGGCCATCCTGAATCATACACAAAATGCGAAAAAACATATTATGAAAGGCTAAAACAATGGGACTGACAATAGCACAGAAAATTATTAAGGAACACCTTTTGGAGGGGGAGATGATCGCAGGGACCGAGATCGCTCTGCGGATCGACCAGACCTTGACTCAGGATGCCACCGGAACGATGGCATACTTGGAATTTGAGACGATGGGCATCGATCGGGTCCGCACCGAGCGGAGCGTGGCCTATATCGACCATAATACCCTGCAATCGGGCTTTGAAAATGCCGACGACCATCGGTTCATCCAATCCATTGCCAAAAAACACGGCATCTATTTTTCCCGCCCCGGCAACGGCATCTGCCATCAGGTGCATCTGGAGCGGTTTGGGATCCCCGGTAAAACATTGATCGGCTCCGATAGCCATACCCCCACCGGCGGCGGCATCGGGATGCTCGCCTTTGGCGCGGGCGGCCTGGATGTGGCGGTCGCGATGGGCGGCGGTGCCTACTATATTACGATGCCGAAAATGATCAAGGTCAATCTTAAGGGCAAGCTCCGTCCCTTTGTCACCGCCAAGGATGTCAGCTTAGAAATTTTGCGGATCCTTTCGGTCAAGGGCGGGGTCGGCTATATCATCGAATGGGGCGGAGAAGGCATCCAAAGCCTTTCGGTCCCCGAACGCGCCACCATCACCAATATGGGTACCGAGCTGGGTGCCACCACCTCGATTTTCCCCTCCGATGAGATCACCAAGGCCTTTTTGGAAGCGGAAGGCCGCGGCGCCGATTGGAAGCCCTTGGCAAGCGATCCCGATGCGGAGTATGACCGCATCATTGAGATCGATCTTTCGACTTTGGAGCCGCTCATCGCCAAGCCCCATAGCCCCGATAATATCGCCAAGGTTTCGGAATTGAAGGGGACCAAAGTGGATCAGGTCTGCATCGGTTCCTGCACCAATTCTTCTCTTTATGATATGCTGAAGGTGGCGGCGCTTTTGAAGGGTAAGACCATCTCGCCCGAGGTCAGCCTTTCCATCTCGCCCGGCTCCAAGCAGGTGCTGGCGATGCTCGCCGATTGCGGTGCCCTTTCCGATATTTTAGCCAGCGGCGCTCGCGTGTTGGAGTGCGCCTGCGGGCCCTGCATCGGGATGGGCTTTTCGCCCAATTCCGCGGGTGTTTCCTTGCGTACCTTTAACCGCAATTTTGAAGGCAGAAGCGGTATTGCCGACGGCAAGGTCTATCTGGTTTCCCCCGAAACTGCCGTCGCCGCGGCGTTGACCGGCTATATCACCGATCCCACCCTCTTGGGCGAGATGCCGAAGGTGGAAGTACCCGCGCAATTTAAGATCGATGATTCCGCCATTATCACCCCCGCTTCTCCCGAAGAAGCCAAGGATCTGGAGATCCTGCGCGGACCGAACATTAAAAAATTCCCCGACGCCAAGCCCCAAGCGGATGAACTTTCCGCCGAGCTGGTGCTGAAGGTGGGGGACAACATCACCACCGACCATATTATGCCGGCAGGGGCAAAGATCTTGCCCTACCGCTCCAATATTCCTTATCTTTCGAAGTTCTGCTTCGGGGTCTGCGATAAGACCTTCCCTGAACGTGCCAAAGAGGCGGGGCAGAGCATTATTGTGGGCGGAGCAAACTACGGGCAAGGCTCTTCTCGTGAGCACGCGGCATTGGTACCGTTGTATTTGGGTGTGCGTGCGGTCATTACCAAGAGTTTTGCACGGATCCATATCGCCAACCTCATCAATGCGGGGATTATGCCTCTGACCTTCCAAAATTCCGACGATTACGAGAAGATCGACCAAGGGGACAAACTCACCATCAAAAACATCTATGCCGGTATGGAACGCGGAGCAATGACCCTCATCGATGAGACCAAGGGGTTGGAGATCCCCTTGACCTGCGCCTTTACCGATCGGCAGATCGCCATTCTCAAAGCGGGAAGTCTGCTCGCTTATACCAAGGAGGAAAACGCATAATGCAAGCATATATTGATTCTGCAACCGAGCAATTCCGCGCCCTGCTTACCGAGCAGATCGCCCGCCAGGAGCGGATTGCCGCAGGGAGTAAGGCCAAGGATTTCACCGCGATGGAAAAGATCGTCATCGGTGTTTGCGGCGGCGACGGCATCGGCCCCATCATCACTCGCGAGGGCGAGCGCGTCCTGCGCTATCTCTTAAAAGATGAAATTGAAGCGGGCAAGATCGAGATCCGCACCATCGAAGGCTTGACCTTGGAAAAGCGGGAAGAGGTGGGGAAAGCCATCCCCGAAGATACCTTGGCGGCGCTGAAAGAATGTGATGTCATTCTCAAAGGCCCCACCACCACCCCCCACGGCGGCAATTTAGAGAGTGCCAATGTGGCGATGCGGCGGGAACTTGATCTTTATGCCAATGTCCGCCCTGTCTGTGTCCCCGAAGAACATATCGATTGGATCTTCTACCGCGAGAACAGCGAGGGCGAATATGTCCTGGGCAGTCGCGGGGTGGAGATCCCCGAAAAATTGGCGATGGACTTTAAGGTCACCACCGATGCCGGCACCCGCCGCATCGCAAGGGCCGCCTTTGAATACGCCAAAAACAACGGCAAGACCAATGTGGCGATCGTCACCAAGGCCAACATTATGAAAAAGACCGACGGTAATTTCTCTAAAATCTGCCATGAAGTTGCCGCCGATTATCCCGAAATCACCGCCGAGGATTGGTATATCGATATTATGACCGCCAATCTGGTCAACCCCGCCATCCGCAGTAAGTTCCAAGTATTTGTTCTGCCCAATCTCTATGGTGATATCATCACCGATGAGGCGGCGCAGATCCAAGGCGGTGTCGGCACCGCGGGCAGTGCGAATGTGGGGGATACCTACGCGATGTTTGAAGCGGTCCACGGCTCCGCGCCCCGCTTGATCGAGCAGGGCTTAGGGGAATATGCCAACCCCTCCAGCATCTTCAAAGCCGCGGCGATGCTGCTGCGCCATATCGCCAGAGCGGATGCCGCCGAAAAGTTGGAAAAGGCACTCATCATCTGCACCGAAACGGAAAAGAAAGTCATCGCCACCGGCGAAGCCGAAAATGCGAAATGTGCCGAGTTTGCAGACTATGTAATGAGTACAATTAAGACTCTGTAAAAAGAAAAACCACTCCGCAAGGAGTGGTTTTTTTTATGACTTTAGTTTAGACGCTTCCCGCAAACGCTGGGAATTATCCAAGGTGCGTTTACGCAGGCGGATGTTGGTGGGGGTGATCTCGATCAGCTCATCGGGGGCGATGAACTCGATGGATTCCTCCAGACTCAACCGCTTGGGCGGAACCAAGCGCAACGCTTCGTCCGACCCGCTGGCGCGCATATTGGTAACGTGCTTGCGTTTGCAAACGTTGACGGCAATATCGTCGCCCTTGGGGTTCATCCCCACGATCATTCCTTCGTAGACGGGGACGCCCGCTTCGATGAAGAGCGCGCCGCGTTCCTGGGCGTTAAATAAGCCGTAGGTGACCGATTCGCCGGTCTCAAAGGCGATCAGCGAACCGCAGGAGCGGCCGGGGATCTCGCCCTTGAAGGGCTCGTAGCCGTGGAAGATGGTGTTCATCACGCCCTCGCCGCGGGTGGCGGTGAGGAAATCGCTCTTATAGCCGATGAGTCCGCGGGCGGGAACTAAATATTCCAGCTTCATCCGCGAGCCGTTGGGCTCCATCGAAAGCATCTCGCCCTTGCGGGAACCGAGGCGCTCCACCACCGCGCCGACGCAATCGTCGGGAACGTCGATATAAACGTGCTCGATGGGTTCGCATTTTTTGCCGTCGATCTCTTTATAAAGAACATGGGGCATCGAGACGGCAAATTCATAGCCCTCGCGACGCATCGTTTCGATCAAAATGGAAAGGTGCATCTCGCCGCGGCCCGCTACCTTAAAGGTATCGGCAGTCTCGCCCTCTTCTACCCGCAGGGAAACGTCCTTCAGCAGTTCCCGCATCAGCCGATCGCGGAGATGGCGGGAGGTGACAAACTTACCCTCGCGCCCTGCAAAGGGGCTGTTGTTGACCATAAAGTTCATTTCCAAGGTCGGTTCGCTGATCTTGACGAAAGGCAGCGGTTCGGGGGTATCGGCGGCGCAAAGGGTCTCGCCGATGGTGACATTTTCGATGCCCGAAAAGCATACAATGTCGCCCACCTTGGCTTCGGTGATGGGGACACGGTTTAACCCTTCGATGGCAAACAATGCCTGGATCCGCCCTTTGCGGATCTCCTCGGGATGATGATAGTTGCAGATCGCCAATTCTTCATTTTGGCGGATGACACCGCGCTCCACTCTGCCGATACCGATCCGACCGACAAAATCATTATAGTCGATGGAGGAGACCAGCATCTGCAAGGGTTCTTCGTCCTCGCCCTCGGGGGCGGGGATCTGCTCTAAAATTTTATCAAATAAGGGGGCAAGGTCGGTCCCCGGTTGATCGGGGGAGACCGATGCGGTACCCTCTCTGCCGGAGCAGAAGAGGATGGGGCTATCCAGCTGCTCGTCGGTGGCACCCAGCTCGATCAAAAGTTCCAACACTTCGTCTACCACTTCCAAGGGGCGTGCGTCGGGGCGGTCGATCTTATTGACGACGACGATAATTTGGTGCCCCATCTCCAGCGCCTTTTCCAAAACAAAGCGGGTCTGGGGCATGGCACCCTCAAAGGAATCCACCAATAAAAGAACGCCGTTGACCATCTTCAAGATCCGCTCCACCTCGCCCGAAAAATCGGCGTGGCCCGGAGTATCGACGATATTGATCTTGGTTCCGTTCCAATGGGCGGCGGTATTTTTAGCCAAAATGGTAATGCCCCGCTCCCGCTCCAGATCGTTGCTGTCCATCACCCGATCGGCAACCGCTTGGTTATCGCGGAAGACACCGCCCTGCTTGAGCATCTCATCCACCAAGGTGGTCTTGCCGTGGTCGACGTGGGCGATGATGGCAATATTTCTTAAATCTTCTCTTTTCATCCTAAACCTTCTTTAATATAAATTCGTAACAGAAAAATTATAACAGACTTATCATCAAAATACCATATATATTTTTGCCAAAATTACGCATTTTTTGCCCCCGAAAACCAAACAATATATAAAAAGGAGTGAAAAATGAATGGTCAAAGGCAAGGATTTAATGATATTTTTAGCGATTCCGCTTTTGATGGTGGCGGGAATCTTTTTCCTCGGCGCGGGCGGAAGTACCGCCGACCCCACCGGCTACGATTGGTATTTTCAGCCCAATGAGGAGCATCTGCAACCGCAGGTGGCAAAGGAAGTGGATCTCGGCGGGCATACGGTGCTTTATTGCGGCGAGCCCCAAACCAAAAAGGTCTCCATTACCTTTGATGCGGGGTTTGATAAAGGGACCCACGCGCCGATCTTGGATACGCTGAAAGAAAAAGGGGTGACCGCCACCTTTTTTGTGGATGGAAATTTCTTAAAGCAGAATGAGGATCTTGTTCGGCGGATGGCGGCGGAGGGGCAGATCATCGGCAATCATAGCCTTCATCATCCCGATATGACCAAGTTGACCGATCTTTCCGCCTATCGCACCCAGGTGGATGGTTGGAACGAGATCTTAAGGGGCTACGGCATCGAGCCGTCGGGATATTTCCGCTTTCCGCAGGGGCGGTTTTCGGCGCGGGCGTTGGACTATAATGAACTTTTGGGATTGAAAACCGTTTTTTGGAGTTTTGCCTATTACGATTGGGTGGAAGACGATCAACCCGATCCGCAGGCGGCACTGCAAAAAATTATGAGCCGAATGCACAACGGTTGCGTTTTACTGCTCCATTCCACCTCTCAAACCAACGCGCAGATCTTAGGCACGCTCATCGACAATCTGCGGGCGGAGGGGTATGAGATTGTACCGCTGACACAAATAAAAACGGACATCACCTCATAGATTTTTATGAGGTGATTTTTTAATGCAATTTTCAGATCTGTTTGCCACTCCGCTCTCTGCCGCTGTGGCGGTGGCGGCGCTGGGGGTTCTCTTTGTCAACGGTTGGACTGATGCGCCCAATGCCATCGCCTCGGCGGTGGCGACCAACGCCCTTTCGATGCGGCAGGGGGTATTGCTGGCGGGGGTAATGAACGCGTTGGGCGGCTTGGCGGCACTTTTGATTGGGCAGAAGGTGGCGCAGACCGTTTATTTTATGGGCGATCTTTCGGCCGATGGCGCGGCATTGGCGGCGGCATTGGCGGCGGTGATCCTATGGGCGGTGGCGGCTTGGCGGTTCGGCATCCCCACCAGCGAGAGCCACGGGCTGATGGCAAGTATTCTGGGCGCGACCGTTGCTTTAGGGGGCGCGGTATCGATGGTGGCGGTCTGGCGGATGGTTTCGGGGCTGATCCTTTCGGTCTCCTTAGGTTTTTTGGGAGGGCGGTTTTTTAGTTATTTTCTCGGCAAACTGCGGGCACCGCAACGGTTCTGGCAGGGTGGGCAGGTGGTCTCGGCGGGGCTGATGGCCTTTGCCCACGGTCTGCAGGATACCCCCAAATTTGCTTCGGTCTTGTTGCTTTGCCAAGGGATGCAGGGGGAGTTTGAACTGCCTTTTTGGCTGATGCTTTTATGCAGCGGGGTGATCAGTTTGGGTACGCTATTGGGCGGCGGCAGGATCATCCGCAAGGTGGGCGGCGCGATGGTGCAGATGGATCTGCAAAGCGGCTTTGCCGCCGATCTGGCGGGGACGTTCAGTTTATTGCTCTCCACCTTTCAAGGTCTTCCGGTCAGCACCACCCACGCTAAAACCTGCGCCATGATGGGGGCGGCGGGGAAGGTGGACCTTAAAATTGCGGCATCGATGTTTGTTGCTTGGCTTTTGACCTTTCCTGCCTGCTTTTTTTTGAGTTTTTTTCTGACGATGCTATTCACAATTTAAAAAAATTGTGCTATACTTTTAAAAACATATAGAAAGTAAAGCAAAGTATGAAAATAATATGGAGTCAACGTAAAACGTTAGCGCTTTGTATCAACCGCCAAGGCGAGCCGGAGGTCCGCGCCCCTTACGGTTGCCCCAAAGCGGTGATCGAGCGGTTTATCCAAAAGAACCAAGCGTGGATCGATCGCCGATTGGATGAACAAAAAAACCAAAAGCAGTATTCTGCCGAAGAAATTGCCGCATTGCGTAAGCGCGCCAAGGAATATCTGCCCCCAAGGGTAGCCTATTACGCCGCGCAGATGGGGGTGGCTCCCACCGCGGTGAGGATCACCTCGGCACGCACCCGCTACGGCAGTTGCAGCGGGAGAAACAGTATTAATTTTTCGCTGTATTTGATGGAGAAAAGCGATCGGGCGATCGATTATGTGGTGGTACACGAGCTGGCGCATATCAAGCAACATAACCATAGCCCCACTTTTTATAAAGAGATCGAAAAGATCCTTCCGGACTATAAAGAAAGAATTAAGGAATTAAAACAAAAATGATTAAGAAGTTTATCTCATACTATAAGCCCCATTGGAAGCTCTTTTGGGCGGATATGTTCTTTGCCACCCTGGGCGGCGGGATCGCGCTGGTCATTCCTCTGCTGGTGCGGCTGATCACCGGCGATATCATCCATCGACCCGATGCATTAAAGTGGATCTTGATCATTGCGGCGGCGATGGTGGGCTTGATCGCGCTGGAGGCCTATTGCTCTTATTTTACCGCAAACTATGGGCACGTGATGGGTGCCAAGATGGAATATACCATGCGCGCCGAGCTTTTTGAGCATTATCAGAAATTATCTTTTAGTTTTTATGATAATCAAAAGGTCGGGCATCTGATGAGCCGCATCGGCAACGATCTTTTCGATATTGCCGAGTTGGCGCACCACGGACCCGAAGATATCTTCATCTCGCTGATGAAGCTGGTCGGATCTTTGATCATTATGATGAGCCTGAATTGGAAGTTGGGCGTGGTTGCTCTGCTGATTTTGCCCATTATGATCTTATTTGCCGCCAAATGCAATATAAAGATGCGCTCGGCATTCAAGCGCAGCCGCGAAAAGATCTCGGAATTCAATGCGGGGATGGAGGATAACCTTTCGGGCATTCGGGTGGTCAAATCCTTTGCCAATGAAGGGGAAGAGTCCAAAAAATTCGCGGTGGTCAATGACGGGCTGCTGGATGCCAAAAAATTTGCCTATCGCAATATGGGCATCTTCCATTCGGGGTTGGGTGCCTTCACCACCTTTATCACCATCGCGGTGCTGGTGGCGGGCGCAATATTGATTACCTATGGGCAGTTGACCGCCACCGATCTGGTCACCTTTGTTCTTTATATCAATAACTTTACCGAGCCGGTGCGTAAGCTGATCAATTTCACCGAGCAGTTCCAAAACGGTGCCACCGCCTTTGGCCGTTTCCGCGAGATGATGGAAGTTCCCATCGAGATCGTGGATGAAACCGATGCCATCGCCCCGCCCCGCTTTGAGGGGAATGTTTCCTTTGAGGATGTTTCCTTCCATTACCCCGAGCACGAAAAGGTCGTTCTCTCCAAGGTGACCTTGGATGTGCGCGCCGGCGAATATATCGCTTTGGTGGGCGAGTCGGGGGCAGGAAAATCCACCCTTTGCAATCTGATTCCCCGCTTTTATGAAGTCAGCGACGGCACCATTAAGATCGATGGGGAAGATATCCGTCGGTATACCTTAAAGGGTCTGCGGGATCAGATCGGGATGGTGCAGCAGGATGTCTATCTCTTTGCAGGGACGGTGATGGAAAATATCCGCTACGGCCGCCCCGATGCCACCGAAGAGGAGATCATCGAGGCCGCCAAGAAGGCAAACGCCCATGAATTTATTTTATCGCTCCCCAATGGGTATCATACCGATATCGGTCAGCGGGGCATCAAGCTTTCGGGCGGGCAGAAACAGCGCCTTTCCATCGCCCGCGTATTCTTAAAGAACCCGCCGATCTTGATCTTCGACGAAGCCACCAGCGCGTTGGACAACGAAAGTGAGCGGGTGGTGCAGGAGAGCCTGGAGGTGCTGGCGAAAGATCGCACCACCTTTGTCATCGCCCATCGCTTATCCACCATCCGCAATGCGGATCGGATCTTGGTGCTGACCGAAGAAGGTATCGCGGAACAGGGTTCCCACGCGGAACTCTTGGAAAAGAACGGAATATACGCAGAATTATATAATATGCAATTTAACTGATTTTGGGAGTTTTTTATGATCGTTGCCATTATCGGATCCCGCGATCTCTGGGTCGCGGATTTTGAAAAATATCTGCCCGAGGGGGTCGAGGAGATCGTTTCGGGCGGTGCCCGCGGCATTGATACCGCCGCGCGAAAATATGCGCAGGAAAAGGGCATCAAGCTCAAGGAGTTCTTGCCCGACTATGCCGCCCACGGCAACCGCGCACCCCTATTGCGCAATTTGGAGATTATTGACTACAGCGATCTGGTCCTTGCCTTTTGGGATGGGAGTTCCCGCGGCACCAAATTTGTCATCGACCAGTGCAAAAAGAGAGGGAAACCCTGCAAGATCTTTTTAAAAAAATAAAAAGTGTATTCCCGCAGGGGAATGCATTTTTTGTTTCTGAATATTTTAGAAATAAATGCCAAACCTTATTTAAGGAGACATACTTTGAGGAGTTACAATGATGAAAATAGCCTTTTTCGACACAAAACCTTACGATAAAGAATCCTTTTTGAAATTTGCCGATCGGGCGCAGTTCAAATTTTTTGAAACTAAGCTCAATGAGGATACGGTGGATCTGGCGCATGGCTTTGATGCGGTTTGTGCCTTTGTCAACGATACGATCGATGCCAAGGTGATCGATCGATTGCAGGCGATGGGGGTGCAGGTATTGGCGTTGCGCTGTGCCGGCTTTAACAATGTGGATATGAATCACGCTTACGGCAGATTGCATATTTTGCGGGTGCCCGCCTATTCGCCCTATGCGGTGGCGGAGCATACGATGGCATTGTTGCTGACCTCCATCCGAAGAATTCATAAGGCGTATATTCGCAGTAAGGATTTTAATTTCAGCTTAGCGGGGCTGACCGGCTTTGATCTGCACGGTAAGACCGTCGGTGTCATCGGAACAGGGCGGATCGGGCGTGTTTTTATTGAAATCTGCCGCGGTTTTGGGATGAAGGTCCTTGCCTATGATAAATATCCCGCCGCCGATGCGGGGCTCGATTATGTCCCGCTGGAAACCCTGCTGGCGCAAAGCGACATTATCTCCCTTCATTGCCCTCTGACCGAGGAGACCCACCATATGATCGACGAAGAGGCTTTAAAGCAATGCAAGAGCGGGGTGGTGCTGCTCAATACCTCCCGCGGGGCGTTGGTGGATGCCGAAGCGCTGCTGCAGGCAATCAAATCCCGCAAGGTGGGAGCGGCGTGTCTGGATGTTTACGAAGAGGAATCGGAATTCTTCTTTGAAGATAATTCGGGGCATATTATGGAGGATGATACCTTGGCGCGATTAATCTCCATGCCCAATGTCATCGTCACTTCCCACCAAGCGTTTTTGACGCAGGAGGCACTGGAGAATATCGCTCAGACCACGATGGAAAATTTAGAAACCTTTTTTGAACAGGGGCAATGCCCCAATGAATTATGCTACCGCGGCGGATCTGCGGAGGATTGCCGATCAGGGAAATGTTTTTGATTTATTCACTTGATTATTAAAGCGGATATTTGTATAATAAAATTAAGAATATTCCCAAAGAGGTGAATCAAATGGAAATTACCAAAGATATTAAATATATCGGTGTCAACGACCACCGGATCGATCTGTTTGAAGGGCAATATGAGGTCCCCAACGGAATGGCGTATAATTCCTATGTTATTCTGGATGAAAAGATCGCTGTGATGGATACCGTCGATGCCAACTTCACCCACGAATGGCTGGATAATCTGCAAAACGCCTTGGGCGGCAGAACCCCCGATTATCTCATTGTCCAGCATATGGAGCCGGATCATTCCGCCAATATCCATAATTTTGTCAAGACCTATCCCGATGCCAAGATCGTCTCTTCCGCCAAAGCCTTTGCGATGATGAAGAACTTTTTCGGAACCGATTATTCCGAAAAGCAGATCGTTGTGGGGGAAGGGGATACCCTTTCGCTGGGCAAGCATCAGCTTTCCTTTGTGGCGGCGCCGATGGTCCATTGGCCGGAGGTCATTGTGACCTATGATGCCACCGATAAGGTGCTCTTCTCTGCCGATGGATTTGGAAAGTTCGGTGCGCTGGATGTGGAAGAAGATTGGGCGTGCGAAGCCCGCCGCTATTATATCGGCATTGTGGGTAAATACGGTGCGCAGGTGCAGAATCTGCTGAAAAAAGCCGCAGGGCTGGAGATCGAGATCATCTGCCCGCTCCACGGCCCGATCCTGACCGAAAATCTCGGTTATTATCTCAATCTTTATAATACCTGGTCTTCCTATCAGCCCGAAGAAGAAGGGATTATGATCGCCTACACTTCGGTCTACGGCAATACCAAAAAAGCAGTGGTGCAGTTGGCGGAAAAACTCAAAGCCAACGGCTGCCCCAAGGTGGTGGTCAATGACCTTGCCCGCTGCGATATGGCAGAAGCGGTGGAGGATGCCTTCCGCTATAGTAAGTTGGTGCTTGCCACCACCACCTATAATGCCGAGATCTTCCCCTTTATGCGGGAATTTATCAACCATCTCACCGAGCGGAACTTCAGCAACCGCACCGTCGCTCTGATCGAGAACGGCAGCTGGGCGCCGGTGGCGGCGAAGGTGATGCGGGGGATGTTTGAAAAGAGTAAGAACATTACTTTTGCGGAAAATACCGTTCGCATCCTCTCGTCGTTGAATGATGAAAGCAAGGCGCAGATGGATGCGCTGGTGCAGGAACTTTGCAAAGAATATTTAGCGCAGCAGGATGAAACCGCCGATAAGAACGATCTCAAGGCACTCTTTAATATCGGCTACGGTCTGTATGTGGTGACCTCCAACGACGGAAAGAAGGATAACGGCCTGATCGTCAACACGGTGACCCAGGTGACCGATGCCCCCAACCGCATTGCTGTTACCATCAATAAGCAAAATTATTCCCATCATATCATCAAGCAGACCGGCAAGATGAATGTCAACTGCTTATCGGTGGATGCGCCCTTTGCGGTGTTTGAAAAGTTTGGTTTTATGAGCGGGCGGAATGTGGATAAATTCGCCGATTGCGAACCCTTGCGCTCCGATAACGGCTTGATCTTCCTGCCGCGGTATGTCAATGCGATGATGAGCCTGAAGGTGGAGGAATATCTGGATCTGGATACCCACGGAATGTTTATCTGCTCGGTGACGGAGGCGCGGGTGCTTTCCGATAAGGAGACCATGACCTATACCTATTATCAGAAGAATGTCAAGCCCAAGCCCGAAACCGAAGGCAAGAAGGGCTATGTCTGCCGTATCTGCGGGTTTGTCTACGAAGGGCATCCCTTGCCGGAGGATTTTATCTGCCCCTTATGTAAACACGGCGCTGCCGATTTTGAAGAAATTAAGTAAAGGAGAACATGATATGGAGAACAGATTTTTTATTTGCGAGCATTGCGGCAATATCGTTGGGATGATCCACGATGCCGGTGTACCGATGATGTGCTGCGGTCAGAAAATGACCAAATTGGAGCCGGGCACCAAAGAAGCGGCGGTGGAAAAGCATATCCCCGTCGTTACCTTTGACGGCTCGGTAGTCAAGGCGGTGGTCGGTGAGGTGACCCATCCCATGACCGAAGAGCATAGCATTACCTGGGTCTATCTGCAGACCGATCGCGGCGGGCAACGTAAGGCTTTGAAGCCCGGCGACGAGCCCATCGTCACCTTTGCGCTCAGCGATGAAAAGCCTATCGCGGTCTATGCCTATTGTAATCTGCACGGCTTATGGAAAGCCGATGTGAAATAATTTTTAAAGGAGAATGAACAATGAAATACGAATGTACTGTATGCGGCTGGGTTTATGATGAAGAAGCGGGATATCCCGAAGAAGGCATCGCTCCCGGCACCAAATTTGAAGATCTGCCCGAAGATTTTGTCTGCCCTTTATGTGGCGTAGGCAAAGAAGATTTTTCGGAAGTATAAAACGGCGCTTTTTGGCTCTTTTCGCTCTCTTTGACCTTGGTGGGCAAAAAAACCCAACCTGCACCCAAAGAAACCAAAAATAGCCTAAAAATCATCTGTTTTATAAAAACCATTAAAAGAAAAATCCCGCGCATTGCGCGGGATTTTTCCAAAAGGAGAAGAATATATGAAACTTGTTCTGCTTACTGCGCTGGGCGTGGGCGGAGCCACCGTTCTGGGCGCGGTTCTGGGTTTTCTCTTTCGCAATCTTTCCCGCAAATTTTCGGATATCGTTCTTTCCTTTGCGGCGGGGGTGATGCTGGCGGCGGCGGTGATCGGGCTGATTTTGCCCTCGCTGGAGAGCGGCGGGAAATATGCGATCCTGATCGCGGTGGCGGGCATCTTCGCCGGTGCGCTCTGCTTGAATCTCATCGATCAATTGGTCCCCCATATGCATCGGTTGGTGGGTCCCGATCGGGAAAGCCATCCCGATGCGCGGTTGAATAAAGTATTGCTCTTTGTCTTGGCGATCGCCATCCATAATCTGCCCGAAGGGTTAGCGGCAGGAGTCGGTTTCGGATCGGGGGATACCACCCAAGCCTTGGTCATCGCGGGCGGGATCGCTCTGCAGAACATTCCCGAAGGAATGGTGATCATCGCGCCGATGCTGGCGGCGGGGCTGACCCCCGGCAAGACCTTTTTCATCGCCGCACTCACCGGCTTGGTGGAGGTGCTCGGTACAGTGGTCGGCTATTATGCAGTGCATCTGGCAACTTTTATTCTGCCCTTTGCCCTTGCCTTTGCGGGTGGGACGATGCTTTATATCATCAGCGATGAAATGATCCCCGAAACCCATGCGGGCGGCAATCAGCGCGGCGCAACCTATGCCTTATTGGTCGGTTTTTGCCTGATGCTGGCAGTGGATTTCCTATTATAATAAAAAAAGTACAGGCGGCAATGAACGGATTTTTTTCATTATTTGTCTTAAAAATTATCTTGACTTTTATCTTTGTTTGTAACATAATAAAAAACACAAAAATGCAAGTCATTTTGATTTGCAGAAGAAAAGGAGAAAGGTACTATGAAGAAAAGAATTTTATCCATTCTGTTGGCTCTTTCGATGCTTCTGACCTTGGTTCCCTCTGCCTTTGCAGATGGGGTGAGCGAAGGTACGGTCGCAACGATCGGCGAAGCGGAGTTTACTTCGCTGAAGGATGCAATTAATGCAGCGCAGCCCGACGATATTGTCAAACTTTTCGATAATTACAGCAATTATAGAGCGATCCAGATCGGCAAATCCATTACGCTCGATCTCAACGGTTATAATATCGAACGTACATTTGGTGGTATCGCTGTTGATATTACCGCCGGTGACGTTGTTATTACCGGCAACGGTAAGATCTCCGGCTCCGCCGATGGTGTAAGAGTTGATGACGATGCAACCCTTACTCTTGAAGAAGGTGTGATTGTCGAAGGTCGAGATGGGCATGGCATCTATACCGAGGGCAAGCTGACAATTGACGGTGCTACCATTACTGCAACAGAGTATGGTGTTGCACTTTATTCCGGCGATGAGTGGGCTGCCTCTCTCGAAATGTTGGATGGTTCTGTTTCCGGTGCGTGTGGTGTGGCTGCCTATGCAAAAACCGATGTAACTGTGAAGGGCGGCACCATCAGCGGTACTGTGGCAGGGCTCTCCGGTGAGGGTGGAAGCCACGATACGACCTTCAATATCGAAGGCGGTACGATTCAGTCTGAGGACGGCGTTGGTATCTACCATCCTCAGAATGGTAAGTTGAACATCAGCGGCGGTACTGTGATCGGTGCAACCGGCATCAATATGAAGTCCGGTGAACTGAACATTACCGGTGGTACTATTAAGGGCAATGGTGAAAAGGCTGATTACAGTTTTGTCGGCGGCGGCTTCAACAGCACCGGTGATGCTCTTGTGATAGAGTCTTGCGGTTATCCGGGCGGTGCTCCCAAAGCTACCATTACCGGCGGCACCTTTGAATCCGAAAATGCAACTGCCGTTGCAAGTTATGCAGGAAACAATGTGACAGAGACGGTGACCGACTTCGTTTCCGGCGGCACGTATTCTGACAATAGTGCAGAAAGCCATCTCGCAGATGGTTATGCCCTTAAATTAAACGGTGACGGCACTTACGGTCTGATCGAAGCCACCCCCGAGGAGATTGAAGAAAAAGCAACCGCTACCTTTAATGTTACTCCCGCGGATGCGGTTGTTAAGGTGGAAAAAGGCGGTGTAGAGTTTGTTGGTACCGACAATGTTTATGAATTGCTCGGCGGCACTTATAACTATACGGTCTCTAAGGACGGTTACTACACGGTTTCCGGCAGTTTTACTGTGGCAGGGGAAGATCTGCCTGTAAACGTAACGATGACCAAAATCGCATATTATACTGTCACCTATACCGACGGTGTGGACGATGCAGAGATCTTTGCCGATCAATCCTTCACCGTTGCTGAAAATACAGCAACTCCCGTATTTGAAGGAACCATCGCGCGTGAAGGCTATACCTTCAAGGGTTGGACTCCCGCGGTTGCGGCAACCGTAACTGCAGATGCAACCTATGTTGCAGTCTTTGAAAAGATTCCCGAAGAACCCAAAGATCCTGTTTTTGAAGATGTTTCGGCAGATGCATACTATGCCGATGCAGTGATTTGGGCGGCAAAGAATAAGGTTACCACCGGTGTGGAAGAGGGCGTATTTGCTCCCGAAGTAATGTGCACCCGCGCTCAGGTCGTCACCTTCCTCTGGCGCGCCGCAGGCGAGCCCAAGACATCCGCCGATACCGAGGTTTTCTTTGCAGATATTGAAGAAGGTTCTTATTATTATGATGCGGTCGTCTGGGCGGTAGAAAACGGAATTACCAACGGTGTTTCTGCCACCGAATTTGCTCCCGATGCCGTTTGCACTCGTGCACAGGTCGTCACCTTCCTCTGGCGCGCCGCAGGCGAGCCCAAGGCAGAGGCAGAGATGTCCTCTGACGATGTTGCAGAGGGAACTTATTATTACGATGCCGTTCTCTGGGCAGCAGAGAATAAAATCACCAATGGTGTTTCTGCAACGGAATTTGCTCCCGCAAACGAATCTACCCGCGCGCAGGCAATTACGTTGCTCTATCGCGCATTCAACTAAAATCGATGAAATGGGCGACTTTTCCGATTTTTCGGTCTTGACGTATCGACATACGCCTGCGCCCGAAGAAATCAAAAAATTCATCCCATTTGATCGATTTGTTCATTAAAAATTAAAAGCCCTGACCATCGGTCAGGGCTTTGTTTATTTTCTGTTTTTCTTTTTCTTCACCGAATAGCCGAAGGAGCCGATCTTTTTCCCGAGGGCAAAATATTGACCGTGGGCATAGGCGGCAAAGGCACATTTTTCGGGGTGGAATTTGCCTTTTTCATCGATATACCGCTCATCAATATTTACCGCCACAATATCGGCGATAAACATATCGTGGGTTCCCAAGGGGACGATCTCGGTCACTTTGCACTCGATGGAGATCGGGCTTTCCGCCACCATCGGGCAGGACAGAACCGAAGCCTTTTCGCGCGTCAGCTTGCAGGCGGCGAATTTATCCAGATCCTTGCCGCTTTTGATCCCGCAGAAATCGATGGAACGAACGATATGGGAAGAGGGCATATTGATAACAAACTCGCCGCTTTTCTTGATTAAATCATAAGAATAGCGGGAAGGGCGCACCGAGATATAGGTTTTTGCCGGCTCGGAATTGATAATTCCTGTCCAGGCGATGGTGATGAGATTATCTTTGCCGCCATAGGCGCAGGAGATCAGCGCGGGCGGGACCGGCGCCATCAGCGTGCCGGGCTTCCAGGTTACTTTTGCCATAATGATACCTCTTTCAAATGATAGTATCATTATAATAGAAAAAGGGCTTTTTGAAAAGCCCTTTTTTAATATAGATATTTATAGATATTCACGCAAGTCTTTGGAAAGTTGTTCTTCCAATTGGATCAGTCGCTTGGCAATGTCCTTGGATTTTTCATCGGCCGCTTCATATTTGTTGAGATAGCGGCTGAGGGATTTGACCCCCATATCGCAACCGCTGACCATCAGATCGGCGATGGTGGCATCGGAGCTGTCGATGGAAAGCATCGCGGTGGTCTTGATCCAACTCATCCCCTTGGCGATGGGGTTGGGGCCTTTGCCGTCGTCGTGGTATTGCTCCAAAAGCTGCTGGATCTCGTTGTTCAGGTGGTCGTGCCGCTCCTTGCAATCGTAAAGCAGCTTGCGCATCCCCTCGCTCTTGGAATAATCCAACACCTCTTTGATGGAGGAAATGCCCATCTGCACCCCCGCATCACATTCTCGCAATAGACATATGGTATCGTTTTCGATCATAAAAAAATCACCCTTTCTATTTTTTAATCATAGTTTGGGTGTTTTGTTGCATTTTTATTCAAATAAAAATAGAAGCGTCCCTTGATCCAACGTAATCTTTCACCTTACATTGCGATCAAGGGACACTTCTGGTCACTCTTGATATCTAACATCGAATTTAACCTCTCTTTCTTTGGATCTGCAGTTTCTTCCTGTCGCTCATTCGTCATTCCACATCGTTTGGTGTTTTTTTCTTGCAAGGCAAGTTCTTTCATGGTCTTGGAGTTTGCGTTTTTCGAATACTGCAGTCGATTTCTTTGTGCCCTTTCGAATTTGTCCGGTCATCTATCTACACTAATGGGGGAAATCCGGATCTGTTTCTTTCTTCCTTCTCATTCGATTTTATTTTCGAAAGAAGCACCGGGCTTACTTGTACATTGGTATCACCTTTCCCTTTCCTTGTCTATATAATAGCACAAAAGTTATGAACTTTCAATATGTAATGTTATACAAAATAAACAAATAATTGTTGTTTAAAGGGGAGAAATTCATCGCTTGAAGCATTTTTTTATTGACTTTAATAAATTAGGTGTGATATACTGAATTTGTTGAGGTGTTGAAAAACGCCTCTTTTTTTATTACCGCATACAGCGGATAAACGACCGAACGGTTGCAGAGCATTGTTTTTGATGCCGATGGCGTGATAGAATGGATTTGCAAAGGAGGAATTCCCCAATGAAATGCAAAATTATTATCGATCCTTCCCGAGAAGAAGAGATCCTCGTTTATGCTCAAAAAACATCCCCGCTGACCGAAGCGATCGAGCGGTTGGCGAGGGAAGAGGAGTCTACCTGGATCGGCTATGGGAAGGAAAGCATCGTCCCGCTGGATCCCAAGGAGGTTCTTTGCTTTTCGGTGGAGGGCAATAAGGTCTATGCCCATCTGGAAAAGGAGCGGTTGTGGATGAAATGCCGGTTATATCAGTTGGAGGAACGGTTGCCGGAGGAGTTTATCAAGATCAATCAATCCTGCATCGCCAACTGCAAAAAGATTGCCCGCTTTGAGGTCTCCATCTCGGGCGCGTTGCGGGTGGTCTTTCGGAACGGGTATTCGGATTACGTTTCCCGCAGGCAATTAAAATTTGTAAAAGAAAGGTTTGGTATTCTATAATGAATAAATATTTGAAGGAATTTTTGCACCGTGGTTTAATGTTCGGTGGTTTTGGCCCCATTATTTTGGGGATCGTCTATTGGATCTTATCCGTTGCAGTCGAGGGTTTTTCGTTGAGCGGCGGGCAGGTGTGTTTAGGGATCGTTTCCATCTATCTGCTGGCATTTGTTCAGGCGGGGGCTTCGGTTTTTAACCAGATCGAAGAATGGGGCATCGGTAAATCGCTGTTGGTCCATTTTCTGACCCTGTTTGTTGCCTATAGCGGTTGCTATCTGCTCAATACTTGGATTCCCTTTGAGCCGATGGTGCTGTTGATCTTCGCGGCGATCTTTATTGCGGTCTATTTCACCGTCTGGCTGACTGTTTATTTCATTGTCCGCGCCACCCGCAATAAGCTGAATCATCAATTAAAATGATTGACGGGGCTTTTTGAAACATATATAATAAAGAAAAAACCTAAAAAGGTAGGTACTTTATGAAAGTTTTAATGCTTAACGGAAGCCCTCGTGCCAACAGTAATACCGGCATTGCGCTGGCAGAGATGGAAAAGGTCTTTGCCAAAAACGGAATCGAGACCGAGATCATTCAGGTGGGGAAAGAAGTGGTGCGCGGCTGCTTGAGTTGCGGATTTTGCGCCAAAAACGGCAAATGCGCTATCGATGATATCGTCAATGTTCTGGCAGAAAAATTAAAGGAGGCGGATGGCTTGGTGTTGGCAAGTCCTGTCTACTATGCCTCCGCCAACGGAACGATGGTGGCGTTGTTGGATCGCCTGTTCTATAGTATGCCCTATCCCAAGACGATGAAGGTGGGTGCCTCGGTGGCGGTGGCGCGCCGCGGCGGTTGCTCGGCAACCTTTGATCAACTCAATAAATATTTCACCATTTCGGGGATGCCCATCGCCTCCAGCCAATATTGGAACAGTGTCCACGGCAGAGCGGCAGGGGAAGCGGAGCAGGATGCCGAAGGCCTGCAGACGATGCGCCATCTGGCAGAGAATATGACCTTTTTGATGAAATCCATCGCGCTGGGGAAGGAGCAGTTTGAGGTCCCCCAAAGAGAGCCCTGGACCCCTACAAGTTTTATTAAATAAAAAAATCACCCTGCGGGGTGATTTTTTATTGACAAGGTTTTTTCTGAGTATTATAATACTATGTTGTATGCGATTTATAAGGTTGTATATAATAAGCATATAACCGCAGAAATCTATTTTGAAAAGGTCGTGTATTAGAATGAGTCGTATAATCGGAACTGTTTCCAGAGGTTTGCGCGCCCCCATCGTCCGTAAGGGCGACGATCTGGCAAAGATCGTGGTCGATAGCATTATGCAGGCGGTCGCCAACGGTGATTTCGAGGTGCGGGATCGCGATGTCATCGCCGTCACCGAATCCATCGTTGCGCGGGTGCAGGGAAATATCGTATCCATCGATGATATCGCCGCCGATGTCAAGGCAAAGTTCGGCGGAGAAACGGTCGGCGTCATCCACCCCATCTTCAGCCGCAACCGCTTTTCCATCTGCCTGCGCGGTATTGCCAAGGGCTGCAAAAAGGTGGTCCTGATGCTCAGCTATCCTTCCGACGAAGTGGGCAACCATCTCTTTGATCTCTCCTTGCTCAACGGCAAGGACGTCAATCCTTATAAGGATGTTCTGGATCTCAAGCAGTATCGCGAGCTGTTTGGCTATGAAAAGCATATCTTCACCGGAATGGACTACGTTCAATATTATAAAGAACTGATCGAGGAATGCGGTGCCGAGGCGGAGATCATCTTTGCCAACGACCCCTGCGCGATTCTGAATTATACGAAAAACGTTCTTAATTGCGATATTCATACCCGCTTTGCCACCCGCGAAAAGCTCAAGGCCGCCGGTGCAGAGGTCGTTTACGGTATGGACCAGATCATGGATGCGCCCATCGGCGAGAGCGGTTGGAATGAAAAGTACGGCCTGCTGGGCTCCAATAAGTCCACCGAAGAAAAAGTAAAGCTCTTCCCCCGCGACTGCCAAGGCTTGGTCGAGGAGATCCAAAAGCGGATCTTTGATCTCACCGGCAAGCATATTGAAGCGATGGTCTATGGCGACGGTGCCTTTAAAGATCCTGTCGGTAAGATCTGGGAATTGGCAGATCCTGTCGTTTCCCCCGCCTATACCGCAGGCTTGGAAGGAACCCCCAATGAACTGAAACTGAAATATCTGGCAGATAACGATTTCGCTTCCCTTTCCGGCGAAGCCCTCCGCGACGCGATCAAGAATGAGATCGCTCATAAGGATGCGGTCAGCGCAGGCCCCGGCGATTCCATGGCTGCTCAAGGCACCACCCCCCGCCGCCTGACCGACCTGATCGGCTCGCTCTGCGATCTGACCAGCGGATCGGGAGACAAAGGTACACCCTTTGTATATATCCAGGGGTACTTCGACAACTACACAGCCGAATAAACTGTTGAAATCGAGCGCTTTTCCGATTTTTCGGTCTTGACGTATCGACATACGCCTGCGCCCGAAGAAATCAAAAAATCATCTCGATTTGAACAGTTTTGAAACAATTAAAAAATAAAGAGATCGCAGCAATGCGGTCTCTTTTTTTATCATTATATAGCCGAAGGTAAAAGAAACGAAAATCTGCATCCGATTTGAACGGTTTTAAAGAGAGAAGGAAAATATAAAAAAGATAAGAATATACCCCAAATCATTTGGGGTATGATCCGATTTTGATGCAAAATATCGGTGTAAATTTACACTTTTTCTTGTATCTTGGAGAAAAAAGGTATATAATGAAGGCAGTATTGATTAAAGAAGGTTAAAGAATGAAAAAGATCGCAAAGGATTTTACAAAGGGGAGCATCCCCAAGCAGCTCATTTGGTTTACCTTGCCCTTTATGGCATCCAACGGGCTGCAGGTTTTATACAGCACCATTGATATGATCGTTGTCGGCAAATATGTGGGCACCGCGGGTTTATCGGCGGTGGCGCAGGCGAGCTTGATCGTCAATTTTGCGGTGATGGTCTGCTTAGGGTTTGCCAACGGCGGGCAGGTGCTGGTGGCGCAGGCGTTGGGCGCCGAGAAGCGCAAGGAGATGAACCGCATCATCGGCACTCTCTTTACCCTGCTGGCGGGGATATCGGTGGTGCTTTCGGCGGTGTTTCTTTCGTTTCGGCATCCGATTTTGCGGCTGATGAATATTCCCGCGGAGTCCTATGGAATGGCGATGGATTATCTCATCATCTGCGGAGCGGGATTGTTCTTTACTGCAGGCTATAATATGGTCTCGGCGGTGCTGCGCGGGATGGGGGACAGCAAGCGTCCCTTTCTTTTCATCGGCATCGCCTCGGCGGTCAATCTGGTGTTGGACCTGCTCTTCACCGGCGCGCTGGGTTGGGGTGTGGCAGGTGCCGCTTGGGCGACCATCATCGGGCAGGCGGTCTCCTTCCTTTTCTCTATTTTCTACTTATTGAAGCGCAAAGAAGAGTTTGGTTTCGATTTCAAACTTAAAAGTTTTGTTCCCCATCGGCAGTATGTCAAGATGATTATGGGATTGGGGTTGCCGATGGCGATCCAATCGGGGTGCATCAATCTTTCAATGCTCTATGTCAACTCACTCATCAACGATGTCGGGGTGGTGGCATCTGCCACCTTCGGTGTGGGGATGCGGATCGATGATATCATCAACAAGATCTCCCAGGGTATTCAGCACGCGGCAATGCCGATGATCAGCCAGAATATTGCGGCGCGCCAAGAAAAACGAGCCTCTAAGGTGGTATGGTATTCTTGGCTTTATGCGGGGATCTTCACTGTTTTTTCCATTGCGATGTATCTGCTTTTCGGCAGAGAACTCTTTATGGTCTTTTCCGATGATCCGGCAGTCCACGCCATGAGCGGCACCTTTATCCGCGCCATCCTTTGGATGTTCCCCGCCCTGGCGATTATGCGGGGCAGTCAAGCCTTTATTCAGGGTATCGGCAATGCGAAATTGGGGCTGGTTCTCTCCATTTTGGACGCAGTCGCACTGCGGATCGGTATGAGCTGGCTTTTTGGTATTTATTGGGGCTGGGGCTTTTTCGGCTTTGTCTTGGGTTATGGAGTTGCCGCCTATGGCTGCGCCATCCCCGGAATGATCTATTTTCTGGCCGGGCGCTGGAAAAAGCGCAAGATTCTGGCGGATAATATATAAAACAGCGGAGAAAAAGTGGAACGAAATTCAATTTTTAAGCATTGTAAAGATACCTACGGAACCGCTCCCGAATATTTATGGGAGCGGTACCCTTCCTATGCTGTTTTGCGCCATCGGGGCAACCGCAAATGGTATGCGGTAGTGATGGAGATCCCCTTCAAGCGGTTGGGGATTATGCGGGATGGGACAGTGGATGTAATGAACCTAAAATTGGGAGAGGCGATGGTCGGCTCGGTGCGGGATGAGCGAGGCATCTTTCCCGCCTATCATATGGCAAAAGGGGCTTGGGTCAGCGTCTTGCTGGACGGAACGGTGCCCGATGAGACCATCCTTGCATTTTTAGACATCAGCCACGAGCTGACCGATACAAAAAGGAAGATCCAAAAATAAACGATCGCTCAATAAAATACACATTTTGAGAGAAATGGAGTTTTTATGGAATTATCAATGTTTTTTAAAAGTATGATCGATCAGGATCCTGCTCCGGTGGTGATCTGCGATTTGGAGCATCGGGTGGTCTATATGAATCCGGCATCCATTGCTCGTTATCATACCGATCTGACAGGCAAAAGCCTGAAGGCTTGCCATAATGCCGAGTCCAATGAGAAGATCGAAAAGATGGTCGGCTGGTTTGCCGAGAGTAAAGAACATAACATAGTTTATACTTCGCGCAACGATAAAGAAAACAAGGATGTCTATATGGTGGCATTGCGCGATGAGCAAGGGAACCTGATCGGCTATTATGAAAAGCATCTTTATCGCGCGGCGGAAACCGCGCCGCTCTATCGAATGGAGGACTGAGAATGAAACTGTTGTTCAATGCGCTGATAAAGTTTATCTGCGGGCTGGTGCTTTGCGGATTATTGATTTTTCTTCCGGCGGGCACGCTGCATTATTTCGGCGGCTGGCTCTTTATGGGCGCGGTGTTTATCCCCATTTTAACTATGGGGGTGGTGTTGTTTTTAAAAGCACCCGATTTGCTGAAAAAACGCTTGAACTATAAAGAAAAGGAACAGACCCAAAAGGGTGTTGTTTTAGGGTCGATTTTGCTCTTTTTAATTATTTTCATTTTGGCGGGGTTGGATTTCCGCTTTGGATGGTCGGCGATGCCCCGCGGGGTTTCCGTCGCGGCGGCGGGCTTGTTTTTGGCAGGTTACGCGATGTATGCCGAGGTGCTGCGGGAGAATGCCTATCTTTCCCGCACCGTCGAAGTGCAGCAAGGGCAAAAGGTCATCGATACCGGTCTATATGGCATTGTTCGTCATCCGATGTATTTAGCAACCATTTTATTGTTTGGTGCTGTTCCGCTGATGCTGGGCTCTTGGTATATGCTGATCCCTTTCGGGTTCTATCCTGCATTATTGGTGCTGCGGATCCGCAATGAGGAGCAGGTTTTGGTTTCGCAGTTGCAAGGCTATGCCGATTATCAAATAAAGGTGAAATATCGCTTGATTCCGCTGGTTTGGTGATAAAAAACGCGGTGTAAAATTACACCTTTCATCCAAAGGAGACAAAAATGCTGAAACAATTTTATGAAAAAAGCGCATTGTGGTTTGCCATCGGCTGGATAATCGCCTATTGTGTGTTGTTCTCGGTGGGAGATGCCCTTTCGGCGATGGTGGGGTTGGAAAAATCCGTCACATTGGCGGTGGGACTGTTGCTTTCGGCGGTGCTTTGGATCTTTTTGAAAAAGAACCGCTTGACGAAGTCTTATGGTTTATGCCCTCCCCAAGTGCCCGCGAAAGCAGTGCTTTGGTATCTTCCGCTACTGCTTTTGCTGACCGCGAACCTTTGGTTCGGTGTGAAATTAAATTATGGGGCAGCCGAGACCGTTCTTTATATCCTTTCGATGTTTTTTGTCGGCTTTTTGGAGGAGGTCCTCTTCCGCGGTCTGCTCTTTGAAGCGATGCGGGAGGAGAGCCCCAAGGCGGCGGTGATCGTTTCGAGTATCACCTTCGGGATCGGGCATATCATCAATCTATTTAACGGTTCGGGGGCGGAACTTTTGCCCAATCTTCTGCAGGTGGTGTATGCCACCGCGGCGGGCTTTATGTTTGTACTGCTCTATTGCAGGACCAAAAGCTTGCTGGCGTGCATAATTACCCATAGCGTATTCAATGCTCTGAGTGTTTTTGCCGTCGATCCGCCAACGTTGCCGCTCAAAATTCTGACCTGCGGATTGCTCACCTTGATCTCCGCCGGCTATGCGCTATACTTTAAAAAGAAAATCTCTCAACCCGCAGGTTGAGAGATTTTTTTAATGAAATTGAGAATGATACAGGGAATGGTAGAAACCGCCTTGTTTGAGCAGCTCTTCGTGGTTGCCCTGCTCGATAATGGCCCCATCCTTCACCACCAAAATGGTATCGGCATTTTGGATGGTGGAAAGGCGATGGGCAATGACAAAGCAGGTCTTATCCTTCATCAGCGCGGTCATTGCATTTTGGATCTGGATCTCGGTGCGGGAGTCCACATTGGAGGTCGCTTCATCCAAGATCAGAATCGGCGCGTTGGAAAGAAAAGCGCGGGCGATGGTGATCAGCTGCTTTTGCCCTTTGGAGATGTTGATACCGTCGTCCGAAAGGATGGTATCATAACCGTCGGGCAGGCTTTCGATGTAGGTATCGATCTTAGCGGATCTCGCCGCCGCATAAACTTCTTCGGGGGTAGCGTCTTCACGGCCGTAAACAATGTTATCGTAGATGGTTCCGTAGAACAGCCAGGTGTCCTGCAGGACCATATTGAAGGCAAGGCGCAGGTCGGTGCGCTTGAGCTGCTCCGAGGGGGTGCCGTCGATGCGGATCTCGCCGCTTTGGGGGTCGTAGAACCGCATCAGCAGGTTGATGATGGTGGTTTTTCCCGCTCCTGTGGGGCCGACTATCGCCACCGTTTGCCCTTTCTTTGCGCGGACGTTTACATTCTTCAAAACGACTTTGTCTTCGGTGTAACCAAAGGTCACATCCTTCAAAGAGACATCCCCTTGCACCTGGTTCAAATCTTTGGCATCGGGGAGATCTTCTGTTTCGGGCTGTTCGTCTAAGATGGTAAAGACCCGCTCGGCAGCGGAAAAGGCGGATTGAAATTCGTGCAGAATATTGGAAAATTCATTGATGGGGCCTGCGAATTTGCGGGAATATTGGACAAACTGCGCCACTCCGCCCAGGGTAATGAAAAAGGCAGAGCCCAAGAGGACGGTTCCGTTTTGGGAGAGCATATAAAGGATACCGCCGATCACCGCCACCAGGGAAAGAGAGATATTATTGATGAGGTTGATGGAGGGGAAGAGCAGAGCGCCTTGATATTCCGCTTTGTAGAACGCATCCATCGCTTCATCGTTGATTTTATTGAACCGCTCGGAGACGGTATCTTGCTTTCCGTAGGCGGAGATGGTGCGGGAGCCGGTCAGCATCTCTTCGGCAAAGCCGTTCAGCTCGCCGTATTTTTTGGCGCGCTTGCGGAAGAGCGGGCGCACCACCTTAGAGCGGTAGCGGGTGAAGAAAATGGAGACCGGTACCGTCAGCACAAAGATCAAGATCATCGGCTTGGAGATCTGCCACATAAAGATCAGCGAACCGATTACCGTATAGAGGCTGGTCATCACCTGGATCAGATCGTGGGAAAGGGTGGCGTTGATGGTATCGATATCGTAGGAAAGATGGCTGATGATGTCGCCGGTCGCGTGGGTATCGAAATAGCCCACCGGCAAGGTGGTCAACTTTTCAAACACCTGCTTGCGCATCTTATAAATGATCCGCTGGCTCAGCCGAATCATCACCACCGAGAGAACATAGGTAAGCAAGGCAGAGATTAGATAGCAACCCAGCATCAGCCCGATGTTTTTCCAGACGGTGGGGAAATCTACCCCGCTTGTGAATTCGATGGCATCGATCGCCGCACCGGAATAGCGCGGACCCAGCAGGGAAAGCTGGTTGGCACCCAAGGTCAGTGCCAGCGCCAAAAGGAAGAGCGGCCATTGCTGCAGAACATATTTGCTCAGCCGGAAAAAGATTCCTCTTTTGCGATGGTTTTTCTTAGTCAAGGAAGGCACCTCCCATCTGCGAATCGCTGATCTCTTTATATTCGGCGCAGGTCTCCATCAGTTCGTCGTGTTTGCCGCAGCCGATGATGGCGCCGTGTTCGATCACCAAAATGAGATCGCAATTTTTCACCGAGCTGACCCGCTGGGCGACAGTGATCACCGTCGATTGGGGCAGTGCTTCGGAAAGTGCTTTGCGGAGATTGGCATCGGTTCGATAGTCCAGCGCGGAGGAAGAATCGTCCAGCACCAAAATCTCCGGCGCACCTGCGACGGCGCGGGCGATCAGAAGCCGCTGCCGTTGCCCGCCCGAAAGGTTGGTTCCGCCGGTGGAAACGTGATGGTCATAGCCGTCGGCAAAGGCGGTGATGTAGTCGTGGGCTTGGGCAATTTCGGCGGCTTCGATGATCTGCTCTTTGGTCAAATCCCGCCCGAAACGGATGTTTTCTTCGATAGTGTCGGCATAAACAAAATCGTTTTGTAAGACCAATCCAAACATCGCCGTTAATTCTTCGGGAGAGTAAGAGCGGACATCCTTGCCGCGGATGCGGACAGTTCCCGCATCGGCATCGTAGAAACGCATCAAAAGGCGCAGGATGGTGGATTTTCCGCTTCCGGTCGCGCCGATGATGCCTAAGGACTGACCTTTCTTTAAGGTGAAGGAAATGTCGGTCAGATTATTCTTTTTGCCTAGATAAGAGAACGAAACGTTTTCAAAGGCAATATGGTTGGAGGGATCGCCTTTGCCATCGTCGGCGCAGAGGGCAAGCTCGTTGCGCTCCTCCATCACCTTGGCGATGCGGTTGGCAGATGCCGCGCATTTGGTATACATAATGAACATTCTGGAAAGGGACATCATCGCCATGGAGATGAGGGTGAAGTATTGCATAAAGGCGATGACGGTTGCCGCGGAAGAGCGTCCCTCGGCGACCAGATAGGCACTGGCGGCAACCACCGCGACGATCCCTAAATTCATCAGCAAGGTCATAATGGGGTGGACCACACCCATAATAATGCTTGCTTTGGTTTCGTTTCGTTGCAGGGCGCGGTTGGCGCGATCATAGCGGGCATTTTCGTAGGGGACTTTGGAAAGCGCCTTGATCACGCGAATGCCTTGGGCATCCTCCCGCACCACCCGCACCATACCGTCCACCGATTGCTGAACGGAAGAATAGAGGGGGACGCCCCGACGGGAGATGCTATATACAATGATAAAAATCAGCGGCAGCATCGCGATCATCACCAACGCCAATCGGCGATCCATCACCATGGTGATGATGGTTCCGCCCAGAAGAAGAATGGGGGCGCGGATGCCCCTCCGCTGCATCATCCCGATGAAATTTTGAACATTATAGGTATCGGAGGTGATTCTCGATTCCAAGGACGGGATGGTGAAGCGATCGGTGCTTCTGGCCGAAAGATGTAGGGTCTTGGAAAAAAGATCTCGGCGCATCTGGGTGGAAAAGATTATCGTGGTCTTGGCGGCCATGCGATTGGCGATGATATTACCAAGGCTGGCAACCACCGCACAAAACATCATAAGAATACCAAAAAACAGAATTTTGGAAATTTCATTGGTTTGAATTACGTGCTCCAAAATATAACTCAATAAAAACGGAATGAACAGCTCCACCACAGTGCCGATCATTTTAATCGTCGTTCCTGCCACGATCCTGCGGAGGAGCGGCTTTAAATATGATAAAACCCACTTCATTTGTTTTCCTCTTGATTTTCAATAATTTCTCTGGCTCGTGTTTCCATTCGCTCCAATACCGTATGGAAAATTTCCAACTCTTCTTGGGAAATTCCTTCGGAAAGAAGATCGGTCCATTCGATGGACGCTTGGCGGATTTCGGGCAGTACCGCCTGCATTTTTTCGGTGGGATGCACCGCAAATTGCCGTTTGTCCGATGGTAGCGGAGTGCGGGTGACATAGCCCTTTTCTTCCAAATGGGTCAGTGCCCGCGCCACCGTGCTTTTATTCAGGCAAAGCTCCTGCGCCAGCTCTTCTTGGGAGCGACCGGGTGTGTGGCAGATCGCCAGCGCAAAGGCGTAATGGCCGCTGCGCAGATCCTTGGCGGAGATTTTGCTGCGCCGATACGTCGCTTGGGAACGGCTGATATTATTCAGCATCTTCATAAATTTGACCATAATTGTACCTCTCAAAAATAGTTGCATCCGCAACAGTTGCTTATACAACTATTATACCGAAGGAAGAATGATAAGTCAATAAAAAGAGAAGAAAATAAATAAAAAATCGAGTGTCCATTTCCAACATTCAAGTTGGTTATGAACACTCGATATGGTCGAAGTGACAGGACTCGAACCTGCAGCATCCTGCTCCCAAAGCAGGCGCGCTACCAATTGCGCCACACCTCGATTTTAAGTTGTTACTGAATTTTGAGAAATGGTATTTCCTCCCTTGGAGGGTATACCGTTTCGTTGGTTTGATCAACAAGACGTTTGCAACATCAAAAAATTCTTCGCAAGCCGCGGGTTGCTCGATATTTTTTGTGTTGCGGCACCTGCTGGTCTGCTCGCTTCATCTGCCACCGGCAGCGCTCGCAGGCGCAACTACCAACTGCGCCACACCCCGTTTTTAGTTGCTTGACTATTATAGCAAACGCGGGTGGGTTTGTCAATTAAAAAGAAATCTCAAAATTGAAGGTATTTGTAGGGAGCCGCGGCGTATAAAAATAGTCTGAAAATTTCAAACCGAGCCCAAAGGGTACCCGAAGGCGTATAAAAATACGCCGAGTGGCTCGGTTTGGAAGTAGCAAATGGGCATAAAAAGAAAACCATCGCGTTGCGATGGTTTTCTACATTATTGGTCGTTCTTAAGAAAGAATTGAGTAAAGTACAAACTATTTTTGATATTCTTCGCCCTTTGCGGTTCAGGCAATTTTTAAAGCCGCATTAGCGGATGCCGTAGTGCTCGATGATATAGTCCATATCCTTATCGCCGCGGCCGGAGAGGCAGATCAGGATGGAGCCTTTGCCCATCTTCTCGGCCAGCTTAATGCCGTAGGCAACGGCATGGGAGCTTTCGATGGCGGGGATGATGCCCTCCATACGGGAGAGGCGGAAGAAAGCGTCGATGGTTTCCTCGTCGTTGATCACATCATACTTAACGCGGCCGAGATCACGCAGGAAGGCATGCTCGGGGCCGGAGGAGGGATAATCGAGACCGGATGCCACGGAGTAGACGGGGGCAGGATCGCCGTTTTCGTCCTTCAGCATGATGCTGTTGAAGCCGTGCATGATGCCTTCCTCGCCGTAGGTCAGACTGGCGGCATGGTCACCCATCTTAATGCCTCTGCCCAGCGGTTCCACGCCGTAGAGATCCACGGGATCGTCAAGGAAGCCGGAGAACATACC
>JAFSHF010000004.1 GCA_017440465.1 Clostridia bacterium
AAGCCTTGAACAAACTCATAAAAGGACGGCATCAACTCTTCAATGGTCGGTTTCCCTGCAACCATTTCGTTGGTAATCCCGGTAATTTTTGTAATCAGCGGATCAATCAGAACCTTTGGATCCACCAACGAAGAATAGCGAGCGACCATATACCCATCGATCACCTTGACCGCGCCGATCTCAATGATCTTATCTTCTTTTCCAAGCCCCGTTGTCTCGAAATCAAAGCAAACAAAAGAATTGAAATCCGCATCTTTGCGCTTAACCATTATCATCGATCAGGCAAACAGCATGGCAAGCCATCCCGGCGCCTTCCCCTGTGAATCCAAGATGTTCTTCGGTCGTCGCTTTAATATTCAGTTGAGATAAATCGCATTGAAGTGTTTGAGCCAATTTTTCTTTCATCATCGGCAAATAGGATGCCACCTTCGGTTTTTGCGCAATCAGAGTGATATCCGCATTCATCAGACAATATCCGTTTTTTTGAAGCAAATCTTTCACATGGGCGAGCAGCACCAAACTATCCACCCCTTTATATTGCGGATCGGTATCGGGAAAATGTTTGCCGATATCGCCAAGCCCCGCAGCGCCAAGCATTGCATCCATCAAAGCGTGGGTCAAAACATCTGCATCCGAATGACCCAACAATCCTTTTTCAAACGGGATGTTTACCCCGCCTAAAATCAAGGCTCTTCCTTCAACCAAGCGATGAACATCATATCCATGCCCTATTCGCATAACCGTTCCTCCATAAGAATTTTTATCAACGTTGCATCTTCCGGTACTGTAATCTTCAAATTATCCCGACGCCCTTCAACAAACCAAACCGGTTTATTATAAAACTCATAGATCGAAGCATCATCGGTAAATTCCACACCGCTTTTTTGCGCCTTTCTTGCCAACTCCAAGTATTCGCCGCGCCCGAAAACCTGCGGCGTTTGAATTTGAATCAACTGCTCGCGCGGGACGGTTCGAATGATAATGCCGTCTTTGATCTCCTTCATCGTATCGATTGCGGGCACACCCAATGCCGCCGCACCGCTTTCAACGGCCGCAGCAATGGTTTTAGATATATCTTCCGATCGAACCAAGGGACGCGCGCCATCTCCGATAGCGACAAATTCATATTCCTCCGGAACCGCACGAACGCCGTTCATCACCGAATCCAAACGTGTTTTTCCCCCTATTGTCACCAATACAGGCGTTTGAATCCCATATTGATCGGCAAAAGATTCGTAAATAGAAACATTCTCTTCCCGTGTGACAACAACGATTAAATCAATTTCTTCCGCTTGATCATATGCACAAAGAGTATGCACCACTATGGGTTTTCCTGCAATTTCAAGCAACAGTTTATCCGCGCAACTGCCTTGCATTCTGCTTCCGCTTCCTGCGCAAACAAGAACTGCGGCTGTCTTCACATTGCTCATCGTGAACCACCCTTCAAAAATAGGCTGAAAACTCCGTTTCAGCCCATTTCAATTTTTATTGCATCTTGAAGTTCGCTAAAGATCGTCTCGACATCCGATTGCATAACCATCGCCAATTCGGAGCAAAGAATATTTTTAGCCATCACCATCATCTGGCGGTCACCGGTCGATAGCCCGACCATCTTATCGCGAAGCATCAAGGTCTTGATCACTTCGACCACTTCCTCCGGATCACCCTTCTTAATACGGTCAATATTCTCTTTATAACGCTTGCTCCAAGGACCGCTCATATCAATTTGGAGCGTATTAAAATGATGCATCAATTCCTGCGCCCGCTTTACGTCAACCAACGGACGCAAGCGAACGATACCTGAATTTTCAACAGGGAATTTCAAGCGGATCTTTCCGCCCAAAAGAGAGATATTGTAATATTCTCGTTGCACACCGCCAACGGTCTGCATTTCGACCCCTTCGATAAATCCGGCACCATGCATCGGATGAACGACTTGATCGCCAATTTTGAACATTTGCTAACAGAACCTTCCTATTTTTATGTATATATTATACACCATTTATCGAATTTTGGCAAACAAAAGTTCAACAAAATCCTTTACTTTTTTTTAGAATATGTTATGATATTTGCATAGAAGGAGACGGTTATGAAGCAAGAAGAACGTAAATATATCGCCCGAAATAAAAAAGCAAGCTTCGATTATTTTATTCTTTCCACCTATGAAGCAGGAATTGTTTTGTTCGGGACAGAAATTAAATCCATTCGTCAAGGGCGCGTCAATTTAAAAGACAGTTATTGCGAATTTAAAGACGGCGAATTATATATCCGCGGAATGCATATTTCCCCCTATGAACAAGGGAATATTTTTAATCGCGACCCTATGCGTCTGAAAAAACTGTTACTGCACAAACGCGAAATTATGTCGCTTTTTGGAAAAACAAAACAAGACGGCTTGACCCTAATTCCTCTCTCCCTTTATTTCAGCGGTTCACGCGTCAAGGTGGAATTGGGGCTGTGCCGCGGTAAAAAGAACTACGATAAGCGCGATACCATCGCCAAAAAAGAAGCAAGCAGAGAGATGGAAAAACGCTTAAAAGAACAAAATCGATAATCAAAGGAGACTATAATGCAACATTTCAAAGTCGAACTCGATCTGGATTACGAAAAGCTAAATCTCGGCGGCGGGCATCGCGCCTTTATGCAATGTTATATTCCTTCCAATTTCGATTTTTCCGAAGGGCGCAAACGGCCGGCCATCGTTATCTGCCCGGGTGGCGGATATGGGCATCTTTCTTCCCGCGAAGCAGAGCCCATTGCTCTGCAATACCTTGCTGCGGATATTACCGCCTTTGTGTTATATTATTCCGTCGACGAAGATGCAGGGTTCCCTCGTTGCTTATTTGAAGCGCTGACCGCAGTTAAAACGGTTCGCGAAAACGCCGAAGAATGGCATATCAACCCCGACCAAATCGCCATTGGCGGTTTTTCGGCAGGCGGGCATCTGGCGGCAACCGCATCCGCTTATTGGGATAGTGAGCTTGCCGCTGTCTTAGGCGATAAAGACGCCCTCAAGATCAATGCCGCGGTCTTATCTTATGCTGTTGTTTCTGCCAAAGGGACTGAGAACATTAATTGTTTTAAAAGACTTTTCGGCGAAGATCCAAGCGAGGCGCAACTGTTATCTGTATCGATCGAGGATCATATCACAGACTCGTTCCCGCCCACATTTATTTGGCATACCGCCACAGATCAGATCGTCCCTGTGCGGAACTCGCTCTTAATGGGGCAGAGTCTTTCTGCTCAAAAGATTCCCTTTGAACTGCATATCTATCCCCGCGGACCTCATGGAATGGCGCTTTGCGATCTCCGCACCGCTAAGGAAACGCAGACAAAACTGTGTGAAGAATTGCCGCGCAGATGGATTACAGACAGTATTCGCTTCTTGAAAGAAATCGCCTTCAAAAAATAATTTAAAACCCCTATATATTTTTTCATTTCTATGTTAAACTATATAGGGTTCCCTATGGGGTCGTAAAGGTTTCGACGGGGATCTTGAAGTGTGATAAGCGTGCGGTGGCGCACAACCACCTTAAAATGTGTAACTTTAAAAATAAACGCTAACACTAATAAATTAGCTTACGCTGCTTAATTAACGCAGCGTCATCTCGGTGCGAAGGACCACGAGCGCATTTGGGGTGTCATTTTCAGTGGTGAACGTTTTCGGCTAAGCTTTGCCCCGAAAATGTATAATGAAGCTACCAATTTTATCAGCCTGTTTATCGGCGGATAAATGCGGGAATTGCAATAGATAAACTACGCACGTAGAAGGTTGCATGAATGGGTTTTCGGACAGGGGTTCGACTCCCCTCGGCTCCACCAACAATATAAAAACAAGCCCGACATTTTGTCGGGCTTGTTACTATATCATTATACTTTGCTCTTTACATATACTGCTCGTACGCAGTCAATACTTCGTTTGTATCGCCGAGCATCTTGATCTTTCCGTCGTGCAACCAAAGCATTTTTGTACACAATTTACGCAGAGTGCTGATACTGTGTGAAACAATCAGAACTGTCCGGTTTTTATCCGAAATCAATTCCTTCATCTTCGCGGAACTCTTTTTCTTAAAATGTTCATCGCCGACACTGAGAACCTCGTCGATCAAAATGATATCAGTCTCCAAAAAGGCAGTAATTGAAAATGCAAGTTTGGAATACATCCCTTTAGAATAGGTCTTAACAGGTTTATCGATAAAACTTCCAAGTTCGGAAAATTCAATGATATCGGGCATTTTTTCTCGAATTTCTTCCTCCGAAAAGCCAAGCAACAGACCATTCAGGACAATATTTTCTCTGCCACTCATATCCTTTTGGAATCCGACACCGATCGAAAGTAACGAAACTTTTTTTCCGTTCAAATCGATTGTACCGCTATCGGGGGCAAAAATCCCCGCCACTGTGTTTAAAAGCGTGGATTTACCGCTTCCGTTCTTTCCGATGATCCCAAGAATCTCGCCTTTTTTGATATCCAACGAAACATTTTTCAATGCGTGGAAAGATTTATCCTTCTTCTTGCCGCCTTTTAAAAACATTCGCTTGATGGAGTAGGCGCTGAGTTCTTTATAACTGACATTTAAATTTTCAATATGAATTGCAATATCTCGCATAAAATCAAAGCACCTTTACGTAACTATTTTCATTTTTTTGAATCAATTTGATTCCAACGAAACACATTAAAATACCAAACACGGTCCAGATTCCAAGCCAAGGAAGATTCGGCATTGTACCATAAAGCAAGGATTCTCGCATACAGTTCAAATATAATGCCAACGGGTTGAGTCGAACGATCCAGTAACCCAACTCCCCTGTAATTTTATCGGCAAGATTATAAAACACGCCGGTAGCATAAAACAAAAGTCTCAAAGCAATATTGGTAAAATTTGCAAGATCCTCCACATATACGCCAAAATGAAGAAGGATCGAACAAGCACCAAATGTAAAAATAATAAAAGAGACCAAAATCGGAATGGCCCAAAGCATTTGCCACGAAAGCGGGACACGGTAGATAAACATTAAAACAAAAACGATCAAAAAACTGATCATTGTCTTAAAGCCGTTGCGCAGAATTTTTTCAACGATCAATATGTACTTTGGAACATATACCTTTGAGACGATCGGTTTATTACTTCGCACCAATTTTACGCTGGTTTTCAGCATCACATTGAAAAATTCCCAAACGGTAATGCCCAAGAAGATAAATGCAGCGATATACTTCACCTTCCCCTTAAAGAAGATCGTGAAGACAAACGCATAGATCCCCATAAAGCAAAGCGGCTCCAAAATCCACCAAATCCAATTAAGAATGGAGTTTGCCACTTCAGATTTTAGTTCTGCTTTAGCGGAATAAAAAATATAAGAGGCATATTTTTTTATATCGCTGAAAAATTTAATCATTATATTCTCCTAAATCCAACTCAAGAATGGTATAATGTTCGCTTAGATTTACCTTTTAATTATACCAACAAAGCACTCGAAAGTCAACAAAACATAATATTATTATAATAGTTGATATTTTTTTATATTTATGTTATTATATATGATTGATAAAATAACTTAATTTTGAAGGACGTGCATATATGAAGGGCAGCACCTATTTATTGATGGTTTTCGGCATATTTATTGCAAAGGGATTGGGCTTTGTGCGCAACATTTTCTTTGCGCCTTTGGGCGGCAATGAATTGACCGATATTTATTTCCAGATCTTTGATATTCCTACCTTGGTTTTCACCGGCATCGGTACTGCCTTGGCAACTTTGGTTATCAAAAAACTGAATAAACCCGAAAACAAATCTCCAAACACGCAAAAGGAATTTGTTTCCCGCTTTATTTGCAATATCTCTGCAATCACCCTGGGAGTCACTGCAATTCTTTACTTTTACACCCCCAAGATCGTTCGCTGGTTATTGCCCGGTCTCAATCCCGAATTTTATGGCGATGCACAAAAAATGTTCTACATTATGCTTCCCAGCGGATTATTTGTCATTGTCGCTTATATCATTTCCGGTGTCCTGCAAAACAATAATGTGTTTTTTATAACCTCCATTATGAGCTTACCCTATAACGTCGTCATCATCTCTTATCTGGCATTCGCTCCGTTGGATATTTTCGTTATCAGTTTCATCACAACTTTAGGTTGGTTTTTGCATATTGCAATCCTTCTCCCCGATTTTTATCGCAGTGGATATCGCATTTTCTATATTGACAAAACCAAAGAAAAAAATGCAAAAAAAGAGCGAAACCTCGAAATCTTTTATATTTTCATTTCCAGCATTATGTTCCAGATTTGCATTATCTGCGACAAAGCCGCTGTGAGCGAAAGCATTGGTGCAGTGACCGCGATCCACTATGCCACAAACTTCTTTATTACAATTATCAGCATCTTTGTCGTTGCAATGAGCAACATCAGCTTCCCCTCCATCAGCAAAAATTACGAAGAGGGAAATCACGAAGAAGTCAAAAAAACTACCCAACAATTAATCCAACTGCTCTTCGCCATCCTTGTTCCGTTTATTCTTTTGACCTTTGGCTTTGGCGAAGATCTGATTCGCCTGCTCTACGAAGGCGAAGAGTTTACTCCGGCGCTGACCGCGCAAACCTCGCTTCTTTTAATTATCTATTCTCTCGGCGTTTTTGGTTATGTTTGCCAGGAACTTTTTAATAAACTTTTATATTTGGGCTCCATCTATAAATATACTGTCATCGGCAGCATCGCTGTTATGCTGATCAAACCGTTGATCAACCATTGGTTAGGCGAATTCGGCGCTGTCGCTGTGGCCGTTTCTACCGCCATTCTCTTTACCGCCTATGCGGTTCTGATTGGAATCACCATGACCAAGGTGACAGGGAACTATCTTTCCGCCGCCCTCGGCATCAACCTGCTTAAAATCCTCGGTGCCGGCGGAGCTGCAACCGCAGTGTACTTTATTTTCAACCGCCTCTTCCCCACCTTGCCGGGCGGAAATTTTGGGTTCATCCTTCCTTTGATGATCTGCCTTGCCGTTTATGCCGCCGTCATTTGGCTCAGCGGCATAATGAAAATTATTCTGCCCAAACGAACAACACAGGAGTAACCGATCCATGACAAGACGACAAATCGCTTTCAGCGTCATCGCTTCGCTTTTGCTTATCGCCTTTATCGTCCCTGCGCTCTTTCACCGCATAGACTTTGAACAAAAAACCAAAGTTTATGTGGTTGCGGTCGATGCAACCCGCTTGGAAAAGTTTTTCCAAGGCGAGAAATTGGCAACGGTCTTGAGCGACTACAAAAATGCCGGCACCACCACCGCTGTCATCCACGAAAAGCGCGGTAAATACGACGAAAGTACCATCGAATATGCAAAAAGAGCGGGACTGAATATTGCTCTATCCCCCGATATGACTTTTGCCGACGATGGAAATTTAGAAGAATTAATTCAGAAATATGCGGTAAAGTATATCAAACTGCAAAAAGGCATCTGGGGCAAGCAATATGAATCCTACGACAAAAGCAGCCCGGTTTGCGATCTTATCGATCGCTATGATCTCACCTTGATTTTGACCGAAAACATTATGCAGCTCGGCAACCAGCAGCCGCGCAACTACGACGATTATATCGAGGCCGCCGACGGAAAGATCCTGCGGGCATATACCACCTATTTCACAACGAATATTGAGCAAAAGTATTATCCCGCCGTCTATTATCAAATGTTTAATTCCGCCTATGATCGCAATACGCGTTTTATCACCGTTAAGCAATTAGAGGACAAAGGATATACCGAGCAAGAAAATGCGCAACGGACACAAGAAAACATTCGTCTGTTCTGCGATAAAATGGACTCGTTGGGCTATCGTAACGAAGGAGAATTCAACTATAACGATTATACCCCCAACCGCCCGTTGATCTCTGCTGCCGCCGCAGCGATCGCTGTTTTTATGATCGCTTTGATTCTTGATCTTCTTTTCAAAAAGCCCATTCCTTATCTGCTCTGTATTACCCTCGGATGTGCGGCGATTGCCTTTTTAGCAACATTTATTCTTCCCGAATCGATGCTCTTGCTGTATCCCACCGCTTTCGCAACGATTGCTCCCTGCTTCGGCGTAGCTATCTTTTTGATCTATATTCGCAAAATGAGAGAGCACCAAGGAATGGCGACACTTTTATTGAGTTCGGCCGGTCTTTCCTTGGCATTGATCGCCATCTGCGGCGGGACAATGGCGGCGCTTTTAAGCGGTCCGGAATATTATTTGAATAATCTCGATTTCCGCGGGGTTAAAGCTTCTCTTACCATCCCCTTGGTTTTTGCAGGAGCGTTACTGCTGATCTGGTCTTATAAAAAAAGAAGCCTTGCCGAATATAAAGAACTTGCTATCCATACGGCAAAGCAATTCCGCTGGTATCATCTGCTGATCGTTGCTGCAGTCGCAATTATCGGTTATGTTTATATCAAACGAAGCGGCAATGTCAACCATATCTCCTTTTTTGAAACCAACTTCCGCAATTGGCTGACCGATACCTTTGCCGCCCGCCCGCGCACCAAAGATTTCCTCTTGGCGTGGCCCTGCTTCACCCTTTATATTTACTATGCCAAAACCAACAAAGCACCTTTGATTCAATGGATCTTCGGGCTTGGCTCAGCCCTGCTTTTTGCCTCGTCCATAAACACGTTCTGCCATTCGTTCACCCTTGCAGAAACGATGTTTTTAAGAGTGGCGACCGGCTTGCTGTTCGGCATTGTCTGCTCTGCCGCCTTCTATGGACTGAATTTACTCATTTTGAAACTATTTTCCTTATTAAACAAGAAAACGGAATGCTGACGCATTCCGTTTTTCTTATTTTCCCCAACGGCGAACAACCGCATAAAAGAGCAGTACCAACCCCGCCGAAAGAATCATCCCCGCAATAATATCCGTAAACCAATGAACACCGGAAATTAACCGTCCAAAAACAGTAACAACCATAATCAAAACCGCTGTCACATTCAAAAAAATTCTCAAATATTTTTGACCGGAAAGCAAATAATCAAACATTATTATAGCTGTAGACATAATGCAAAGAACCAGAATGGTATGAGACGATGGATACGACGCTTCCAACGCTCCGTTCATTAAGATCGGCCGATAATTTACAATCATATGTTCAAATAAAATATAGATTGAAATTACAAGGACATAAAATACTCCTAACGCAATAATTTGCCGATCGACCTTCTTAATACTTTTACGTATAATGAACTGTATAAGCCCCAAAAACGCAAAGCCCAAAGCAAAGCAGATTGCAATAATGCCCAACCAATCTGTGATATGATACCATATGAGATTTACTCCAATATGTTCTGCAAAATACCGATTGACAGAAGCCAACCCAACCGATGACCCATCAGGACCGATGGATTGAACATCAACGACTAAAATCGCACCTGTCAAGATAACAAATAATATCATTAAAAATCCTGATACACACAATAGTTTTTTGAAATTCACTTATTTTTTCCTCGCTTTTTTTATTGCAGCCTGCCTCTGTAGTATATCGAGATCCCACGGCAAAAGCAAGAAACCAATCGTCACATACTGCAAAAAGCCCCGACACGAATCGTGTCGGGGCTTTATTTCATTTAATTGCTTTTTTCTTCATCCACAAAAATAGTTTACCCAAAAAGAATAGGAACATAAATGCGACAACATAAGGTTCTTTGACCGCTCCGAAGAACAAGGTGGCCACCATACTAATTGAGAGCGATATTTTTTCAAAAACATTGCCCCATTGCTCTTTGAACTTATGGAAAAACAAAAGTTCAAATGCCCCCATTAAAGTTAAAATAATAAAAAATAGCCAATAGATCAAAGAAACTCCTGACAAGACATCAGAAAATAAAAACAAATTCACCGAATATCCACCCTTGGGGTTCCAGTACAACGGTAGAAAGACAAGCAAAATTGCCGCCACATCCAAAACCCCAAAAATCGCATTATATATTCTCTTGAGATTATTTTGATTTTCCTTTTCCGCAACAACAATAAGTTCGTCTCCAGATAATAGATCATCAATCGTAATTTCAAACACATTTGCAATACCCTTCAACGACTCTATATTCGGATATCCTTTGCCGCTTTCCCATTTGGATACAGCGGTCCTGGAAACGAACAGTTTTTCCGCAAGTTGTTCTTGCGTCATATTTTTTTGTTTTCTTAAATATTGTAATTTCTCGTTAAAATCCATAATCTTATAGTTCCGGTTCAAAAGACGGCATTAACTGCAATTTAAAAAGATTCTTACGATGCAAATCATCAATGCGTTCTTTTTTTACCATATCCTCAATTTTACCGGTGCGGATATAACGATCCAATTCCGCATAGGTAAAGCCCAAATTCTCTTCGTCGGTCTTTCCGCAAAGCCCATCGATCGGCGTTTTATCCACCAGATCATCGGGCAACCCTGCAAGCCTTCCGAGTTCTTTCACCTCTTGCACCGTCAGATTGCATAACGGCGAAAAATCCCCCGCCGCATCCCCATAGCGTGTGGAATACCCCACCCAATCTTCCGAAAGATTGCAGGTATTGACAACGCGTCCGTTACAGCATTGAGAGATCATATAGACAGCCGCCATCCGAATGCGAGGCGGCAGATTGGTATTACTTTGCGGTGTCAATTCAATTTCGGCCGGAACCGCCGATTTTAAGCCCTCTACAGCATCTTTAATGTTGATCACATAATGTTTGATCCCCAGATGACGAACCAATTTATAAGCCATATCAATATCGTGTTGCTCGCCGCAAGGCATCAAAACGCCGATGACGCGATCTTTCCCCAATGCCTCCACGCACAATGCGGCGGCAACGGAACTATCCTTTCCGCCCGAAATACCGAGAACCGCATTGCAGTCGGGGCCGTTTTCTTCAAAAAAAGAACGGATCCATTCCACACACTCGTTTTTAATCTTTTTAGCATCAAACATTATTTTCTTCTCCTGTTCTTTCGATGGGCTATCGGTTTCTTTTGCCCAAGCAATGCCCGTTGCGCCCGCTTTTCCTCCGGCGAGGTTGCCACATATACCTTTCGATTACTAAAGGGATCGATGCCGGTATAATACATCACCGTTGCCGCAGTTCCGGGGGTGGGATAAAAATCCTGCACCTGCTCGGACCGCACGCGATTTTTTTGCATATAGGCCGCCAACCGCTCGGCACTCTTCATCGTCGACCCCGGATGGGACGACATCAAGTACGGAACGACGTATTGCTCCAGACCCGCTTTTTTGCTCGCTGCATTAAACCGAGCCACAAATTTTTCATACACTTCATAGGATGGTTTTCCCATCAATGATAATACTTCAGGGCAAATATGTTCCGGTGCCGCCCGCAACTGCCCCGAAACGTGCCGCTTGGCAAGAACCTCGACAAACATCCCGCCATAGGCTTTATCCGCCATCACATAGTCGTGGCGGATTCCCGACCGAACAAACACCTTTTTGACGCCTTTGACTGCGCTCGCTCTACGCAACAGTTCCAAATATTCGCTATGATCTTTGATCAGATTCGGGCAAATGTTCGGCGATAAGCATCGCCGATCGGTGCAGACCCCTTTTTTTCCTTCGGCAACCGCTTTGCAAGGGCCTGTCCTGAAGTTTGCGGTAGGACCGCCGATATCGTGGATATATCCTTTAAAATCCGGTTGCTTTGCTAAAAGTTCCACTTCTTCAATCACAGAATCAATGCTGCGCGAGGTTACCGCGCGCCCTTGATGATACGCAATGGCGCAAAAAGCGCATCCGCCGAAACACCCACGATTATGGGTGATGGAAAATTCCACTTCCGTTAACGCAGGAATTCCCTTTTTTCCATACGAAGGATGGGGCTTGCGGGTATACGAAAGTTGCGCCAAATCATCCAGCTCCGCCGTATTCAACGGAAGCGACGGCGGATTTTGCACCAGCATCCCCTCATCGTAAAGTTCGCACAAGATTTTACCGCCGACCGCATCGCAATTTTGATATTGCGTTTTGAAGGAGGATGCATATTTCAATTTATCCGAAGCAATGGTTTTATAATCGGGCAGGCGAATGATTGCCCCTTTGGGCTTATAATCCCGCTCAGCAATAAACGCCGTCCCGCGAACGTCGCGTATTTTATGAATCGGAATTCCACGCTCCAATAATTCGGCAATGCGCAAAATAGCGCGTTCGCCCATTCCGTAACTCAAAAGATCAGCACCGCTATCAATTAAAATGCTCTTTCGGATTCGATTCTCCCAATAATCGTAATGGGAAAACCGCCGCAAAGACGCCTCGATCCCTCCGATAACAATGGGGACATCCCCATAGGCTTCGCGGATCTTATTGCAGTAGACGATCACCGCCCGATCGGGTCGTTTCCCAATCTTTCCATCGGGAGAATAGTAATCGTAGTCCCTGCGCCGTTTGGCAACGGTATAATTGGCGACCATCGAATCAATATTGCCCGCATTGACCAAAAACGCCAAGCGCGGTCGACCGAACCGTTCAAAATCCTTGGTAGAACGCCAATCGGGTTGCGGGATCACCGCCACCGAAAAACCCGCCCTTTCCAATAGGCGCCCGATCAGCGCCGTTCCAAAGGACGGATGGTCAATGTAAGCATCCCCGCTCACAATTATAAAATCTGGCTGCCCGATCCCAAGCTCTTCCAATTCCTTTTGGGATACCGGCAACGGATGTTTTGCAATTTCCATATAATATACCTCTAATCAATATTTTATTTTAACTACCTTAAAAAGTCAAGTTGTATTGATTTTTCATCCCAATATGCTATACTTTTAACTATGAAAACAATTAAACCGAATTATTACGACAATTTTAAATGCATTGCGCAGCATTGCAACCATAACTGCTGCATCGGATGGGAGATCGATATCGATCCCGATACACTCGCATATTATCAAGAAATGCCCTCCCCTTGGGGCGATAAACTGCGCTCCCACATCTCCCTGAACGATACCCCGCACTTTATTTTGGGCAGAAACGACCGTTGCCCTTTTCTAAACGACGACAATCTATGTGACCTGATCTGCGCGTTCGGCGAAGATGGATTATGCAATATCTGCGCAGACCATCCGCGATTCTTCAATGAATTTTCCGATCGCATCGAATGTGGCTTGGGCTTATGCTGTGAAGAAGCCGCACGATTGATCCTAAGCCAAAATGAGCCGGTACAGTTTTCAGCAGATGAAGATTCCGCAGAAAATGCAACAGCGGAAGAACGCGATTTTTTTAAACTTCGCCAAGATATTTATTCTGTTTTACAAGATCGTTCCATCCCAATGAATCAACGGATCGATCAGCTGTTTGATGCATATTCTGTCAAGCAACTTCCACCATTATCCGATTTTAAAAAAATCTATCGAAGTTTGGAGCGTATGGATCCGCAATGGGATCATTATATTGATCAGTTTGTAGACACCGATTGGTCTCATCATTGGGAAATCCCTTGCGAGCAGTTGGCTGTTTATTTGGTATATCGCCACCTTGCAGGAGCATTGAAAGACGGTCAATTGAAAGAACGTATCCGTTTTATTGCATTGACACTCCGCATTTTCAATTGCCTTATTCGCAATAGAACAACCCTTGAAGACCTTTATGAAATCGCCCGCCTCTATTCCGCCGAAATCGAATATTCCGATGAGAATATCGAGATCCTTTTAGGCCACTTAAGGTGATAAATACCCCTGCCAAACGGCAGGGGTATAGTTATATGTCCATCTTCTTTCGCATATTAATATCTAAAAAAGCGAAAGGAAACGCGAATGAAAAACCAAGCAATCAAAATTGGGTTGACCGACGAACAAGTACGCGCATCGCGCAAAAAATACGGTTCTAATATCCTTTCCCGCAAAAAGCGCAAAAGCTTCTTTCTGTCCTTTTTGAGTAGTTTCGGCGACCCGATCATAAAAATACTGTTGGTAGCACTCGGCATCAATGTTCTGTTCCTGTTTCATGATGCCGATTGGTTTGAGGCGGTTGGCATTGCTGTCGCCATCTTTTTAGCCACCTTTATCTCCACTCTGTCGGAGTATGGGAGCGAATCTGCCTTCCTGGAATTGCAACGCTCCGCGGCGAATATCACCTGCCGCGTTCAACGCGCCAAAGGCATTTTATCCATTCCAATCAGCGAAGTGGTTGTCGGCGATTTTATATTACTTCAAGCAGGAGAGCGCATCGCTGCCGATGGATTTTTGATCAACGGTTCCTTAAATGTAGACCAATCGGCACTCAACGGAGAAAGCACCGAAGCCGAAAAAAAGCCCTCCTCCCATCGCCCGAAAGAATGGGGTCTGAGCCATAAAAACCAACTCTTCCAAGGCAGTATCATCACCGCGGGCGAAGGGTTGATGGAAGTGGCGCGCATCGGCGATTCCACTTTCTATGGGCAGATGGCCGCCGATCTGCAGGAAGAAACACCGGAAAGTCCCTTAAAGCAACGATTGGCAGGTCTGGCCTCCACCATCAGTAAACTAGGGTATATCGCCGCCGCGTTGATCGCATTTGCGGATCTTTTTAATAGCTTTGTTATTGATAATCAATTCCAACTGCAGTTGGTTCTCAACGATTTTTCCCATCCGATCGTCTGGATTCCCCGCGTGTTGCACGCGCTGACCTTAGCCACTGCGGTTGTTGTTATGGCAGTTCCCGAAGGGTTGCCGATGATGATCACCGTCGTCCTTTCCTCGAATATGTTTCGAATGTTGAAGGATCAGGTAATGGTGCGCAAATTAGTCGGCATTGAAACTTCGGGAAATCTGAATATCTTATTCACCGATAAGACCGGAACCTTGACCGGCGGAAAGCTCCGCGTCATCAAGGTCATCAGCGGCACCTGCAAAGAATATGATCGGATCGGGAAATGCCCCGCGCCCATCAAGCGTATTTTAGAGTTATCTGCATTTTATAACAGCGGCAGTATCCTTTCCGATAAAAAGGTACTCGGCGGAAATGCCACCGACCGCGCTCTTTTGGAAAGCATCCTTCCTCCGCCGAAAAACATCTCATCCTATCAAGTGGAGCATCGCATCCCTTTTGATAGTTCCTATAAGTTTTCCTCTGCCCATATTAAAGGCGCGGAAGAGTTGATCTTGGTAAAAGGCGCACCCGAAAAGATCTTGCAAGGATGCAAATATTATTTGGATGATCAAGGAAGGCCCAAACCGTTCCATCCTACGAAAATCAAAGAACAGCAACAGATCCTTTCCGCCAAAGCCATTCGCTGCATCGCTATCGCCACTTCTCCGCGCAAGATCGAATCGGATACGATTCCAAGCGATCTGACCTTCATCGCATTGATCGGCATCCGCGATGATATTCGCAAAGAGGTCCCCCTCGCTATCAAAAAGGTGCAAAGTGCCGGAGTTCAGGTGGTGATGATGACCGGCGACAGCAAGGAGACCGCCATCGCTATCGGCAGAGATTGCGGCTTGCTGAAGGATCACGTCGAAGGTCAAGTCCTCACCAGCGATGAACTCAACCGTATGACCGACCAACAACTGAAAAACCACCTATCCGACCTACGCATTATTGCCCGCGCGCTCCCCACCGATAAAAGTCGCTTGGTGCGGCTGGCGCAGGAATGTGGATTGGTTGTGGGAATGACAGGCGACGGCATCAATGATGCTCCCGCGCTCAAGCGCGCCGATGTCGGCTTTTCGATGGGCAGCGGCACCGAAGTGGCGAAAGAAGCAGGCGACATTGTTATTTTGGATAATAATTTTGCCTCGATCGCCAATGCCATTTGTTACGGCAGAACCATCTTTAAAAGCATCCGCAAATTCATTGTCTATCAATTTACAATGAATCTCTGCGCTGTCGGTGTTTCCTTGATCGGTCCGTTTATTGGGATCGATACTCCGGTCACAGTCATTCAAATGCTTTGGATCAATATTATTATGGATACCTTGGCAGGGCTGGCGTTTTCGGGAGAACCGACCTTAAAGGAATATATGCTGGAACCCCCGAAATCCAAAAAAGAGCCGGTCCTTAATCGCGCTATGGCAGAGCAGATCTTTTTTATGGGGCTTTATACGATGGGGCTTTGCTTATCCTTTCTATGGCTTCCTTATTTTCGCCAGCGGTTTCACTTCCAAGATGACCCCATCCATTTTTTGACCGCCTTTTATGCGCTCTTTATTTATTCGGGGGTATTCAATAGTTTTAATGCCCGCACCGAGCGGATCAATCCTTTGGCCAACATTCGAAAAAACTTTCCGTTTCTGCTGATTATGCTGATCGTTTCCATCGTTCAACTCATTATGATCTACTACGGCGGTCGAGTCTTCCGCACCGCAGGCTTATCCTGGGAACAACTGCGACTGATTCTTCTGATGGCGGCATCGGTGATCCCCGCCGAGCAGATCCGTAAATGGATCGCAGGCAGAAAACGGCGAAAGAACTTGCGAAAGCATTGATTCTATGCTATAATCTCCCCAAAGGAGATTATCAAAATGAAAATACTATTTATTTGCCACGGAAATATCTGCAGATCGACGATGGCAGAGTTTGTTTTAAAAGATATGGCGCGCAAAAAGGGGCTGGATTGGGAAATTGCATCCGCCGCGACCAGCACCGAGGAGATCGGAAACGACATTCATCGCGGTACCAAGGCGAAATTAACTGCAAAGGGAATTCCCTTTACATCAAGAAGAGCCCGCCAAATGACCAAAGAGGATTATGACTACTATGATCTACTGATCGGTATGGATCGATATAATATGATCAATATGCGGCGGTTTTATCAAAACGACCCCAAGGATAAATTAAGGCTGTTGCTGGATTATACCCCTCGCGGCGGCGATATTGCAGACCCTTGGTATACCGGCAATTTTGATGCCACATACGACGACATCGAAGAAGGCTGCACCGCCTTAATAGAAAAGCTCTTGAAGTGATTTCACTTCAAGAGCTTTTTCATTATTTTAATGCGCGCATTGCATTTAATATGGCAATCACCATCACGCCCACATCGGCAAAGACTGCAAGCCAAATGCCTGCAATGCCAAATGCGCCCAACAGCAGAACCAATCCTTTGACGACCAAAGAAAAGATAATATTTTGCCAAACGATCCGCATCGTTCTCTTGGCAATATCCACCGCCAACGGCAGTTTTTTAAGTTGGTCGTCCATCAACACCACATCCGCCGCTTCAATGGCGGCATCGCTCCCCATCGCGCCCATGGCAATGCCGACATCGGCGCGCGCCAACACCGGCGCATCGTTGATACCGTCGCCGACAAAGGCGACCGTTCCCGCTTGATTTTCCTCGAGAATCTGCTCGAAAATCTCTACTTTCTGCTGGGGCAACAGTTCGGCTTCCACCCGATCCAGCTTTAATTGCTCTGCGATCAAGGTTGCTTTACTTACAGCATCTCCCGAAAGCATCACAAGTTTTGTTATTTTTTGCTTTCTTAATTGCAAAACCGCTTCTTTTGCATCGGGCTTTAGTTCATCGTAGATACGAATAAACCCTGTATAACTGCCATCGATGGCGACATAGATCGCTGTCCCTTTCAGTTTGGGCAACGGCTCTGTTACACCGGCACTTCTCATCAGCACTTCATTTCCTGCATAAATCGACCGACCATCGACGGTTGCGCAGATGCCCTGACCCACCACTTCTTTTAAATCCGAAACGCGAGCACGATCCAATTCCCCTGCATATTTCGCGCAGATGGATTGGGCGATGGGGTGGTTGGAATGGCTTTCCGCCAATGCCACCAGCTCCAGCAGTTCTTGGTTGGAGCAATCTTCCGCTACAATTTCTACCACGCTGAAGTTCCCGGTAGTCAGCGTTCCTGTTTTATCAAAAACGACGGTTTGAACCTTTGCCAATGCCTCCAGATCGGAACCGCCTTTAATAAGAATCCCTTTGCGGGAGGCACCGCCGATCCCGCCGAAAAAGGAGAGCGGGACCGAAATCACCAAGGCGCAGGGGCAAGACACCACCAAAAAGATCAGCGCACGATGGAGCCAATCCTGCCAACCGCCGAGAAACAGCGGCGGGATCAATGCCAATGCCGCGGCCGCGATCACTACACAAGGGGTATAATACTTTGCAAACCGCGAAATGAACCGCTCTGCCCGCGCTTTTTTGAGTGCCGAGTTTTCCACCAATTCCAAAATTTTAAAAACGGTGCTTTGCTCGAAGGATTTTTCAACCCGAATATGAATCAAACCTGAAAGATTAACCGATCCGCTCAGCACTTCATCTCCAACCTTGCAACTTCTTGGTAATGATTCACCGGTCAGCGCCGCGGTATCCACCGTTGTCTCTCCCTGCAAAACCACACCGTCCAGCGAGATCTTCTCTCCGGGATAAACTACAATGGTTTCTCCGATCTCCACTTGATCGGGAGAAACTTCTGTCTCTTTTCCTTCGCGAAGAACCATTGCACGGTCGGGGCGGATATCCATCAACTGAGCAATGGAACGGCGGCTTTTGCCCACCGCGATGCTTTGGAACAGTTCCCCCACTTGGTAGAACAGCATCACCGCCACCGCTTCCAGATATTCGCCGGTGGCAAAAGCACCAAGGGTGGCAAGTGCCATTAAAAACTTTTCATCAAAGACCTGACCACGCAGAATATTGGAAATTGCTCCCCAAACGACATCATATCCCACAATGAAATACGGAATTAAAAACAATCCGATCTTCAGCCAATGGTCCGGCGAAATCAATGCCGCGATCAATAACGATACCGCCGCGGCGACGATTCGGACCGACATTCTTTTTTGCTTTCTGCTCATCATTTTATAATAATTCTGCAATTGGGATCGACTTTCTTGACCGCGCGCTGAGCCTGCTTCATAATATCCTCGGCGCGCTCCTCATCCAATTCAATGATCATCTTCTGCGCGAAGAAATTGACAGACACGTCAAAAACACCTTCCAATTTGCGAATCTGCTCTTCCATTTTGGCGGCGCAATGGGCGCAATCCAAATCTTCCATCATAAATGTTTTTTTCATTCTTCTCTCCCCTTCTGTTATGTGATTAAATCCTTGGGCAATAATCAAGTTCACATGATCATCCGCCAAGGAATAATAAATGGTTTTCCCTTCCCTGCGAAATGCGACAAGATTTGCATCTTTCAATACCTTTAATTGATGGGAAATCGCCGATTGGGTCATCCCCAAAAGCTCGGCGATGGCGCAAACGCAAAGTTCCGATTCAAATAATGAATATAAAATTTTGATCCGCGTCGGATCGCCGAAGATCTTAAATAAATCCCCCAGCCGATTCAGTTTTTCATCGGGCGGGAGCTGGGAACGCACCGCCGCCAACGTTTCTTGATGGTTATGCAAACAAATGAACCTCCATTCATATGAATATCTGCTCATATGTTAGCACAACGATTTCATTTTGTCAAGAAATAAACCTTGACTTTTTTTATTTATTATTTATAATATATATGTAATTAAAAACTATGACGGAGAGAGTAGTTTTATCGCAGGCATCCCAAAGCGAGTCGGGGGCGGTGTGAGCCCGACGGAAAGAGCGATAGCGAAGATCACTCCCGAGTTGAGGACCGAACGCACTCGATCAGTAGGCTCCTTCGCTTCCCGCGCGTTAAAACGGGCGCAGATGATCGTCTGCTTGCAAACGGTGGTTATTATGGAAGTTCAACGCTTTCATCCTTATGCAGAGGATGGAAGCGTTATTTTTTTGAAAAGGAGAACAGCGCGATGTATAAGAGCGTATCCCCCAACCTCAATTTCGTTGAGGAAGAGAAGAAAATCGAAAAATTCTGGCGCGAAGAAAAGATCTTTGAAAAGAGCGTACAGACCAAAGCGGAAGGGACCCCCTATGTCTTTTACGACGGCCCGCCGACCGCCAACGGCAAGCCCCATATCGGGCACGTTCTGACCCGCGTTATCAAGGATATGATCCCCCGCTACCGCACCATGAAAGGTTGTATGGTCCCTCGCAAGGCCGGCTGGGATACCCACGGCCTGCCTGTAGAGCTGGAAGTGGAGAAAATGCTGGGGCTGGACGGTAAAGAGCAGATCGAAGAATACGGCTTGGAGCCCTTTATCGGCTATTGCAAAGAAAGCGTTTGGAAATACAAAGGAATGTGGGAAGATTTTTCCAGAACCGTCGGTTTTTGGGCGGATATGGACGATCCCTATGTTACTTATCATAATAACTTTATTGAATCGGAATGGTGGGCTTTAAAGCAGATCTTTGATAAGAAATTGCTTTATAAAGGCTTTAAGATCGTTCCCTATTGCCCCCGCTGCGGCACTCCCCTTTCCTCCCACGAAGTCGCTCAAGGGTATAAGGCGGTCAAAGAACGCAGTGCGGTCGTTCGCTTCAAGGTCTGCGGCGAAGATGCCTATTTCCTCGCTTGGACCACAACCCCTTGGACTCTGCCCAGCAACGTTGCCCTTTGCGTCAACCCCAATGAGACCTATTGCAAGGTCAAGGCGGCAGACGGCTATACCTATTATATAGCCGAAGCCTTGATGGAGAAAGTTCTTTCCAATCTGGGCGATGAAAATACCCCCGCCTATGAAGTATTGGAAAAATATGTCGGCAGCGATTTAGAGCGCAAAGAATATGAGCCGCTCTTTGATTATGTGAAACCCATCTGCGAAAAGCAGGGCAAAAAGGGTCACTACATCACCTGCGATAATTACGTCACTATGACCGACGGTACCGGTATCGTTCATATCGCTCCCGCCTTTGGTGAAGACGATGCCAATGTGGGCAGAAAGTATGATCTCCCCTTTGTTCAGTTGGTCAACGGCAAGGGCGAATTGACCGAAGAGACGCCCTATGCAGGCATCTTCGTCAAAAAAGCCGATCCGATGGTTCTGACCGATCTGGAAAAGGCAGGATTGCTCTTTGATGCACCTAAATTTGAACACGATTATCCCTTCTGCTGGCGGTGCGACACTCCGCTGATCTATTACGCGCGTGAATCCTGGTTCATCAAAATGACCGATGTACGCGAGGATCTGATCCGCAACAACAACACCATTAATTGGATCCCCGAAAGCATCGGCAAAGGCCGCTTCGGCGATTGGCTGGAAAATGTTCAGGATTGGGGTATCTCCCGTAACCGCTATTGGGGAACTCCGCTCAATATCTGGCAATGCGATTGCGGGCATCTCCATTCCATCGGCAGCATTGCCGAACTCAAGGAAATGAGCGATAATTGCCCCGATGAGATCGAATTGCACCGTCCGTTTATCGACGCGGTCACCATCAAATGCCCCGTTTGCGGCAAGGAAATGCACCGTGTTCCCGAAGTCATCGACTGCTGGTTCGATTCCGGCGCGATGCCCTTTGCTCAGCACCATTATCCCTTTGAAAATAAGGAACTCTTTGAGTCTCAATTCCCCGCCGACTTCATTTCCGAAGCGGTGGACCAGACCCGCGGTTGGTTCTATTCCCTGCTGGCAATTTCGACCCTGATCTTTAATAAGGCTCCTTATAAAAACGTTATCGTTTTGGGGCACGTTCAGGACGAAAACGGCCAGAAGATGAGTAAATCCAAGGGCAATGCGGTCGATCCCTTCGAGGCATTGGAATCCTACGGTGCCGATGCCATCCGCTGGTATTTCTATACCAACTCCGCCCCCTGGCTGCCCAACCGTTTCCACGGCAAAGCAGTTATCGAAGGCCAGCGGAAATTTATGGGTACTCTTTGGAATACCTATGCATTCTTTGTCCTCTATGCCAATATCGATAAGTTTGATCCCTCCAAGTACAATCTCAACGATTGCACCCTCACGGTTATGGATCGCTGGTTGCTCTCCAAGCTCAACACGATGGTCAAGACGGTAGATACCAATTTGGAAAACTACCGTATTCCCGAAGCGGCACGAGCCTTGGAAAGCTTTGTGGACGATATGAGCAACTGGTATGTCCGCCGCGGCAGAGAACGCTATTGGGCCGCCGATATGCCGGAGGATAAGATCGCCGCTTATATGACTCTTTATCACGCGCTGGTGGTTACCGCCAAGACCGCTGCCCCGATGATCCCCTTTATGGCGGAGAACATCTATCAGAATTTGGTACGCAGCATTGATAAAGATGCCCCCGAAAGCATCCATCTTTGCGACTTCCCCGTTGTTGACGAAGCGCGCATCGATGCCGCTTTGGAAGCGGATATGGAAAAACTGCTGAACGTTGTCGTTCTGGGCCGCGCCGCAAGAAACGGCTCCGGACGCAAGAATCGCCAGCCCCTTGCTTGTATGTATATTGAAAGCAACGAGGCGTTGGGTGATGAATTCATCGATATCATTAAAGATGAACTCAATGTCAAGGCAGTTTCCTTCAAGGAAAATCTGAGCGAGTTTATTGCTTATGAGTTTAAGCCCCAACTCAAGACGGTTGGTCCCAAATACGGCAAACAGCTCGGCGAGATCCGCACCGCTCTGGCAGAAATCGACGGTGCCGCCGCCAAAGCAGAACTGGATGATTGCGGCGCAATCATTCTGAACCTGCCCGGCGGAACGGTTAAATTGGAGACCGAAGATCTTTTGATCAGCGTTGCCCAAAAGGACGGCTACTATACCGCCAAGGATAAGGGCTACACCGTTGTTCTGGATATTCAACTGACCGAAGAATTGATCCGCGAAGGCTTCATCCGCGAGATCATTTCCAAGATCCAGACCATGCGGAAGGAATCCGGCTTTGAGGTGATGGATCACATTGAGATCTACATTGCAGGCAATGAAAAACTCATCGCCCTGCTCCAAGAAGATTTTGATGAGGTCGCCGCAAGCACCTTGGCTGATCAACTTCATATCAATGAAACCGCGCCCGAATTTTCCAAAGAATGGGATATCAACGGCGAAAAGGTTACCCTGGGTGTAAAGAAAATCTAACAATAAAAAATGGGAAGGTTTGGCCGCCCTTACTTAGAGAATATTCGCCTTAAAATCCAAGATTTTGGATTTTAAGGTGCTTGACAGTTTTGAAGCACAGATTTTTTGTTCAAGGGCAATAATAAAAATCGCGCAATGCTAAAGCATTACGCGATTTTTTTATGGTTCTTGGGCGAAAAAGATGGTTTCAAAACCGAATCTTCCCTAAGTGAGGGCGGCCTTGGTACCTTCCCATTTTTTATTTTACTTCAAATCCAAGGTCTTCAATGATCTCAACGGCCTTTTCTTTCAGTGCCGCATCGGCCTCAAACGAAACCGTCTTCTCTTGCAAGTTGATTTCAATATTTGAAATTCCCTCCTGCTGCTTTAAAGCATCCTCGACGCTATGCACACAGTGCATACACATCATTCCGTCGACCTTTAATATGATTTTTTCCATTTTAGTTCTCCTTATTTCATTTTAAACCGTTTCAACCGCAGGGCATTGGTCAGCACCGATACCGAGGAAAGAGACATCGCCGCCGCACCCAGCATCGGATTTAAAAGAGGACCGCCGAATAGATAGAGCAGACCTGCCGCAATGGGAATCCCCAAGGTATTATATCCAAACGCCCAAAAGAGATTTTGCTTGATATTGCGAATCGTTTGGCGGGAAAGTTCCATCGCGGCGGGGACCGACGATAGGTCACTGTGCATCAAGACCACATCGGCGGAATCCATCGCAATATCCGTTCCGGAGCCGATGGCAATGCCCACATCGGCAGTCGCGAGTGCAGGCGCATCGTTGATCCCGTCGCCGACCATCGCCACTTTCTTTCCTTGCGCTTGCAGAGAACGGATCACCTCCGCTTTATCGGCAGGTAAAACCTCCGCATAGACCGCATCGATCCCCGCTTGCTTGGCGATCGTTTCCGCCGTCCGCTTGGCATCGCCGGTCAGCATCACCACTTCGATGCCCCGCTGATGCAACATCCGAACCGCTTCGGTGCTATCCTCTTTCAATGTATCTGCAATCGCGGCGATTGCCGCAAGTTTTCCGTCGACCGCAAGAAATACCGGTGTTTTTCCCGCTTGCTCCAACTGCATTAAGGACTCTTCCAATTTTGAAAGATCGATTTGATGCTCCCGCATCATCCGTTGGTTTCCTGCCATAATCGCCGTTTTATCGACGGTCGCCGACACACCGCGACCGACTTCGGCTTGAAACTCCTCGGCTTTCGGAATCTTAATATTCTTTTCTTCTGCATATTCGATGATCGCGCGCGCCAAGGGATGCTCGGAAGCGCGTTCTGCCGCCGCCAATAATCCCAAAAGTGTTTCGCGGGATTGCTCCGACTCCACAATAAAATCGGTCAAGATCGGTTTGCCGGTGGTCAACGTCCCCGTCTTATCCAAGACAATCGTTTGGATGCGATGCAGCTGCTCCACCGCTTCGCCGTTTTTAAATAAAATACCAAGTTCGGCGCCCTTCCCGATCCCTACCATAATGGCGGTGGGGGTGGCGAGCCCCAAGGCGCAGGGGCAGGCAATGACAAGGACAGACACTAAAACAGAAAGGCAAAAGCCCCAGCTTTGACCGCCGACCTTCCACGCCAACGCTGATAGAAAGGCAATCGCCATAACGATCGGGACAAAATACCCCGAGACCACATCCGCCAACCGAGCGATCGGCGCTTTTGAGCCTTGCGCCTCCTCCACCAATTTGATCATTCCGCCCAACGCGGTATCTTCCCCGATCCGCTCAAGGCGCACTTCCAGCGTTCCGTTTTGATTGATGGCTCCCGCATAGACCGCATCACCCTCTTTTTTATCAATAGGAAGGCTTTCGCCGGTCAACATCGATTCATCCACCGCGGAATACCCGCGAACGACAACGCCATCGGCGGCGATCCGCGCGCCGGGTTTGACGATCAGAATATCGGTCATTAACAGTTTCGATGTGGGGACCTCCAATTCGTTCCCATCCCGAATGACAAAGGTGGTTTTCGGCACCAACTGCATCAGGTTGCGGATCGCCTGCGAGGTTTTGCCCTTGGAGATGGATTCTAATGTTTTTCCAAGCAAAATCAAGGTGATGATCACCCCGACCGATTCAAAATACAGTTCGTGGACCGCGTGGTGATCGCCTTGACTGATACGAATTAAAGAATAGATGCTATATCCAAAGGACGCGGTAGTTCCGACCGCAATCAAACTATCCATATTGGGAGCACCGCGAAACAACGATGCATATCCGACCTTATAAAACCGCCAGCCCACGATCATTGCCGCCAGCGCCAAGACCATTTGAACTGCTGCATACAGCAACGGATGGTTCATCGGTGAAAGCGCGGGCGGTACAGGCAAGGAGATCATCGGCCCCATCGCCAAATAAAACAACGGGATGGTAAAGCAAGCAGATAAAATGAGCTTACGACGCATAGAACGCACCTTTTTCTCATTTTTATCGGTCTCACCTGCGTTCTTTTTATGAGAAACCGCTCCGAATCCGGCGCGTTCCACAGCAGCCACGATCAACGGAAAACTTTTATTTTCTGCTTCCACCGTCAACCGCTCGGAAGCCAAATTTACGTGCGCTTCTTGCACTCCTTCGACCTTGCGCACCACACGCTCGATCCGCGCCGCGCAGGCGGCGCAGGTCATTCCGCTGATATCATATTCTTTTTTCAATATCGATCACCTGCCGTTTTACAAAAGCAGCCCCAAAAGGGGCTGCTTTTTACTCAAGATTTAAAAATTCTTCCGCAACCGTTTCTTCCGCCAAGTTTTTGAAATAACTATAGGATACATCGACCCCGTGGCTATTGCCCAATGCCTCGGTATATTCTCTGAACGGAATAATGCGGATATTGGAAAACCGCCCCTCATATTGATTGATCAGCGGCTCGAATTTCACATTCTCGATGGACTTTTCTTCCCCTTTAAGGACAAATTCAAACTTGATGGCACCGCCCATCATATTCACCGGCTTATTCTGCGCCGAGATGAAATTGCCCAGCGAGTAAATCACCAAGGTATCATCGATATATTCCACCGGCTGAATGGTATGGGAATGGGTCCCCACGATCACATCGCAACCTGCATCCGCCATAATCTGCGCGCTCTCTTTTTGGATCTGATTGGGTTGGGTCGCGCCCTCATCGCCCCAATGAACGCAACAAACGACAAAATCTGCCACCTGATCCGCCTTTTTAATATCGGCGACGATCTTGGCGCATTGATCCTTATAATCGGCCACAGGAACATAATATTCGCTATCGGCGGGAAGCGAAAGACCGTTGGTATGGAAGGTATAGTTCACAAACGCAATCTTCATCCCCTCTTTTTCAAGGACCTTCACATTCTCTTCGCCCTTTTTATACATACCGATGCAGGTCGCTTCGGGATGCTCCTGAAAGTAAGCATAGGTATTAGCCACACCGCGCTCGCCTTTATCAAAAGCATGGTTGGTCGCCAGCGAAAAGACATCAAAGCCGAGATCCAGCATATCGCGCCCCAATTCTTGCGGGGAATTAAACATAGGATAGGAGGATACGCCGATTTCCGTTCCGCCCAGAACCGTTTCTTGGTTGATATAGGCGATGTCCGCCGATTCAATATCGGTGCGCATCTTTTCATACATCGGCAGAAAATCATACTCGCTACCGGGTGCATTGCTATCTGCCTGCCAATAAACGCAATTATGGATCAGATTATCCCCCACGCCGAAAAAGGATACCCGCTTTTCCACCGGAGGCTCCGGTACTTCAGGAGTCTGCTGGGTGGGTTGCTCGTCTTTAGGCGGCTCTGCGACATCGCTGGGATGACAGCCGGCAAACAATAAGCAGATCATCAGTAAAGATATAAAAATACGAAAATGTTTCATACGTTCATCACTCCTTATATTGAGTATAACAAATATCTTCCGTAAAATCAATTCAAAAGAGCGATTTTCCAATGAGCAATCAGCCGCTCCAACGACCAAGCCGCATTGGCAGGCGATGTGGAGGGAAGTAAGATCGCCTCGATCCCTGTTTGACACAGAAGATAGCGGTCATAGTATTTTTTAGCGGTCGATCCGTTGACGAAGATTTTTTGAATTCGACTGTTTTCTAAAATCGGCGTCAGATCATTGGCGCAAGCATTTTTGATGGTGCTGTCGGCACTTCCTTCGATCTCGCACGAGGCAATGACATCCCATAAAGCCACCTTATTTTTCAGCAAGAACTCTTTTTTCTCTTGGATGGATGTCGGCGTCGGGGTCTCAAAAACCGCCGCCAAAACCTTCCAAAAGCGGTTTTGCGGATGGCCGTAGAAAAAGGCTTGCTCGCGGCTTTTGACCGAAGGAAAGCTGCCTAAAATCAATAGTTCGGATTCTTCATTATATAACGGCGGGATCGGATGGATAATCATTTTATAAACCTCTTTTTGAAATATAAAAGCCCGCATTCCAAAAGAATGCGGGCTAAGCTTTTGAGAGTATTCAAAGGCCGATCGAAAGATCAATACTTTCTCTTTCTGGCGGCTTCGGACTTTTTCTTTCTCTTAACGCTGGGCTTTTCGTAGTGCTCTCTCTTTCTGATTTCGGAGAGAACGCCGGATTTCGCACATTGTCTTTTAAATCTTCTCAAAGCACTATCCAAGGATTCGTTTTCCTTGATGCGGATTTCTGCCATTTGGTCTTCCCTCCCTCCGCTTTGACGACAGTCCTATAATTTTATAGGTACATCGGTTATTATACAAAACTCCAAACCAATTGTCAAGGCTTTTTTAATGCAATTCTACATTTATTTTTCCGTCACTCATCGAGCAGCGGACCAAAGAGGGCTCATGGGCATATTGATCGATCATTTCCTGAGCGATTCGATCTTCCACTTCCCGCTGAATGGTTCGTTTCAAAGAACGCGCGCCGAACTTGCGGTCATAGCCGTTTTCGGCAAGGTAATCCAGCACCGCGCTTTCCACCTCAAGATCGATCGACCGCAAGGCAAGACTCTTGCGCAGATCGCCGATCATAATATCGGCAATCACCCGCACCGTTTCTTTGCTCAAGGGATGGAAGGAGATCACTTCATCCACACGGTTGATAAATTCAGGGCGCAAGAACTTCAATAATGCGCGGGTCGCCCGCTCTTTTTCCAATTCTTCCGCCGAGCGATTAAAGCCGGGCGCATTGGTGGTATCGGCGGTGGCATTGGTGGTCATCACGATCACGGTATTTTCAAAATTGACCACCCGACCCTGGGCGTCGGTCAGTTTGCCGTCGTCCAGCATCTGGAGCATAATATTCAACACTTCGGGATGCGCTTTTTCAATTTCATCAAACAAGATGACGCTATAGGGCTTTCTGCGCACCTTTTCGGTCAACTGACCCGCATCGTCATAGCCGACATATCCCGGCGGAGCACCGATCAGCTTAGACACCGAATGTTTTTCCATATATTCGCTCATATCCACGCGGATCAAAGCATCCACGCTGTCAAACAGCGCGATGGAAAGTTGACGCACCAATTCAGTCTTGCCGACACCGGTGGGGCCGGTAAAGATAAAGGACGCAGGACTGCGGGATAAGGAGACCCCCACCCTTCTGCGCTTGATGGCGCGGACCACGCTATCGATGGCGGCATCCTGCCCGACAATGCGGGATTTCAAGACACCGTCTAATTGATTGAGTTTTTCAAATTCCTGCTGCTTGATCTTAGCGGCGGGGATCCCTGTCCACAGTTCCAGAACATAAGCAAGATGATCAAAGGTCAAAACCGCGTCGCCTGCGGCACCCAGTGTTTGAATCTCGCTATCCAATCGACATTTTTCGCTATTGAGTTCCGCAATCTCTTTATAGGTTTCTTCCTTTTGCTCTTCTTCCGATAAAGCATTGAGCCGCGCTTCAATTTCGGTCAACCGCCGCTGTTTTTTGATCAGTTCATTTTGAGCGACATTTTCCAGCGACGCGCCGCTGCAGGCTTCATCCAAAAGATCAATGGCTTTATCGGGCAAAAACCGATCGGTGATATACCGCTCGGACATCTGCGCCGCCTGCACCAGCAGTTGATCTGAAATCTCCACATGATGGTATTCGCCGTATTTTCCGCGCAGGCCCTTTAAGATCTCGATGGTATCTTCCAAAGTCGGCTCATCCACCAGCACCGGCTGAAAACGACGCTCCAAAGCGGCATCTTTTTCGATATATTTGCGGTATTCCGCCAAGGTGGTGGCACCGATGACCTGAATTTCGCCGCGGGAAAGAGCGGGTTTCAGAATGTTTGCCGCATTCATTGTCCCCTCAGCATCACCGGTCCCGACAAGGTTATGGATCTCATCGATCACCAAAATGATATTGCCCAATGCGACCACTTCGTTGATCAAATTCTTAATGCGGCTTTCAAACTGGCCGCGAAATTGCGTTCCCGCAACCAAAGCGGTCAGATCCAGCAGGTAGACCTCTTTATCCAGCAATTTGGCAGGAACATCCTCCCACGCGATGCGCGATGCCAATTCCTCCGCGATCGCCGTCTTGCCGACACCCGGTTCACCGATCAAGCAAGGGTTGTTTTTGGTGCGGCGATTAAGGATGCGAATCAACCGATTGAGTTCCACTGCGCGCCCGATGACAGGGTCCAACTCCCCTTTTCGGGCTTTGGCGGTCAAGTTGACCCCGTATTGATCTAAAATTTTGCGTTTTTTCTCTTTCTTTTTGCCTTTATCCGCCGTTTCTGCGCCATTCGCTTGATTGGGCGCGGCTTCCGATTGACCGAGCAGACGATTGAAAAAGGAGGGCAAAGAGGGTGCGGTTTGGGAATCCAACTCTTCCCCTGCCAAGCCGAGTTGCTCGCTCATCTGATCAAATTCTTCGGAAAATTGCTCGATATCCTCATCGCTCATTCCCATTCCCTTGATCATTTCATTGACCTGAGGAATTCCCATATCTTTGGCACACTTCAGGCAATATCCTTCATTTACAGGGTTGCTTCCGTCCATTCTTGAGACAAATACAACCGCTGTTCTTTTTTTACATTTCACACAAAGCATTGATTACTCCTTAGAGGGAATTATAATTAATAGCATTCCACTCTGATCTATAGATACACAAATTAAAAATTACCATTATTGAAACAGATTCAAAATGGGATTTACGGCATTGACCCATTTTAAAATCCATGTATGTTCGATATCTTCCAAAGAAATGACATTATTTCCTTTTCCGAGCCCATATAAAATCGCGCCCAAGACCATTACCAAAAGAATTCCCCGCGCCACACCGAAGAGAACTCCGCCGAAACGATTGAGGGTCTTTCCAAAGGGCAACAGTTTAAAGATCGCATTTAAGAGCAGACTTGCCACAAACAGCAGGGCAAAAAAGAGAATGGTCAGACCAATCAATGCAATCACTTTGCTGATCGTCGAACTGATCGGGGCAACGATATCCGAAATCAATTGCTCTCTTGCTGCCGCCGATGCCGCTTTATTCTGCTCCGCCTTGGAAATGGCATCCTCCACATCGATATTGATCGATTCCAAAAAGGAACGCAACGTTTCGGGCATCTCCTGCAATTTATCGGAGACATCGATGGATTCCAATGCCACATCATAATCTTCGGTCAAGGGAGAGCCGTTGACCGCGGTCAAGACACTGCTTTTGATCGCCGGGCCGACAAACGCCGAATCCAGCCACGCCGCCACCGGCTCGCTGAAAGAAACTGCAAGAACGACCGCCGCAATTCCGCCCACCAGCGAAAATAAAGTTTTAATGAATCCTTTTTTATAGGCCAAGATTGCCGAGCCGACAATGATGCCCAGCACCAAAAGATCCAATATAATCGCTATCATCATAATATCACCTTATTTTATTATATACACACGCGGTATCGCTTACGACAACGACAGCATCTTTCCCCATAAAGGACACCGCGGTTGCACGTTCGGGAGTATCGGTCCATAACTCTTTCCCCGATTTATTGAACACACTGCACTTTTGATTTCCAAGGACCGCGATCCGACCGCTGACATAATCCAGCCCAACCGCATAGAAATTCAACGCAACCGCATCTTTCTCTCTTCCCTTTTCATCGCAGATGATGACCGTTCCGTCGCCGTTTTCAGCCGCCGCCACAATAAATATATTGGAAGAGCCGTGGTCCATGGAATAGCATTGCAATACACGGTCATTCAAAAGGAAACGCCCCTTTTCCTTGCCCTTATTGCTCAGCGAGACCATTCCCCAATCAAATAATCCGCAGACCGTTCCGTTGTCTTTGATGACAATTTTAACGCAAGGGGTCTGCTCAAACGATGTCGACCATAAAATTTCTTCCTTGCTCAATTTGAAATAAAGGATCTCGGATACCATATCCGCCCCTTCCATATTCATTGCCGAGACCGCGATCGCCTTTCCGTCTTTGGAAAGTGCCGCATCTAAAATATACCGATTCAAACTGCGATAACGGTACACTTCCTTAAAGGAAGAATCAAACACATATACTTTTGATAAATACCCTTCGCCTTGGGTCACCACCACAATGCCGCCGTTGGCGTTCATTTTCGCTGAAATGATGGGATCTTCCATATTGGTCTCAAAGAGTACCGAAAAGGAATCCGCCACCATCAGGCCTGTCCCGCCGTTATCATACACCAAAATATAGCGGCTGTTTGCCGAGAGCACCGGCCGACGAAAGCCCAGCGGCGTATTTTGGAACTCGGTCCCCTTTTTATCGGTGACGATCAACTTTTCCACCGAGGCATAAGCAAAACCGTCTTTAAAGACGATCGCGCTTCCGGTATCGGTACTATTGAAATGAACTTCGCCGTTTTCTGCCGACGGCGTGGAGATCCCCAAATTAAACTTCGCCACCAAGCGGCGGAAATTATCGCCATTGATCTGGGAGCGATTGGCAAACAAAAAGATCAGCGCCATCATCACCATAATTAAGAGCAACAGATAGCGTACATATTTCACCGTCGCGCGGGATCTTTTGGAAACCCGCTCGGATTGCTCTTGATAGTCCATCGATTCATCCGCTTCTTTTCTCATGGGGCACCTCCTTCTCATCATAATACACTTTGTTCAAATAAAGCCCATAGGCGGGCATGGTCTTGCCTGCGGCCGCCCGCTCGCCCGCCGCAATGATCTGCGGAAGCTGCTTCTCCTCGATTCTTCCCATCGAGACAAACAACAGGGTCCCCGCCATAATACGAACCATATTATAGAGAAACCCATCGCCGACCACGCGGAAGATAATGTCATCCCCCACCCGCCGAACCGAAGAATGGTAAATGGTTCGGACAGTGTCTTCGATCTTAGAGCCGGTGGACATAAACCCTTTAAAATCATGGGTGCCGATGAAATGAGCAGCCGCCCGATTCATCAACTCCACATCCAACCCTTTCCGTTCGTGAAACGCAAGGCCGTTCTTAAAAGGATCGGGCGAAGGCGTATCATAAAAACGATAGATATATTCCTTCGCCACCGCGTGGTAGCGGGGATGGAAATCCTCCTCCACCTCTTGGCAGGAAAGGACACTGATGCTCTCAGGCAACACCGAATTCAACGCAAACGCCACCCGCTTGAGTTCCATCGGCCGCGGCGGATCAAAGCACAGGCAATATTCCATTGCGTGTACTCCGCTGTCGGTGCGGCTGCAACCGGTGACCCCGACGCGGGTACCGAAGATCTCTTCGATGGCATCCTGCATCTGCTCTTGAACGGATTTGCCGTTCTTTTGCACCTGCCAGCCTACAAACGCGGCACCGTGGTATCGAATTTTAAGCAACAACCTTGATTTCATAAAATACTCACTATCAGAAAATCATCAATAATATAATCGCGCCGATCACCGTCACCATCAACGCAAGCGCCAAAAAATCGCGCCAACCGAAGGAATAGACCTTATATCTGGTTCTTCCCTCCCCGCCGTGGTAACAACGACACTCCATAGCATCCGCCAGTTCTTCGGCGCGGCGGAACGCAGAGATCAACAAAGGAATTAAGATAGGAATCAACGCTTTGGCACGGCGGAAGATATTCCCTGTCTCAAAATCGGCACCGCGCGCTTTCTGCGCATTGATGATCTTATCTGTCTCATCAATCAATGTGGGGATAAATCGTAACGCAATGGTCATCATCATTGCCAATTCGTGCACCGGCAGTTTAAACGCCTTAAGGGGGCGCAACAACCGCTCCATCGCATCGGTCAACATAACAGGGCTGGTGGTATAGGTCAGATAGGAGGTTCCGAGAATCAGCAGAATAATGCGAACGATCATAAACAGCGCGTTACGGACACCCTCTGCCTTCAACCAGGAAAGCCACCCGATCTCGGGAAAAAGCGGTTCACCGCCGCCATACAGCACATTGAAAAAGGCGGTAAACAAAATAATAAACATCAGCGGCTTTAACCCGCGTAAAACCACCTTCAGCGAGATACCCGAGAAAATAATAATCAACAGCATCAACGCGCCGACAATGGCAAAGCCCCAAAAATCGGGAACCAGAAACAATGAAACGACATAGAACAGCGTCAAGATCAGTTTCATCCGCGGATCCATTTTATGCATAAAGGATTCACCGGGGAAATACTGACCGAGGGTGATATCTTTAATCATTGGCTTCACCGCCTTTTCGAAGCAGCTTCATCAGTTCATCTTTTCCCTGCTCCACGGTATAAACATTGGGCGATACCGGATATCCCTTTTCCCGCAGAGAGATAAATACGCGGGTAATTTTGGGTACATCCAGCCCCATCCCGACCAGATCCTCCGCCCGCTCAAATACCGCAGGGACTGAATCGTGCATCACACACCGCCCCTTATTCATCACAAGGATGGAATTGGCATTGCGGCTGACATCCTCCATCGAATGGGAAACCAATAAGACGGTGCTTTTCGTCTCCCGATGGTAGTCGCGGATACGGCTTAAAATTTCATCTCTGCCGCGGGGATCCAAGCCTGCCGCAGGTTCATCCAAAATCAAGACCTTGGGCTCCAATGCCATAACGCCCGCAATGGCGACCCGCCGCTTTTGACCGCCCGAAAGATCAAAGGGCGATTTATCTAAAAGCGCACGGTCCAAGCCGACAAAGTCCAACGCTTTATCCACCCTCTTATGGATCTCATACTCGGGCAGGCCCATATTTTTCGGTCCAAAGGAAATGTCCTTATAAACCGTTTCTTCAAACAACTGATGCTCGGGATATTGGAATACCAAACCGACATCGAAGCGGGTTTGGATTCGGGTCTTTTTATCCGCAGACCAAAGATCCTGCCCATCGATAAAGATCTTACCGGAGGTAGGCTTTAAGATCGCATTAAAATGCGCGATCAAGGTGCTCTTACCGGAGCCGGTATGACCGATGACACCCACATAATCCCCTTTCGGGATATGGATATTAATATCTTCGATCGCCGTGGTCTGGAAAGGAGTACCTTCACTGTATAAATGAGAGAGGTTTTCTGTCTTGATCATTTGCCAATCCCTCCCAACTGCTTTTCCAATTCGTCTAAGCATTCTTCCACGCTGAGAACCGCGATGGGCACTTTAATATCCTCCTGCCGCAGAGCATACATCAGCTCCGCCGTTTGGGGAACATCCAAGGAAAGGCTATGAAGCAGCCCGACATTTTGGAACACCTCTTTAGGTGTTCCATCCAGCACCACTTCCCCTTCGCCCATAACAACCACGCGATCCGCCTGCACCGCTTCGTCCATATAATGGGTGATCAGAATAACGGTGACTCCAATCTCCCGATTCAGACGCAATAAGGTCTTCATCACTTCTTTGCGGCCTTGGGGATCCAACATCGCTGTCGGCTCATCCAAGACAATGCATTTGGGCTTCATCGCCAAAATGCCCGCGATCGCGATCCGTTGCTTTTGACCGCCCGAGAGCATATGGGGTGCGTGGCGGCGGTATGCGGTCATCCCGACCCATTCCAACGCTTCGTTGACCCGCTCCACCATCTCGGGATAAGGAACTCCAAGGTTTTCCAATGCAAAGGCAACGTCTTCGTCCACAACGGTGGCGATGATCTGATTATCAGGGTTTTGGAACACCATTCCCACATTTTTGCGGATCTCCAGCACCTTCTCTTCGTCTGCCGCGTTCATTCCAAACACAGTGACTTCGCCGCTATCCGCTTTTAAAATCCCGTTCAAATGCTTGGCAAGGGTACTTTTTCCGCAACCGTTATGACCGAGAATGGCGATAAATTCGCCCTCTTCGATCTCCAGCGAGACATCGTGCAACGCAGGATGGGGCGCTTTCCCTTCTTCGGCGGGATAGGCATAATTTAATTTTGAAATTGAGATAATCTTTGGCATTTATTCCTCCGCGTACCAACGGGCCACCGAACCGGACGGAAACGCCATTCCGCCGCCGGTTTTGAGGCCGATCTCTCCGCTTTCAAACTGCCCGCCGATCCCCTTGGGAAGGGTGAGCTTCAAAAGATATTCCATCACCGATGCCGAAAGGCCGGTGGAATAGGAATTCAAGATAAAGAACAAAGGATTGGGGCTGAGCAATTGGGTCACCCGCGTCATAAAAGGATAGAGCGCATCTTCCAACTGCCATACTTCGCCGCCCGGACCGCGCCCATAAGAAGGCGGATCCATAACAATACCGTCATACTTATTGCCGCGGCGGATCTCCCGCTCCACAAATTTCATACAGTCATCCACCAAGTACCGAATGGGGCGATCGGCGACACCGCTCAAGACAGCGTTTTCCTTTGCCCATTGCACCATTCCCTTAGAGGCATCCACGTGCACCACCGATGCACCCGCTTTGGCGCAGGCCATCGTTGCACCGCCGGTATAGGCAAACAGGTTCAGAACTTTGATGGGACGATTGGCTTTTTTGATCAGATCGCTCATAAAATCCCAGTTGACTGCCTGCTCGGGAAAGATGCCGGTATGCTTAAAGTTCATCGGCTTGATCTGGAAGGTCAGGTCTTTATAATTGATCTTCCAAACCTCCGGCAAGGAATAGATATCCCAATGCCCGCCGCCGCTGTTGGAGCGGCGATAGATCGCGTTGGGCTTTTTCCATTCTTTCATTGCACGGTCCGATTGCCAGATCGCCTGCGGGTCGGGGCGGATGAGGATATAGTTCCCCCACCGCTCCAGCCGATCACCGCCGGCGGTATCCAGCAATTCATAATCTTTCCATTGATCTGCTAACCACATAATTTATTTACTCCTGAAAACGCAGTTGATCTCCAACTTCTTGCAACGGTTTTAAACCTAAATGATGATAGGCATTCGGCGTAACCGTCCGTCCGCGCGGCGTGCGGGATAAGAACCCGATCTGCAAAAGATACGGTTCGTAGACATCTTCCAATGTAATCGCTTCTTCGCCGATGGTCGCCGCCAAGGTTTCCAAGCCCACCGGACCGCCGCCGAAATTGCGGATAATGCTTTCCAACATTCTGCGGTCGATGGAATCCAAGCCCAGCTCATCGATCTCCAGCGCCTGCAACGCCATATCGGCAATCTCGCGGGTGATGATGCCATCCCCGCGCACCTCGGCATAGTCGCGCACCCGCTTCAATAAGCGGTTGACAATTCGCGGCGTTCCGCGGGACCGCTTGGCGATCTCCATCGCGCCGTCGGGCTCTACAGGGATGCCCAAAATACCTGCCGAACGGATAACGATATCTTTCAGTTCTTCGGGCTTATAAAGTTCCAACCGCGAAAGGACACCGAACCGATCCCGCAAGGGCGCAGAGATCTGCCCTGCGCGGGTGGTCGCACCGATCAAGGTGAACCGCGGCAGATCCAAGCGGATGCTGCGCGCCGAAGGCCCTTTACCGATAATGATATCCACCGCATAGTCTTCCATCGCGGGATACAAAACCTCTTCCACCGCGCGGGAAAGGCGATGGATCTCATCGATAAAGAGAACATCTCCCGGCTGCAGATTGGTAATCAGTGAAGCCAGATCGCCCGGCTTTTCGATAGCAGGGCCGGAGGTGATCCGCAGATTGACCCCCATCTCGTTGGCGATGATCCCCGCCAGCGTAGTCTTCCCCAAGCCCGGAGGACCATAAAGCAGGCAATGGTCTAAGCTTTCGCCTCTCCCCTTTGCCGCTTCGATAAATACCTTTAAATTTTCTTTAGCTTTGGTCTGCCCGATATAATCTTCCATCCGACGCGGGCGAAGAGAATCTTCGATCTCTCCGTCCTCTGCGCCAAAGGTGGTGGAAACGACCCGATTTTCAAAATCAAATTCACTCTCGATCATTGGCTAAATCCTTTCAATGCTTGTGTGATTGCTTGCTCAACCGTAAGCGTTTCTAAATCCAACCCGTTGATCGCGTGCTTGGCTTCGGGTTGGGTAAATCCCAATGCCATCAGCGCTTCGATGATCTCCAGGCTCTTGGACGCGGTCCCTTGAATCGGGGTGGAGGCCGCTTGATTTACTTGCAGTGGGGTCATTCCCTTGAACTTATCCTTCAGTTCCAGGATCATCCGCTCCGCCGCTTTGGGCCCAACACCCTTGGCGCGGGTGATATTGGCTTTATCCCCCATCAGAACACTGGCGGCAAGCTCATCGGGAGTCAACTCCGATAAAATCGCCAACGCGCCTTTCGGGCCGATCCCCGAAACGCCGGTAATCATTTTAAAACATTCTTTCTCTTCGGGATCGGCGAAACCGAATAATTCCATCGCATCTTCCCGAACCACCATATGAATGTAAATAAACGCTTCGTTGCCGACCGCACCGATCTGATCGATACCGTGCCGCGTCAGCTGAACGCCGAACCCCACACCGCCGCATTCGATGACTGCGGACTCGCTGCTCTTGCTTAAGATTTTACCGCGTAATGTTGCTATCATAATTTCACCTTCAATAAATTCGATTTTGCGCTATGGGCGTGGCAGATGGCAAGCGCTAAGGCATCGGCGGCATCGTCCGGTCGGGGAATCTTTTCCAGCCCCAATAAATGCCGCGTCATTTCCATCACCTGATGCTTTTCGGCGCGCCCATAGCCTACCACACTCTGCTTGACCTGCAAGGGAGTATATTCATTAAACTCAACGCCCTTTTGGTGCCCTGCCAGCAAGATCACGCCGCGGGCGTGTCCCACCTGAATGCCGGTGGTGATATTCGTATTAAAAAACAATTCTTCCACCGCCATAGCGTCGGGCTTAAACCGATCGCATAGCTCGCAGATCCCTTCATAGATGATCTGCAGCCGCGAAGAAAAATCAAGTCCTGCGGGCGTGGTCACCGCGCCGTAATCCAACACACGGAACTTACCGCGTTGCGCTTCGATCACTCCGTACCCGACCGTTGCATAGCCGGGATCGATCCCTAAAATAATCATAAGTACATAATACTCCAATATATAGTTAAATCTATTATAGCATATATATTTAATAAAATAAAGAGAATTTGAAGAAAAACCTTTAACTTTTCGTGAATGAATGTTAAAATGGGACTATGAACTATCAAAACATTCAAAAAGCAACCTTTATCGACCGCCCCAACCGCTTTATTGCCATCGTTGAAATCGACGGAAAGCGGGAGGTTTGCCATGTCAAAAATACAGGGCGGCTCAAGGAACTTCTGCTCCCCGACGCAACCGTCTGGGTGGAGTTTTGCCCGCAACCAACCCGCAAGACGAAATTCGATCTGATCGCCGTCCAAAAGGGCGATCAAATCATTAATATTGATAGCCAGGCACCCAATAAAATCGCGGCGGAATGGATCAAAACCAGCGGTCTGTTCCATCCAGAAAGTACGCTGAAAACCGAGGTAAAATGCGGGGATAGCCGCTTTGATCTTTGGATCGAAGATACCTTTATCGAAGTCAAGGGAGTCACCTTGAATCAAGAGGGTGTTGCCCGCTTTCCCGACGCTCCTACCCTGCGGGGCGTAAAACACCTGAATGAACTTGCAAAAATTGCCGAAAACGGCGGCAAAGCAATGATTTTGTTTGTGGTGCAGATGAAAGGGATCCACCACGTCGAGCCCAACGACCAGACCCATCCGGAGTTCGGCGAAGCACTCCGCGCCGCCGCTAAAGCGGGCGTCAAAATCCTTGCCGTCGATTGTAAGGTCACTCCCGACGAAATTATCGCCGACCAAATCCTGCCTGTGTACCTATAATTGCCTATAAAAAATTATCTTTTTTAAAAAATAGTGTTGACAAAACCGACACCTTATGCTAATATATTTTAGCGTTATCCGGGTGTGGCGCAGGTGGTAGCGCGCTTGACTGGGGGTCAAGAGGCCGCAGGTTCAAGTCCTGTCACTCGGACCATATCGAGTGTTCATAACGGATTTGAGTTATGGACACTCGATTTTTTTGTAATTTCGAGTTTCTTCGTTATGTACTGAGCAGGTTTTGAAGCCTGCTCTTTTGTTTTATGCGGATTTTGTAATATACTCAACAGCTACGCCTTTTCGTGTATCTGCCTTGTAATTGCTTCCACATTCGGGTATCTCAATATGCCCAATGAATTTGTAATGGATCATAATCCTCTGACTGCGGTTTTTACCAACGCCTTCGGTTTCATAAACCGTTATTTCGTCTATGAGTTCCCGAAGGAGTGGAGCGGTCAGTTTTTGCATTTCCATAAATCTTCGGATAGCGTTGATGAATCGGTCTTTGTTCTGTTGCATCGTACCAAGATTATTTATTCTCTCGTTCAGGGTTTCAATCTTGGTTTTCAACTCCATACGTTCCACTTCGTATTTGTGAGATAACTGCATAAACCATTCATCCGTTACCTTACCCGAAACGTTGTCCTCATAGAGCTTTTCATAAAGCTCAGCAACCTTTTGGTTTCGTGCCGTACACCGTTGCAGTTCGCCTTGTAAGGCTTTTTGCTCGTTTATAATATCCTTTTGTGTCTTTTGAGCAAGTAAGTCTGCAAAGGCTTCCTCGTCGCTCTGTAAGAACATAGCCATTCGCTTTAGTTCAAGCATTACCACTTGTTCTATGGCATCGGCTCGGATATAATGCCTTGACTCGCAAGTTCCTCTTGTATCCACCTTGTAGTTAGAGCAACTGA
>JAFSHF010000005.1 GCA_017440465.1 Clostridia bacterium
ATTATAGGACTGTTTGAAAAATTGCTTATACTTGCCGTTGCTATACTTATCATAGGCTTTGTGCTTGGCATAGGTTGCATTGTTGCAGTACAAAAAAAGTACAATAAAGGAGTATTCTAAATTCCAATTTATCGAATAGATGATATTTGTTTAAAAAAGGGTTTTAGGTTCTCCTAAAGATTGGGAAATGTGCCGTACATTTTCCCTGCTTGTTACGGTATAAGACAAAATTAAAAGGAAGCACGAATTTCGTGCTTCCTTTTTTACTGTCCTTAAGAGTACAACCCGTACGGGAGTTCCTTTTTATTTTATTTATTCTAAAGTATCAACCACAACGTTAGGGTCGTTCAGCAGCAGTTCCAAAACTTCGGTGTAGGCGCCGATGGCGTGGTCGCTTTTGACATTGACGGCGGTCTGCGCCAAGGTGCGATCGTGGAAGGTGAATTGATAATTGCCCTCTTCATCTTGGGTGATCTGCCCGCGCTTACTCAGGCGGTTTTTGACATCGGGGCTTTCCAGCGCATCGCCGTTGATATAGGAAAAGTCGATCTTTTCAAAAATTTTGGTTACCGTATCGGTCTTTTCTTTTTTATCAAAGGCTTCTTCCACCGCGGCGGTCACCACCGATTCATTGACCGCATAGACCGCGCGGCGATATTTCGCCGATGCGGGGTCGGCCTCCGCACTTTCCAGATAGGTCTTGGCTTCGCTGACGCTCATATCGGGAATCTCTTTTTTGAAATTGACGATATTTTCTTCCGGCGGCTTCATCCATTCGGGATCTTCCTTGGGCAGCGGCTTTTTGCAGGAGGCCAGACTCAGCAGCGCGATCGCTATTAATATAAAGGATAGAATTTTCTTCATAGAAAGCTCCTTTGACAGTTCGATTTCTTTCATTATAGCGCATATATATTAAAAAGTCCAAAACATTTTAAAAATTTTCAAAAAAGCGGTTGACAAATGCATAAACGCGTGGTATGATATTATCACTTTAGCGAGATAAAGCAATAAATTTTTCGGAGGAACGAACAATGAAAATGACAAAGAGAATTTTGGCAATCGTATCCATCTTAGTGATGGTCTTTTGCATGGCCGCTTGCGGCGCCAAGAAGGAAACCGTAGTTGTCGGTTATACCATCTATGAGCCGATGAACTATACTAACGAAGACGGCGAGCTGGTTGGTTTTGATACCGATCTGGCGAAGGCTGTTTTTGAAAAGCTGGGCTATGAAGTGGTCTTTAAGCTGATCGATTGGGATCAAAAGTACACCGAACTCAATTCCGGTGCCATCCAATGCATCTGGAACGGCTTTACCGCCAATACCGCCGATGACGACGGTGTTGCCAGAGCCGATAAGGTTGATTTTTCCTATAACTATATGGGCAATAAGCAGGTCATCGTTGCTAAGGCAGATCTGAACGCCGCCATCACCGATGCTAAGAGCCTTGAAGGTAAGGTCGGCGCTGTGGAGAACAGTTCCGCCGGCGATACTTATCTGACCGAGAAGTTGGAAGGCTCTATTAAGAAGGGTGTTGCTTCCCAGCTGGATGCGATGAAAGAGCTGAGCTTGGGCGCTGTGGATTTCGCTGTTGTCGATGAGCAGTTGGCAAAAGCCTATGTGGGCAAGGGCGACTATGCCGCATTTGAGATTTCCGATAAGCTCTACAGCGATGCAGAGTATTATGCCATCGGCTTCAAGAAGGGCTCCGAACTGACCGCCAATGTCAACGAAGCGTTGGAAGCGTTGGGTGAGGACGGCACCATCGCTGAGCTGGCGAAGACCTACGGCGTAAGCAACACCGCCATCACCGATTTCTCCGACCAGAAATAATTAAAAACGTACATTTCAAGAAACTTGCAAGGCAAGAAATTGCCTTGCAATTTTCTGCTGTTATAAAGGAAATTATAAACTATGGATTTTTGGACGATTACAGGGCTTCTGCTGCAGGGCTTCGGCATCACCTGCCTGCTCTTTGCGCTGACCTTGCTCCTTGCGATCCCGCTGGGGCTTGCATTATCTTTTTTATCAATGAGTAAATTTAAGTTCATCAAGGCACCGGTGAAGATTTTTATCTGGATCATTCGCGGCATCCCCTTGATGCTCTTTATCTTTGTTATTTATTATCTGCCCAGCCTTTTGGCAGATGGCAACGCGGGGGCGAATATTTTTAATAGCATCGACCTGCAGATGACCATCGCCGCCGGCAGTACTGAGCTTTTATGGCAGGGGCGGTTTTTGGCGGTGCTCATTGCCTTTGTCATCAACTATGCCTGCTATTTTTCGGAGATCTTCCGCGGCGGCATCGAAAGCATCCCCCAGGGGCAATATGAAGCGGGCTATGTGCTGGGCTTGACCAAAAATCAGGTCTTTTTCAAGATCGTGTTGAAGCAGGTGGTCAAGCGGATCGTTCCCGCCCTTTCCAACGAGATTATCACGCTGGTGAAGGATACCGCGCTGGCAAACGCCATCGCCATCCCCGAGATCATCCATTGCGCCAAGATGATGGCGTCTTCTCAGGCACTGATCTGGCCGATCTTCTATACGGCGGCGTTTTATCTGCTCTTTGTCGGTCTTTTGACCGTTCTTTTGGGTAAAGTGGAGAAGAAACTCTCCTATTTCAAGGCATAAGGGGGGAAGCGAAATGGCATTATTGGAAGTAAATCATATTGAAAAGCATTTCGGATCCACCCGCGTTTTGGAGGACATCGGCTTTACCTTGGAAAAGGGCGAAGTGGTCGCCATTATCGGCTCCTCCGGCAGCGGCAAGACCACCCTTTTGCGGTGCCTCAATTTTTTGGAGACTCCCGACCAAGGGCAGATCATTCTGAACGATGAGGTGCTCTTTGATGCGGAAGACCCCGCCACCCTGGATAAAAAAGAGGTGCGTAAAAAGCGGTTGCATTTTGGGCTGGTGTTCCAGAATTTCAATCTCTTTCCCCAATATACCGCGCTGGAAAACGTGATGCTTGCCAAGGAACTTTTGGCAAAGGAAAAGCCCGACTATAAGGAAAACCGCAAAGAGATCCATCAGCAGATCGAAGCGCAGGCCAAAGGCTTGCTCTGCCGGATGGGGCTGGAGGATCGGATGTATAATTATCCCCAGCAGCTTTCCGGCGGTCAGCAGCAGCGGGTCTCCATCGCCCGCGCGCTGGCAATGGATCCCGATATCCTTTGCTTTGATGAGCCCACCTCGGCGTTGGACCCCGAGTTGACCGGTGAGGTGTTGAAGGTCATTAAGGAATTGAAGGATACCGGCAGTACCATGATCGTGGTGACCCACGAAATGGAATTTGCCCGCCACGTCGCCGATAAGATCATCTTTATGGCAGACGGTATTATCGAAGAGGTGGGCACCCCGGAAGAGGTGTTTGAACACCCCAAGAGCGCGAAGACCTGCGCATTTTTGCAAAAATCAACGGAGATCTAATGAAAAAAGAACTGCGCAAAAAAATGAAAGAACTGCGTGCCGCGCTCCTTCCGCAACAGCGGAAGGAGGCGGCTTTGCGCGTTTATCAAGCGGTGGTGCAGCTGCCCGAGTTTCAAGCGGCGCAGACCGTCTTTTGCTATGCTTCGGCGGGGGAGGAACTTTCCACCGCGTTGATCGCCGATGCCCATCCGCGGGTGGCGTTCCCCAAGGTCTTGGGGGATGGGGTGATGAAGTTTTATTGCAGCGGCAAACTGCAAGCGGGCTTTCGCGGAATAATGGAGCCGCAGGGCGGGGAAGAGGTTTTCCCTCAAGCGGGCGATCTGATGCTATTGCCGGGGCTGGCGTTCGGCAAGGATGGCTCCCGCCTGGGCTATGGCGGCGGATATTACGATCGGTATCTGGACGCTTGCGCGGTTCGACCGATTTGTTGCGGCATCGGGTATGAAGCGCAGGTGCTGGAAACGCTTCCCACCGAACCGACCGACCAACCCCTTGATCTTTTAATTACAGAACAAAAAATCCGAAGATTTTAATGTCTTCGGATTTTTTTGTGAACAATTGATAAATTCCGCCAAGATATTCTTGAAAAGGGAAGAGATGGAAGTTATAATATAGGATACGAATCTATGTTCAAAAAGGAGAACTGACGTTGTTACGTTTAGAAAACATTTTTAAATCCTATAAGGTGGGAGAGAACACCGTCGAAGCGTTGCGCGGGGTGTCGATGGAATTTCGCAGGAGCGAGTTTGTATCGATCTTGGGCCCTTCGGGCTGCGGAAAGACCACCCTGCTGAATATCATCGGCGGGCTGGATAGCTATAATACCGGCGATCTCATTATCAATAATCGCTCCACTAAGGAATATAAGGATAGCGATTGGGATGCCTACCGCAATCATTCGGTGGGCTTTGTCTTCCAAAGCTATAATCTGATCCCCCATCAGTCGGTGCTCTCCAATGTGGAATTGGCGCTGACCCTTTCGGGTGTCAATAAAAAGGAGCGGCGCCGCCGCGCCCGCGAAGCCTTGGAAAAGGTGGGCTTGGGCGACCAACTGCATAAGCGCCCCAACCAAATGAGCGGCGGGCAGATGCAGCGGGTGGCGATCGCGCGGGCATTGGTCAACGACCCCGAGATCATCCTTGCCGATGAGCCCACCGGCGCGCTGGATAGCGAGACCAGCCTGCAGATTATGGAGATCTTAAAATCCATCTCCAAAAATAAACTGATTATTATGGTCACCCATAACCCCGATTTGGCGGAGGAATATTCCTCCCGCATCATTCGCCTGTTGGATGGCCAGGTGGTCAGCGACAGCGACCCCTATACCGCCGAAGAAACCGCCAAAGAGAAGGGCAAAAAGGCGAAAAAGCCCTCAATGAGTTTCTTCACCGCATTGGCGCTTTCCTTCAATAACCTGCTGACCAAAAAGGGCAGAACCTTTATGACCAGCTTTGCAGGGTCCATCGGTATTATCGGCATTGCGCTGATCCTTTCGGTCTCTCAGGGCGTGCAGGCGTATATCGATGGGGTGCAGGAGGATACGCTGACCTCTTATCCGGTCACCTTGCAGGCGGAGACGGTGGATCTTTCCTCAGTGCTGACCAATGTGATGGGTGCAGACCCCGGCGCATTGACCCACGAGACCGATAAGGTCTACTCCAGCTCGGCAATGTATGAAATGATGAACACCCTGACCGGTGCCGAGACCGAGACCAACGACTTAAAAGCCTTTAAAGAATATTTGGAATCCAAGGATAACGGCGTTGCCCCTTATATCAGCGCGGTGCAGTATTCCTATGATCTGGATTTCAATATCTATACCAAGGATGCCGAAGGCAAGATCCTCAAATCCGATGTGATGGAGCTGATGGAGAATATGCTGGGCGGCGCGATGGATTCTTCCGTCACCGGCAGTTCGATGATGCAGGGCTATCAGCAGACCATGAGCATCTGGGAAGAGATGCTGGAGGGAGAAAAGGGCGAATTGATCAACCCTCTGGTCAAGGAGCAATACGATCTGCTCTATGGCCATTGGCCCGAAAAACACAACGAATTGGTATTGATCCTCAACGAAAATAACGAGGTCAGCGATATCGCTCTGTATGCCTTGGGTCTGGAATCGGAAGAGCATATGAAATCCATTATGGATGCCTATCTCAATGCCGAGGAAATTAAAACCACCCAAAAAAGTTGGTCTTATGAGGAGATCTGCAAGCGCAACTTCCGCTTGATCTTAGATGCCGACCGCTATCAATTGGATTCGGAGACCGGCATCGCCAGCGATATCTCCGAAAATGATACCGGACTGCGGTTTTTATACGATAACGGCATCGAACTGAAGATCTCCGGCGTTCTGCGCCCCAATGCGGATGCCACCTCCAATATGATGGGCGGTGCCATCGGCTATACCGGCGCGCTGACCCGCTATGCGGCAAAACAAGCCAATGAGCGGGCGGTGGTGAAAGAGCAGTTGAAGAACGATACGATCGATATCTTCAGCGGCCTGCCCTTTGCCACCGGCGAAGAGCCCGAACTGACCAAAGAGCAAAAGATCGCAGAGATCAAAGCCCATTTTGAAGGGTTGGATACCGCCGGCAAAGCCGAGCTGTATCAAAAGATCACCACCACCCCCTCCCGCGCGTATCTGGACGATACCATCGACGGAATGCTCAAGGGGATGGACCGCGCCACGCTGGAAGAGCAGGTGCAAAAGGCGGCGGAGGAATCCTCCAATATGAACGCCGATACCATCAAAGAATATATCGCCTCGATGGACGATGAGACCCTCTTCGACTATGTGCGGGAGGAGCTGGAAAAGCAGATCACCGCGCAGTATGCCGAAGCCACCGGCGCTCAGTTGGCAACCCTGCCCGACGCCCAAAAGGCGATGGCTCTGCAGATGGCGATGCCCTCCTATACCGAGGCGCAATGGCTGGAATTTTATGATCTCTATATGCCCCCGTCTGTTTCGGAAGCGACCTTGAAAGAAAATCTAAAAACCTTGGGCTATGTGAATCTGGATGAGCCTTCCGGCATCAACCTCTTTGCCTCGACCTTTGAAAATAAGAATAACATCTCCGATGCCATCGATGCCTATAACGAAGGCAAGAGCGAGGAACAGCAGATCACCTATACCGACTATGTGGCGTTGTTGATGTCCTCCATCACCACCGTCATTAATGCCATCTCCTATGTGTTGATCGCCTTTGTCGCCATCTCGCTGGTGGTCTCCTCCATTATGATCGGCATCATCACCTATATCTCGGTATTGGAGCGGACCAAAGAGATCGGTATTCTGCGCGCCATCGGCGCATCCAAGCGGGATATTTCCCGCGTCTTCAATGCCGAGACGCTGATCGTCGGCTTCACCTCCGGCGCCATCGGCATTTTGGTGACATTAGGTTTGAATATCGTAATTAATATCATTCTCCAAGCCCTCACCGGCATCCCCGATCTCCGCGCCGTCTTGCCCTGGCAGGGTGGAGTGATTCTGGTCTGCATTAGTATGGTTCTGACCTTTATTGCGGGGCTGATACCTTCGGGAGTTGCCGCTAAAAAAGATCCTGTAATAGCCCTTCGCACCGAGTAAAATCGTTGAAATGGGCGCATCTTCCGATTTTTTAACCCTCGGCATATCATTATATAGCCGAGGATCAAAGAAATCGAAACCTGCATCCCATTTGAACGATTTACAATCATTGAAATCGGCGATCTTCCGATTTTTTGCCCCTCGGCATATCATTATATAGCCGAGGATCAAAAAATCGAAACCTGCATCCCATTTGAACGATTTACAATCATTGAATTGTGCAGTTTGCAACGATCAAGTGCCATAAAAAGAAAAAGTTAAAAAAAAGTAAAAATATATTGAATTTTTAATAGAGATAGTATATAATCAAAATAGAGGTATTCTCGAATAAAAAACAACGAAAAGGAGAAACAAGAATGAATCGTTTTTGTAAAGTACTTGCGGTAGTTCTGGCGATGCTGATGCTGGTTACCATGGCGACCGCATGTAAGAAATCCGACGATGATGAGTTCAGTGCATTTTTAGATGGCGCAGAGTCTTCTGATACCGGATTCAACAACGAGGACGGCACCGGAGACACCGGTGACACAGACCAGGAAGGCGCCACCACAGACGATAAGGATTCTGCCAAAGATCCTTCTTCTGATAAGGGAAATGCCGATAATGGCAAGAACCCCTCCGGTTCTGACAAGGATTCTCAAGGCGCGGTGACCAACAATGCCGATGCCAACGAGAAAGAGCAAGACAAGATCGCAGAGAACTATGAAGGCGCAATGAAATATGACTTCAAGAACAATCCCTTGCTTGCTAAATCGAAAGCCATCAACCATGGGGAAGAGCCCAGCTTTGATATCGATACCACCGGTTTCGTTAAGAACGTCAAGGTAAAGGATCTCAAGGGCAAGACCATGACTGCGATCACTTCTCTGGAGGAACCGAATTTCATCTATCGCGGTTCCAAGGGTGAAAAGCTCAATGAGTGGACTTGGTTTGAGTCTTTGAAGAAGACCTACGGTGTCAACTTCAAGTACATTGAATCCCGCTGGGATAAAGCACCTTCTTTGATCCTTACTTATATGAACACCGGCAAGCAGCTGGATATCATCCCGACCCACCGTTCCGCGCTGGCGATGTTGATGAACCTTTCCCAGCCGCTGGATCCCTATATCAATATGAAGTATGTCAACAACTCCCCCGGTGTGGATACCCGCACTATGGAGCAGAGCAAACGTCACGACGGTTATCGCTGCATCGCTCCTATCGGCGCGGTAGACGTTATCTGGTATAATGCGACCATGACCAAGGATTTAGGTTTGAAGGATCCTTATACCCTTTGGAAGCAAAATAAGTGGGATTGGGATGCTTACAAAAATTATATCCTCAGCGTTCCCGAGACCGCGCCCAACGGCAATACCAAACTGCAGGTCTTCTTCCAATCGGCAGGCGACTCCATCTTCTTCTGGCCCCGTACCAACGGTGTCAATGTCTTTGATTTCAAGGTCGGCAAAGATAAGACCGAAATCATCAGTAACTTCAATGATGATCGTTGCCTGAGTGCATGGACCTTCTATTCCGATCTGATGAACCAGGCCGATTATAAGAACAGAAATGCCGAGGGCAGCTCCAGCGGCTTAGGTCTGTGGGAGCAGGGCTCCGCAATTATGGGTTGCACCCTCTATCTGATGAAAGACTGGTCCAGCTCCGATTTTGCTTGCAGCCAGCAATTCCGCTGGGTACCTTATCCCAAGGGCCCCGGTAAGGGTGGCGAATGTGTTGCTATGAACTACGGCAACACCATGATGTTGCCCAAGATCATGAAGAACAAGAGCAACATTCCTTATGCAATCAAGGTGATGGAGATCTGGGCAAACCGCTTTACCGAAGCGATCAACGACTATCTGCAAGAGCCCTACTTCAACTTCACCCATGAAGAGCGTGTTGAATTCTTCAACTTCGTTTCTCAGCACAACTATTTCAATCCCGCCGGCGGTTGGAGAAACCTCCTCAGCGGTGACGATTACACCTATTACAAAGAGTTTGAAAAATCCTTCTACGACAACACCAAGTACAACACTACTACTGCTGCTAAACAGGTTTCCAATATTATTGGTAAAGCAGTTGGCCTGATGAATACTTACGGTGATTAATCTTTAATGAATAAATCCCGCGGATGCATAAAGCATCCGCGGGATTTTCTTTTTTATTTTATTTCTTCTTTCCCAAAGAGCCGTCGGTATAATAGGCGATATAGCGTTTTTGGCCCACATTCAGGCAGATGCCCGAAAGGTTCATCAGTTCCCCCGCCTTGATGGCTTTGAGGGGGTGGCGGAAGAGGATCTGATTGCCGCAGGAGATGATAAGTTCATCGTCGGCAACGCTGAAGGCACCTTCCCGCCCTAAAATGGTTTCCCGATAGGTTTTCGGGTCTCGCTCGGCAAAGGAGGTGATCCCTCGCTTATCCAATCGACGCAGTAGGGCAACGGTTTCGTCTGCCTCTTTTCTTTTTTTAAAAAAGTTCATTAGTCCAGCACCGCCTCACCGAAGAATTCAGGCCGATGGAAATCGGGGGTGGGCGTATCGATGGGGAAGAGCATCCCAAAATGCATAATGGGGGTGGCTTCACCGCAGATATAGGCGTTCATCCGCAGAACATCGCCTTTTTGGAGCAACGGGCGGTCATAGATCTCTGCCAGCGCATTCAAAGGGACGGTATAGTTGATCTCATACCCTTTCCCTGCATAGACGGTGGCGGTTACATTCATCAGCGGTTTAAGCAGAGAGACCAGGCTGATCCGTTCGCCGCGGCCCGCTCCTTTGCCGATCACCATGGCACCGATGGGGTTACATTCAAAATTAATGTAGTCGGGATGGTCGGCATAGGGGGCTAAAAACAACTCCAGACAGTTATCTTCCCAGACCGGACCGTTATCCCGATGGGTCAGTACCGTCAGCTCGGTGACCGGAGATTGCAGCCGCACCCGCAGAAATTCTTCGTTATAGACCATGGTAATGGTGGCTTTGGGGGTATAGCCGGTCTTATCCCAAGGGTAGATGCCCATTTCACCCAGCGGGGCGGCGGGCAAGATCAGATCTTTATTATAAGGAATTTTCAACATTCGTATCACCTCGGGTTCTATTATATTGAATTTTCTTGATTTTTGCAATCGTTTCTTGCAAAATATAATTGCTTTATCGTTGCTTTAATGCTATAATAAACGATAGATGATTTAAAGGAGAGACTGCAATGCCCGAATTAGGCGGATTATATGAAATGGCAGATGTCAAAGGATTGATTCTCTTTCTTTTGAAGGAAGCCGATTGCGTTTTAGAGGAATCGCGTCTGACCGATATCTTGATGGAAGATGGGTTGGTGGAATATTTTGATTATAAGCAGGCGATGGAGCAGTTGTTGCTCACCGGCTTGATCGATATTGCCTCGATGGAGGAGACCGGCAGTTATCGCATCACCGAGCAAGGGCGCGAGGTGGAGATGGAATACGAAAAGAAGATTCCCTATAACGTGCGGAGCAAGACGCTGGACGCCCTCAAGCGGAACCTGCGCCGGCAGAAGGAGGACGACCAGATTTTCACCGAGATCGCGCCTTCCCCCAGCGGCTATTCGGTCTGCTGCAATGTCCGCGAAGGCGGGGAGACGATGCTTTCCTATGAGGTTTTGGTCCCCGACCAAAGAACCGCCTATTACGCCGCCGAGCGGTTCCGCGCAAATCCATCCCTTTATTATCAAAAGATCATGGAGATCGTTTTAGACGAAGATTTGTTTAAAAAGAATGAAGATTAAAAAAACAGCCGTTACAACGGCTGTTTTTTTTATATTAAAATAGGTTGCAGTTGTTTCCCTTTTAAGGCAAATTCTAAAGCTTCGGGAATTTTAGAAAAATCCGCAATGCAGGAGCGGGGCTTTGCCATGGGATCATCCTGCCCGTAGGGGACGAAATAATAATTCCGTGCCGCCTGCAACGCACCGATATTTTTAGCCGCGCCGCTTAAGGCATCGTTGGTGGAGATGGCGAGCAAAATGGGCTTATGATTACGCAGGGTGGATTTGACCGCCATGGTAACGGCGGTATCGGCAATGCCCAATGCCAATTTTGCCAAGGTGTTGGCGGTGCAGGGTGCGACGATCAGGGCATCCAGCAGATTTTTAGGACCGATGGGCTCCACCTGCGGGATGGTATGCCAGATTTCCTTGCCGCAAAGCCCCATCAGCCGTTCGCGGAAATGGGCGGCGGTACCGAAGCGGGTGTTGGTTTCATAAACAATGGGGCTCATAATGGGAAAAAGATCGTAGTGCTCCGCCAGCGGGCGCAGTGCATCTAAAACCGTGGTCAGGGTGCAAAAAGAGCCGGTCATCGCGATGCCGATACGGGGTTTATTCATAAGTCCATCTCCTTTAAAATGTAGTCGCCGATGATCTTGGCGGCAGTTTCGGGGCAGTATTTGCCCGGCAGACCCGGCGCATAGCAGACCTTTAGATGATGCTCTACCGCGCTTTCGGGATCAAAGCCGCCCGGCGCCGAGGCTAATTCCATCAATAACGCGCCCTTCGGGAGCATTGCCATCCGTTCTTCATTCAGCACCTGCGCCGGAACGGTATTAAAGACCAGCCGAAAGCGGCGGTAGGGAAGGTCCTCATACAGCGCGGATTTCCAGCCGAAGGAGCGGCAGAGGGCAACCGTCGCACTGCGCCGCGCGCCCACCCAGACCTGCGCGCCCAGCGCGGAAAGTTTTGCCGCCAAAAACTGACCGATCCGCCCGCCGCCCAAGATCAGGGCGGGGTTGCCCGCCAACATAAAGGGGGTGCGCTCGATGGCCAACGCCAATGCGCCCTCGGCGGTGGCGGCGGCATTGGGCAAGAGGACCTCTTCGGCTTGATAATAATCGATGGCGTTGGCGGGCGCGTCAGCGGGCAGCATCCCGCCGAAAATTCGCTTGCCTTGAAACCGGCGGAAGATCTCCTGCAGGGGGAGGGTCTCTCGGCAACGGGGGGTATGTAGAGTGACACCGTCTTTGGTGGCGGGCAATGGAAGGATCAGCGCATCCGCCTGCCAATCCGGCGCACCGCCGGGGTAGGAAAGGGATGCGGCAAATCCTCGCTCCTGCAGATCGGATGCAAGCAGGGCTTGGCGGCGGTCGCCGCCCATCAGATGAAAGGTCATAGGCTTCTCCTCCTTGTTACCTTATATTATGAGGAAAAGCAAAAATGGTGAAAAAAATACGGTAGTGCATCGCACTACCGTATATAATGTTCTTTCTTATTTGGCAGGGGTAATATCGGCTTTCTCAATGATCAGCGCCACAGCGTAGTCCAAAACAAATTGGTCTTCCAGCATAGAACGGCCCTTGGCGTTGATATAGGTGCTGGGATCGGAATAGCCGTAGGCGGTGGCATATTTTTTTGCGCTTTCATTGAAATCTTCTTCCGAAAGGGTGTAGCCCTCGGCTTTGGCGATGGCGTAGCCGATCAAAACATTCTTTGCCTGCATCTCGCCTTCGATCTTCAAAGACGCCTCGAAATCTTCTTTGGATACGCTGCTGGCCTCCAGCATCTTATCCAAAGAATCATAATTATATTGCTTTGCCATCGTCTCATAAGTGGCGCGGCAGGACGCAATGTAGGGCTTGAGGAGGGAGGCGGGCAGATCCTTTTCAAAGGTGCAGTTTTCAAAGACCTGATTCCAAAGGGTACTCTTTTTCAGCATATCCACTTCGGACTTATTGGATGCTTCCACGCTTTCTTTGGTCTTCTTGCGCAATTCATCGGCGGTTTTTACCTCTTTATCGATTTCCTGAGCGATCTTATCGGTCAGTTCGGGATACTCCGCTTTACCGGTGATGGCGTTGACGGTGACCTGAAAGACCACATCCTGCCCTGCCAGCTCGGCGGATTGATATTGGGCGGGGAAGGTCAGGTTGATATTAACCGTCTCGCCCACATTGACCCCCACCAACTGCTCTTCAAAGCCGGGGATAAAGGCGCCGCTGCCGATGGTCAGCTCGGCACCTTCGGCAGTACCGCCTTCAAAGGCAACGCCGTCTTTCATTCCTTTATAATCGATGTTGAGAATGTCGTTGATCTTGACGGTACCGCCCTCTTGGGTGTTATCGTAGTGTTGGGTGCTGTACCCGAGCTCGCTCATAGCGGCATTCAGCTCGGTCTCCACCGCAAAGTCGGTGGCTTCGGTCTTGCGGTCTTGGAATTTCAAGTTCTTGTAGTTCCCTAAAGTAACATAGGTATCGGGATCGATCTCGGCAAAGGTGGCGGTAGAACCGCAGGCGGAAAGGGTGAGCGCGGCGATCAGCGCCAGCGCGATGAGTGCGATCTTTTTCATTGATAAAGTTCTCCTTTGAGTTTTGTTTGTTCTTCGCTGATAATGGTGCGTACCCGCTCGGGCAACGCTTTTTCTTCGGGGCGGGTAAGCCCCTTGGTTTCGATGGGCGGCAGCACCGAAAGGATCACCTTTCCTTTGCGCAGCCGATGGCCGTTGCCTTCAAACATCCGATTAGTCCCTTCAATGGCGACCGGCAGGATGGGCGCGCCCGATTTGGTGGCCATCATAAAGGCACCGCCTTTAAAATCCAAAAGCTCTCCGCCGTCGTTGCGGGTGCCTTCGGGAGCGATGGTGACGTTGATATTATTCTTCAAAAGCTCCACGCCCTGCAGAATGCATTGCATCCCCGCTCTGGCAGAGGAGCGGTCGATGAAGATGCATTTGCCTGCCTTCATCCAGGAGGCCAGCAGGGGAGTGGACTCCAGCTCCTTTTTGGCGACCATCGATTGGGTATTGGGCATATGGGCGATCAGCGGGAAGGCATCCAAAAGGCTTTGGTGGCTATAAGCGGTCAGAGTGGCGCAGTCGGGTATATTTTCCAACCCCCGCATCTCCAGATCCATCCCCATCACCTTGATGCATCTGCGGCAAAAGTTCATAATTTTTTTGCGGCAATAGGCTTCGTGCTTGATGGGATCCTTTTCCAAGAGCTTTGCTTTGAGCAAGGCGGGCAGGTTTACCAATAAATAACCCGCAACATATAGGACCATACCGATCGTTCGCAACATATCGGATCAACTCCTTATAATTGTTATTAACCACATAATTATAGCATAGGCGAAAAAAATCGTCAATTCATATTGCAAAATTTATGTTTTGTTGATAAAATAAAAAGAAATCCACCGACGATAAAAACATTTGTTGGTGAAATTGTATAAAAATGCGAAAAACCGCATTTTTTCAAGGATTTTCCTTGATTTTTTAAGCGAAATATGGTATTCTGTTCTTACTTAAAAAGCAGATGTTCTCCCTCTGCGGACATTTCGTGGATTTGTACGGAGCAGGACGACAAAAGGAGATAAAAATGGTTATAGGATTAATGGGATTCGGCACCATCGGCGCCGGCGTTTATGAGCTGGCAAAGGAGCTGGAGGAACTTTCAATCAAATATGTGTTGGATATTCGTCAGGTGGAGATCCCCGAACTGACCCACCGCGCCGAGGATCTTTTTGAAGATGCCGAAGTGGATACGGTGGTGGAAGTGATGGGCGGCCTGCATCCCGCGTATGAGTTTGTCTCGGCGGCATTGAAGGCGGGCAAGAACGTCGTCACCGCCAATAAATATCTGGTGGCCACCTATTATGACGAACTGTTGGCGTTGGCAAAGGCCAACGGCGTTGCCTTCCGTTGCACTGCGGCGGTGGGCGGCGGGATCGGCTGGCTGACCGCCTTGGAGCGGGTCCGCCGCATCGAGCCCATCAACGCGGTGGAAGGCATTATGAACGGCACCACCAACTATATCCTTTCCAATATGACCCAAAACGGTCTTTCCTTTGATACCGCCCTTTCCGAAGCGCAGGCTTTGGGCTATGCCGAGGCGGACCCTTCGGCGGATATCGACGGCTTGGATGTCAAGCATAAACTGCTCCTTTCCGCCAATATCGCCTTCGATGTATCCTTGAATGTCAACGATATCTTTACCGCGGGCATCCGCAGTATCACCGATGGGGATATCAAGAATTTCAAAGAACGTGGTTTGGTCTGCAAACTGCTGGGTGTCGCCTGCAAGGAAGAGGGCAAGGTAGCGGCGTTTGTTCAGCCCAATCTGTTCCCCGCCGATGCGCTGACTGCGTCGGTCCCCACCAACTTCAATCTCATTACTTACGATACCGCCTATACCGGTCGGATGAGTTTCTACGGTCAGGGTGCGGGCAGATATCCCACCGGTGCCAATGTGGTGCAGGATCTGCTGGATATCGTCGGCGGCAAAGAGGAGTTCTATTCCAAAGAGGGCGCACCCTGCGCCATCGCTAATGAGATCGTTTCCTTCCAATATTATCTGCGTACCACCAGCGCCAAAAAGGATGCGGTCAAGGCAGAGACTTGGGGCGATGCGGTGCTGACCCAAAAGATGAGTGTCGCCGAAATGGCAAAACTTTTGGAAGAGATCAAACAAGAAGATCCCCGCGCATTTATTGCGGCGGTTCGTTCATAATTTATAGAGAGATTATTTAAGGAGTATCAATGATGAAAAATGTTGCTATTTTAGGTGCCACCGGTGCGGTGGGCCGTGAAATGTTAAAGGTTTTGGAAGAGCGTAATTTCCCCATCGGCAAATTGAAGTTGCTGGCCAGCGAGCGCAGTGTCGGCAAATTGATCGAGTTCAAGGGCGAGCAGATCGCTGTGGAATTGGCAGACGAAAACGCCTTCGAGGGAATGGATATCGTTCTCGGCGCCGCGTCCAACGATCTTGCCAAACGATTGGCTCCCGCCATTGTCAAGGCAGGGGCGGTCTTTGTGGATAACTCCAGCGCGTTCCGTATGGACCCCGAGGTTCCCTTGATCGTTCCCGAGGTCAATGCGGAAGATGCCAAAAACCATAAGGGCATCATCTCCAACCCCAACTGCTCCACCATCATCACCATCACCGCGGTCAACGCGCTGAATAAACTCAGCCCCATCAAGGCGATGATCGCCTCCACCTATCAGGCGGTGTCCGGCGCCGGTGCCGCAGGTCCTGTGGAATTGATGGATCAGGTCAACGCCGTTGCCGAAGGCAAGGAGTTTGAAACCAAGGTGTTCCCTTATCAGATCGCCTATAACCTCATCCCCCAGATCGGCGGCGAGGCATATGAAGGCTATACCTCCGAAGAGATGAAGATGCAAAACGAAGGCCGCAAAATTATGCATCTGCCCGACCTGCTGGTCAACTGCACCTGCATCCGCGTCCCTGTCGTGCGCAGCCACTCCATCTCCGTCACCGTCAAGACCGAAAAGCCCATCAGCGTGGAGGATGCTCAAAAGATCATTGCTTCCGCTCCCGGCTGTAAGCTGGTGGACGATCTCAATAATCAGCAATACCCCATGCCCCTCGATACCACCGATCAAGACCTCGTCTTTGTCGGCAGAATTCGTAAGGATCTGACCGATGAGTGCGGGCTGCAGATTTGGTGCTGCGGGGATCAGGTACGCAAAGGCGCAGCAACTAACGCCATCCAGATTGCAGAGCTGTTATAACCGTTGAAATTGGCGGCTTTTCCGATTTTTCGGTCTCGACGTATCGACATACGCCTTCGCCCGAAGAAATCAAAAAATCCATCCAATTTGAACGGTTTGATTGTACGAAGTATAATATATGGTATAAAGAAAGAACCTGCCAAGGCAGGTTCTTTCTTTATTTGGGATTGATTTATGGCGGAGCAAATGATATAATAAATATGTATTGCAATGTGTTGGGAGGTTGGCAGATGATCGCGTTATGGATTTCATTGGGCATTTTAGCGTTGATCATTTTGCTGGTTTCGGCGGTATTGGCGTTGCCGGTGGACTTGCTGTTCTTTTTGGATCCGTCCCAAGGCTTTCGCATTCGCTATCGGCTGTTGGGCAAGATCTATGGCGAGGATGCCAAGGCGCAAAAGCCCAAGGCAAAGAAAAAGAGCAAGCCGAAGAAAAAGAGCAAGCCCAATCCCATTATTGAGAGTTTGAAAAGATCGCTGGGGATCGAGCATTTAGGCAGTGTGGCAAAGATCAAAGAGTCGCTGGAGCGCAAAGGCGCGGAGGCGACCTTGAAGGATACGGTCAGTGCTGTTTGGGAGCTTTTGGATCGGGTCTTTTGGATTGTAAAACGTTGCCGCATTATTCGCTGCAAGATCGCCGTTTATTGCGGCGGGGAGGATGCGCCGTTGGATTATGGCACCGCCTGCGCGGTGGTCTATCCCTTGGTATCTTATTTAGAATCGGCGGCATCTTTACGCCCCAAGGCGGAAGAGCTTACGATCGTTTGCGAGGATGAGCGGCAGCAGACGGAGTTGGAATTGGAAATTTTTGTGCGGGTGCGGGTGGTGCACATTCTGCGGGCACTGCTGCACATTATCCGCAAAAATATAGAAAAGGACGTTCAATAGGAGGAAAGAGCAATGGAGCAAAAAAATCAATCGGGAAATGTGATGAATGTATTATCCTTTGTGGCGGAGCAGACCATGGCGCTTTCCAAGCAAAACAGTGTGTTGGGCGCGCCCATCGAAAAGGATGGGGTGACCATCCTTCCGGTCTCTAAAATCTCGGTGGGCTTTGCCGGCGGCGGTGCCGACCTTTTGGACGAAGGGCGCAAAAAGCAACGCCATCCGGCGGGCGGCGGCGCCAAGGTGACCTTGACTCCGATGAGCTTTTTAGTCATCGAAGGCAGCAATGTCCGCGCGGTTTCGGTGGAACTGCCCGAACGCACCGCGGCGGCAGAGATCATTGATGCCGTATTGGAACAGTTTAATAAGAAACAAGCAAAATAAAAAATGAGGTATTGCCAAAGGCAATACCTCATTTTTATTGATAGATGGATAATATATAATCTTCGGTCACGATCTGCTGAAGATGGGGAAGAAGATCAAAATAGCAGATACTTTTCAGATCGGTGATACCGGTGCCGATCGCTTTAAAATAGGCTTCCTTCGCTGTCCAGATCTGCAAAAACCGCAGATAGGCATCTTCTTGTTCGGGGGCAAGGAACGCTTGCTCTTTTGGAGTGAAGAAACGCTTTGCGACTTTGAGATTTCGCGGGCGAAGGACCTCGATATCCACCCCCAGCGGCTGATCGCCGACCGCGCAAAGGAGCCATTTGCCCGAATGGGAAAGGCTGAATTCCAAGGGGGAACCCTCCGCATAGGGTTTGCCTTTCGGGGTACGTTTGATGACGAAGGATGCGGCGGCTTGGCCGGAATATTCCTCCAGCAACTGCCTGGCAAACGCTTCCCCGATGCGGGTGCGCTCTTTGGCATCGGTCGGTGCCATTTCTTTAACGCGCCAGATCATTTATTCGATGACACGGATGGATTCGATGATCTGGGGTTCTTCGGGCATATCCATAAAGTTGGTCTGCACCGCGGCGATCTTATCCACCTCTTCGATGCCTTCCACCACCTTGCCGAAGGCGGCATAGTTACCATCGAGGAAAAAGCCGTCGGCGTGCATAATAAAGAACTGGCTGCTGGCGGAATTGGGGTCGTTGGTCCGCGCCATCGAGATGACTCCGCGCTCGTGCCGAATGGGGTTATTGAACCCATTGGCGGCAAATTCGCCCTCGATCTCCTGCTCGCTGCCGCCCATACCGGTGCCGGTGGGGTCGCCGCCCTGGATCATAAAGCCGCTGATGACCCGATGGAAGATCAGCCCGTCATAGAACTTTTCCTCCACCAGCTTTAAAAAGTTCGCCACCGTCTTGGGGGCGGCTTCGGGGTAAAGCTCCAATTTGATGGAGCCGCTGTTTTTAATCTTGATTTCAACCATTGTATGACTCTCCTTTTGGTTCATTTATGAGAATATTATAGCATATATTTTCGGTTTTTCAACACCTTTTAAGCCGACCTTCATTTAATAGAATAGGAGGTAAAAAGGATGAATGAACTGATACTATATGCTCTTTTAGCCACCTTGGGCACCTGGCTGGTGACCGCGTTGGGTGCGGCAACGGTGGTATTTTTTAAATCGCCGAACCCCAAGGCATTGAATATTATGCTGGGGTTTGCGTCGGGGGTGATGATCGCGGCAAGCTTTTGGTCGCTGTTGCAGCCCGCCATCGATCGGGCGGAGGCGGCGGGGGATCCCGCCTGGCTGGTCGCCACCCTCGGTTTTTTGGTCGGTGCGGTCTTTATGTGGGGCTCCGATAAGGTGGTGACCTATGCCCGCAACCGCGCGGGAAGCGGGCAACCCAACGAGCGGATCAACCGCATCTTGATGCTGGTCCTCTCCATCACCCTCCATAATATCCCCGAAGGGCTGGCGGTGGGCGTCGCCTTCGGCGCGCTGGGCAATGGTTTTTCACCGGAAGGGCTGATGGGTGCCGCCACCGTCGCCTTTGGGATCGGGCTGCAGAATTTTCCCGAAGGGGCGGCAGTCTCTCTACCGCTGAGAAGGGAAGGATATTCCCGCTCCCGCGCCTTTTGGCTGGGGCAGGCATCGGGGATGGTGGAACCGATCGCAGGCGTCCTGGGCGCGATTTTGGTGGTCTATGTGCAGGCGTTGCTACCCTTCGCCCTTTCCTTTGCGGCAGGGGCAATGGTCTTGGTGGCGGTCCACGAACTGATCCCCGAATGTCAGCGGCACCGCAGCGATTGCCCCTATCTTTCGACGATGGGCATTGTCTGCGGCTTTGCGGTGATGATGCTTTTAGACGTGGCTTTGGGATAACGCGATATAAATTCCAACGGGATTTATATCATATCGAAATTTTGCTTGCAAAATTATATCGAATTTGCTTGACAAATATATCGAGCATTTGCCTATGCAAATGCATATCGAAAAAAACTCTCAACCGATGGTTGAGAGTTTTTTAATCTTATATGGTCAGACTAAAAAGAAACATCATTACGCAATAGAGGATCAGCAGAATCATTCCCCAATTCAGCCAAGCGGCTTTGAATTGGGAAGTCAGTTTGAGTTCTTGGGTGCCTTGGCTTGAAAAGCGGACCTTTTTGAACGCGCGGAGCAAGAAGATGCCGCCGCAGACCGCCAAGACCAGCATCGCCATCGAATAGAGGGTGGCAACCATCGTCCAAGGAGTGATGGCGGCAGAGGGGCCCTGGGGCAATCGCTCATTAAAGAAGGAGGCGATGATACTGCCGGTGAAGTTGATGACGGCGTGCATCCCGATGGTGTGGAAGATGTTTCCGGTCTTAATATAGACAACGGCAAACAGCATTCCCAGAAGCACCGCATAGAAGAATTGATAGAAATTGCCGTGGATCAGCCCAAAGAGCAATCCCGAGGTCACCACCGCCAGCACCTCGCTATAGGGGAGCAGGCGGTCAATGATCAGCTTGCGGCAGATCAGTTCTTCAAAGATGGGGGCTAAAATTACCGCGACAATGAGATTAACCAGCGGGGAAGAGCCGTTGATCTGCTCGGCAACAGCGTTGGAGATCTCCTGCCCCTTGAGTGTTTCGATGGCGCTCATTAAAAAGCTTGCGATCATCGAGCCGACTTCCATCAGCAAAAAGGAAATGGCCAAAAAGGCGATCCATCCGCCAAAGCCCAGCCGCGCCTTTTGGGGCTTTTGCTTGGGCATGGAGGCGATAAAGCCAAAGAAGATGGGAAAGCCCACTGCGTAGCCCAGCAGAGTGCAGGCGATGAAAAACCAATCCTGCGCATAGATTTGGGGCGCAAAGCGGGCGCAGAGGAACATCGCTGTCGCCTGCACCGCCGATGTAATTAAGAGATACACCAGCAAAGCCAGACTGATCCGCAAAAGATTTTTACGCGCCGCTTTGGTACGCTGTTTTTCCACATCGAAGATGGGGTTATAGGGTTGAAAATAACCTTGGGGTTGGATAAGGATCACCGCCTGTAACATAAATTGTTGTTATTATTTTACTATATCGGCGGTGATAATTCAATGAATAAATTATTAAAAGAGGGCAAATGCCCTCTTTTTAATCGATTTGAACTTGCTTGAAGATTTTATCGATATCCTTTGCAAGCGGGGGATTGGTTCCTGCCTGCAGGCAAGCGGCGGAACCGAAGGAAACGGCGTAGCGTAACCGCTCTTCAGGGGCATCACCGCAACTCAAAAAGCCTGCAATGGCGCTATCGCCGGCGCCGACGGTGGAAACCGCTTTGATGGCGGGAACATACGCCCGATAGAGCTTGCCTTCGGCGGCTAAAACGGCACCATCGCCGCCCAGCGAGATCATCGCGTTGGCGATCCCCGCTTGGTGCAGTTCCATCGCCGCCGCGCAAAGTTCTTCTTCTGATGGAGCTTTGCCGCAATAGAATTCGATCTCTTCGGCGTTGGGCTTAATTAGCCAAGGTTTTATCCGTTTGAGCATTTCTAAGGAAACCGATTTGCTGTCGATCACCAACCGGGAGCCCTTTTCTTTCAGCCGCATCAAAAAGTCTTCGATCTCCTCGGTGGAGATACCTGCGGGAACGCTGCCGGTAAAGGTGACGATCCCTTTGGGATCAATCAGGTCTTCTGCCTTTTTCAGCAGTGATGAATCACATTCAAAGCCCTTGAAGGAAAGGCGGGTCTCCGGCTCGCTTTCGGGGTGGATGGTAATATTTTCGCGGATGCGACCCTCCCAAAGCAGCGCTTGGTAGGTCAGCCCCGCCTGCTCCATTCCTTGGATGAAATCGGCGCTGTTCTCTTTGCCTAAGACCACCAAGGCGGTGTTCTCTATTCCATTCTCGGTCAGCGCGCGGGAAATATTGATGCCCTTGCCGCCGATATCCCGCATCACAGAATCTGCAAGGCTTTCCCTCCCCGGCGGGAAGGATTTTAAGGAAACGTGGATATCAAAAGCAGGGTTTAAGGTTAAGGTGGTAATCTTCATTTTAGGTAGAATCCCCTTATTTAACTTTTTATGATTATTTCGTTATTATCAGCATAGCAAATGGGGGGTTGAAAGTCAATGGGCGCCGTCAATTTGATAAACGCTGCTTTTATATATGGAAATTTATTGAAATGGATTGCAACAGATTCTGTTTCTCAATCGTATTATGAGTAAAAGGAGGTTTTGAATATGTTGAAACGCTTTATTGCAATCCTGACAATGATGGTTTTGATGATCAGCTTATGCGGCTGCAAGGCAGAAAAGACCGACGATGAGTTTGAGGTTCAAAGCGAGCAAGGTCCCTCGGCGGAAAGCAAGCCCTTGCCCGAAGGAACGGCGCTTCAAGCGGTGCCTGCCGGTGCCCAAAAGGCATTGATTATGGGGGCAGAGTATCAGCAGGGGAAGTATGACCCTCAAAATCTCCAAGCGGTACAGCCCTATATGGAAAAAGCCATCCGCACTTTTTTGGCAGACGGATCCAAGGAAAATGCGGTATTTTCTCCGTTGAATATCTATTTGGCGCTGGGAATGTTGGCAGAGATCGAGCAAGGGCAGGCGCGGCAGGAACTGCTGACTTTGCTGGGTGCTAAAGACTTGGCAGAACTGCGTGGCATCTGCAAGGACCTTTGGAATGCCCATTATTTTGAAGAGGAATCTGCCACCGGCTTGCTGGCATCATCGGTCTGGCTGAATGACAAGGTGAACTACCGCGAAGAACCGTTGCGGATTTTGGCAGAGCAATACCACGCTTCTTCCTTCCAAGGGAAGGTGGGGGATCGTTCCTATTCCGAAGCGTTGCAGGAATGGCTGAATGCCCAGACCGGCGGCTTGCTGAAGGAGCAGATTGAGAATGTATCGATGGATCCGCGGATGGTCGTGATGCTGGCGACTACCGTCTATTTCAATGCGGAATGGAACGATGACTTCAATGAAAGCAGCACCACTATGCAAACCTTTCACGGTACGAAAGGGGAGCAGAAGGCCGCCTTTATGAAGAAAAACGAGACCAACGCTTATTTTGAGGGTGCGCAGTTCGGCGCAGTGACCCAAGGGCTGCGGGGCGGCAATTCCATGTATTTCATCCTGCCCGACGAGGATTCCTCGGTGGAGCAGGTGCTGCAGAGCGAAGATTTTATCGCGCTGATGCAAAAGGGACATAATTATGAGCAAGTAAGAACGGCGCAGATCCGCTTTGCTGCTCCGAAATTTGATGTTTCTTCCAATCTGGATCTGAAGCAAGGAATCGCGGCAATGGGCGCTCCTTCGGCATTGGATCCCAAGGCGGCGGATTTTGCACCGCTGACCGATGAATATATCGAAGCGATCAACGCCAGCCACGCGGCAAGGATGCTGATCGATGAAAAGGGCTGCCTTGCCGCCGCTTATACCGTGATCGAAGCCTGCGGCTCGGCAATGCCGCCGGAGGAGATCATTGAATTTACGCTGGATCGCCCCTTTATCGTCCTGTTGATGCGGGAGAACGGTATTCCGATGTTTGCCGGCGTTGTCAATTATTTTTAACTTCATACACAACATAAAAGGGACCTCTAAATAGAGGTCCCTTCATTATTTTAGTCGGTCTTTGCTCGTTTCAACGGTTTACTCGATAGGTTTCAAGTTCCAAATGTCGTTGGCATATTCCTTGACGGCGCGGTCGGAAGCAAAGATGCCGGACTTGGCGATATTGACCAAGGACATTCCGTTCCAATGCAGGCGGTCGCCGTAGGCTTCGTTGATCTTGCTCTGGGCGTCCTTATAGGCGTTGAAATCCGCCATAACCATATAGGGATCGGGCCCGATCAGATAGCGAACGATGGATTCAAAGCCTTTGCCGCCGATACCGTCCTTCAAAATGGAATCCAGCAGATCCCGCAGATGGGGATCGTTGCGATAGATCTGGTCGGGATGGTAGCCATCCGCTTTCCAGGCGTTGACTTCGGGGGTGGTCAGACCGAAGAGGAACATATTCTCATCGCCGACCTGCTCGTGGATCTCCACATTGGCACCGTCCAAGGTACCCAAGGTCAGAGCGCCGTTGATCATAAACTTCATATTGCCGGTACCGCTGGCTTCTTTACCTGCCAGCGAGATCTGCTCGCTGACTTCGGCGGCGGGCATCAAAATTTCTGCCAGAGAGACTTTATAGTCGGCCAAGAAGACGACCTTGATCATATCGTTGATGGCGGGATCGTTATTGATCATATCGCCAAGAGCGCAGATAAAGCGGATGATCTCCTTTGCCATCACATAGCCGGCAGAGGCTTTCGCACCGAAGATAAAGGTTCTGGGGTGGATCTTGAGGCCCTCCAGCTTGATGCGGCGGTAGAGGTCGTAGATATGCAGTGCGCAGAGCAACTGACGTTTATACTCGTGCAACCGCTTTGCCTGCACGTCAAAGATGGAATCGGGGTTGACCTTGATGCCGCAGGAATTTTCGATATATTTGCCGAGGCGGATCTTATTTTCCCGCTTGATGGCGGTCAGCCGATCCAAGACCGCGGCATCGTCCTTATAGGCCAGCAGTTTTTCCAGCTCTGCGCCGTTTTTGACAAATCCGTCGCCGATCAGCTCCTTAATGAGAGCGGTCAGACCGGGGTTGGATTCGCAGAGCCAGCGGCGGTGGACAATACCATTGGTAACGTTGGTGAGTTTGTTGGGAAAGATATCGTTGTAATCTTTAAAGAGATCGTCCTTTAAGATCTGGCTGTGCAGCGCGGAAACGCCGTTGACGCTATAGCAGCAGGCGACGCAAAGGTTTGCCATCCGCACCATCCCGTCGCCGATGACGGCGAGGCGGTCCATCACCCCGCGCTTTTCGGGATGGTCGTTATAGACCTTCTCGCAGAAGCGGCGGTTGATCTCCTGAACAATGGTATAGATGCGGGGCAGGCGGGCAGAGAACAGCCCGATGGACCAAGTCTCCAGTGCCTCGCTCATAACGGTATGGTTGGTATAGGCTAAGGTCTTGCAGGTGATCTCCCAAGCGTCTTCCCAGGAATATTCGTGATCGTCCATCAGCAGACGCATCAGCTCGGGTACGCAAAGGGCGGGGTGGGTATCGTTGATATGAACGACCACCTTATCGGCCAGATTATCCAGAGTGCCGTATTTCTTCAGGTGATCTCTCAGAATGTTCTGCAAGGAGGCGGAAACGAAGAAATATTGCTGACGCAACCGCAGGGACTTGCCTTCTTCGTGATCATCGGCAGGGTAAAGCACGCGGGAAATGGCTTCCGCCTTGGCATCCCCTTCGCAGCTTTTGAGATATTCGCCGCGGGAGAACAGGCTCATATCGAAGTTCTCCATGCTCTTGGCACCCCAAAGGCGCAGTTTATTGACGATCTTGGAATCGTAGCCCGAGATCAGCAGATCATAGGGCACCGCCAACACTTTATAATAATTGGAATGAACGGTCTTTAAGCCGTCCTCGCTCCACATTTCTTCCACATGGCCGTCGAAATGGATCTCCTGGGCTTCGTCGGGGCGGGGAACCAGCCAGCCGCCGCCCAGCTCCAGCCAGTTATCGGGGAACTCCATCTGCCAGCCATCGATGATGACCTGCTTGAAGATACCGAATTCATAGCGGATGGAAAAGCCGGTGGCGGGATAGTCGCAGGCAGTAAGAGAATCCAGATAGCAAGCGGCTAAGCGGCCGAGACCGCCGTTGCCCAAGCCTGCATCGGGCTCCATATCATAAAGCTGCTCTAAATCGATATTCAGATCCTTCAAAACAGCGCGGACATCCTCTTCGATGCCCATATTGTAAAGATTATTTTTCAAAGAGCGGCCGATGAGGAATTCCATCGACATATAGTAGACTTTTTTAGCCTCCTGCTCCGAAACCTTTTTGTGCCCTGCCTTGCGGCGGCGGGAAAGCTCCTGCACCACCATCGCGACAACGCTTTCATACATCTGCCGAACCGTCGCGTCCTCTGCATCGCAGGCAAACTTGGCGGCAACGACCGATTGAATCTTTTCTTTGATCTCGCTTTGGGTCATTTCAATTTCTCCTTAGATAGTATCTATATAGTTATATTTTAAACAATATATCCTATATAATACCAATTTTTCGGTTTCGTGTCAAGAAAAGCGCGAATAAAAATAAAGGAACTGTGAAAATTTTTTCACAGTTCCTTTGATTTTAAAACTTTAAATACTGTTATAAAGATCCAAATACGCTTTTACGCTCGGTTTCCAGCTATAGTCGCCCTTCATCGCATTCTTTTGCGCCTGCAGGAAATGCTCTTTATTATGGAACAGTTCGATGGCGCGCCAGAGTGCGTGGGAGAAATCTTCGGGGTGCTGGGTATGGAAGGTGATGCCGCGGCCGCTCCGCTCGCCGTAGTTATAGGCGGGAACAGTATCGGCAAGCCCGCCGGTAACGCAGACCAGCGGCAAAGTGCCGTAGCGCATGGCGATCATCTGCGCCAAGCCGCAGGGCTCAAACTTGCTGGGCATCAAAAAGATATCGCAGCCGGCATAGATCCGCTGGGCAAGATTGCCATCGAAGGCTAAAATCACCCGCAGATTTTCGGGGTGCCGCTCGGCGGCATCCTTCAAAAATTCTTCATAATGGGCATCGCCGGTTCCCAAAATGACCACCTGCACGTCTTGGGAGAGCAACCAATCTAATTTGGCTTCCATCAGTTCCATTCCCTTTTGGTGGGTCAGGCGGGTCACCATCCCGAATAAGGGGACTTCGTCGGTTTCGGGCAGGCCCAATTCCTTTTGGAGCGCGTTTTTATTCTGCACCTTCCGCCCCAAACTGCGGGAGGTATAGTTGACCTTAATGCGCGGATCGGTCTGGGGATTGAACAGCTCGGTGTCGATGCCGTTCAAGATACCGCTCACCTTAAAGGCGCGGGCGCGGAGGATATCCTCCAAGCCGCAGGATTTCGGGGGATCCATAATCTCCTTGGCGTAGGTCTCCGAAACGGTGGTGACGCGGTTGGCACATTCGATGGCGCCCTTCATCAGGTTGAGGCTTCCGCCGTAGGTCATCAGCGGGAGTTGCTCATTGCCCATTCCGAAAGTGCCGCCCAGAATATAGGGGTCAAATTGCCCTTGGAACTCAATGTTATGGATGGTGAAGACGGTGCGGATATGCTTAAATTCCTTCCGCCAACGGAATTCGGTATCCAGAACAGCGGGGATCAGCGCGGTATGCCAATCGTTGCAATGGAGAACATCGGGGATGAAATCTAAAACGGGGATGGCTTCCAGCACCGCGCGGGAGAAAAAGGCAAACCGCTCGGCATCGTCGCCTTCGCCGTAGGTCTTCTCCCGCCGAAAATAGAACTCATTGTCCAAAAGGTAATAGGTGACTCCGCCCACATTGGCTTCAAAGATGCCGCAATAGCGGTCTTCCCCCGCACTGTGCACATTAAAATTGGTTTTATAAACGCATTGCTCCCGCAGTGCTTGAGGGATGGCACTGTAGAAGGGCAGAATGACGCGGCAGTCTTCCCCCGCGGCGCAAAGCGCCTTGGGCAAAGCCCCTGCCACATCGCCCAGCCCGCCCACCTTAATAAAAGGGGCGGCTTCGCTTGCTGCATAGAGAATTTTCATAGGATTTCCTTTCTTATACCTGCTTGCCTTTGCCGATAATGATGGGCAGGCCTTTGGTACCGCACAGTTCGGTCTCTGCCGAAATAGTGACGTCTTTATCGGCGACAACATAGTGGATCTTGGCGCCCTTGCCCACCTTGGTATTTTGCATCAGGATGGCATTTTCAACGATCGCACCTTCTTCGACAACAACGTTTCTGGAAAGGATGGAATTTTTGACAATGCCTTTAATGACGCAACCGTCGGCGATCAGGCAGTTGCTTGCCGCCGCACCGAAGTCATAGAGGGTAGGAACCGAATCCTTGACCTTGGTGTAGATGGGGCGTTCGGCATTGAACAGATCGTCGCGATTGGCGGTATTCAGCATTTCCATATTGGCATCATAATATTCATCGACGGTATCGACGATATGGGCAAAGCCCTTATGGCAATAGCCGCAGATCTTTTTGGTGCCCAACTGTTTTTGAACCAACTCGCGGTTGAGGTGGGAATAATCGTTATCCTCCGCCTCCTCCAAAAATTCCAGAAGGTCCTCTTTTTTGATGATGGCGGTGCCCAAGGCATAGATGCCCTTGGTGGCGGCATTCTTTTGGTAATGGATGGCGGAAATGGTATGGTCCTTCTCCACATCCAATAAAACCTCGCCTGAGCCGGCGGTGATCTCCGCATAAGCGAGGGTGATATAAGCATCATCGGCGATGTGTTGCTCCAGCATCGCTTCCAAATCGATGTTGGCAACGGTGCCGCCGAAGGCAAAGACCACCCATTCATAAGAATTATCGGCGATATAGCCTTTGATCGATTTCAAAGCGTCCAGCCGCCCGCGGGAGATGCTGAGGTTGGAGTCGGGGCGGGCGAGCGGGGTCAGCATTTTGACACCGCCCTGGCGACGGTTGAGATCCCAATCCTTGCCGTTGCCGATGTGGTCTACCAGCGAGCCGTAGTTTTCTTTGCAGATGATGCCGATCTCATCGATATCGGCATTGACCATCGCGGAAAGGGTGAAATCGATCAAGCGATACCGCCCGCCGAAGGGCATGGAGGCAGGGTTGCGGGAATAGACCAATTCACTCTTGGGGGTTTTGTTATCATAGCGATCGCAAAAGATCATTCCGAGTGCGTTCATATTATTCAGCCTCCTTTACGGTATAGGGTTTGATCATTTCTTTGGGGCGGACAACCTGCCCTGCGCGGACGACCGCGCCCGAGCCGATAACCGCAATGCCCCATTCGCCATCGTATTTTTCCGGCTCTTCGCCGATGATAGCACCGTCCTCAATGACGGCATCATCCGCAATGATGGCATATTTGATGGTGCAGTTCTTGCCGATCTTGGCATTTTGCATCACCACCGCGGAATTGAGTTTGGTTCCCTGATCCACCGAAACGCCCGAGAAGAGGACACTGTACCAAAGATCGCAACCGTTCAGGGTGCAGTTTTCGGTGATGGTGGATTCGCGGATCAACACATTCTCGCCGATGTATTGGGGCATCAGGTTCTGCCCGTGGCGGGAATAGATGCGCCAGGCGGGATCGGAAAGGTTCAAGGGGATGTTGGGGTTGAGCAGGTCCATATTGGCTTCCCAAAGGGAATCGATGGTCCCCACGTCCTTCCAATAGCCCTCAAAGGGATAGGCAAACATCCGCTCGCCGTCGGCAAGCATTTTGGGCAGGATATCTTTGCCGAAATCCTTGGAGCTTTCGGGGTTTTGCTCATCCTCAATCAGATATTTACGCAGTTTTTCCCAATTGAATACATAGATACCCATCGATGCCCGATCGCTCTTGGGCTTGGCGGGTTTCTCTTCAAATTCATAGATCTTATCGCTTTCGTCGGCGTTGACAATGCCGAAGCGGCTGGCCTCCTCGATGGGCACCTGCAGGGTGGCGATGGTGGCATCGGCCTTATTGGCTTTATGGAAATCCAGCATCTTGCTGTAGTCCATCTTATAGACGTGGTCGCCCGAAAGGATCAAAACGTATTCGGGGTCGTATTTTTCAATGAATTGGATATTCTGATAAATGGCGTTGGCGGTTCCTGCGTACCATTCACCGGTAGAACCCGATACGTAAGGGGGCAGGATATGTACACCGCCGTGCATCCGATCCAGATCCCAAGGCTGGCCGTTGCCGATATAAGTATGCAACTCCAAGGGGCGATACTGGGTCAGAACACCGACGGTATCAATGCCCGAATTGGTACAGTTGGAAAGAGGGAAATCGATAATCCGATATTTTCCTCCGAAGGGAACCGCAGGCTTTGCCATCTCCTGCGTCAGAACATACAGGCGGCTTCCCTGACCGCCGGCAAGCAGCATCGCTACCATTTCATTTCGTTTCACTTTGCTTTGCTCCTTTCATACAAACGAAGGGATTTCAAACAAAAATCCCCAACATAATTTTTTATAGTTTTATTATAACTCTGTCTTATTAAAATTAACAGCAAAATTTGTCGAAAACACGAAAATCCATTTTTTGCCTAAATTCCCAAGTGTTTTATTGGTAATGTTGCACAATTTTTAATCAATAAATTCTTTGGAATTGGAAGAATAAACAAAATATTGACAAGCGAAAGGATTTATCGTAAAATAAATTCTATGATTTTATTCAATAGTCGAAAAACCGAATATAAACGCCCCTTTGGCGCGGTGAAAGCGGGAGAGCCGCTTTTCTTGCGTGTTCTTCTGCAGGAGGAACCGTTCTGTAAGCAGGTGAATGTGGTCTACCGCTATGAAAACGGTGCGGAGACCCGCGGTGTTTTGCTGCCCACCGAAAATGCGGGCGAATTTTGCGGCGAGATCGTTCTTATGCAGGTGGGGCTTTGCTTTTATCGCTTTGAAGCGGTGAAAGAGGATGGTTCGCTGCTCTTTATCGGGACTGCCGATGGGGTCAATGCCACGATGGGGGATTGGCTGCCGGAATGGCGGCAGACCGTTTATGAGCGGGAGTTCTGCGCTCCCGAAGGGATCGCGGGCGGCATCTGGTATCAGATCTTCCCCGATCGCTTCTGTAAAGGCGAAATGCAACCGCCCCGCCCCGCCAAAGGCGCGAGAATCTACCACGATTCTTGGGAAGAACGCCCTTTGTTCACCCAAGACCGCCCCGATTTTAAGGGCAATGATTTCTTCGGCGGCAACTTGAACGGTATCAAAGAAAAACTGCCCTATCTCAAGGAGCTGGGGGTGGATCTCATCTATCTCAATCCCATCTTTGAAAGCGGGGAAAACCATCGCTACAGCACCGCCGATTACGAGCAGATCGACCCGCTTTTGGGCACCAACGAAGATTTTGAAGCACTCTGCCGAGCCGCAAAGGCGCAGGGCATCCGCATCGTTTTGGATGGGGTCTTTTCCCACACCGGTGCGAATAGTAAATATTTCAATAAAGAAGGTCTTTATGAGGAGGTGGGGGCGTACCAAAGCCCCGATTCCCCCTATTACCATTGGTATGATTTCAAAAACTTTCCCGAAGACTATGAAAGCTGGTGGGGGTTTTCCGCTCTGCCCTGCGTCAATGAGCTTGCGCCCGATTTTTTGAATTATATCACCGGGGAGCAGGGCATCGCCCGCCAATGGATGGAGCGGGGCGCGTATGGCTGGCGGCTGGATGTGGCGGATGAACTGCCCGATGGATTTTTGGAGGCCTTCCGCCAAAGAGTCAAGCAGACCGACCCCCAAAGCATTATTATCGGCGAAGTCTGGGAAAACGCGGTGGAAAAGGTCAGCTATGGCGCCCGCCGCAAGTTTCTGCTGGGCAATCAATGCGATACGGTGATGAACTATCCTTGGCTCAATGCCATTGTCGCGCTGCTGAAAAGCGGCGATACCAAGGTCTTTTGCGAAGAGATTTTGGACCTGCTGGAAAGCTATCCCCCTGCGGCGCTTGCCTGCCTGATGAATATTCTTTCCACCCACGATACCCCGCGGATCCTGAACCGCTTGGGTGCCGATGTTATCCCGCCCCGCTCTTTGCAGGCGGATAACTATCTATCCCAAGAGCAACGGAAAAAGGGGACGTCTTTGCTGAAAAAAGCGGCGGTCTTGCAGTTTACTCTGCCCGGCATCCCCTGCATCTTTTATGGGGATGAGCTGGGGATGGAGGGCTACGGCGATCCCTATTGCCGCGGCACCTATCCTTGGGGCAAGGGCGACCAAACTCTGTTGAAATTTTATCAAGAACTTGCGGCGGTTCGCGTGGCAAACCGCGCCGCCTTTGCGGGGGATTGCACCATCGCGGAGCAGGACGGTCTGCTGATCTTGGAACGAGGAAAAGTCATCCGAATGGCAATGAATTTCAGCGACCGACCCCAAAAGGTCCAAGGGGAATTCCTTTTCGGTGAAGGATTTGCCGAAGGCATTTTGCAACCCGATGGGTTTGCCATCCTTAAATTATGCGAAGCATAACATCATTTGCCGCAAGGCAAACATCATTGGCAATGCCAACATCATTTGCGCTTTGGCGCAAACATCATAAAAAACGGCTCCTTTCGGAGCCGTTTTTTTATTTGATCATTTCCATTAACTCGGTCAGCGCGGTTTCAAATTTCACGCCGTACCAATGATCGGGATCGCCTTGGGTATTTTCGATGCATTTGAGGGTGTAGTCGGCGGCGATGCGTGCGCTTTCTTCGGCGGTCTTGCCGTTGACCAGCGCGCCGACAAAAGCAGAGGCGTAAACATCGCCGGTGCCGTGACAGCCCTTGGGATATTTATAATGTTCGTAGTAGGTCTGCGTTCCGTCGCGGTACACCGCCACACCGGTGCGGTCGGGCGCATAGGAAACACCGGTCAGCACCACCGCTTTGGCACCCAGCGCCGCGGTCTTTTCCAAAAGTTCTTGGATATAGGCTTCGTCGTAGGTTTCTTTATATTCCGTGCCGGTCATCATACAAGCCTCGGTAATGTTGGGAACGGTAATGTCCGCCTGCCCGCAGAGGGTCGCCATTGCTTTGGCATAGTCCATATCAAAGGCGCCGTAAAGTTGGCCGTTATCCGCCATTGCAGGATCGACAATGGTGATGCCGCCTTCCTTTTTTAAAGAAGCAAAGATGCTCTTGACCAACTCGATCTGATATAAACTTCCTAAATAGCCGGTATAGATGGCATCAAAGGAAATGCCTTCCTTGATCCAATGGTCGCGGATGGCGGGTATATCGTCGGTCAAGTCCCGTACGGTGAAGCCCGAAAAACCCGCTGTATGGGTGGAAAGCACCGCCGAGGGAAGAATACAGGTTTCCATTCCGCAGGCGGAAAGGATGGGCAGCGCAACGGTCAGAGAACATTGACCCACGCAGGAAATATCTTGAATGGTTAAAAGTTTTTTATAAGACATCGAAATCATCTCCTTTGAGCATATCATATGCAATTTTTGGTATTAAATAAATAACCAAAATAAGAGATATTTATATAACCAGATTTTTCCTTCGTGCCCGTCGCACCCGATTGATGTGCCGCTCAAAATTGCCGCTGTTGATCAGTTCTGCCAGAAGGAATTGCTCAAAGACAGGAACGGTGCAGGAATAAAAGCCCAACCGCTCCTCGAAGAGATCCGAAAGGGCAGAGGGCAGCACCATATATCCCACACGAATGGATGGGGCAATGGTTTTGGAAAAGGTGTTGAGATAAATCACCCGCTCTGCACCATCCGAGGAAAAGAGAGGATCTTCATTTTTTTTGGAAACGGTCAGTTCGGAATCATAGTTGTCTTCAATCAGGTATCCTTGCCGTTCCTTGGCCCAGAGCAAATATTCTCTGCGTTTGGAAGCAGAGGCGGTGATGCCGCTGGGGAAACTGTTGAAGGGGGTGATGTGCAGGACGGTGGCATCAGTTTTTTGCAGGTCGGCGGTAGGGATGCCGTCTGCCGCCAGAGGCAAGGGGTGCAGGGAGATATGGTGGGCGTTATATACCTTGCCAATCTTTTCATAGGATGGATCTTCGATGGCAAAGGTGCGGTCGGTCCCGAAGAATTGCGCGATCAGGCTATAGAGATATTCGGCGCCTGACCCGATGATGATCTGCTTGGGATCTGCTTGAATGCCGTTGCTGCGGGCAAGGTATGCCGCAATCGCTTGGCGCAATTCCATGCAACCGCGGTTCGGGGAGCGGGAGAGCAGGGAATCTCCGTAATCCGCCAGTACCTTACGGGCGGATTTTGCCAGCACCGAATAAGGAAAGGCACTTTGCGGATGGTGGGGCGGTTGCTTACGGATGGGCAGATCGGCGGGCAGGGCAGAGATAAAATCCCGCGCCCGATAGCAAACATAGTAGCCACTGCGCTGGCGGGCTTCGATATAGCCTTCATCGGCAAGAATATTATAGGCGTGCTCTACGGTGATCACACTAATGCCGCATTCCTCCGCCATCAGCCGCTTGGAGGGCAGCTTACTGCCGGTGGGATAAATGCCGCTTGCGATCTCCTGCCGCAACATCTCATAAAGCTGAAGATAGGCGGCTTTGGGATTCTTCGGGTCGAGATATCGTTTCATCTGGTATCATTCTTTCTCTTGAATTTGATAAATTCATTATATCCAGTTTTGGCTGAAAAGTAAATAAAAAAGATGAGCCGAGGCTCATCTTTTTTAACTTTTAATATTCGATTTTATGGATTTCTACTTTCGCGTCAGATTCGGAAATATAATCAACCGATGCGATTTCCTTTTCGGGATGGGGATTGATAAAAACGGTGTTATAGTAGGTTTTTCCGTTGATGGTCTCGGGGATGGTGGAGCAGGAAATCTCGGCAATCGCCGCCACCGAAAGATTATCTTCGTCGAAATCGTTTTTATCGATCAGATCAAACTGATAGGGATAATCGCAGTTGGTGATGTTCTCACCGTAGGTAACGTCGAAGAATTCTTCGGTCCCGTCGGTATAAGAAACGCGGTATTTACCCATATGGTATGTATCGTTGGCGTAAACACCGTTATAGAAGGTGCGATAGGGGATCAGTTGATCGGTGGTGTGGCAGATCTTAATGTGCGGAACCTTGCTCAGATCGCCGAACTTCACCCTAAAGCACTCATGGAAGGTCGCTTTGGAAACTTCGTCCAGCATCGGATCGTCGTATTCTTTGCTCCAAAGGGCAAAGGAAGCCGCGATCAGGTTATAATATTGGCAGTTACGTTGCATATAGACCTCTTGGAAGGTGCCCCAGTTGGAGGGAGCACCGCCCTTGATGCCCAGCTCGCGCCGTTGCCGCCAATTCTTCAGCGCGCCCAGCGCCATATTGCCGAAAACGGTGGCATTGTAGCCGTGGGTATGATAGATATAATCGTATTGGATGCCAAATCCGCCGTACCAATGGAGCATCACAATGTCCCGCGGGAGCATACTCTGGCAATAATAGAGGACCGGCATATCTTCGTATTGGCGGGGTTTGCCGCCGCGCATACGGATGAATTCGCCGCCGGCTCCGCCGTAGTGCCGCCCGTCCGAAAGGATGATCGGCAGGAGTTTATCCGCCCACATCATGGTGCGGATACCGCGTTCCTTCAGCCACTCATAGATCGTGGTAACATCCCGAACAAAGAGCTCATGGGGCGGGGTGCCTTTGCAACGCTCGCAAAGTCCGATGGAATAGAGCTCATCGTGGCCGATATTGACCACTTTCGGCTGAAATACGTCGATGATCTCCTGCAGCATTTCAAAGAGGAGCTTATAGGTATCGGGATGGTTGGGGCAATAAGCGTCGGGATAGGGATCGTTTTGCCGCTCGGCGATCTCGGGATGCGCCATGCAGAGATATTCGCAATGGGAGAGGGAGGGAACTTCGGGGTAGACCTCCAGGCCGCGCTCGCGGGCGTAGGCGATAAATTCCTTCACTTCATCCTGCGTCACGACCAGGCAATCCGCATTATTGGGGTGGTTGGCATCCTTGCGCCAAGGCAATGCGTTATTGACTGTTTGGAACGGATCGTCGGGATCATAAAAAGAGTGAACAAATTTTTTCCAGGTCTCGTTGATCTCAGGATGGTTTTTGAGTTCCATTGCGCCGCCGATCTCAAAAGAAAGGCAGTTATACTTATAGTATGCCAGCAGATCAACGGTCTTTTTATAATCGTTGATGGTAATGGAGCTGGGAAGCAGGGTGCGGTAGCCGCGGAAGCCGCAATCGGGCGCATCCTGCAAGGTGCCTTGGCAAAGCTCGTTATGATCCAGCATCTGCTGCAGGGTCACTGCCGCATAGATGCGGGCACGCAGGGTGCCGCCGCAAAGAACGGCGGTATCTTCGCCGATCTCTAAAGTATAGCCCTCTTCTTGATTATTTAAGGAAAAATCGGCGGGCAATTCATTGCAGACCTTGATGGTTTGGATGGTGCCTTCGGCAGTGCCAAAGGTATCGATCACCTTTTGCAATACTTCCCTTGCATAGCCTTCCGCACCTTCGATAACGCAGGTCGCGGCAATGGCGCAGGGCGCGCCTTTTTTCCAGATTTGAGGCTTGAAGAACATTTTAAAATTCCCCCTTGTTTTTTATTAAAACAAATATAACATTATTATCCGTTAAAGTCAAGAAAGGATGTTATGAAAATCAGATGAGGTTAGAAAAAAGACCACCCGCTCGGGTGGTCTTTTTATTAGGTTGCTTCGATTTCGGCAGTTTGAGAACCGACAGTGATGGTATAGGTGGTTCCCTTTTGAAGTTCGGGGCTTGAAAGAATGACCACGGCGAAGTTGAGTTCGGGCGTATGCTCAAGGATGGTTTTTCCACTCGCATCCTTCAGGAGAACGGACGTACCTGCCGATTGATTGCCCACGCTCACCGCGAGGACTCCCTGCTCCGAATCGCTGAAGGTCTGCGCCATTCCCGAAGCACCCGTGCCGATGAAGGTGCCGCCGGAGATGGTGGCACTTTTATCATAGTCCAAGGTGGCGGTGTCGCCCTGCGTCGGACCGACAACGATCGTCCGGCCGCCGCTGATTTCTACAGTGCCGTTGGCATCAATGCCGTCGCCGGAGGCGTTGATATAAAGCTTGCCGCCGGAAATTTTGATGCTTCCGTTGGAATTGGCACTCATTCCGCCGCCACCCATACCACCGGGGCGGCCGCCGCCCATACCGCCGCCGAACATTCCGTCGCGCCCGCCGGTGGTGCCGCTTTGGTCGGTCCCGCCGGCCGCGTTGAGTCCGTCGTCGGTGGCTTTGAGTTGGATGTCGCCGCCTTGCACGTCGATGTGCAGGGCTTCCAAGCCCTCGTAACATTCGGAAATGGCGATATTACCTGCGGTAACGGTCAGGGTCTCTTCGGCGTGGAGGGCATCGTCCCCCGATGCGATGGTAAAAGTACCGCCGTTGATGGTCGCCGACGCATCGGAATGAATGGCATCGTCCGCCGAATCAATGGTAATGTTACCGCCCGCGATCAGCAAGCCGCCTGCGGCTTTCAGCCCTTTCATACTCGAACTGCTATCATCGGCAGTCGCGGTAGTTTCTTGGGGTGCGCCCGGCCGCATTCCGCCGTGCCCGCCGCCCATAAAGCCACCGAAATGATCGGAGGATGCCTTACTGCCGTTTTCACTGCCGCCGCCCACCAAAAGGTCGATGGTGCCGCCATTGATCTGCAGAGTGGAGCTTGCGGCAATGCCGTCCCCCTCTGCTTCTCCTTGGATGGTGCCGCTTGAAATATAGACATAGCCCAGGGAGGCATCATCGGTATTTTCGGCGTGGATGGCATCCTTGCCTGCATCGATGGTGAGGTTGGCGTTGGTGATGCGGACGCTGTCGTTGGCATCCAAGCCGTGGGACGCGCTGTGGACGGTATAATTTCCGCCGGTGAGCACCAGATCGTCCTTGCAGACAATGCCGTGCCCTGCAGGGGAAGTCACCGCAAGGGAGCCTGCGCCGTTGAGGGTCAGATCTTGCTTGGAAAAGAGGGCACCGTCGATATTGTTTTCATCAACGGCGGTAAAACTGCCGCCGTTGGCAAGGGTATTTTCGGTCCCTTCGGCGAGGGTCAAAAACACCTTATCGGCATTTAAAATATAAAGTGCCGCCGAGGTCTTAGAGGTGATGTTCACACCCTTGAAGATCAACTGCAGTTTTGCCGTTTCGGGCGCATCGATCATCAACATCCCGTCCTTCAGCGTGCCGGAGAGTTCATAGGTCGCTTCTTCGGTGATGGTGATTTTGGAGCCGTCGATCTTGACGCTTTCGGAGCTTGCCGAAGCGGTGGTCCCGTTCAGTCGGATAGAAACAACGCTGCTTGCATCGTAGTCGGTTTGCTGATCCCGCTCGGTGAAGTTTTCGGCATCGGTTTTGGAAAAATCCGTATCCGCAGGCTCCGAGGCGGTCAGCTCTTGGCTTTCCGGACGGGCTTGGGATTGCGGCTCTTTTTTGCAGGCGGAAAGAAGGGCGCAAAAAAGTGTTAAGGATAATAAAACAGCGACGGTTTTCTTCATAGGAGCCTCCATTATAATTCGGTCCCGACCGTTTCCTGCTTGGAGACGGCAATTTCAAGATTTCCGTTGCGACAACGGAGTTCATCAATCATTTCTTTTTCGCGGGAAGCATTGCGGAGCATTATTTGGTAGGTGAGTTTGAACATACTGCCCATATTGGTGCTCTTCACTCGTACAAGATCGTGGGAGACGGTAAACTCCGCAAAAATGTCATCAAAAATTTCGGAATAATTCAGATCCTCGGGGATGGTAACGGTCAGGGTCTTAAAAATGGCGGCATTTTTCTTTGCCCCGAAATCCAAGCGGTTATAGAGTACAAATATGATGCACATCACCGCGGCGAATAAAAAGGCAAAGCCTAAATAGCCCATCCCTGCGATCAACCCTGCCCCCATCGCTAAAAATAAGGTACAGATCTCTTTGGCGGTGCCGGGCACGCTGCGGAACCGCACCAGGCTGAACGCCCCTGCTACCGCCACACCGGTCCCCACATTGCCGTTGACCATCATAATCACCACGCAGACCACTGCAGGCAGCAGTGCCAAGGTGATGACAAAGCTTTTGGTGTACCGCGTGCGATACATATAGGAAAACGCCATCAGCAGACCGATGATCAGCGAAACTCCAAGGCAGAGCAGAAAATCGGTCACACTGATGACCGCGGTCAGATCGGTATCGAATAATCCTTTAAATAAATGTTCAAACATTTGCAGTTACCTCCAACATATTATATGTGTTTATTTTGTGTGTTTTGGGAAAGATCAGCGTGCGGTACGCGGTTCCGTATTTGGAAAAAGAGGTTTTATAGAGCCCCTCTTCCGAGAGCACCTGCACCATCCAAAGCGGGATGCCGCCGCTGCATTTGATCTCCATCAAGACTTTCCCATCGGGAAGGATGGGGGTGCCGCCGATGGGGCTGCCCAGCGATAAATCGGTCTGCCTGCAAAGGATGGTATCATCAAAGGTGATGCGGAAATCCGAGTTGTCGGCAGCATAATAGGCCTCGCGCTCGTAGGAAAGAAAAACGGTGGGATGCAGTGTGCCGTAATAGTTTAAGAAATAGTCGATCTCCTTGGTGATCTGGGTCTGCTTTTCGGGAGGCTTTTCGCCCGAAAGCCAAGCGGTTGCCTGCCGCGCGGGCAGAGAGATGCGCCGCTTAAAAACTACGCCCTTATATTTCTTTTTCAGTTCCGCAAAGACGGTGCTTTCGGCATCCGCTTTGGTATAACTGCGGATGCGCAGTTTTTCTTTATATTTCGGCTTTTCAATGGAACGGCGGATCAGAAGATAGGTATCGGTATCGTAGTAGAGATTGCGGACGGTGGACCTGCCGTATGGATCCGGTCGCATATGGGGTTCCATCGCCGCCAAGATCCGTTGCTTTTGGTCGAGCGTCAGCATATATTTCAATTCGTACCGTTGAAATACGGTTTGAAACGCCATAAAAAATCCTCCTGTACAATGGTTCTGCCATTATACAGGAGGAAGATTGAAGTTTTATTGAAATTAAACGGTAGGGAGTTGAAATCTGAACTCTACCAGCCCATCATAGCAGTCCACATCGATGGAGCCTTTATGGGCGATGGCGATGGCTTTGGCGATGGCAAGCCCCAGCCCGTAATGCCGATCTTCGCCGTTGCGGGCAGTATCTACGCGGTAAAAACGCTCGAAGATTTTTTCGCGCTGTTCTATGGGGATTTCAGCCCCTTTATTTTTTACCGAGAGTTTTGCAACCCCATGTTCCTTTGTTAAAGACAAGTACACTTCACCTTGTTCTTTGCTATGGCGGATAGCATTATCAAGCAATATGGACACGATTTGCTTAAGCTGTGTGCCGTTGCCTTTGACAGCAATCCCGTCTATGATATTGCTATTCAATACCACACCTTTTTCGAAAGCAACGCTTTCAAAGGGGAGCGATTCGCCGGCTATAAGACGGCTAAAATCAATGTGTTCCGTTGGCGGTGTTACACTCTCTGTTCGGGCAAGCTCGAGAAGCTGTCCGACAAGTATCCCCATCCGCTCGTTTTCATATTGAATGTTTTGCAGCCATTGGTTTGCGCCGATCTCGCGGGAAAGCAGTTCCGCATTGGCACTGACCACCGAGACCGGTGTTTTCAGTTCGTGCCCCGCGTCGGAGATGAATTGCTTTTGTTTTTGATAGCTTTCTTCTAAAGGGTCGACGATCTTTTTGGCAAGAAAGACCGATAAAAAGAAAAATAAAATCAGCGCAATCCCGCCGAAGATCAGGGTATAGCGGAATAAGGTCATCGCCCGCTGGTTGACAACGGTATTATCCATAAATGCAACCAGCGTATAATTGCCTTTATCGGCCTTGTAAAACGCAAGGTTATTTTTCGTACCGCTCTCTTTGCCACTCTTTATAATGCGCTGCGCCAATTCTTCCAGATCGGCATCGGTATGTACCGTGGGCGGTTCGTTTTTGATCTCCAGCACCGTTCCGTCGGCGGAGATCGCCACCGTATAGAAGGTGGAAAGCTGAAACATCGGGGAGTCCGGATTAAAGTCGGGATGGCTCCCGTTGGGTTTCGGGTGGTTCGGCGGCACCGTCTCTTCAAAGGCAGGGGAGAGGGTGTGCATCTGAGCGTGGGTCTGCAGCATCCGTTTGTTTTGTGCCGTCATCTCGAAATAACTGGACCCATAGATCACCCCCAGCGTTCCCACCCATAAAAGCGCAAGGATGGTCATAATGGCGGCAACGATCTTTTTTCTTGATTTTTTAAACATCCTCGCACCTCAATTCGTATCCGATCCCCCGCACCGCCTTGATCGCAGTTTTCGCTTCAATAAAGGCAAGTTTTTTGCGGGTGAAGGACATATAGACTTCCACATTATTATATTCTGCATCGCTTTCATAGCCCCAGATCTTTACCGCCAACTGCTCGCGGGTGAGGATCCGCCCGCCGTTGGCGATCAGATATTCCAAAATGCGATATTCCTTTTCGCTCAGCCGAACGCTTTGTCCGTTGGCGGTGCAGGATAGGATCAATGTATGGGTATCTAAAATGATATCGCCAAAGGAGAGTGTGTTGTCGATTGTACCAAGCGTTCTTCTGCCCAGCGCGCGCAGGCGGGCAAGCAGTTCCTTGGTCATAAAAGGCTTGGTCAGGTAATCATCGGCACCGCTGTCCAGCCCGGTCACCTTATCGTCCAGCTCCGCTTTGGCGGTCAGCATTAAAATCGGGGTGGTGATGCCCTTGCCGCGCGCCTGCTTTGCAATCTCATAACCGTTCATTCCCGGGAGCATCACATCCAGAATGGCGATATCGTAGATATTGCTTTCAATTGCGGCTAAACCGTCAATGCCGTTGGCATAGTGGTCCACTTCATATTTTTCAAGGCGTAGGATCTCGCAAAGTGCCTGCGCCATTCGTTTTTCATCTTCAACAAGTAAAATCCGCATAAGGCCACCTCCGTATAGATTCATTATACCACAAAAGATTGAAAATTCATTGAAGAATTTTTGTTGGTGCGATGGAGATTCGGAGAAACTCTCCGCTCTCGGTGGCTGTCGGCTGCCCCGGGCAGCAACGACATCCCCATCAGCTCCGAGACACAGCAGTCCGCCCCGCCTATCGCGGCGGCACGGCTGCTTCAACGAACACATTTCCGCAAGCGGAAATGGTTCGATGCACCTATATGGGTCGCCATAACAAAAAGGCACCCAAGCGGGTGCTCGGTTGAGGGGTTGGTGCGATGGAGATTCGGAGAAACTCTCCGCTCTCGGTGGCTGTCGGCTGCCCCGGGCAGCAACGACATCCCCATCAGCTCCGAGACACAGCAGTC
>JAFSHF010000006.1 GCA_017440465.1 Clostridia bacterium
AGAGCCAGATCTTCTCCACTGCGGCAGATAATCAGCCCAGCGTTGAGATCCACGTTCTGCAGGGTGAACGCGAGATGGCGGCCGCCAATAAGACCCTGGGCAGATTCCAGCTCACCGGTATCGCTCCCGCTCCCCGCGGTGTGCCCCAAATCGAAGTAACCTTCGATATCGATGCCAACGGTATCGTCAACGTATCCGCCAAGGATCTGGGCACCGGTCAGGAGCAGAAGATCACCATCACCGCTTCCACCAACCTCTCCAAAGAAGAGATCGAAAAAGCGGTCAAGGATGCCGAGGCTTGCGCAGCCGAGGATAAGAAACTGAAGGAATCCATTGAGATCCGCAATAACGCCGATCAGATGGTCTATCAGACCGAGAAATTGATGAAGGATGCCGGCGATAAGCTGGATGAATCCGATAAGACCGCGGTCAATGCGGAGTTGGATAAGGTGAAGGAAGCCCTGAAGGGTACCGATACCGATGCCATCAAGGCGGCTACCGAAGGCTTGCAGAATAAGCTCTATGAGCTTTCTTCCAAGATCTATGCTCAAAACCCCGAAGCCGCCGCTGCAGCCGGTGCCGATGCCGGCGCCGCAGGCAACGCCGAGGGTGTCTATGATGCCGATTTCAAGGATGTCGACGAAAATAAATAATTAAGATTCTTTTCGGGCAGGGTCTCCCTACCCGAAAAACTCTATGGAGATTAGAATGGCAGATAAAAGAGATTATTATGAGGTGCTTGGTCTATCCAAAGGCGCATCCGACGATGAGATCAAAAAATCCTTCCGCAAACTCGCCAAAAAATACCATCCCGACCTGAACCCCGGCGATACAAGCGCCGAAGAAAAGTTCAAGGAAGTCAACGAAGCCTACGGCGTTCTTTCCGACCCCGAAAAGAAATCCCGCTACGATCAGTTCGGCCATGCGGGGGTCGATCCCTCCTATGGCGGCGGCGCAGGCGACTTTGGCGGAATGGGCGGAATGGGCGATTTCGGCGATGTCTTTAGTTCGTTCTTTGGCGGAATGGGCGGCTTTGGCGGTTTCGGCGGCGGTGGCCGCCGCTCCAACGCGCCCCGTAAGGGCGAAGATATTGAAACGATGGTCACCATCTCCTTTGAAGAAGCCGCCTTCGGCTGTGAAAAAGAGATCCATCTCCGCCGCCGCAAGAGCTGTAAGCATTGCAATGGCACCGGTGCGAAGGGCGGGGTAGAGCTGGAGACCTGCCCGCAATGTAAGGGGAGCGGTGTTGTCACCAGCGTTCAGCGTACCATTTTGGGCAATATCCAATCCCAAAGCACCTGCCCCACCTGCGGCGGGCGCGGTAAAAAAATTAAAGTTCCCTGCCCCCATTGCCAAGGCGGTATTATCACCGAAGATAAAAAGATCAAGGTCACCATCCCTGCGGGAATTGATAACGACCAGACTCTGACGATGCGGAACCAAGCCCACGCAGGGGTCAACGGCGGGCCGGACGGCGATGTCTATATCGGCATTCGTGTGCGCCCCCACGCATTGTTTGAGCGGCGGGGCACCGATCTGTATTGCAAGATCCCCGTCAGCTTCACCGATGCTACCTTGGGTGCTAAATTGCAGGTTCCTACGCTGGAAGGCAAGGTGGAATACGATCTTCCCGAAGGGACCCAGACCGGCAGTACCTTCCGCTTCCGCGGTAAGGGTGTCACCCGCATCAATTCCAAGGCAAAGGGCGATCTTTATGTCACTGTGGAGGTGGAGATCCCCCGCGGACTTTCCAAAAAGCAAAAGGATCTGCTGAAGGAATTTGCCAAGACCCTTGACCACAAAAATTTTGAAAAACGCAATACATTTATGGATAAACTTTCCAAGTTATTCAAATAAGACCAGCACCCGACCGCATCGGTCGGGTGCTTTTTTATATAATATCGTATATTTTTCATTATTTTTCCGAAAATAGAAAGGAAACATCGTTTAAGGAGGAAAAAGAATGAAACGCATTTTATCATTTCTTTGTATTGCACTGTTGATTTTGGGCTGTCTTTCGGGCTGTGCCCGCGGCGGCGGGGAAGGTGCGGTCTATTATTTGAATTTCAAGCCGGAGCAGGACGCTCAATGGAAAGCATTGGCAAAAACCTATTCCGATGAGACCGGTGTGAAGGTGACCGTGGTCACCGCGGCGGCAGGCACCTATGAAGATACCTTGGCGGCGGAGATCGTCAAGAGCACTCCGCCCACCTTGTTTCAGGTCAACGGCCCTGTGGGCTTGGCGGGCTGGAAGGATTATTGTTATGATCTCTCCGATTCCGCTGTTTATAACCAACTGACCGAGGATGATTTTGTTCTGGAAGAAGACGATAAAGTTTACGGCATCGCCTATGTTCTGGAAACCTACGGATTGATTTATAATAAGAAACTGCTGGACCGTTATTTTGCGCTGGACAACGCCAAGGTGAAGTCGCTGAATGATGTTCGTTCTTTTGATGTTTTTAAGGCGTTGGCGGAGGATATTCAGGCGAATAAAGAGGCGTTGGGCATCAAGGGTGCTTTCACATCGGCAGGGATGGATTCTTCTTCCGATTGGCGGTTCAAGACCCATTTGGCAAACCTGCCGATCTATTATGAATATGAGGAGGACGATATCGATCTTTCCCCCGCCATCAAAGGCACCTATCTCAAAGAGTATCGGGCGATCTGGGATCTGTATCTGAAAAATGCCACCTGCGCTCCCGGCGAGATCGGCGCCAAGACCAGCGATGAAGCCGCCAATGAATTTAATAACGGCGAAGCGGTCTTTTATCAGAACGGTACCTGGGCGTGGGGCGATGCAATGGAGCAAAAGATCGGTGCAGATAATGTGGGAATGATGCCCATCTATATCGGCGCGGAGGATGAAGAGGATCAAGGCCTTTGTACCGGTAGCGAGAACTATTGGTGCGTCAATAAAAACGCAGGCGAAAAGAATATTCAAGCCACCTTGGATTTTATGGAATGGGTGGTGACTTCCGAAGCGGGCACCAAAGCGTTGGCGGAGGAGATGGGCTTTGTCAGCCCCTTTAAAAATGCCAAAAAATCCACCAATCCTTTGATCAAAGCGGCGGACCAACTGCTGGATGAAGGCAAGACACCGGTCTCCTGGGACTTTTCCACCATTCCTTCGGATCAATGGAAGGATGGTGTGGGTGCCGCGTTGCTCGCCTATGCGCAGGGCGGGCTGACCGATGCCCTTTGGAAGGATGTGGAGACCGCGTTTGTTGATGGTTGGCGGAAAGAGTACACCGCCGCCCACTGATATGAACAGAACACTCAAGCGGTGGTTTCCGCTCTTTTTGCTCCCCACGCTGATCGCGTTTTTGATCGGCTTTGTCGTCCCCTTTTTTGTGGGACTATATCTTTCCTTTTGTGAATTTGCCACCATTGAAAATCCCACCTTTGTAGGCTTTGCCAATTATCTGCGGGTCTTTACCGCCGATAGCAACTTTTGGTATTCCTTCGGTTTCACCGCCTTGTTTACCTTGGTCTCGGTGGTGCTGATCAATCTTTGCGCCTTTGCGGTGGCGTTGGCACTTACCCGCGGCATCCGCGGCACCAATCTTTTCCGAACCCTGTTCTTTATGCCCAATCTGATCGGCGGCATCGTTTTGGGCTATATCTGGAAGATGATTTTAAACTACGGTGTTTTGATCCCTCTGTTCGGCAAGGATCTAAGCTATAATTCCACTTTCGGCTTTTGGGGTCTGGTGGTGGTATTGGCATGGCAACAGATCGGTTATATGATGATCATCTATATTTCAGGCTTGCAATCCGTCCCCGAAGAGTTGAGCGAAGCGGCAAAGATCGATGGCGCAGGGCGGTGGCAGATCTTAAGGCACGTTACTGTCCCGATGGTGATGCCCTCCATCACCATCTGCATCTTTTTGACGCTGACCAATTCCTTTAAACTTTATGATCAAAATTTGGCGCTGACCGACGGTAAACCCGGCAGAATGACCGAGATGCTGGCGATGGCGATCCGCAACACCTATGGAGTTACTCCCAAATCCCACGGTACTGCGCAGGCGATGGCGGTCATCTTCTTTCTGATCGTCGCCGTCATTGCCCTTTTTCAGCTCCGCAGTACCCATAAAAGGGAGGTGCAGCAATGATAGAGAAAAAACAAAATCGATGGCTTACCGTGTTGTTTTCGGTGATCTGCGCGGTCTATATCTATCCGCTGGTGGTGTTGCTCTTTAATTCCTTTAAGGAAAAGGAAGCCATCACCGGTCAGGTGTTTGGCTTGCCCACCGCCCAAAGCTTTGTCGGGTTTGAAAACTATCTTCGCGGTATCCGCTCCATTGATTTTTTTAATTCCGTAGGCTATAGTTTGGTGGTAACCGTCGGCTCGGTGGCGTTGATTTTAGTCTGCACCTCGATGTGCGCCTGGTATCTCAATCGGGTGGGCAGTCGTTGGTGTAAAGGGATCTACTATCTCTTTGTCTTTTCGATGGCGGTGCCCTTTCAAATGGTGATGTTCACCCTGCCTTATTTGGCGGATCGGTTGGGATTCACATCCCCTTGGACCATTCCGCTGGTCTATTTGGGCTTTGGTGCGGGGCTGGCGGTATTTATGTTCACCGGCTTTGTCAAATCCATCCCCATCTCCATCGAAGAAGCGGCAATGATCGACGGTTGCAACCCGCTTTCCACCTTTTTCCGCGTGGTATTGCCGATTATGAAACCGACCTATATTTCGGTGGCAATTCTGCAGACCATGTGGATCTGGAACGATTATCTGTTGCCCACCTTGGTATTGGATAAGACCAAAGGGTATTATACCATCCCGATGGCGATCCAATCGGCGGTCACCGATAGCTACGGAACGGTAGACTACGGTGCCTTTATGGCGTTGCTGGTGTTGGCAATCATTCCCATCGTTGTCTTTTATGCATTGGCGCAAAAGCAGATCATCCGCGGGGTGATCTCCGGCGCAGTCAAAGGATAAAAAAGAACGGCAGAGAAGAAATTCTCTGCCGTTCTTTGGTTTATAAATATTAGTCTGCGGAAACTTCGCGTGCAATTTCCTGCGCTTGTGTTTCGGGATCGAAATTATACATAGGCTCAATATCTTCGCCCTTCTTGGTTCTTCTCAGATAGTTGTTTGTGATCTTCACAACCAGGGGAGACAACGCAAGAACACCGATCAAGTTGGGGATCATCATCAAACCGTTAAAGGTATCCGAAATGTCCCAAGCAAGAGAAGAGGTGAGGACCGCGCCGAAGATGACGGTGCAGACGTGAATGATGCGGAAGATAAAGGTGGTCTTGGCACCAAAGAGATATTCCCAAGCTTTAGAGCCGTAGTGGGACCAACCCAGAACGGTGGTAAAAGCAAAGAGGAACATAGCGATAGCGATAAACTTTTCGCCGATATCGCCCCAAGAGAATACCGAGTTAAAGGCACCGCCGACCAAGGTGGCGTCGGTATAACCGGCAGCGATCTCACCGGTCACAGCGTTAAAGACACCGCCGTTCAGACCGCCGGCAGTCAGGATGACGAGCGCTGTCATGGTGCAGACGATCATCGTATCGGCAAATACTTCAAAGATGCCCCACATACCCTGCTTTACAGGCTCTTTAATGTTGGAGTTGGAGTGAACCATAACCGAAGAACCGAGACCCGCTTCGTTGGAGAAAACACCGCGTTTGAAGCCTTGGGTCACCACCTTGCTGATGACTGCGCCGATCCCGCCGCCGACAAAGGCTTCGGGCTGAAAGGCATTGACAAAGATGGCTTTGAATGCGGGAAGAATGTTGGCATAATTGATGCCGATGATTGTAAGACTTCCGAAAACAAAGAGGACGACCATAAAAGGAACGATCTTTTCGGCAACGTTGGCAATTCTCTTCAGACCGCCGAGGGTGATCAGAGCGGTAAGAGCCATAATGATCGCGCCGAGGATGATATTGTAGAGCGAAACACCGCCAAACACTTCAATCGAAGAAAGAGCAGATACGTCAAATGCTTGCGCTATGTTTGTAACGATTTTGTTGACCTGACCCATGCTGCCGATGCCGAAAGAAGCCAGCATTGCAAAGATGCAGAAGAGGATGGCAAGGATCTTTCCGACGTATTTCATTCCTTTTTTCTTACCCAGACCGTCGTTAAGATAATACATCGCGCCGCCGGACCATTCGCCGTTTTCATTCTTACGGCGGAAATAGATACCGAGCACATTTTCGGCGTAGTTGGTCATCATTCCGAAGAATGCCGCCAGCCACATCCAGAACACAGCGCCTGCACCGCCGATGCTGATCGCCGCGGCAACACCGGCGATGTTACCGGTACCGACCGTTGCGGCAAGTGCAGTGCAAAGGGCTTGGAAGGGCGAAATAGAGCCCTTTTCCTTACTGTGCTTGATGACATCCTTGTTGAAAAGACTGCCAAGCGTTTGCTTGAACCACAGGCCGATGTGGCTTACCTGAAAGAACTTGGTGAGTACAGTGATGATGATGCCCGTACCGACCAGAAGAAGCAGACCGAAAGTGCCCCAAACAACGCCGTTGATGTCGCCGTTGATGCTTTCGATCGTTTGCAAGATTTTGTCCATTGTAGATGAACCTCCTATAAAAAATTACAAAATAAAAACCGCCGCGATTTCTCGCGGCGGACTCTGTTGATAGAACATAAAAATGCATAAGGCTGTTTTATGAAACTCTATCCTTTTGCCTGAGAGATTCGGCGGTTTGCGCCTTGCACCTTCGGCACCCAATTGAATGGGATTCTCCAGAGTCCTCTCCGCGCTCGGTCTTTGCATCCCAAGCGTTTCAACGAGAATGGTATTACTATAGCACACTAAAGCGGTGATTTCAAGTCTTTTTTTGAACTTTGTCGAAATATCCAAAAGCGGGTTGGAATTTAGCGGACCTTTGTCCAATTTAAATAGAAAAAAGGCGTAAGTCAATCTGCCTTTAATTTTTTCACTTTTCCTTTTTCATTTAATATATAGACCGCTTGTTGTTCGTAGGTCACAGCGATCGCCTTCTTTTCGCTGAGAAAGGTTGCTTCTTTGGTTGCAGGTTGGTAGCGCATCGGCAATCCGAACTCATTGATGTAGTAGAGGCATCCGTCCTCGCCACCGAAGATAGAGAGGGCAGGAGAGGGGAGCACCATCGAGGCGGTTCCTGCTTTGTCGATTGCAAGAACGCCTATGGCCGCACCGCTTTCGTCGTTGCAGGAGGCATATAGAGCATCGGATGCGGCGGCAAGGGCGCGGACCTTGTGTTCCGTTTTGATTTTCCTTCCGTCGCAGTAAAGATCATAATTTGTATCGATGATCCAGAGCGCATCCCCAAAGAACGCAAAACTGACCGCATCGATGGGGGAGATGGTCTCGATCTTATGCCCGTCTCGCGCAATGTACTGCACCTTTCGCTGAACATCGTTGAGAAAATACAATCCGTTCTCTGCGGCGATCAAGTGGCTGGCGCCGATGGCGGCGATCCGTTGCTTCAAGCCGCAATAATCGGCATAGATGCCCTCATCGGTCGCATAGTATGTCGTATCCGCCCCCTGCGCTACCGAATAGGAGTTTTTATAGTTCGGCATCTCTGCGATCCCGCCTCGATTTAAAAGAGCACCCGCTTGTTCCGGTGCCGTTTGCGCGGCAGGCGCGGCTTGGATGCCGTATTTCTGCTCCAAGGCATAAAGGGTCAAGGGGTCGGCACCCAAGACGGAAAAGTTTGCCAAAAGGTGCTCTTGATAGGCGGTGTTCTCGGGCTCCTCTTCCAAGAGTGCCATCAGGCAAAGGTTTTGCTTTGTGAGAGAATCAGCCTCTTCCAAAAGTGCTTTGGCATCGGGCTTCTTGGGACGCAGTAAAACAAAGGTTGCCGCCGCGGCCCCGATCAGCAAGGCTGCGATCAGCACCCAAAGAAGTATTGTTTTTTTGCGTTTTGTTGTAATCATAGTAGTATCATACCATAAAAAAATTACGAATTAAAGCATAGAATGATATTTTTTTGTTGACAATTTTTTTTCTTGGTGCTAAAATTTTTTTATTCTATTATAGGAGTGATGAAAGATGGCATTGAAAAATGCATACCTCAACGATCTGTATGCACGCGTTGAGAAAAGAAATGCCGGCGAGAGCGAATTCTTGCAGGCAGTCTACGAAGTTTTAGAATCTTTGGAGCCGGTTGCCGAGCAACGCCCCGATCTGATTGAGGCGGGTGTCTTTGAGCGGATGGTCGAGCCCGAGAGAATGGTCTCCTTCCGTGTACCCTGGATGGATGATAACGGCAAGGTTCAGGTCAACCGCGGCTATCGCGTTCAGTTCAATTCCGCGATCGGTCCTTATAAGGGCGGTATCCGTTTCCATCCCACCGTTAATGCTTCCATTATGAAGTTTTTGGGCTTTGAGCAGACCTTTAAGAACAGCCTCACAAGCCTGCCCATGGGCGGCGGTAAGGGCGGCGCTGATTTCGATCCCAACGGCAAGTCCGATGCAGAAGTGATGCGTTTCTGCCAGAGCTTTATGACCGAGCTTTCCCGCCATATCGGCGCGGATACCGACGTTCCTGCCGGTGATATCGGTGTCGGTGCCCGTGAAGTCGGCTATATGTTTGGTCAGTATAAGCGCTTGCGCAACGAATTTACCGGCGTTCTCACCGGTAAGGGTATTCCCTTCGGCGGTTCTTTGATCCGCCCCGAAGCCACCGGTTACGGTGCTGTTTATTATGTTGTGGAACTGCTCAAATCCTTCGGTGATACCATCGAGGGCAAGACCTTCGCCGTCTCCGGCTTCGGTAACGTTGCCTGGGGTACTGTCAAGAAGGTCCACGAGTTGGGCGGTAAGGTCGTTACCCTCTCCGGTCCCGACGGTTATGTCTACGATGCCGACGGTATCTCCACCGAAGAGAAGATCGATTATCTGCTGGAAATGCGTGCCTCCGGCCGCAATAAGGTGCAGGATTATGCCGATAAGTTCGGCGTCCCCTTCTATGCAGGTAAGCGTCCTTGGGAGCAAAAGGTGGATGTTGTTATGCCCTGCGCTACCCAGAACGAAGTGGGCATTGAGGATGCCAAGAACATTGTTGCAAACAATGTAAAATATTATGTAGAAGTTGCCAATATGCCCACCACCGCCGAGGCTGTTTCTTATTTGAAAGAGAACAAGGTGGTGATCGCTCCCTCCAAGGCTGTCAATGCAGGCGGCGTTGCGGTTTCCGGCTTGGAAATGAGCCAGAACTCCATGCGCTATAGCTGGACTGCCGAAGAAGTCGATGCCAAATTGCATCAAATTATGACCAATATCTTCAAAGCATCCTATGAGGCTGCCGAGAAGTATGGTATGAAGGGCGATCTCATCGCCGGTGCAAACATTGCAGGCTTCCTGAAGGTGGCCGAGGCTATGAAGGCCCAAGGCGTAGTATAAGACGCGCGAAAATGAGTTAGACCAATAAATCGGAACGCTTGCGTTCCGATTTATTTTTTATTTTGAATCGAATATGGTATGGCAATAAAAAAGCACCTGCAAAAGCAGGTGCTTTAATGGTTTTTATTACTCTTCGGTTGCGGGTTCTTCCGCGTCCTCTTCGGTGAAATCCGTCTCGAAAGAAAGATCGGCAGGGGCGATGGCGGCCTTTTTCTTCATATGCTTTATGACCAGAACGGCAGCAGTCACTGCGGCGGCAACGCTCAGAATTACAGAAATTAAAATGATAATATGATTCTTTTTCATCCTTTTTCCCCTTTCGGTCGTTCACTTTAATTATTTTACCACAATTTGCGGCAAAAATCAATCGTTTTTATCTTTAAAAATCCAAAATTGAAAGAGCAGGAAGTATAAAACTTCTGCCAAAGCGCGGCAGATATAATTCATAATGATCGGATGTCCGGTGATATTTGCCAAAAAGATAGTGAGATAATTAATAACAAATTGAATGATAATGACCGCCATAACGGTGATCATAATCTGCTTGAGAACAATAAAGATATCCTGATGAAGTTCCCGATAGACCCAATATTTTAAGATGGGGAAGAGCAGTAAAAACCGCAGTAAAAAAGGTACCATTGCCACTTGCGGTTCGGGAAATAAAAACCGCTTCAAAAAGAATTCCGCCAAAGCGGTCACCAAGACGGCGGTAATAAAGCGCAAAATTTGCCCCTTGCGCCCGATTAAATAATCATAAAACTGATCGGCGCGCTGATTTAAATTCTTTTTTTCTTTCCGTTTCGCCATGGTGTTCCCTCCCTATTTTTTATCAGTATACCATAAATTTGGGCAGATGAAAAGGGCTATGCGAAAAAAACACAGCCCTTCTCACCCAAACAAAAGAGAAATATGAAAAGTGTGGCATCGACCACGCTTATAATTATAATGATTAAATATGAAATTGGTGTGAACGTCGTATTAATAAAGTTGACATTTTCCGATGAAAGGGGTATACTAATCCAAGTATCATTAATTAAAGGAAGTGTTATCAATGGGATGCACCCATAATTGCGAATCCTGCTCTTCCAACTGCTCCGGCAACAATAGCCCCGAGAGTATGATGGAAAAGCCCCATGAATTAAGTAATGTTAAAAAGATCATCGGTGTTGTCAGCGGTAAGGGCGGTGTCGGCAAAAGTATGATCACCTCTCTTTCGGCGGTGGCAATGCAGCGCCGCGGGTTCCGCACAGCGATCTTGGATGCGGATATCACCGGCCCCTCCATCCCCAAGGCATTCGGTCTGCAGGGCAGAGCCGAGTCCGACGGAAACGCTCTCTATCCGGTCAATTCCAAAATGGGTACGCAGATTATGAGCCTTAATCTGCTGGTGGAGGATGAAGAATCCCCCGTGGTCTGGCGCGGCCCCATCATCGCCGGCGCGGTCAAGCAATTCTGGACCGATGTGATCTGGAATGATGTGGACTATATGTTTGTCGATATGCCGCCGGGCACCGGCGATGTTCCTCTGACCGTCTTCCAATCCCTGCCGATCGACGGTATCATTGTGGTGACCTCGCCGCAGGATCTGGTATCAATGATCGTCGCCAAAGCGGTCAAGATGGCAAAGATGATGAATATCCCCATTTTAGGCATTGTGGAAAACTATAGCTATCTGCGCTGCCCCGATTGCGGCAAGGAAATTAAGGTCTTCGGCGAAAGCAAGCTGGAAGAGATCGCGAAAAAGAATGATCTGAAGATCTTGGCGCGCTTGCCCATCGATCCCGAGCTTGCATCCCTTTGCGATAAGGGAATGATCGAGCTCTTTGAAGGCGATTATGTCGAAACCATCGCTGATGCGCTCAGCCCTCAATAATTGAATTAAAACCGAGATGCATTGCATCTCGGTTTTTTGCTTATACTACCTTTTGAGGTGATAAAAATGAAGAGTCTTCCTTCGGATCTGATGATCGAACAGTTGGAAATGGCAAAGATGACCCTACCCAAAGGGGTGGAAAACGAAGTTCAAACGCTGGAGCATTGCGTGGTGCATCAAGTTTCTATCCGCGATGAAGAAGGCGCAAAAGCGTTGGGGCGGGAGATGGGGCGATATGTCACCATCGAAACCGATAAAAGTTATCAGATCGGCGAACCTGCCTTTGAAGAGATTGCTTCCGCCTTGGCAGATCAAATGAAGCGGATGCTTAAAAACCGCAAAAAGATTTTGGTGTTGGGGATCGGCAACCCCCATATCACCCCCGATAGTTTAGGCTCCAAGGCGGTGGAACGGCTGATGGTCACCCGCCCTTTAAAAGACCGCCCCAAGCAATATGCATCGGTCAGCGCGATGGCGGCATCGGTCTACGGTGTCAGCGGCATTGAAAGCGCCGAATTGGCGCAGGGGCTGGTTCAGTCCATCGCCCCCGAGGCAGTGATCTTGATCGATGCGATGGCAACGGCGCGTCTGGAACGCCTTTGCCAAACCATCCAACTTTCCGATTCGGGGTTGACCCCCGGCGGCGGGGTGGATAATACCCGCAAGGAGATCTCGGAAAAGACCTTGGGGGTGCCGGTCCTCTCGGTGGGGATGCCCACGGTGGTGGATTGCCGCGTGTTGCTTTGGCATGTCTTGGGGGAAGATTGGGAAAAATATAGTGTAAAACTACACCCTTTTGAAGAAAGCCTCATCGCCACCCCGCGCCAGATGGAGCTTGCCACCGATATGGGCGCACGACTGATTGCCTTTGCCATCAATAAGGCACTGCATGGGGATATCTCTACCGAAGAAATTTTAAAGTATCTTTATTGACTATTTGCGCTTGCTTGTGCATATGGTATAGGGAAAGGAAGTGTTTCCCCTTGCGTAAGTGGATAAGCATCGTTTTAATTTTGACCATCATTGTAGGGGCGGGGATTTATTGGGAACGCTGGCTGCCTTCCGCCACCGCCTTTGCCTTGCGCCAATATCAACCGATATCGATGAAAAATATCGGTATTTTTTTATTAAAGCATACCGACCCGATGATGAAAAATGTGGCGCGGTATCTGGCCTCCGCACCCGAAGAAGCGCCGGACGAGCTGTTTTTGTATTTTATGGAGCAGGAAGAGCCGACCGCCGCCGATGACTCGATGCAGGCGGCGAATCTTTCGGCAATTTCGGGCATCTATACGGAATATGACGGCACCGCGGTGGCAAACGCCACCGACTTTGACATCAGTCAAAATCTAAATGAAAGTGTAAAGATGCCGACCTTTACAGAAGGAAAGCCTGCCGTTTTGATCTACCATACCCATACCACCGAATGTTACCGCAATGCGGAAGGCATCACCAACACCGAAGATGAGTCCCAAAACGTGGTCGCGGTAGGGGAAGCGATGAAAAAGGTGTTTGAAGATGCGGGGTATGAGACCATCCATCTCAAAACGGTGCTCAATCGGGATTTCAATAACGCTTATCCCACCGCCCGTGCGGCGGTGGAAAAGGTTTTGAAAGAAAACCCGACCATTCAGGTGGTGCTGGATGTCCATCGGGATTCCATCAGCAGTAATGGGGTGGATTATTATCCGGTCACCAAAGTCGATGGAAAGGAAGCGGCGCAGATTATGTTCGTCTGCGGCACCGATGCCAAAGGACTTTCCCATCCAAATTGGCGGGAGAATTTTACATATGCGTTGCAGCTTTCCCGCAAGATGGGGGAGTTATACGGCGAATTATCCCGCCCTGTCAACCTGCGGCGCGATCGGTTCAATACCCATTTTACCCCCCATACATTGCTGGTGGAGGTGGGAAGCTCCGCCAATACCTTATCCCAAGCCGTCTACGGTGGCGAGCTGACCGCCAAGGCAATGATCACCCTATGGAAAAATCCTTGATTATCTGCTTTGTTCGTTATATAATATTATTTAAGAATATTATATAGGAGAATAAAATGGTCTATTTGGATAACAGCGCGACAACCAAACCCTATGCAGAAGTTTCGGCGCTGATCGCGGAGCAGGAGCAGAAGAATTTTGCCAACGCCTCCGCATTATATCGCTCCGCTGTGGCGGCGGAAGAGGGAATCCTTCAAGTAAAGTATGCCATTGCATCGGTGTTGCATTGCACCCCCGATGAGATCTTGCTGACAAGCGGGGGAACCTATTCCAATAATTTAGCGGTGTTGGGTGCCGCCGAGGCGAGAAAACGGATGGGAAACCGCATTGTTCTCTCAATGGTGGAGCATCCCAGTGTCTATGCCTGCGGCGCAGTACTGCAGGAGCGGGGGTTCGATGTGGTGTATGCCGCACCCACCGCCGAAGCCTTTGAAGAGGCGATCAATGAGAAGACGATCGTTGTGGCGGCGATGCTGGTCAATAATGAAGTGGGGAGTATTCTGCCCATCGCGCAGATCGCCCGCATCATCAAGCGCAAAAAAGCACCCGCCCATTTTCATGTGGATGGAGTGCAGGCGTTTTGCAAGATCCCCTGCAATGTCTCGACGCTGAAATGCGATAGTTTTTCCATCTCCGCCCATAAGCTCAAAGGCCCCAAGGGCATCGGCGCATTATACCTCAAAAAAGGGGTGCGGGTGAAGAATATCACCGTCGGCGGTGAGCAGGAAAAGGGCATCGTTCCCGGTACCTATAACAGCCCTGCCGCCTTCGGTTTTGCCAAGGCGATTCAATTATACCAAAAGGAAGACCTCGGTCATTTGGAGCAGTTAAGAGCCCATTTTCTTGAGCGGGCAAAAAAGCTGCCCTTTGTGCAGATCAATTCCTCGCCCGAGGGTGTGCCGTATATTTTGAATATCTCTTGTATCGGCTATCTGGGCGAGAATATTCTTCACTATCTGGAAGAGCAAGAGATCTATGTTTCCCAAGGCTCTGCCTGCTCTTCCAAAAAGGCGCGCAGTCAATCGGTGTTGGCGCGGCTGGGAATGAACGAGCAAAGCGTGATGGGCGCATTGCGGATCAGTTTCGGTATCGATACCACCGTCGAAGAGATCGACGCACTGATGGATGCGCTGGAAGCCGTCCCTCAAAAGATTCAGAAAATGTATAGATAAGGATGTTTTAAAAATGGAACAAATGATTCTGGCAAAATGCGGCGAGATCGTATTAAAAGGGTTGAACCGCAGCCATTTCGATTCAATTTTGCTGAAGAATTTAAAGGAGTCCCTGAAAGATTTAGGCTCTTTTGATATCAGCTTGGCGCAGTCCACCGTCTATGTGCGGGCGGTGGGGGAGGCGGATATGGACGAGGCGTTTGAACGCACCTGCCGTGTCTTCGGCTTTGCCGCCGTCTGCCGCGCCTATACCTGCGAAAAATCGATGGATGCGATTTTGAAATTGGCAAAGGAATGTCTGGTCGATACCTTGGAAGAGGCGGAGACCTTTAAGGTGGAAGCCAAGCGCAGCGACAAGCGATTTCCCTTAAAATCGCCTGAGATCTGCCGCGAGGTCGGCGGTGCCTTGCTGGAAAAATTCCATCATTTGAAAGTCGATGTCCATAACCCCGATGTCACCGTCACCGTCGAGGTGCGGGATTTCGGTGCCTATATCCACGCGGTGCGGGTGCCGGGTGCGGGCGGAATGCCCTATGGCTCCAACGGACGCGCCTGCCTGCTGCTTTCGGGCGGCATCGATAGCCCTGTGGCGGGCTATATGATGGCAAAGCGCGGCTTGAAACTCTCGGCGATCCACTTTTTCAGCCCGCCCTATACCGGCGAGCGCGCCAAGCAAAAGGTGCTCACCTTGGCAGAGCAGATGCGCGCGTATTGCCCGGGGATTAAAGTTCTGGTGGTGCATTTCACCGAGGTGCAGGAAGCCATCCGCGATCATTGCAAGGAAGAATTTTTCACCGTCATTATGCGCCGCTTTATGATGCGGGTGGCGCGGGAATTGGAGCATCGCACCCGCAGCGGCTGCCTCATTACCGGCGAAAGTCTGGGGCAGGTCGCAAGCCAGACCATGGACGCCCTGCGACTGACCGATGGGGTGGTGGATTCCTTGATCTTGCGCCCCTTGATCGGGATGGATAAGGAAGAGATCGTGCGGATCTCCCGCAAGATCGGCACCTTTGAAACCTCCATCCAGCCCTATGAGGATTGTTGCACCGTCTTTACCCCCAAGCATCCCCGCACCAAGCCGCTACTGCGGGATATCGAAAAAGAAGAAGCCAAATTAGATGTTGAAGCGCTGGTCTGGAAGGCGCTGGAAAATATTGAAATTGTGGAAGGATAAAAAAGTATGAAATCTATCAAAAGACATTTGATCAGCGCGCTCGGAACAGTTTTGTTCGGCGCTGTATCCTATTATTTCACTCTGCCCGCTTTAAATATTCATTCTTCGGGCCTGCTTACCTTTATCATCTCCCTTTGCATTGCTTATGGAGTGATCTATCTGGTGCTGGGGCTGAAAAAGCCCGCAGTTTCGGTTCTGGAAGTCAAGTTGGATAAAAAATCCTTGCTTTCTTTGCCCAAGACGATTAAAGTATTGCTGGCGATCATCGCCGCCTGCCTGCTGGTTGGCTTGATCGGCAATATCGTCGGCGCCCGCATCTTCAATGCCGCCCGCTACCGCAATCTGCTGGAAGTTGAGGAGGGCAATTTCACCGAGGATGTCTCCGCCATCAGCTATGACCAGATTCCCCGCTTGGATCTGGAATCGGCGCAAAAATTGGGCGATCGCAAGATGGGCGAGCTTTCGGATATGGTCAGCCAATTCTCTGTGATGGATAATTATACTCAGATCAATTATAAGGGCCGCCCTGTCCGTGTCACTCCGCTGGAATATGTGGATGTTTTTAAATGGTTCTCCAATGTAAAAGAGGGTATCCCCGGTTACCTGATGATCGATATGGTGACGCAGGATGTGCAGTTGGTCCGCTTGGAAGAGGGGATGAAATATTCCACCGCCGAGCATTTCGGCCGCTATCTGGAACGGCATCTGCGTTTCCAATATCCCACCAAGATCTTTGCTGAGCAGAATTTCGAAGTGGATGAGCAGGGCGTGCCCTATTGGATCTGCCCCACCTATACCTATCGCATCGGGCTTTATGCGGGCCGCGATATCGAGGGTGCGGTGCTGGTCAACGCCATCACCGGCGAAAGCACTTATTATAAAGTAGAGGAGATCCCCAGCTGGGTCGATCGTGTCTTTAACGCCGATTTGATCATCGAGCAATATGATTTCTACGGTACTTTGATCAATGGCTTCTGGAACTCGATTTTTGCCCAAAAGGACTGCCGTATCACCACCGACGGGTATAACTATATGGCGTTGGGCGATGATGTCTATATGTATACCGGCGTTACCAGCGTGGCCGCCGACCAATCCAACATCGGCTTTATTCTTTCCAACCAGCGTACCAAGGAGACCAAGTTCTATACCGTGGCGGGCGCGGAAGAATATTCGGCAATGAATTCTGCGCAGGGTCAGGTGCAGGAGATGCGCTATGTGGCGACCTTCCCGCTGTTGCTCAATATCAATAATGAGCCCACCTATTTTATGGCATTGAAGGATGCCAGCGCATTGGTGAAAATGTATGCGATGGTCAATGTTCAGCAATATCAGATCGTGGTCGCCGCCGATTCGCTGGAGGAATGTGAGCGCCGCTATATCGAAAAGATGAATAGTGCCGGCATCACCGAGCAACCGCAAGAGGCACCCATCACCGAAAAGACCGTTTCGGGTGTGATCGCTTCTATCCGCAGTGCGGTGGTCGACGGCAATACCTGCTTCTATTATCAACTGCAGGGTGTGGAAGGAACCTTCTCGCTGAGTATCGCCAAGGATGAGCGGGCAGTGACCCTGAATGTAGGGGATCAAGTCACCTTCACCTATGATGAAAAGGCGGAATCTGCCATCATTCCCATCCGTAAATTAGAGTTTTAAAATCGTTTGCCCGCGCGCCGAAATCAGTGGCGCGCGGGCATTAAAAATTTTTTTAAAAAATTATAAAAAAGTGCTTGACTTTCTTATAATGCTTTAGTATAATATAACACGTCGCCGGAACACCGGCGGAAAATGCGGGTGTAGCTCATCTGGTAGAGCGCAACCTTGCCAAGGTTGAGGTAGCGAGTTCGAGCCTCGTCACCCGCTCCAAACAAAAATCCGTTCACGTAAGTGAGCGGATTTTTTGTATTATTCACTATTTGTTTTTCATCATTCATTATTCATTAAATAAAGAACAGATTTTTGAATGAATAATGAAAAATGAATGATGAATAATGAATGATGAATAATGAATGATTTTAACTTTATTTTAATACAGTGCTATAATATTAAAAAGGAAGTGATAAAATGAAAGAAAACATTTTAATAGATAAATCAATTACATTTGCATCACGAATCGTTAAATTACATGATTTTTTAATTCGGAATAAAATAGGACTGCCCATTGCAAAGCAAATAATTCGTAGTGGTACAAGTATAGGTGCGAATATTAATGAAGCAAATTATGGGCAAAGTCCTGCAGATTTTATTTCGAAAATGCATATTGCCTTAAAAGAAACGGCGGAAACAGAATATTGGATTAAATTGCTCAATATGTCTGAATATATAGACGATAAAATGAGCGAGTTGTTGCTTAATGATTGTTTAGAAATAAAAAGGATCTTGATTGCATCGATAAACACGGCAAAAGCAAACAACAATTAATGGTATTCTCTATCGTAACAGCACTTCTTCGGAAGTGCTGTTTTTTTATCCAAGCCATCGGCTTGGTATGTAATCGCCGAAGGCGTATGTCATCACCGTAGGTGTATGTTGTTTTTGAACATAATTAAAAAGCAACCATTGGATTTCCAATGGTTGCTTTTTCCTTATTTCTCCATCATCTCCAAAAGTTGCTTCTTGGAGCGGGCACCGACCGCCTGGGCGGTGACTTTACCATCTTTAATAACAAAGAGGGTGGGGATGCTCATTACTTGGAATTGAGCGGCGAGCTCTTGATTTTCATCCACATCCACCTTGCATACCTTGATCTCAGGATGCTCCTCGGCGATCTGGTCCAGCACCGGTGCCAGCAGTTTGCAAGGGCCGCACCAGGTGGCAAAGAAATCCAGCAAAACAGGTTTTTCGCTTTGCAGAACTTCCTTATCAAAGGTTTCTTTATTGATTTTCAATGCTGCCATAATTGGTCTCCTCCGTTTTAATGATATTTATAACCTCCGCAAGGGCGCGGATATTATAATCAATATGATATTCTTTGGGCAGGGGAATATTCTCGGGGTTATAAAAAACTGTTCGGATCCCTGCATTCATCCCGCCGCGGATATCGCCGGTCAGCGAATCGCCGACGATGATGCATTCTTCTCTCTTGAAGGGAATAGCGGCAAATACCGCGTCAAAAAAGCGTTTATTCGGCTTTTCAAACCCAACCCGCTCGGAGATAAAGACACCGTCCAAAAGCCGATCCAAGCCGCTTTTTTCAAGCTTACGATCCTGCGCCAGCGCCGTTCCGTTGGTGACCGCGTATTGCTTTACGCACTCCTTGAGTGCCTTGACCGTTTCTTCGCCGCCATCGCAGAAAAAGGCGTGATCTCCCAAATGAAACTGATAGCTTTTATTAAATTGAGGGACGCAATCGGTGGGGATCCCTTCGGTTTGGAAAAATTCCAAAAACCGCCCTTCCAAAACCTCGGGTTTGGTACATTCATTCCGCTCCAGCCGCTGCCACCATTTGCGATTGATCTCAGAATACCGCGCCAACATTTCGTCGGTACATTCGCCTAAATTGAATTTTTCAAAGCAGGTGCGGATGCCATACTTTTCTGCCTTCAAAAAATCCAGCAGCGTTCCGTCGATATCCCATAAAACGGCCTTAATCATAGTAAATACCTCAAAAAATGCGGGGAAGCAGTATTGCTTCCCCGCGGATTTTAATTATTCTTCCGATGCTTTCTGCGCATTCTCCATATCGATCAGCGCATCCTTGCGGGAAAGGTTATAGCGGCCCTTGGAGTCGACCTCCATAAATTTGACCCAGATCTCATCGCCTTCGCTCAGCAGATCTTCCACCTTCTCCACGCGCTTTTTATCCAGCTTGGAGATATGAACCAAGCCTTCCTTGCCGGGCGCGAACTCGACAAACGCACCGAATTCCATGATCTTAACGACCTTGGCGCGATAAATAGCACCGACTTCGGGCTCAAATACGATTCCCTTGATGATTTCCAGAGCCTGATTGGAAGAGGCAGGATTGGAAGCAGAGATGAATACAGAGCCGTCGTCCTCAATATCGATCTTGGCACCGGTATCGGCAACGATCTTTTGAATGACCTTACCGCCGGTACCGATGACCTCGCGGATCTTATCGGGATGGATCTTCAAGGTGATGACCTTGGGTGCCCATTCCTTAACATCGGCGCGGGGAGCGGCAATCGCGGGAGCGATTACATTGTCTAAAATATGATAGCGGGCATCGCGGGTCTTTTGCAGAGCCTCTTTGATGATGGCTTCGGTCAGACCGTCGACCTTGATGTCCATCTGAATGGCGGTGATACCTTTTTTGGTACCGGCCACCTTAAAGTCCATATCGCCGAAGAAATCTTCAATACCCTGGATATCGACCATGGTAACGAAGGTATCGTCGGGGCGGGTGATCAAACCGCAGGAAATACCGGCAACAGGTGCCTTAATGGGCACACCGGCATCCATCAGTGCCAGAGTGGAGCCGCAGATGGCACCCTGAGAGGTGGAACCGTTGGAGGTCAGAACATCCGAAACCAAACGAATGGTATAGGGGAATTCTTCCACCGAGGGAATGACAGGCTCCAAAGCGCGCTCTGCCAAAGCACCGTGGCCGATCTCGCGGCGGCCGGGGCTGCGGGAGGGCTTTGCTTCGCCGACGGTGAAGCCGGGCATATTGTAGTGATGGATATAACGCTTGGATTCCACGTTATCCAGACCGTCTAAGATCTGCTCTTCGCTGACCATACCCAAAGTACATACCGTCATAACCTGGGTCTTGCCGCGGGCGAAAAGACCGCAACCGTGCACCTTGGGCAGCAGATCGACTTCGCCCCAGAGCGGGCGCATATCATTGAGACCGCGATCGTCCACACGCTTGCCCTCTTCGGAGATCCAGTTGCGAACGATATATTTCTGCAGTTTATAAAGGCAATCGCCCAGCAGGTAAGCATCATCGCCCAATTCTTCGGCAAAACGCTCTTCCACCTTCTTGGTGACTTCCTTAATGTTGTTGTCGCGGGTTTCCTTATCGGAAGTGTGCAATGCTTCCTTCATCATCTCTTCGGCAAAATCCTTGACAGTTTCGAAAAGATCATGGGGAACATCATAGGAATCAAAACCAAACTTCTCTTTGCCGATCTCAGCAACGATGCCGTTGATGAACTCGATCAGCTTAACGTTGGCTGCATGGCCTGCCATAATGGCTTCCAGCATCTTATCTTCGGGAACTTCGTTGGCACCCGCTTCGATCATGGTGACCTTCTTAGCAGAAGAAGCAACGGTAACCGCCATATCGGAATGAGCGCGTTGCTCTTCGGTGGGGTTCATGACGATCTCGCCGTCCACCAAACCGACAGAAACACCGCTGATGGGGCCTGCGAAAGGAATGTCGGAGATGGAAAGGGCGATGGACGCACCGATCATACCGACGATCTCGGGAATGCAATCTTGGTCTACTGCCATAATGGTCAGGTTGACGTTGACATCATTACGCATATCCTTGGGGAAGAGGGGGCGGATGGAGCGGTCGATGACGCGGCTGCTCAAGATCGCCTTCTCAGAGGGGCGACCCTCTCTCTTCAAAAATCCGCCGGGGATCTTGCCTGCGGCATACATTCTTTCCTCAAAATCAACCGAAAGGGGGAAGAAATCAATGCCGTCGCGGGGCTTGGCGGAAGCGGTAGCGGTAGCCAGAACAACGGTATCACCGTAGCGCACCAGTGCGCTTCCGTTGGCAAGCTGAGCAAATTTACCGGTCTGAACGGTTAAGGTTCTGCCGGCAAACTCGGTAGTAAAAATCTTGTGGTTTTCGTACATAGTTTTTTCTCCTTCTTTTAAATTTCGATTTCCCATTTCAAGAAGGATTTTTAGCACTTAATCCAACCGCTTTTAGCGGCAAAGCGGCTGGATTAACTGCTAAATGTTCCGCTCTCAAAATGGGAAAGAGGCGGAAAAGGAAGGGTAAACTTCCTTTTTCCGCCCGCTTTTGCAATTACTTTCTGATGTTGAGCTTTTCGATGATCGCACGGTAGCGATTAATGTCGACTTTGGTCAGGTAGTTCAGAAGATTTCTTCTGTTACCAACCATCTTCAACAAACCGCGACGGGAGTGATGATCATTGGGGTTCTTCTTCAGATGCTCGGTCAGCTCATTGATGCGAGCAGTCAGGATCGCGATCTGGACTTCGGGAGAACCGGTGTCCTTCTCGTGCAACTTATTTGCATCGATCACAGAATTCTTAATGTCCTTTTTCAGCATTTCTCTATTCACCTTTCTTTCAGATTTGTCCGGCCAAAGCTGAGTTGCCGCCTCGGTGAAAGGCGCGTAACCAAGCTCGGTCATACTGACAGCCAGATTATTATACACCACCTTTTTCAAAAAGTAAAGCATTTTTTTATTATAATACATATTTGTTTGCTTTTGCGGGGAAGGAAGACATCCTTTTTTGGATTATACCTTGCAATTTCCTTTATATTCATTTATAATATAAAATTGGTACATTATAATTAAAAGAGGTTTATTAATGAAGAAAACAAAATTAATATCCTTCATATTGATTTTAGCGTTGTTGCTTTCGGGTTGCTCCCTGCCCGGCGGGGAGACCGGCCTGATGCTGATCCCGCCGATGATGAGTTCCCGCAGAGAAGCGCTGACCAAAGCCATCAAGGCGGCGGTGGGGGAAAGCTATGAATTGGTCTATCCCCAAGAGGGCTCTTATCGGACCGGCATTGTCTCCAAAGATTTGGACGGCGACGATAAGACCGAAGCCATCTGCTTTTATCGCCCCACCTCGTCGGGCGCAAAGCTGGGATTTTTGGTGATGAAAAATAATGAAGACGGAAGCTGGTCGCAGGTGGCGAAAAGCGTCAGCGCGGCCGCCTCGGTCGGCAAAGTGGAATTCGGCGATCTCAATGGCGACGGTATTTATGAGATCATCGTCGGCTGGCAGTATCTCTCCGATGCCGACGGGAGTTATGAGATCTTTTCCATCGATCAGGGCAAAGCGGTCAGCCATCATACCGGTCTGTATTCCAGCTTTATTTTGATGGGCAGCCGCCCCGAACGGTTGCTGGTCTTAAATCGCAACACCGCCACCAAAGCGGTCACCGCCTCTTTGGTAGGGCAAACTAAAGATACCTTTGGGGTCATTAATACCGTTGCAATGAACGATCGGTCGACCGACTTTTTGAATTTCATCTCCGCCAAGACCACCCAGGGCAATCCCGCGGTCTATGTGGATGAATCGCTGGAAAGCGGCCAGACCACCACCGAAGTGTTGGTCATCAACGATCAAAACCGCCTGACCAATGAACTTTTAAACCAATTGAATTCTGCCGCATTGCGCTATACCGCGGTCCCCTGCCGCGATACCGATAATGACGGAATCCCGGAGGTTCCCTCGGAGGAAGCCTTGCCTTCCTACCTGCGCAACGGTGTGGAGGAAAACCTTTATTTGATCCATTGGAATCAATTTGACGGAACCAACCTGATTCCCAAGAGCCGTTCCTTTGTGGATACTACCGAAAAATTCATTCTCAATTTCCCAAAAGGTTGGTATGGAAGGGTGACGGTGGAACGCCAAGCCAATTCCGACCGCGCCTTCGCGTTTAAGACAATGCGGGGCGAGCAGTTGTTTGTGATCCGCGTTTATGCCCTTTCGGAATATAATGATGAAATGGGAACCGCAGGGTGGCGCAAGTTATATGAAGACAGTGATCATGTCTATACCGTTTTTTGCGAAGAAGAAAACTCGATGAAGATCGACTATACCGAGGTCTATAGTCTGTTCAATGTTATTTGAGGTGAGTGAAGAATGAAAAAAGTATTGATTTTAGAAGACGAAGAAGCGATCCGCGCATTTGTCGTATTAAATATGAAGCGCGCCGGCTACGAAACTATCGAGGCGGCAAGCGGCGAAGAAGCCTTGGAACTGTTTGATAAGCATCCCGATATCGATATCGCGGTGTTGGACGTGATGCTGCCGGGGATCGATGGGCTGGAGGTCTGCAAGACCATCCGCGCCTCCAATCAAAAGATCGGTATCATTATGCTCACCGCCAAGGCGCAGGAAAACGATAAGGTGGCGGGCTTGATGAACGGCGCCGATGATTATGTGGCAAAACCCTTCTCTCCGCTGGAGCTGATCGTTCGGGTGGATAGCCTTTATCGCCGCGTCCAGATGATGAAGGGAATTGTGATCGAAAGTAGTGACGAACTCAAATCGGCTCCCTTTGTTCTCAATGTCAAAAGCCGCAAACTGACCAAGGGCGAAAAGCGGATCGAAGTTACCCAGGTGGAATTTCAGTTGATGAAGCATTTTCTGGAGAATACCGGCAAGGCATTCTCCCGCGAGGAGATCTTCCGTACCGTTTGGGGCGATCAGTTCACCGGCGACCGCCAAAAGATCGTGGATGTGAATATCCGCCGCCTGCGGTTGAAGATCGAAGATGATCCCTCTAAACCGGTCTATATCCAGACCGTCTGGGGCTATGGGTATCGCTGGGGCAATGAATAAGCAGACTTTTTTTGAAAAACTGAAGAATTGGGCGGTGACCGCCTATCGGGAGATCCGGCGCTGGATCGAATTGGCGCAAAAGCGGGTGTTTACAGGTATTACCCGCCGCTGGCTCTTTAATATCTTCGGCGTCATCCTGATCGTCGTCGTTTTGACCTTCTCGGTGCTGAGCGTTATGATCAAAAGTTTCTATTATTCGGAATGTACCAGTACGCTAAAGAACAGCGGCGAATATATGACGCGGTATTTTGAAGACCATATCTACCCGCAGTATCATAGCATTTCTGCCGGCTTTATGGCGATGGTTGAAGACTTTGAAGATAAAAGCACCATGGAGATGCAGGTGATCTCCCTTAGCGGGAATGCCATTTATTCCTCCACCGGCTTTGCCATCGAAGAACTCAACGAGACCCCCGACCTTGTGCAGGCGCAGGAGGGAAAGACCTCCAGCTGGATCGGCTATAACGCCCCTTCGGATGAGCGGGTGGTCAGCGTATCGTTGCCGCTGTATACCGACGATGGCGTGCTGGTGGGTACCGTTCGGATGATGTCTTCCCTGCGGCAGGTGGATCGCACCTTAGCAACGGTGAATTTGATCATTTTCGGTATCGGTGCCTGCATTATTTTACTGACCGCCTTTACCGGTACCTACTTTATTAAGTCCATTATCATACCGGTCAGCGATATCAACGAAACGGCGATGGAGATTGCCAAAGGGGATATGACCGCGCGGGTGAAGGCGTTGGAAAAGAGCGATGAGATCGCGCAGTTGGGTCATTCCATCAATGTGATGGCGGAAGAACTTTCCCAGACCGAGCGGTTGAAGAATGAGTTTATCTCTTCCATCTCCCATGAACTGCGCACCCCGCTGACCGCCATCCGCGGCTGGACGGAGACCATGCTTGCCGCCGATGAATCGATGGATTCCACCACCCGCCGCGGTGTGGAGATCATCTATAGCGAGACCGAGCGGCTTTCCAAGATGGTGGAAGAGCTGTTGGATATGTCCCGCCTGCAAAACGGCAGTATGAAACTCTCGGTGGAGCAGACGGATCTGCTGGCGGAGTTTGAAGAGACGGTATTTATGATGAGTGAGCGCGCCAAAAGCGAGCAGATCACCATCGAATACGTCCCCGAAGAGGATTCCATTCCCGCTCTGGTCGATAAGGATCGGGTCAAGCAGGTCTTCTTCAATGTGATCGATAACGCGATCAAGCATTCTCATCCGCAGGGGCGGATTGAAATTGCGGCGCGGTTGCAGGAAGATCAAGCGGCATTTATTGTGCAGGATTATGGCGAAGGCATCAGCGAAGAAGACCTTCCTCATATTAAGGATATGTTCTATAAAGGTTCTTCCCAAAAGCGCGGAAGCGGAATCGGGCTGGGTGTTTCAGACGAGATTATGCGGCTCCACGGCGGGTCGCTGGAGATCGAAAGTACCCTCAATGTCGGAACGGTGGTCACCATCCGCTTCCCGGTGGAAAGCACCGAATAAATTGTGTGAATTAAGAAAGGCAAAAGAAACTAAAAATTATGGATATGGCAATTCTTCATTGGATCCAAGAAAATATTGTGGCCGATTGGCTGACCCCGCTGATGCGGTGCATCACCTTTTTCGGGGAATACGGCGCAGGCTGGATCCTTTTGGCGTTGGGGCTTTTGATCCCCAAGAAGACGCGATGGATGGGTTTATCGGTGGGCGCAGCGCTGCTGCTGGGTCTGCTGCTGGGCGAGTTCGGCATCAAAAATCTCATCTGCCGCCCGCGCCCCTTTGTGGCGGAGGAGATGGCGCTGTTGATTCCTGCGCCCCATGGCTTTTCCTGCCCCTCCGGGCATACCACTTCCTCCTTTGCGGCGGCAACCTCGCTGTTCCTCTATCATAAAAAATGGGGTGCGGTTGCCTTGGTGATGGCAGGTTTGGTCGCCTTTTCCAGAATGTATTTCTTTGTCCATTATCTTACCGACGTGTTGTTTGGTGTGGTTTTGGGGATCGCCTGCGCTTTGGCGGCGCGGTGGATCATTCAAAAAATCCGAACCGCTACCGTTCGAAAGGAGCAAATGTAATGGAAATCGGCTTGATTCTCGGCGTAGTGCTGTTTTATTTCTATACCGTCAGTTGCGCCTTCCTTGCGGTGCGTATCGCCGCTTTGAAAGGGCGCAAACGCTCTTGGGGCTGGCTGGGTGCGGTACTTGGTCTGCTCGGTGTGGCGATCCTCTGCTTTTTGCCTAATGCCAAAGGGGTGAAAGGGGAAACCAACCCCATTAAGGCTGTCTTCAAAAAATGGACGCGGGTTTCTCCCGTCGCTGTCTGGATCGTCATCGTCGGCGTGTTCGTCGTCGCAGGCGGTGCCTTGCTGGGCAATACCATCCTCACCGCGGTGGAAAACCATCGCCACGCAAAGGAATTGGTGGTGGAAGAAGAGGATGTGGCGGTGCTCAATCCTTCGGCGGTCTATGGTGCGGTTGCCGATGTTTTTTGCGGCAAGGATCAGCAGTTTGCCATCACCGAGCAGGGCGATCTTTACGGTTGGGGTAAGCTGGATCTGAAGCCTTTGGGCGAAAGCGACCTGCTTTATAAAAACGCCGCTAAGGTGTATTCTGCAGGGGAGACCGTTTATGTGTTGACCAAGGATGGCGAGTTATACGGTGTGGGAAATAATGTAAATGCACTGATCCCCACCTCGAAAGAACCGTCCGTTTCGGAGTTCGTTTTGATCGATTCCGAGGTTAAGGCGGCAACCCTTTCGGATACCGTCGGCGCCTATATCAAAGAAAACGGGAACCTTTATGTATATGGTATCAATACCTATCATCAGTTGGGCAGCGATCAGCAACGCATTGATCATACCTCGTACCGCTTGGCGGAAAAGGCGGTCAAGGTGGTTGCTACTGCTCGTTCCTTGTATTATATGGCAGAGGACGGCACCGTCTATGCCTTGGGCAATAACGCCTATGGTCAGTTCGGTATCGGAAATAAGAAGACTTATAAGGCCGCGGTCAAGATTGCAACAGATTGTAAGGATTTTGCCGCAGGAAATGATTTCACCATCTTATTGAAAAAAGATGGCTCGGTCCATACCGCCGGCAGTAATGCCTACGGTCAGTTGGGGCGTCAGACGCTGGAGGAATGGGAAGAAGAGCAAAAAGCGATTCAGACCGTTCAAGAAGAGGAAGAAAAGCCCGAATTTGAAAAGCAAGTAAAATTCGGCGTCGTGGAGCTGGAAAAGAGCCCCTCGGCCATCGGTGCAGGCGCGCATAGTGCCTATGCATTGATCGGCGAAGAACTGTATGGCTGGGGCGATAATTGCTATCACCAGCTGGGCGGCGGTGCAGTAAAGCAAAAAGACCCGAAGGTGATCCATAAGACGGTGGCGGAATTTTCCGCAGGCGACCGTTGTGTTCTGGTCATCACCCAAGGCGGTAAGCTTTTGGGGGCAGGCGATCGGCGGTATGAGCAGTTGGGTGCTTTGTCCGGCGAGGGATTTGAAGCCGTAGCGCAGATCAAGGAGGCGAAATAAAATGATTCAAATTATCAGTTATGTCAGTTTCGTCTTTGCCGGTCTGCTGGGCTTGCTGTTTTTGGTCAACGTCATTCGCGGTAAGAGCAAGAAAATCAGTAAAAAAGTGCGTAAAGAAATTGCCGCCCGCGTTCGGCTGTATGCGGTGGCGGGTGCCGTCTTTTTGATCGCGGGTGTGGCGCTTTCGCTGATCCCCGAAAAAACGCAGGAGATCAAGCAGTTCATCAGCGAAGAATCGCCGGAGGATATCTATGAGCGATCGAAGAATACCAAAGATCTTCCCGCCCGCCTTTATGCTGTGGGCGATGATTACTATGTGTTGACAGGGAAGGGCACCGCCTACGGTCATCTTTCCTTTAAGGAAGAAGAAAAGCTCGTTTATAAAGACGGTCTTTGCTATCGCAAACTGCAATCGGTCGGCGGCGATGAGAATCTCTTGGCGACCTTGGATGTCAAAGGAAATCTCACCTTGAACGGTGCCTTTGAATATCTGACCTATGAGAATGATCCCACCTATTTTTCCTCCGAACGCTATGCCAAAAAATGCAGCTTCTTGGCGGCAACGGGGAATAACCTGATGTATGTCTCCGATGGCGATCTGTATTCTGCCGGCTATAATGCCTTTGGTCGCTTGGGCGACGGAACGGAGCGCAACCGCACCGAAAGCACAAAGGTTTTGGAAAATGTCGGCTCGGTCTCGGTCAGCGATACCCATACCTTGGCAGTCGATGTATACGGAAACCTTTATGGCTTCGGCGATAACAGTTATTCCGAAATGGGCAACCGCACCACCGCGCCCAGCAGTGTTCCCATCAAATTGGTGAACGGCATCAAGCAGGCGCAGGCAGGGCGGTATTTCAGCGTGGTTCTGACCAAAAACGGCGAGGTGCACGCCGCCGGCAGAAACGATTTGGGTCAGCTCGGCACCGGCGATGCCCGCGATTACGCCATCTTCAAAAAGGTGCTGGACGGGGTGATGAAGATCGCCGTCGGCGAGAATTCCTGCGTCGCCCTGACCGACCAAGGCGAACTTTATGTCTGGGGCGATAATTCCGAAGGGCAGTTTGGCCTCGAAGAAAAGCAGATCTTGGCACCTACGAAGATTGCCGACGATGTCTATGATGTCGCTTTGGGCAAAGGCTCAATGGGGCTTATCCGCCTGGATCGGGACGTGGAATTCAGCGGTGTCGCCCGCGGGGAAGAAACGGAAACATTTTCCGCCGTTTATACCTTGGATGCCACCGTTCCCGAGGAAGAGCGATATCAAGAAACGATTGTTATGCCGGAGATTCAGGAATAAAATTATAGTTTTTTAAAAAAATGCTTGATTTTGCAAACGAAGTATGATAATATTCTAAAGTAACGAAGTATGAAATCGAAAAAGAGGTGATATTCATGAAGGAAGGGATCCATCCCAATTACGATAAAGCTGTAGTAAAGTGCGCCTGCGGTAATACATTCGAGACCCGCTCCACCCAGAGCGAGATCCGTGTTGAAATCTGCTCCAAGTGCCATCCTTTCTTTACTGGTAAGCAAAAGCTGGTCGATACCGGCGGTCGTGTAGACAGATTTAAGAAGAGATATAATCTGGATAAGTAATTTGAGAAAACCGAAAGGCGATGCCTTTCGGTTTTTTTAAACTTAAGGTGATAAAAGAAATCCGAACCTGCCTCAAAGCAGGATATTTCGGTGCTTTTCGTCCTTTTTTCTTTGATAGGCGACAGCCTATCTTCAAAAAAGAAGAACAAAAATCCCTCGAACCCCCCTTGCTTTGAGGTCGAAGATCTTAAAAAGAGCGGATTTGCGTTCAATAAAGGCATAAAACGTAGCTAATGCTTTGCATTGGCGAGTATTTTAAGAAAGGTGAGCGGAAATCCGCCTTTTTAAGACAAGGTTCGGATTTCTTTTATCACCTTAGGAGGAACGCAATGATCAACACGATCCTTTGGGATTTCAACGGAACGGTGATGGACGATATGGGTGCTTCGGCAGGTGCGGTCAACGCAATGCTCCGAAAGCGCAACCTGCCCTTGATCTCGGAAGAGTGGTATACGCTGAATTTAATTATGCCGCTGGAGGCCTTTTATGCAAGCGTCGGCTTTGATATGGAAAAAGAGCGGATCGAAGTGGTCTCGGAGGAATTTCAGCAGGAATGTAAGAACTTTCCCCGTCCGGTCTTCCCCGAAGTGCTTGCGGCTTTGGAGCAATTTCAAAAGGCGGGCTATCGCCAACTGCTCTTTTCGTCGTTGCACCACGATCTGCTGACCGCGCAGGCAAAGGAGCGGGGGATCGCCGATTATTTTGAAGGCATCGTCGGGCGGCAGGATCGTTCGCTGGGCGGCAAAGAGGCGGCGGTTTCCAAATACTTGGAAGAGCACGGGATCGCCCCGCAGGAAGTTTTGGTCGTCGGCGATTTGACCACCGATGCCGCTATGGCGCGGTATGTGGGCAGCCCCTGCGCCTTGATCTGTAAAGGGCATCAGCATCGGGAGATTTTGGAAAAGACCGATGCCTATGTATTAAATAATGCCGCCGAAATTGCGGCGCTTTTGGAGGAATTAAAATGATCGAAAAAGTACTTGAGAATTTAAAGAAAAACCGTATGGACGCTTATTTTGCGGCATCCAAAGAGGATGTGGTGCCTTTGGTCAAGGAATTGGTCCAAGAAGGCGCGTCGGTCGCGTCGGGCGGCTCCATGACCTTGAAGGAGACCGGCGTTGCCGAATTGTTGCGTAGCGGCTACTATCAATTTTCCGACCGCACCGCCCCCGGTATTTCTTTGGAAGAAAAAGAAAAGATCGAGCGGGAAACCTTCTCTGCCGATGCCTTTTTCTGCTCCGCCAATGCCATCACCGAGCAGGGCGAGCTTGTCAATGTAGACGGAACTGCCAACCGCATTGCCGCCATTGCCTATGGCCCCAAATCGGTCATCGTGGTGGCGGGAATCAATAAGATCGTCAAGAACGTGGAGGAAGGCATCCGCCGCGTCAAGACGATTGCCGCACCGCTCAATACCAAGCGGCTTTCCTGCAAAACCTATTGTGAAAAAGAAGGTCATTGTATGGGGCTGGAGGGCGATCTGACCGCGGGTTGCGCTTCGCCCGAACGGATCTGTTGCAGTTATCTCATCTGCGGACCCCAACGCGCCAAAAACCGTATCAAGGTCATCCTTGTCAATGAGGAACTCGGTTTTTAATTTCAAAGCGTCTGTTTAAAAAACAGACGCTTTTTTTATGATTTATCACCGCATCATTTTTTCTTTCGTAGACTGTATTAGATCCACCGTAGATGGAAATAATAACAGTGACTAAGACGAAAGGATAGAAAAGATGATCAAACGCGGTGATATTTATTATGCCGATCTTTCTCCGGTGGTGGGGAGCGAGCAGGGCGGATTGCGCCCGGTATTAATTGTCCAGAACGATGTCGGCAATCGATACAGCCCGACCGTGATTGCGGCGGCCATCACCAGCAAGGTGGATAAAGGGCGGCTGCCGACTCATATCAATATCGAGGAGACCTGCGGATTGCAAAAGCGGTCGATGATCCTGCTGGAGCAGGTGCGTACATTAGATAAAGCCCGCCTGCGGGAGAAGATGGGGCATATCAGCCCGCACACCATGGAGCAGGTAGACCGTGCGTTACAAGTGAGTTTAGGATTATAAAAAAAGAACCGCAACTGCGTTGCGGTTCTTTTTGTTTTTAGTTGTTGATGCCGTGGTGGGCGGTAGGTGCCGATGCCGATAAGGCTTTAAAGGTGTAGCCGTTGGCTTTGCCCCAGGTGATGATCTCCTGCACCGCGTTGACGCTGAAGCTCTTGATATCGTGTTGCAATACCACCGAGACGCTTTTATTGGATGCCCCGCGGGTCACATTGCGTACCACCTGCGCAGTCGAAGTGGTCTCGCCTGCATCGCCGCTGGAAACATTCCAATCGAAATATTGGAAGCCGCGGTTGGTCAGCTCGCGGCTCAACCGTGTCATAATGCCGGGGTTAAAGCGGCTGACCAGATTGGAACTTCCGCCGGGGAAGCGGCAAAGGGTGGTTTTGATGCCCGCCTTCGCCTCGATCAGATCCTGCATATGATAAAAATCATTAAAGAAGGCATCCTCGCTGGCATAGATCTTATCGTAGTCGTGGGAGGCGGAATGGATGCCGATGGCGTGCCCTTCCTGCGCCATCCGCGCCAACAGATGATTGTAATTGGAATGATCGCAAACAAAGAAGGTGGCCTTGACATTATTTTGTTTCAAAATATCCAGCAATTTGGCGGTATAAGGGCCGGGGCCGTCATCAAAGGTCAGGTAAATGGTCTTTTCTCCGGGGATGACCTGCATCGGTTCGGCAGGCGCGGCCACCACCGGTGCGCGAACCACCACCGTCCGCCGGAGTTCTTCGGCGGCATTGCCGCTGCTGTCCGAAACTTTGTAGGTTAGGGTATAGGTTCCTGCCTTTTCGGTGTCGACCTTGCCCTCGACCTTTACCGCTTGGGTCAGATCGCCGTCGTAATTATCCTCGGCGGTAAAGCCGGGTTCTTCATAGTCTTTCCCGCGGAGGATGGTGATCTTTTCTTCGCCTTTCAAAGTCAAGGTAGGCTTGGCAGTATCAATAATGTTGATGGTGCGGGTCTCCTTGGCGGATTGCCCCCATTTCTCGGCGGAGTAGGTGATGGTGTAGGTGCCCAATTTCTTAGCATCCACCGCCCCTTCGGTCTTCAGTTCTACCGCCTTGCCGTCCTTCATAAAGTAGGTGCCGCAATAGCGGGCGGAGGCGCCGAGGTCGGCGTATTCCTGCCCATATTCCAAGGTGATCTCTTGATCGCCGTCGATGGCGATCTCAATATGAAATTTATTGGCAAAAAAAGCAATCGCCATTCCAGCGACCAGCAGCAAAACCGCCGCCGCGCAGATCAACGCGATCCAAACTTTCTTTTTGGGCATCTTCAGTTCAAACATAATTTTTCCCCTTCATTTTTAATTCTATTATATTATATCACAAATGCTGCGCATTTTGATATAATTGTCCATCATTTTCGGTTGCCTGCACTGCAGGCGAGAAAATTGGACATCCTATAATATCCACAATTTTTGCGAACATTGATGTTCGTCAATGCTTTGTGTGGATATTATACCACATTTTATTAATATAGCAAATAAAAAAAGAGCTTTCCACCCCGCGGACTTTACATGCCGCAGTAAACACCTATAAAGGTGCCAATGGAGAACTCTTTGTGAAATACAGCGTAAGTAAGTGAATGGGCGAGATATGTCCCAAACGCTATTAACGCTATATCGCTCAATAATAGTATATCCAATTTTTCGAAAATGTCAACATAAAGAATACAGAATAGTCCCACGCCTTATATAAAGTTATAAAATAAAGAGGGTCAGCAGTTCCCCTGCAAGCACCGAAAACGGCACTGAGGCAGGGCAAACAACCGCTGACACCGATGAAAGGGTAACATATCCTAACAAAAATGTCAAGAAATAGGGGACGATTCTCTGTCATATTATAAGTTTTCCTTTGCGGTTCTGCAGGATGCAATCAGCATCACGCGCAAGGACGTGCATTTGGATGAAAGTTTTTTATATAGTACTTCATCAATATAATTTGTTTTAAGTAATAATTCGAGCCAATAACCGGTTTCGCTGGCTTCTTTTAAGGCTATTTCAAGTTTGGAAATAAAATCCTTTTTTCCTTGAGCATAGTTGGCTTCGCGGATATTGGCACCAATGGAAGTGCCGCTTCTTCCGATTTGGTTGGAGATAATGGATTCGTGTTTGGATTTCAAGAATTTAACAAGATCGATAATGTCTACTGAAAATTCCATTGAGAGTTCTGCGAGCTTATTTTCTTTCAAAGTATCACCGCCTTATACTATATATTACCATAAAATTTTGATTTTTTCAATGATGCATCGCCAGAGGCGATATGATGTTATGCAATCGCATAATGATGTTGCTCCCGATGGTCGCAATGATGCAATGTTTGCCTCGATATCATTAGCGAAGCGGCATCATTAGGCAATGCCGACATCATCAGCGAAAGCGGCATCATTTGCCAAAAGGCAAACATCATTCAAAAAGCCCTGATTTGCAAGGCAAATCAGGGCTTTTTGTTGGTGGAAGTTAACGGGCTCGAACCGCTGACCCTCTGCTTGTAAGGCAGATGCTCTCCCAGCTGAGCTAAACTTCCTGGTGACGCCTACGGGAATCGAACCCGTGATACCGCCGTGAAAGGGCGGTGTCTTAACCGCTTGACCAAGGCGCCATATATGGTGGCGCTAATTGGATTCGAACCAATGACACTGCGGGTATGAACCGCATGCTCTAGCCAACTGAGCTATAGCGCCGTAACAGACGACTTATATAATACAGCAAAACCTTCTTCTTGTCAACATATTTTTTGAATTTTTTTGATTTTTTTCTTAGAATCGGTAAAGGCTAAAAAAGAAAAAGAGTATTTTTCAAAGGAGAAAGCAATGGAGCAAGAAAAGAAAAATAACGAGCTGCTGGAAGAGCTTTGCGAGCTGGGAACTGCGGATACCGAAAGCGGAATTCAGGTCCTATCGGTGATCGGGCAGGTGGAGGGTCATTTTCTGGCACCCGAACAAAATAAAACCACCAAATACGAGCATCTGCTTCCGCTTTTGGTCTCGATGGAAGAGAAGGAATCGGTGCAGGGGGTGCTCATTTTGCTCAATACCATGGGTGGCGATGTGGAGGCAGGGCTGGCGATCGCCGAACTGATTGCCTCGATGCAGACCCCGACGGTCTCGTTGGTGCTGGGCGGCGGCCATTCCATCGGCGTTCCGTTGGCTTGCGCGGCGCGTTGCTCTTTTATTGTACCCACCGCGACGATGACCATTCATCCCGTTCGCGCCACCGGCACTATCATCGGTGTTCCCCAAAGCCTGCGGAATTTGGAAGAGATGCAAAACCGCATCTGCAAATTCATCGTCAAAAATTCAAAGATCTCCTTTGATCGCCTGCATAGTTTGATGACGCAGGTGGGAAATTTAGTCACCGATGTGGGAACGGTTCTGGATGGGGAACAAGCGGTCAAGGAAGGCTTGATCGATGGCGTAGGCGGATTAAAGGATGCGCTGGCGGCATTGAAAGAAATGATTGAAAAACAAGAGCAAAGCGGGTATAATAAAGAGTATGATGAAGATAATTAAAGCCGAAAAAACCGATATTGAGCAACTTTCTGCATTGTTGGCGGAAAGTTTTTGTCGCGATCCTTTGTATTGCCATTATGTGCCTTATGAGGAGGAGCGGCAGGGGATCCTGCTGCAGATCTTCCGCAAATACCTGAGTGATTTTTGGGAGGACCTGACGGTCTATACAACGCCGGAGCGTGCCGGTGTCCTTTGCCTCTGCCCTCATACCGCCAAAGGCGAAGAGCGGGTCACCCTGCCCATCGAGGTCCAAAAGGTCTACGACCGTATCAGCAGCGGGCTGGTGGACCAATTTTATGAAGAATATCTCCTTTTGGACCTGCTGGCGGTGGCGCCGCAGATGCGGGGGAAGGGCTTGGCAAGAGCGTTGGTGGAGGAGTTTCGCCGCGAAGTGCTGCGCCGCGGGGTGGCGGGCGTGGTGGAAATTTATGAGCCTGCCAATGTGGAGTTTTATGAAAAATTAGGGTTTCGCTTAGCGCACGTTCAGCCGGCGGGCGAGACCTTGAGTGCCTATCTTTTGGAGTGTTAAATGGTCATTGCATCCTTAAAAAATTTAATTGTGGAATTTGGGGACCGTCGTGTCATCGATGATGTCAGCGTCCTTTGCGAAGAAGGCGCAGTGATCGGCTTGATCGGCGGCAACGGCGCGGGAAAATCCACCCTGCTGAATGTCCTTGCCGATCGGCTGGAGCATACGGCAGGGGAGCGTTTTCTGCACCCCAAGACCCGCATCGGCTATCTTTTGCAAAACAGCGGTCTTTCGGGCGGGAAAACCATCATTGAGGAACTGCGCAGTGTGGTTCAAGAAGGGTTGGAGGCGATCGAAAAACTGCCCCACACCCAAGACCCCAAAGAGTATGCCCGCCTGCAAGCCATTATCGATGCCACCGATGCCTATCAGATCGACGTCCGCATCAAGACGGTATTAAACGGTATGGGTTTTGGCTCCTATGATCTGCAGATGGATGTCGCCGATCTTTCAGGCGGCGAGCAAACGCGGCTGGCGTTGTGCAAGCTGTTGATCGAACAGCCGAACCTTTTACTGCTGGATGAGCCGACCAACCATTTAGACTTCAAAACCCTCAGTTGGTTGGAAAACTACATAAATGAATATAAAGGCGCGGTCATCGTTGTCTCCCATGACCGCTTCTTTTTGGACCGTTGCGTTGATGAGATCTGGGAGATGCAGGAAGGGCATATCGAATGTTATAAAGGCAATTATACCGCCTTTAAAGAGCAAAAAGAGATTCGGGTCAAAGAGCAGATGCGGCTGTATGAGCAGCAGGAAAAGGAAGTGGCAAAACTCACCGATTATATCGATCGGAATTTGGTTCGCGCTTCCACCTCAGCAATGGCAAAAAGCCGCCGCAAGCAGCTGGAAAAGATGGAACTCATCGAAAAGCCCCATACCAATGAACGCCGCTTGCACTTGAAATTTCCGGTGGATCAGGCAGGAGGCAACGATGTCCTTCAATGCCGCGATCTTTCGGTAGTGGTGGGGGAAGACCATCAATTGTTTGAAGGGCTTTCCTTAGAGATGAAAAAAGGGGAAAAGATCGCCATCGTCGGCGGCAACGGTACTGGTAAATCCACCCTTCTTTCGGTGCTGATGGGGGAGCAGGAGCCAATCAGCGGCAAGATCCGCTGGGGTGCGAATATTCAGCGCGCCTTTTTCCGCCAAGCGACCCATTTTATCGACGATGAGCATACCGTCTTAGAGGAACTCTCCGCCCTCTATCCGCAGATGAATTATCAGCAACTGCGCTCCCTTTTGGCGCAGGTCTCCTTTATCGGCGAAGAGGTGGAACTGAAGGTCGGCACTCTATCGGGCGGGGAGCGGGCAAGGTTTCAATTTGCCGCCTTGATGCCGCTGCGATGCAATACCCTGCTGCTGGACGAGCCTACCAACCATTTGGATCTTCCCGCCCGCGAAGAGGTGGAGCGGAGCATTGCCGATTTCGGCGGCAATCTTTTGGTGGTCTCCCACGACCGTTATTTTCTCTCCAAGGTGCCCGATCGCATTTTGAAGTTGACCCCCAACGGTCTGGAAGAACTCAAAACGTTAGAAGAATATTGGCAGGAACCCCAAGAGCAACCGATTGCACCGCCCAAAGAGAAAAAGGCCCCGCCTTCTAATTATAAAAGCAAGGAGCAGCGGGCGCAGCAGGCGGCGCGCAGGCAAGCAGTTTCCCGCATTGAGCGGGAGCTGGAATCCATCGAGCAGGCGCTGGCGGAAAAGCAAGCGATCTTGGATGAAGGTACCGCCGATTATAAAGTGTTGGAAGACTGTTGCAACGAAATGGAAGTATTGCGCACCAAGCAAGACGAACTGACCGAGCAATGGTTGCTCCTTCAGGACGACTAAAAAAATCCCACTGCTGATGCAGTGGGATTTTTTAGTCGATGGGTTCAAACATCGTGTCGGCCTCTTCCGCCTTGATGAACTCGACGATCTTTTTGACGCGCACTTTCGTTTGCTTACCGCCGAACCCGATGCAGATGACATCGCCTTCCTTGACATCGGTGGAGGCTTTGGCAACCTTATCGTTGACGGTGATGCGGCCGCTGTTGCAGGCCTCGGTGGCGACCGTGCGCCGCTTGATCAGGCGGCTGACTTTCAGAAATTTATCAATTCTCATAATGGTTTCCTTTTGAAATTAAAATCCGGCACATTTCGTGCCGGATTTTATATTTAATTTTGAATTAGCCGATGTAATCCTTGAAAGCCTTACCTGCTTTGAAAGCGGGAGCCTTGGAAGCGGGGATGTTGATGGTCTCGCCGGTGCGGGGGTTCTTACCGGTGCGAGCAGCCTTAGCGCGAACTTCGAAAGAACCGAAGCCAACGAGCTGAACCTTATCGCCCTTCTTCAGAGCGTCTTTGATTTCGTCCAGAACAGCGGCGACAACAACGCCGGCTTCCTTCTGAGAAACACCTGCTTTAGCTGCAACTGCAGCGATCAATTCTGCTTTGTTCATTTTAAAATTCCTCCAAAATTTAGTGTAGATATTTTTTATCACAAACCGGTGATAACCTATGTATTAATTATGCATCATTTTATTGCATTTTGCAAGTCTTTTTTGAAAAAAACTTGTTATTTTGAACAATTTTGGGCAATTTTACGCCGATTTTCTTTCTCAAGTGCCTGTTCGGGGTCGATTTTGGCTTGTTTTGCCGCGGCGCAGGCGGCAAAGAGCAATTTGCCCAGATTTTCTTCGCTGGGCGTTTCGGCGAACCTTTTGCCAAGTTTTTCCAAATTCTGCGCTTGATCGCGTTCATTGAGCTTGCCCGCGATCTTTTCGGCGCGGGTGAGGGCGGGGAGGGTCTTGGCAATGCCGTCCAATTCCTCGGCTAAGGATTTTTGCCCCTTTTCCAGCCGCTTGAGTTCCTGCCAATCCATCGGTTCGCTACCCTCAAAGAGATTGGGGTGGCGGAAAATAAGCTTTTTGCAAAGGCGGTCGTAGACCTCTTGCAGAGTAAACCGCCCTTCCTGCCGCGCGATCTCCGCGTGGAAGAGGACCTGCATCAAAAGATCCCCCAATTCCTCGATCATCATCGCATCATCCTGCCGATCGATCGCTTCTGCCACTTCGTAGGCTTCTTCGATCACCCCGCGGCGCACCGATTGATGGGTCTGCACCCGATCCCAGGGGCAACCCTCGTCGCTGCGCAGATAGGTGACTAAATCCAGAACATCCTCGTAGGAAAAATGCTCTTGCTTTTTGAACTGTTCTTTATTCATGGATCCAGCCCTTCTTTTCCAAAAAGGCACCGATCTTGGCACCCTTGGGGATAAATGCCATATCTTCCTTGGCGAGCACCTTAAAGAGCAGCAGAGAGATCGCATAAACGACCACCGCAACCGCCAACCCTGCCATCAAGGAAAGATTGGAAGAAAGGCGGCAGAGATGATGGAGTCCCGCCCAGACACCGTATGCCGCACCACTGCAAAGGATACTGCAGAGCATCGGTTTCAATACCGTTGCCCGTATCGGCAGGCGGAATCCGATATAACGATAGATAAAGTATACATTCAAAGCCGCAATGGTGCCATAGCAGGCAAAGGTGCCTAAGGGCGAGCCCATAATGCCGATGCGGCTGACCATAACAACGTTGACGATCAGCTTCATCGCGCCGCCGATCCCCATCGTCAAAAGCGAAGTTTTGACCTTGCCTGCCGCCTGCAAAAAGACTCCGGTCAGCGAAACAAAAGCGACAAAGAAGATGGAGATTGCCAGCAACCGCAGGGTGGGGATGGCAACCGCCCAATAGGATTCATTATAAAGAAGCTTGATGATGGGCTCTGCCATCGCGCTCATTCCCAAGGCGCAAGGCATTGCAATGATGGCAACCACCTTGGCGGAGGAACGCATATTGATAAAGGCTTCTTCCTTTTTATGCTCTGCCAAAGCAGAGGTCAAAAAGGGAAGAACGGCAATTCCTACCGTCACCGTCAACGTGGGCGGTAAATTGAAGAGCGACCAGGTCGCGCCGGCATAAGAACCGTATTGCGCGGTCACCTCTTCCGGAGAAAGCCCATAGGCGGCCAAACTGCCCTTAACCAAGAACATATCCAAGGTGGAAGTCAGGCTCATCACCGCCGAACTCAAAGAGATGGGAATGGCAAGGGATAAAGTAGTCCCGATAATGCTCTTGGCGGAGCGGGAGGGGGTATATTCTTGGATGTGATGCCCTAAATCTTTTTCGGTGAGATAGCGGATCAGCAGGAAAACACCCGCCGCAAAGGAACCGAAGGTGACGCCCAAAATGCCGCCGCAGGCAAGGATCATCGGATCGGTGATGCCGCGGGTCCGCATAATAAAAACAATGCTTAAACCGACCAATTTAAAGGCTGCTTCAATAACCTGGTAGATCGCGGTGGGAGTCATGCATTTGTAGCCTTGGAAATAGCCCTTGATGGTGGCAGTGACCGAGGTTAAAAAGATGGCGGGCGCAATCAGATATAAGCAATAATTGACAGTGGAATAGCCAAAATAATCCGAAAGATAGCCGGCCGTCAGGAACATAATTACCATTAGGATGAATCCGATAACGGCAAAGATGCCGGAGGAGGCGGCAAGGATCTTTTTGGGCTCCTTATGCCGCTGATCGACAATCGCTTCGCTTACCATCTTGGCGATCGCCACCGGCACACCGGCGGTGGAAAGAATAAAGAGTAAGCTGAAGATCTGATAGGCATCGTTGTAGAAATTCATTCCCTCAGGCTTGATCCAGTTGGCAAGAGGGATCTTATAGACCGCGCCGATGATTTTGACCATAATGTTGGCAACCGTCAAAATCAGCGCACCGCTTAAAAAGTTTTTCTGTGCTTTAGCCAAAATAAACGTCCTCGATTCAAATGATTATTTATTCAACGCATTGCGTTGTTGCTCTTTATCGGCGAGTTCGGCAAGTTTTGCATCCAGCTCGCAAAGATAATCGTCGATCTGAGCGGCATTGTCCATCTCGGTGGCGTGGGCGGCATAAACCGCTTTGCCCAGGGATTTATATAAGGTATTGATGCGGCTGCGCAGGGTGGTGATTTCCCCGGTCAAAACGGTATAATCCTTGGCAAGAACCGCTTTTTCGGTAATGAATTCGCCGGCAACCTTCGCGCCTTTGGAAATCTGATCTAAAATTTCATTATAGTCCATAAGAAAATCTCCTTTGTAATGATTTTACAGTAATATTATATCCATAGAATGAGAATTCGTCAAGAAGATTACATACCGCAAAGCGGATTACATACACCGCGCAAGCGCGGTGATATTTTTGAGCAACGAAAACACCCTCCGCCGAAAGGCGAAGGGTGTTTCCGTCAATCTAAAAATATTCCCGCAATCTGCGGGAATGTTTTTGCCCTTCGGGCCGATAGAACGAAAAAAGCCACCGCTTGCGCGATGACTTCTTCCGTTTTGCATTAAAAATAGGAGGGGGATGAGATGGTTGTTTTCCATCTCGCTTGTAGTATAACACAGTTGAATCGAAAATATGTTATCAAACTGTAAACGAATCTTCAAAGAAGGGTGAATAATTTATGAATGGGCTTTTTCGCGTTTTTTCTTTGCGCGTAAGTCTTTGAAAAAATTGCGCAGAATATCGCCGCATTCCTGCTCTAAGACACCAAAAGTAACCTCGGGATGATGGTTCCAAGGTTGCTCCATCAAATCGGTGACACCGCCCATCGCGCCGCCCTTGGGATCCTTGGCGCCGATCACCACCCGCTCGATGCGGGTATTGATGATCGCTCCGGCACACATCGGGCAGGGCTCTAAAGTAACATAAAGGGTACAGCCGTCCAGCCGCCAGGATTTCAGTTTTTTGCACGCCTTGAGCATCGCAGTCAACTCTGCGTGGGCAAGGCCGTTTTGATCGATCTCCCGCCGATTATAGCCGCGGGCAATAATTTTTCCGTCTTTGGTAATCACCGCGCCGACCGGCACTTCGCCCAATGCGGCGGCTTTTTCCGCCAGCTTTAATGCGGCGCGCATCATTTTCTTATCCATTCCATCAACTCCTGCTATCATTTTATCCCGATGCTAAGAGAAAGTAAAGAAATTTTTAAAAATACTTTACTTTAGTTATTCATTTTGATATTATATTATATTGAATAACTATGGGACTATGGAGGAACGCAAATGAACGTAGTTGTATTATTCGGCGGAAGATCTTCGGAACACGAAGTTTCCTGCAGTTCGGCGTGCAATGTGCTGAATTTATTAAGCAATGAAAAATATAATGTATATAAACTCGGAATTACCAAAGAAGGTGCTTGGTTTTTGACCGAAGCATCGCTGGAAGAGATCAAAAGCGGTGCTTGGGCAACCCGCTCCGATAACGAGCCTGCTTGGATCCTGCCCGACCCCTCGGTGGGCGGCATCCGTACCGCAAGCGGCAAGGAGATCGCCATCGATGTCGCGTTCCCGATCCTTCACGGTAAGAATGGGGAAGACGGTACTGTCGCGGCTCTTCTGCAGTTAGCGGGCATCCCGCAGATCACCACCTCGATGACCAGCGCCGCCAATTCGATGGATAAAGCGCTGACCAAACTGATCTGCGAAAAAGCAGGTATTTGCCAAGCGGATTGGACCTTTGTCTATTCCCGCGAGCTTGCCGATATGGATGCGGTGATCGCCAAGATCGAAAAAGCGTTGGATTATCCTATCTTCGTCAAACCCGCCAGCGCAGGCAGCAGCGTGGGCATCAGCAAGTGCAACGACCGCACCGCATTGATAGAAGGTCTGCGCCTTGCGGCGGAACACGATTTTAAGATTGTTTTGGAGCAAACCATCGTCGGTCAGGAAGTGGAAGTTGCGGTTCTGGGGAATAATGATCTGATCGCTTCTGTTCCGGGCGAGATCTGCCCCGCAGTGGAATTTTATACTTATGACGCTAAATATAACGATGCCGCCTCGCTGCTCTTTATTCCCGCCCGCCTGGATGAATCGGTGCAGGAAACGGTGCGTAAAGCCGCGTTGGAGGTCTTCCGCGCAATGGAGTGTAACGGCTATGCCCGCGTGGATTTCTTTGTCCAAAAGGATGGGAAGGTCATCTTCAATGAACTCAATACCATCCCCGGTTTTACCGATATCAGTATGTACCCCAAATTGATGGAAGCCAGCGGAATTGCAGGGGAGCAGTTGATCGAGCGGCTGATCGATTTGGCAATGGAGCATTTCAATGAGTGAGTTTTTAAATAAAAAAGCGCCCATCGGGGTGTTCGACAGCGGCCTTGGCGGGCTGACCGCTTTAAAGGCATTGCAAGAGGAACTTCCCAATGAGGATTATATCTATTTCGGCGATACCGCCCGCGTTCCCTACGGCGGCAGAGATAAGGAGACCCTTGCTCGCTTTGCCGCCGATAATATCGCGTTGCTGCGCTCTTATGATGTCAAGGCGATCTTGGTCGCCTGCGGGACGATCTCGTCGGTACTGCTGGAGGGGATCAAGGAAGAATACCCCATCGCCTTGGTCGGGGTGATCGAAAGCGCCGCTGCGGCGGCGGCCGCCGCCACCCGAAACGGAAAGATCGGCATTTGGGGTACCGCCGCTTCCATCGGTTCGGGTGCCTATGCCCGCCGCTTGGCGGCGCTGGGCTATGCCGATACTGTCGCAGTTCCTTGCCCCAAGCTGGTCCCGCTGATCGAAAGCGGGCGCACTTCGGCAGAGGATCCGATGGTGCGGCAGGCATTGGAAGAATATCTGGAGCCGGTCTTAAAGAGCGGTGCTGATACCTTGATTTTGGGCTGTACCCATTATCCGCTGTTGGCGGAGGCGATCCGCGCAGTTGCAGGGGAGGAATTGGTGTTGATCGATTCCGGCAAGGAAAGTGTGGTCACTTTGCGGGCGGCATTGGAAGAAGCTGATCTTCTCAATGAGCAGGAGCAGGGTAATACCCGCTATATCGTCAGCGGTTCGCCCGAAGACTTTGCCCGCCAAGGCGGTGCTTTTTTAGGATCGGATCTTTCCGGAAAGGTGGAGCAGCAAGATGCAGAAAACCTCGGAAAGTAAAAAAGTAGATCTTCTTTTAGAATCTTCCCAAAAGATAGAAGGGGAGCGGGAGCAATCCCAAACCAAAGCGCAAGGAACGCTTTACGTCAAAGAAGGCTCCACCCATATCCTTTATGAAGAGGGCGGAACCAAGACCCACATCCGCATCAGCGGCGATACTGCTCATATCCACCGCTTGGGTGAATTATCGGGGGATCTGTGGTTTGTTTGCGGGGTTCGCAGAGATACCCGCTATGAAACCCCCTACGGGCGGATGATCTTAACATTGGATACCCATAAATTGGAATGGGATCCGAAAAAGATGCGGCTTTATATCCGCTATAATCTGCTGGTGGAAGATCAGCTGGCAAGTATGAATGAAATGACAATAACGATGAAGGAAAGAAACGACAATGAAGAATCCGGTAAATGAAATGAACAAGAAGATCCGCGCGTTGCTTTTGGAAAGCTATCAATCTTGCGTTGCCGAAGGCTTGTTGCCCGAAGCGGAGTTGATGGCATTTGACATCGAGCAGCCCAAGGATGCCAAAAACGGCGATTTTTCCAGCAACTTTGCGATGAAAAACGTCCGCGTTTTGAAAAAGGCACCTCAAATGATCGGTCAGATGCTGCTGGAGCACCTGCCTGCCTGCGCAGAGATTGAGCGGGCGGAGATCGCCGGCCCCGGCTTTTTGAATTTCTATCTGGGCGGCTCCTATTTTGCCGAGGTGGCGCGCTCTGCCGCGGCATTGGGCGCGGATTACGGTAAGACCGACCGCTTGAACGGTGAAAAAATTATGGTGGAATTCGTTTCCGCCAACCCCACCGGCCCGATGCATATGGGCAACGCCCGCGGCGGTGTGGTCGGTGATAGCCTTGCCAATGTTTTGGCTTGGGCGGGTGCCGATGTTCATAAGGAATTCTATGTCAATAACGCAGGAAATCAGGTTTCTCTCTTCGGTCTTTCCCTCTATACCCGCTTGCAGCAACTGCTAAAAGGCGAGGATGCGGTGGAATTCCCCGAAAACGGCTACCACGGCGATGATATCAAGGTGCTGGCAAAGACCTATTTGGAGAATCACCCCGAAGCCGCCGAAGAAGCAGAAGATGTGGTCACGTCCAAAATGATCGCCTTTGGTTTGGAAAATAATATCGCCCGCATGAAGAGCGATCTGGCAAAATATAAGATCCAATTTGATGAATGGTTCTTGGAATCCACCCTGCACGAAAGCGGTTATGTCGCCGAAACGGTCAAACTGCTGGAAGACCGCGGCTGGATGTATGAGCAGGAGGGCGCCAAGTGGTTTAAAGCCACCGAATTCGGCTGTGAAAAGGACGAAGTTTTGGTCAAGGCCAACGGCTTCTATACCTATTACGCGGTGGATATTGCCTACCATCGCAATAAGTTTGAAAAGCGCGGCTTTGACCGTTGCATCGATGTCTTCGGTGCCGATCACCACGGTCATACCCTGCGCTTTAAGGCGGCGATGGCGGCCATCGGGCAGGATCAGGAAAAACTGCAGTTTGTTTTAATGCAGCTGGTGCGGCTGATGAAGGACGGCGAACCCTTCCGTATGTCCAAGCGTACCGGTAAGAGCATCACCTTGGCGGATCTGCTCAATGAGATCCCCGCCGATGCCGCGCGGTTCTTCTTCAATCTGAACCGTTGCGATAGCGCGATGGATTTTGATCTGGATCTGGCATTGAAACAAGATAATGAAAACCCGCTCTATTACGTGCAGTATGCCCACGCCCGTATCTGCTCCATTATTAGAACGATGGACGAGCTGGGCGTCACCTATCAGGATGCACCCATCGATGCGGCAATGTTCCAAACCGCCGAAGAGCGTGCGCTGATTCGCGCGGTTGCCAATTTCCCCGAAGAGATCGTCGGCTGCGCCGATGCGTTGGAAACTTCTCGCCTGACCCACTATGTGATGCAGGTGGCGGGCTGCTTCCATAGCTTCTATAACGCCTGCCGCATCAAAGGGGAGGCGGAAGATCTGCAAAAGGCGCGGCTCACCCTTTGCGTTGCTACCAAGAACGTTATTGCCAATGCGCTTTCTGTGATGGGCATCGATGCACCCGAAAAAATGTGATTATTTAATTATAAGGAAAAGAAATTCAATATTTTCGAAAAAAACACTTGCAAAATGAAAAAGGCTATGTTATGATATTATGGCATAAAAACGGATAGTCCTCTGCACATTGCTCGCACGAATGTCCGATATATTAAGGAGGAACTGTAAAATGGATTTGTTGAAAGCAGTTACAAATGAGCAATTAAAGAATGAAGTTCCCGTTTTGAATATCGGTGATACCGTGCGTGTCAGCGTTAAGATCAAAGAGGGCAACAAAGAGCGTATTCAGGCGTTCGAGGGTACCATCATTGCAAAGCATAGCAACGGTATCTCCTCCACCTTCACCGTTCGCCGCGTAGCCTATGGCTGCGGTGTTGAGAGAACCTTCCTGGTTCATTCTCCCAACGTTGCTAAGGTTGAGATCGTTCGCAGCGGTAAAGTCCGCCGCGCTAAGCTGTATTACCTGCGTGATCGCGTTGGTAAGGCTGCCAGAGTTAAGCAAAAGGTTTAATTCAAAAAAGAAATAAAACCGTTTCCTTTTTGGAAACGGTTTTTCTTTTTGTCACATTTTATCATTTCCATACGATTTATATAATGAAAACACAAAGAGAAAGGACCCCAATAAAATGCTGTCATTCTATTTGAGCCTTGCTTCTCTTCCGGAAGAAAAAAGCAAGATCGAAGAGATTTATTATAAATATAGAAAATTAATCTATCACATTGCCTATTCTAAATTGCAAAAGCGGGAATGGGCGGAGGATGCGCTCCATGATGTGATGCTTGCGGTGATCTCCAATATCGGCAAACTGCAGCAGATGAATGAGAAGGATACCAAAGCATTTTTATACATAATTACCCGCAATGTCGCGGTGGATCTGCTCCGTAAAGAGCAGCGTCGCGTTGCCGCAGATATGGAAGAGATCCCCATCAGCGGCGGGGTCGATCCCCAGCAGGATTTGGGGGTGCAGGTGCTGGCGCATTGCATCGCCCAGCTCAAACCCATCTATCGGGATGTTTTGGAACTGACGGTTTATTACGGCTTCTCTGCCAAGGAATGTGCTTCCTTACTTAAGATCTCTTCCGTCACCGTCCGTAAGCGGCTGGAGCGCGCTCGCGCATTGTTAAAAGAACAAATGAAGGAGGAAGAACTTTATGTTGGATGAATCAAAACTTTATGATGCTTTTTCCCAATATACGCAGTTTGTGGCATCTCGATTGCCAAAGGAGGAAGATCTTCAAGAGATTTCCTTTTCGCCACGTTTTGAAGAAAGAATGGAGCGTCTGCTGCAGCGGCAAAAGCGGTTTTATTATCCGCTGATCAATACAATGTTGAAAAGAGTTGCTTGTATCGCATCCGCGGTTCTTGTCTCCGGCTCGGCTGTAGCGCTGAGTGTCTATAGTAATCAAAAAGAAGAATCCTATTTCAATGTCCGAAACTTTTCGGAAAACGGTGTATATGTTCATTTCTTTAATATCGACCTTCCCTATGAAACAACAAAGGACCCAATTACCCCCAAGGTTCCTTCCTATCTGCCGGAAGGGTATTTCCTGAAGGAAGACCGAAGCGAACCTCGGAAGGTAGAGTTGATTTACGAGGGGGAAGGGACCGATTGCTTTTATTACGCCCAATATGGAAACAGCTCGGATGCCCAAGCCTATGCCGAAGATGCCCTCTGCGAGCGGATCCGCGTGGGTGAATATGAAGGGTATCTGCTCAAAAGCGAAAGTTGTACCCACCTGATCTTCAACGATGGGGAATATCTTTACCAACTCAACGGCACCCTGACCGAAGAAGAAATGTTCAAGGTCGCCGAATCGATTCAATAGGAGGAACGAATATGAAAAGAATCATTGCTATAGTATTCATGTTGCTGTTGATCCTTTGCGGATTAATATTGTTGCTGAACATTTCCGGTTGTGCCAAGCCCGATCAGCCGCAGCAGGAGGCGGGCGCATTGCAGGAGCAACCGGCTCCGGAGCAAGAGCAAGGATTTGAAAATCCCGATGAAGAACCCCATGTCGATCCTAAACTCGATCCCCAATGGAAAGACCCCTCCATCACCGATGAACAGCGCCGCTGGTTCTTCGATTTGGTCAAAGAATACCGCATCGATGCCATGTATGATTTCGATGCCGAGCACCCAATGGAATTGGATTGGTTCAAATATTATTGCGCCTATTTTGTCAAGGAAGAAGATAAGACCTATGTGGATATGGGGGTCAGCTACTCCGGAAAGGCGGTGGAGGAGATCGCTGAGCGATTCGGCATCACCTACGGTCTCGCCGACGATGATCAAGTGTTTGTTAAAGCCGGCTCCCTGCTTGACCGTCCCTTTGCCGAACTGATTCAATATAAGAAAGAAAAGGTAGACGGAAAAACCTTGATTACCGCCCGTTGTATCAACTATGGTTTTAATCGCTATATCGGTGATGATCGTGTGGAAAGCAGAGCAACCTACCCTGCAGACTATGCAATGGTTTTGAAAGGCGAAGTGAAAGGCTTTGATAGATATTCGATTATCGACGTGTCTTTTTATACTGAAGATGAAAAGATGCCCTCGCAATTTGTTTCCGCAATGGAATACCATATGTTTTCTATAGAAGACGGTTCAGTGACCGTTCCTAAATTTTAACAATTTATTGCTTTGAGTAAGAAGGAGCCTCAAGGTTGCCAAATCCATTCGATAGGAGGAAAGAAAATGAAGAAAATTATTGCTTTGTTGTTAGTGCTGTTGCTCATCCTCACCGGTTGCGCCAAACCCAATGAGACTGTGCAGGATGCAGGTGCATCGCAGGACCAACCTGCATCGGAGCAAGAGCAAGGATTTGAAAATCCGGAAGAGGAGCCTCATGTCGATCCTAAGCTCGATCCCCAATGGAAGGATCCGTCCATCACCGATGAACAACGCCGCTGGTTCTTCGATTTCGCCAAGGAATATCGCATTGATGCGATGTCGCTTTATGGTTTTGAACCGGGAAAGCCGATGGAGTTGGAATGGTTCAAATATTATTGTGAATATTTTGTCAAGGAAGAAGATAAGACCTATGTGGATATGGGGGTCAATTATTCCGGAAAAGCAATTGAGGAGATTGCCAAAAAATGGTTTGGTGTTACCTACGGTCTTGCCGATGACGATCAAGTGTTTATTAAATCCGGTTCATTATTGGATACACCCCTTGTTGAGTTGATTCAATATCGAAAAGAGGAAGTGGACGGAAAGACCTTGATTACTGCCCGTTGCATCAATTATAATTTTAATCGCTATAATTATGAGGAGACGGTAGAGAGCAGAGCAACCTACCCGGCAGACCGCGCAATGATTCTCAAAGGCGAGGTAAAAGGGTTTGATAGCTATTCAATTATCGATGTATCTTTTTATTCGGAGGATGGGAAAATACCTGTTCAATTTATTTCTGCCAAGAATTATTATCAAGGACAAATTGAAGATGGCTCGGTTATCGTACCTAAATTTTAATAATGATCACCTTGAGTGATGATTATACTTAATCAAAAAGGGGGTGTAACCAATGGTTTGATGAGTCGATTTTTATGAGTAGAATGTTATGAATGATTTGAGAAAAAGGAGGTTATTATGAAAAAAAGATTCGTATTATGTGTAATGATTTTATCGTTGGTTTTATTTTGCTTTCCGACTTATGCAATCGGCGGAGGAAATCATTTGCTTGTCGGTGAATCTGCTTTGGTAAAAAAGATGGAGACCGGAGAATATTTTACTGCGGATGTTGCAAAAAATGCTTTGTTGAAAGTAAATAAAACAGCCAACGAATTGAATGTACTGAAAAAGATTTCGTTGCCTTCTTCGATGGATATTCAGGTTCCGCGTATCGATCCCAGCAAGATCATCAGAGAAGATGATCGCGTGATCGGAACAATGGAAAACAATGCGGATTTTGTTCAAGCGTTGGAAGAACACGGAATAACCGAAGATCAATATATCGATATGTCGATGAATGAGTATCGAGCATTGGAAGATACTTGGCGTCTAACAGAAACTCAGGTCGATATCTATAAGAAATTCTATCCCGATCTAGAAAATGTTGATATCAGCAGATGGACCAATGAGCAAATGAGAGAGTATTCCGAGGAGCAAGACCTTGCCACAATTAAACGCCGTTTTAAGGGTGTTCAATTGGCGCAGTTGTATCGTCGCGGAATTCAGGATGCCGATTTGTTCTATTTGTTCAAGGAGTACCATACTCCCGAAACCATCTTGGCTCAAAGTGATGCCGAACTAAAGAATACATTGGAAATTGCATATATCTCTTTGATAGACTTGACCTTTGGTGGCGGGACCTACATGCAATATAAAGAAGCGCAGTTGCAAAACCTTGAATTGATGAATGTCGATGTTAATGAACTCAATGCTATGGATACGGCATATCCCAATTATACGTTGCCGTCGCATGCGAATGGTTATTATGAGTGGGTTTATTACCCCAAATATGGAAATGATTATTTTAGTAATAGTGTCACAACGAGCGCGGCATGGATCGAGGTTCGTGTTCAGCGTGCTTTTGCGACCAAGGGGTTACTTTATCGGCGGATCTTGGATGAAAGTGAGGATTTGAACTGTACAAATATGTATGGGACATATTCTCAAAGCTCGGGAGGTGCACACGAAGGCCTGGATTATAATTATGGCGGAGCAGGTCGATATGTATATTCTCCGGTAGAGGGGACTCGAATAGACACCGAAGATCATAGAGTTTTCATTTATACCGGAACTTATAATAATCAAACCGTAAACCAAACATATAGTTTTCATCACTTTAGTTCTCGCTCGCAGAATACGGGACAATTCACTCTCGGTCAGTATTTGGGGGTTCAGGGCGCAGAAGGAAATGCCACCGGAGCCCACGTTCATTTTGAGGTTCATTCCGGAAGAACAACGTCGCTGTGCAATGCGGGCGATAACCATACTGTAGAATCGTTATCTCCCTATCAGTTACAAATATTCTATGAATAATTTCAGCGAAAACTTTCTATTTTAAATAGAACTACGACTCGTAGGTGTCTTTGGTTGGGATAAGCGGAACGATTAACAAAGCGGTTTAGACAGTTTATAGCAGCAATGCCAATGAACCCATCGCTGATTATAGTAGTCAGAAGAAGTGTTAAAGGAGGGATATACTAATTATGAAAAAATCATTATTTGTGTTTAGCATTATGATTTCTATGTTGATTACGATGATGCCAATCTGTAGTGCTTCGGAAGATCAAATTAATAAGAACGTCATTGTGCATTATCCTGAAATATTTGAGGCCGCAGTGCCGTCTGAAACCAGTAATTATGACGTGGCTGTTAGCAACATGTTACAAATGGGATGGTCTATGAAAGAAATTGCTGACTTGCCGGAGAAGATGATTTTAGATTATGCCGACGCCCAATCAACATCCAAAAGTACTAAGTATTTTTGTTACTGTGCCGATGAGAGTGATGAAGAATATATTGTTGAAATGAAAAAGGATCAATTCGATTATCATGTCAACCAAGAAAAAAGTAAAATCAATGATGGCGCGGATGTAACGCAGTTGTCATCAACCGGGAAATTGGCGATATCTAATATTTGGTCTACTAGTACAGATTTGAATCAATATAACAGTACCGGATACTTAAAGCAAGATCAATATTTAGCTTGGGAGGGAAACAATACTTTTCTTAATTCTTATCGGTGGGAATGGGTTATTCATCCTGTGAATACGAGGGAGGATGTGTTTTATCTGACGCATCAAGATAATACAACGATGATCCAAGATAGTGAGAATTATGTATATAAATATGATTTCGCTTTGAGTAATGATACTATAGTTTCAGAAACATATGAGAGTTATACTCCTGTCACATATTCATACGACGGCACTTCCGGTGTTGCATATACGGTTAATTTAAAAGATCCAGAAGCGTATGTTGCTTCGGATGGATTCATTAATTACAGATATACGAACCATAGAGGTTATATGTCATATAGAACGGTTCTAAATAATTCGAATGTGACGGCCACATCGGCTGCAGGTGGATATATTCATTGTACAAAAATACCGATAGTTTCTCCCAGTGTTTCTTTTTCCGGACTGGATGTTTCTGTAAGTCCGAGTTATGCATTTGTTGATGAAACTCCGGGGACTTATTGTTCGACAAGAAAATGAAAAAACAAGTATCAAGACTTTTGTTTTCGGTGATAATCATTGCAATTATAGCATCTGTTATTGTGAGTGTTGGATGTAAAAAACATCGAGTCAATACGGATGACCTGGTGAAAGCTACGGTTTCATTGTTTGGAGGTATTGATGTCAGAAATTCAAAAATAGTAGACGATGTTTCTGTTGGAACTGGTTTTTTCTTTGATGATGGATTGATAATGACGGCGAATCACAATGTTACATCCCAATGTGTTGTTATGACGTATGATGGAAAGATATTTGACACTGAAGTATTATATTCAGACACTGTAAATGATATAGCAATCTTGCAAATTGAAGCTGAAGGCTATCCGTTTTTAAAAATATCGGACGATGAAATAGGAATTGACGAGAATATTTTATGCGTTTGTACACCTAAAACTATATTTTTGAAAAACACAGTTTTGAGTGGGAAGATAACAAATATTAATGTTAATGGTCTGGCAAATCAATATTTATTGCAAACCGATTTGCCATTAAGTCCGGGATGCAGCGGTAGTCCATTGATTAACGAGGACGGCGATGTAATTGCAATGAATGCTTTCAAATCGACGGAGTTTGCCACCGAGGGTTTATCTTTTGCGATATATGGAGACAAGTTAATAAATTCCATTAAGGTATTTAAAAAGAATGCGAAGCCGATTGAACTTGACTTGACTTTTTCTGAGAATTTAAATAACCAGTATGGTGTGTTCTTGTCTTCGGGCATAACGGTTATTGATGTAGGGGATGCCTCGATACTGAATGGTCAGATTTTGGCAAACGATGTTATTTGCTATGTTGACGAAAAAGAAATATTCACAAAAGCAGATTTTTATGAGAACTTTAGAGTTGGATCGTCCATTTCAATTGTTAGAGGCGGAAAATCGATAAAAATCACTGTTTTGGAGGCTTCATAATGAAAAAAAGAATTGCTCGTATTGCGTTGTTGATACTTATCATCTTGGTGGCAACGTCTTGCGATCTTGTGAACCTCAAATCGTTTCCTGAAGGAAATCTAAAGTATGCTTCTGAAAAGAATGCGAGCAAGTTTTCTGATTTTCAGAAAGATGGACTCAAAGTGTATGAGACATATGCCGATAACAATGTATTTAGTTTTATTGTTGATTTTTCGGGTGTGGATGGATTTAGCGGAACGTTCTATGCGGCGGATCAGAATGGAAATCTTAAATATACCAATATTGGAACACTTGGAGAATCTGTATATTTGGTTTATTTCCCTGATTATAATATAAGCGATAATTTAGTAATTGTCTGTAAATCAGACGAACAGATTGTACCAATTGGAGAGTTTTTTCCTGGCATTACTGCGCAGGAAGAGGTTCACTATACCTCCGGGTCAACCTTTCTTTATAATGATGAGCTTTATATCGTAGATGAAATAATAAAAACATTTGGTTACTGTATTGTTCGTTTTGATAGAGAAGGGGCAGATCCTGAAGGAATGAACTTTACCGTTTATGATCACTTGCTTAAAAATCAATCCCCATATTTTATCGATAATTATACGATGTATCTCACTCATTTTATGGGCATAGAAGATCAACTGTATTTTAAGCTACCCGATGATCCCGATGTATTCACTATAGCAATGAAGCCGTGAACTTAAACTAGACAAACGCCCTGAGGTTGCCAAGCATCTTCAGGGCGTTTTTTATTTATCGATGAATTTTGAAAAAATGAAAATTCCCCTTGACAAGCCCATTGACAAATGATACAATATTAAACTGCATCATAATGGAAAAATAGCGCTTGGAAAACGATGGAAGTGTAGAAATTTCACAGAAATTTTGCGGTTTTATCGTGCAAAACAGAGAATTTTTCTTAATATAAAGGAAATGGAGTGATTTATTGATGCCGAGAGAAAAGGTTCTGGGTAAAAACAAACGAATGAGCTTCAATAAGATCGATGAGATCTTAGAGATGCCCAACCTCATTGAGATCCAGAAGAATTCCTACGAATGGTTTTTGAAGGAAGGCTTGAAGGAGGTCTTTGCGGATGTTTCCCCCATCACAGATTATTCCGGTAATCTGGTGTTGGACTTTTTGGATTTCAGCATGAACGAACCCCCGAAATACAGCGTGATCGAATGTAAATCGCGGGACACCACCTACGCAGCTCCCATTCAGGCATTGGTTCGCTTGACCAATAATGAGACCGGCGAGCTCAAAGAGCAGGAGATCTATATGGGTGATTTCCCGCTGATGACCGAGAGCGGTACGTTTGTGATCAACGGTGCAGAGCGTGTCGTTGTATCTCAGCTGGTCCGTTCCCCCGGTATCTATTACTCCAAGGAGTTGGATAAGGGCGGTAACCCCCTCTATAAGACCCAAGTCATCCCCAACCGCGGTGCTTGGTTGGAATATGAGACCGATTCCTTCGATGTCATTTATACTCGCATCGATAAGAACCGCAAACTGCCCATCACCACCTTTGTCCGTGCATTGGGTCATTTTGTCGCGCGCGATGCCTATAGCCCCTTTAACCATCTGGATCTGGGTGCGGATGCCACCATCACCGATCTCTTCGGTGCAGGCCCCTATATCACCAAGACCTTGGAAAAGGATATTGCACACGACAGCAACGAAGGCTTGATCGAGGTCTATAAGAAACTGCGTCCCGGCGAGCCTGCAGCGGTGGAAAGCGCCATCGCGCACCTCAACAATCTGTTTTTCGACGACAAGCGTTATGATCAGTCCCGCGTGGGCATCTATAAATATAATATGAAGATGGCGTTGGCAGACCGCCTGCTCCATCAGGTAACTGCCGAGCCCGTTGTCGCTCCCATGACCGGCGAAGTTCTGGCAGATGCAGGCGTGAAGATCGACCGCGTTTTGGCGCAGGCGATCGAAGATGCCGGTGTATTCAACGTTAAGATCCAGGTCGGCGATGTGGTGCTGAATGTGTTCTCCAACGGTATGGTGGATGCATCTAAGTTCCTCTCCTTCGATCCCAATGAATGTGGTCTCAATGAGCGCGTTCGTTTCACCGTCTTGAAAGAGATTTTGGAAAGCTGCGAGACCGAGGAGCAGATCAAAGAGCAGTGCAACCTGCGCCGCCTCGAGCTGATCCCCAAGCATATCATTGTCGATGATATGTTGGCGACCGTCAGCTATCTGATCGGCTTGACCTACGGTGTCGGCACCCCCGACGATATCGACCATCTGGGCAACCGCCGTATTCGTGGTGTTGGTGAGCTGTTGCAGAACCAGTTCCGTATCGGCTTTGCCCGTATGGAGCGTACCATCAAAGAGAGAATGTCCCTGCAGGATACCGAGTCGGTGACTCCCCAGGCGTTGATCAACGTCCGCCCGGTGGTTGCCGCCATTAAGGAATTCTTCGGTTCTTCTCCCTTGTCTCAGTTTATGGATCAGAACAACCCCTTGGCGGAGTTGACCCATAAGCGCCGTTTGTCTGCGCTGGGTCCCGGCGGTTTGAGCCGTGATCGCGCAGGCTTCGAAGTCCGCGATATTCACTATACCCATTATGGCAGAATGTGCCCGATCGAGACCCCTGAAGGTCCGAACATCGGTCTGATCTCCTACTTGGCATCCTATGCTCGCATCAATGAGTATGGCTTCATTGAGGCCCCCTACCGTAAGGTCGATAAGGAAACCGGCAGAGTTACCGATGAGATCGTGTATATGACCGCCGATGTGGAAGATGCTTATACCATTGCTCAGGCGAATGAGCCGCTGGATGAAAACGGTTGCTTTGCCCGCGAGCGTGTCACCGCCCGCCGCCGCGATGAGATCATCGAAGTGGAAGGCAAATTTATTGATTATGTGGACGTTTCTCCCCGAATGATGGTCTCTTCCGCGACCGCGATGATTCCGTTCTTGGAGAACGACGACGCCAACCGTGCTCTGATGGGTGCGAACATGCAACGTCAGGCTGTGCCCCTGCTGCGTCCCGAAGCCCCTGTTGTCGGCACCGGTATGGAATATAAGATTGCGCACGATAGCGGCGTTTGCGTGGTTTCCAAGCGCGCCGGTACCGTTGAGTTCGTCTCTGCCGATAAGATCGTTATCGATTGCGGCGGTGGGGAAAAGGATACCTATGAACTGACCAAGTTCCTGCGTTCCAACCAGGGTACCTGTATCAACCAAAAGCCCATCGTCAGCGTTGGTGAGATGATCGAAGCAGATCAGATCATTGCCGACGGTCCTTCCACCCAGAACGGTGAAATCGCCCTCGGCCGCAATATGCTGATCGGCTTTATGACCTGGGAAGGTTATAACTACGAAGATGCGGTTCTGCTGAACGAGCGTCTGGTCAAGGAAGATATCTACACTTCGATCCATATCGAAGAATATGAGATCGAAGCCAGAAGCACCAAGCTGGGTCCCGAAGAGATCACCCGCGACGTTCCCAACGTCGGCGAAGATGCGCTGAAGGATCTGGATGCCAGCGGTATTATCCGCATCGGTGCTGAGGTTCGCTCCGGCGATATCCTGGTCGGTCGTGTTACCCCCAAGGGTGAGACCGAGCTGACCGCCGAAGAAAAACTGTTGCGCGCCATCTTTGGTGAAAAGGCGCGCGAAGTTCGCGATACTTCTCTGCGCGTACCCCACGGTGAGTACGGTACCATCGTGGATGTTAAGATCTTCACGCAGGAGAACAGCGATGAGCTTTCTCCCGGTGTCAATAAGGTTGTCCGTGTCTATATCGCCCAAAAGCGTAAGATCAGCGTCGGCGATAAGATGGCAGGCCGCCACGGTAATAAGGGTGTTATTTCCCGCATCCTGCCGCAGGAAGATATGCCCTTCCTGCCGGATGGTACTCCCTTGGATATCGTTCTGAATCCTCTGGGCGTTCCCTCCCGTATGAATATTGGTCAGGTTTTGGAAGTGCACCTGGGCTATGCCGCTAAGGCGCTGGGCTGGAAGGTGATGACTCCGGTCTTCGACGGCGCGGTCGAAAGCGATATCCGCACCTGCCTGAAGGAAGCCGGCAAGCGGGAAGACGGTAAGACTGTCCTTTATGACGGACGTACCGGTCTGCCCTTCGATAATCCGGTTACCGTCGGTTATATGTACTTCCTCAAACTGCATCACTTGGTTGATGATAAGATCCATGCCCGTTCCACCGGTCCGTACAGCTTGGTTACTCAGCAACCGCTCGGCGGTAAGGCGCAGTTCGGCGGCCAACGTTTCGGTGAAATGGAAGTTTGGGCGCTGGAAGCATACGGCGCCGCATCCACCCTGCAGGAGATTTTGACCGTCAAGTCGGATGATGTTGTCGGCCGTGTCAAAGCGTTCGAAGCCATCGTCAAGGGTCAGAACATCCCCGATCCCGGCATCCCCGAGTCCTTCAAGGTTTTGGTCAAGGAACTGCAATCCTTGGGTCTGGACTTCAAGTGTCTGGATGGCAATATGGAAGAGATCGATCTGCGTGATTCCTTTGAGGACGACGATGACGATATCTACGAAGCACGTTTCCGCGCCAAGGCGAAGGATGGTGCTGATATGGCCAATATGTTTGACGACGAAGACGAAGCGGCTCCCGCTGAGGAGGACGATGCCGAAGAGGATCTGACCGCTGATCTGGATCTGGGCGATTGGTCTGAGGATGAAGACGAAGCAGATGAAGCCGATGCGGCTGATCTGGACGAAGAATAATTCGCGGAAAGGAGTATTTTAATATGGAATATAATAGTTTTGAAGCCGTAAAAATCGGTCTTGCTTCTCCCGATAAGATCCGCGAATGGTCTCATGGTGAGGTTACCAAGCCCGAAACCATCAACTACCGTACCTTAAAGCCCGAAAAAGAAGGTCTTTTCTGCGAAAAGATCTTCGGGCCCACCAAGGATTGGGAATGCCATTGCGGTAAGTATAAGAGAATTAAGTTCAAAGGTAAGATCTGCGAAAAGTGCGGTGTTGAAGTCACCAAAGCCAAGGTTCGCCGCGAGAGAATGGGCCATATCGAATTGGCCGCTCCCGTTTCGCATATCTGGTATTTTAAGGGAATCCCTGCCCGTATGGGTTTGATCCTGGATATCTCTCCCAAGGATCTGGAAAAGGTTCTCTATTTCGATTCCTATATCGTTGTCGATCCCGGCTTCACTCCGCTGGAGAAAAAGCAGATCCTCAATGATAGCGAATATGCTCAATATAAAGAGCGTTATGAAGATGATTTCACCGCCCTGATGGGTGCGGAGGCCATCAAGATGCTGCTCAGCGAGATCGATCTGGATCAGCTGGCCGCCGAATTGAAGGAAGAGTTGGAAACCGCCACCGGTCAAAAGAAGAGCCGCTTGGTTAAAAGAGTTGAGTGTGTGGAAGCGTTCCGCCTTTCCGGCAACCGCCCCGAGTGGATGATCTTGGATGTTATTCCGGTCATTCCGCCCGAAATCCGCCCGATGGTCCAGTTGGACGGCGGCCGTTTTGCCACCTCCGATCTGAACGATCTTTATCGTCGGGTCATCAACCGCAATAACCGCTTGAAGAGATTGCTCGAATTGGGCGCTCCCGAGGTTATTGTCCGTAATGAAAAGCGGATTTTGCAGCAGGCTGTGGACGCGCTGATCGATAACGGTCGCCGCGGCCGTCCGGTCACCGGTCAGAATAACCGCCCGCTGAAATCCCTCTCCGATATGCTCAAGGGTAAGCAAGGTCGTTTCCGTCAGAACCTGCTGGGTAAACGTGTCGACTATTCCGGTCGTTCGGTTATCGTTGTCGGCCCCGAACTGAAGATCTATCAGTGCGGTCTGCCCAAGGAAATGGCGATCGAACTGTTCAAGCCCTTTGTGATGAAGAAGCTGGTCGCCGATGGTCTGGCAACCAATGTTAAGTCTGCCAAGAAGATGGTGGAGCGGATGCGCAAGGAAGTCTGGGATGCGCTGGAAAGCGTCATCAAGGACCATCCTGTATTGCTCAACCGTGCGCCGACCCTGCACCGCTTGGGTATTCAGGCGTTTGAGCCGGTCTTGGTTGAAGGCCGCGCACTCAAACTGCATCCTCTGGTATGTACCGCATTTAACGCCGACTTCGACGGTGACCAAATGGCGGTCCACGTACCCCTTTCTGCAGAAGCGCAGGCGGAAGCCCGCTTGCTGATGCTCTCTGCCAATAACCTCTTGAAGCCGCAGGACGGTCATCCTGTAACCGTTCCGACCCAGGATATGGTTCTCGGTTCTTATTACCTTACCATCGTTAAGCACGATGAGCCCGGCGAGGGCAAGGCGTTTAAGGATGAAGACGAAGCCATCGTTGCTTATGACAACGGTGTTATCGGCCTGCACGCTCCCATCCGCGTTCGCGTAACCCGCGAGTGGGAAGGCAAGATGGAAAGCCGTATCATTAATTGTACCGTCGGTCAGTTGATCTTCAACCATGCCATTCCGCAGGATCTGGGCTTTGTGGATCGTACCGATCCCGCCAAGATCTTTGATCTGGAAGTGCAGGAAACCGTTACCAAGAAGACCTTGGATAAGATCATCTATCGTTGCATTAAGCAAAAGGGTAGCACCGTTACTGCGGAAATGCTGGATATGGTTAAAGCGCAAGGCTTTAAGTATTCCACCCGCGGTTCGATTACCGTTGCCGCCAGCGATATGACCGTTCCTCCCAAGAAGTATGAATTGATCGAAGAGGCTGAAAAGAAGATCACTAAGATCCTTGCCAGCTATCGTCGCGGTTTGATCTCCGATGAGGAACGTTATCAGTTGGTTATCAGCACTTGGGATGAAACCACCAAGTTGGTTACCGACGAATTGAAGAACTATCTGGATGAATTCAACCCCATCTATATGATGGCAAACTCCGGTGCGCGCGGTAGCATGAACCCGATCCGTCAGCTGGCAGGTATGCGTGGCTTGATGGCCAATA
>JAFSHF010000007.1 GCA_017440465.1 Clostridia bacterium
CAAGGGTCAGGTTTACGTTCTGACCAAGGACGAAGGTGGCCGTCATAGCCCCTTCTTCACCAACTATCGTCCTCAGTTCTACTTCAGAACTACCGACGTTACCGGTGTTATCACCCTGCCCGATGGCGTTGATATGTGCAAACCCGGCGACAACGTTGATATGGACGTTGAGCTGATCACTCCGATCGCTATCGAAGAAGGTCTGCGCTTCGCTATCCGTGAAGGTGGCCGCACCGTTGGTTCCGGCGTTGTTACCGCGATCAACGAGTAATTTCAAAATCTAAATATTGCTTCGGGGCGGGGTGCGATTCCCCACCGGCAGTAAAGTCTGCGAGCGCTTATGGCGCATGATCAGGTGTAATTCCTGAACCGACGGTATAGTCCGGATGATAGAAGTGTATTTTTTGAAATGATAATAATATCCCCCGATATTCGTATCGGGGGATATTTATTTTTTTGGAGTATGTTATGAATAAAAAAGTATTGCGTAGTCTGGTCGTCTCTGCCTTGTTTGGTGCGGTCGGCTTTATATTGATGTTTATCGAATTGGGCGTCCCCATTATGCCGTCCTTTATCAAATTTGATATTTCCGAACTTCCGGCATTGATCGCATCCTTTGCTTACGGCCCCCTCTATGGTGTTTTGGTCTGCTTTTTGAAGAACGCATTGCATCTGTTGGTAACCTCCACCGCAGGGGTAGGGGAGTTGGCGAATTTCTTAATGGGGATCTTCTTTGTTGTTCCTGCAGGTTGGATCTATCGCCACCGTAAAAGCCGCGGTTCCGCGCTGCTCGGTTCGCTGATCGGCTCCCTTTCCTTGGGATTTTTCTGCGTTTTGATCAATTATTTCCTTGTCTATCCCATCTATTATAAAATTATGATCCCTAAAGCAGTGATTTTATCCGCCTATCAAGCGATCTTGCCCGCGGTGGACAGCATTTTTGAATCTCTTTTGATCTTTAATTTCCCCTTCACAACGGTTAAGGGAATCATTGTGTCAATTCTTTGTTTTTTGATCTATAAAAAACTTTCTCCCATATTAAAAAAATAAACTTGACAATTTTTGCAGTATACTATATACTATCTTATGCAATTGAATATATCTTATAATAAAATTAAATTTTCAAACAAGCAATGCTTGTTTGAAGCCAAAAACTTCGTTTTTGGTAATTATCTATCGATAATTTTAATTTTATTGCAAGATTATCAATGCTTAAAACTGCAAATATGCAGTTTTAAGCCAAGCCGTAATCGGCTTGAATGTGCCAATGGCACATAATTGAATATATCTTATTAAGAGTGGCGGAGGGAACAGGCCCGATGAAGCCCGACAACCTGCAAAGGTAAGGTGTCAAATCCTGCGGATTTTATCCGAAAGATAAGTTTACGGTACGCTCTTGATATGTTCAAGAGCGTATTTTTTTGGATCGAAAGATTAGAAAGGAAGAAAAAATGGCAAGAAATTATTTATTTACCTCCGAATCGGTGACCGAAGGTCATCCCGATAAGATCTGCGACCGCATCTCCGATAGTATCTTGGATGCCATCTTGGCGCAGGATAAGGAAGCGCGTGTCGCTTGCGAAACTACCGTCACTACCGGTACCGTTCACGTGATGGGCGAGATCACAACGACAGCGCAGGTCGATTATCAGAATATTGTCCGCGAAGCGATCCGCGAGATCGGCTATGACCGCGCAAAATATGGTTTCGACTGTGATACCTGCGGTGTTTTGGTCACCTTGGATCGCCAATCCCCCGATATCGCGATGGGTGTGGATCAGGCTTGGGAGGCAAAAGAAGGCGATGAAGATGCCGCCATGTCTACCGGTGCGGGCGATCAGGGTATGATGTTCGGCTATGCCTCCGATGAAACCGAAGAACTGATGCCGTTGGCGATCTCTTTGGCGCATAAATTGGCAAAGCAGTTGACTTTTGTCCGTAAAGAAGGTATCTTGCCCTACCTTCGTCCCGACGGTAAGACGCAGGTCACCGTCGAATATGAGGATGACCAACCGGTGCGTGTCGATACCATCGTCGTTTCCTCACAGCATAGCCCCGAGATTCCGTTGGAGCAACTGCGCCGCGACATTTTGGATAAAGTTATTCGCCCCATCGTCCCCGCCGCACTGTTGATCGATACCAAATATTATATCAACCCCACCGGCCGCTTCGTTGTCGGCGGTCCCCAAGGGGATAGCGGTCTGACCGGCCGTAAAATTATCGTTGATACTTATGGCGGCTACGGTCGCCACGGCGGCGGTGCCTTCTCCGGAAAAGACCCCACCAAGGTCGACCGCTCTGCCGCTTATGCCGCCCGCCACGTGGCAAAGAATATTGTCAAGGCAGGCTTGGCGCGCAAATGCGAAGTGGAACTTGCCTATGCGATCGGCGTCGCCAGCCCCGTATCTGTAACGGTGGATACCTTTGGTACCGCAACCGTTGCGGAAGAAAAGATCTTGGAAGCGGTGCATCATTTCTTTGATCTGCGCCCTGCGGCAATTATCAAGAACTTTGATCTTCGCCGCCCCATCTATACCCCGACCTCCAGCTATGGTCATATGGGCAGAGAGGATCTGAACCTGCCTTGGGAAGATACTTCGGTGGCAGAAAAACTGCGCGAATATGTAAAATAAACAAAAAGGCTGTAAAGTTTTATAACTTTACAGCCTTTTGCACATTCTATCCGTCCGCCGCATACCATAATAATGGATCAATTCATCAATTTGGAGGATTTAAGGTATGTTATGGGTGATTTTTTGGGTGTTGGTCTCGTTTTTTGCGGTGGTCGGCTTGATGGAAACGTTGCTGTTTTTATTGGAAATTATCGCTCTGCGCCGCATATCCTCTATCCGCAAGGTTTCTTTGCGGGTGGAACTGAGCGGTAATGCCGAGAATACAGAATATATTTTGAACACCCTTTTGCTGATGTTGAACCGCGTAGATATCGGTGACGAAGAAGCGACCCTTGAAATCAGCGATGGCGGAATATCGGATCGGATGCGGGCCGACATTTTGGAATACTGCGAAAAAAATCCCTGGGTACGGTTTACATACGATCAATAAACTGCTATAATATCCACACAGATCATTCACACATAACATCGATGGACATCGATGTTAGCATATAATACAAAGCATCGATGAACATCAATGTTCGCAGACATTGTGGATATTATAGGATGTCCAATTTTCTCGCCTGCGTGGCAGGCAACCGAAAATGATGGACAATTATATCAAAATGCGTTGCATTTATGATATAATATCCACATATAACATCGATGGATATCGATGTTTGCGTATAACACAAAGCATTGATGAACATCAATGTTCGCAGAGATTGTGGATATTATAGGATGTCCAGTTTTCTCGCCTGCGTGGCAGGCAACCGAAAATGATGGACAATTATATCAAAATGCGTTGCATTTATGATATAATATCCACACATAACATCGATGGATATCGATGTTTGCGTATAACACAAAGCATTGATGAACATCAAGGTTCGCAGAGGTTGTGGATATTATAGGATGTCCAATTTTCTCGCCTGCGTGGCAGGCAACCGAAAATGATGGACAATTATATCAAAATGCGTTGCATTTATGATATAATGACCTATATAAATTTCGTTAAAAAGGAGGTGGCTGCCTTGTTCGAAGAAGAGCAGATCGAAGGTACGGTAGAAGAGGTCATTTATGAAAACGAAAGCACCGGCTATCGAGTTTTCGTGTTGGATTGCGATGGCGATCGCGTGGTCGCGGTCGGGACTTGTGTGTCGATATTTGTCGGCGAACTGGTCAATGCGGTCGGGAATTGGGCAGACCACGCTACTTATGGAAGGCAGTTTGTCTGCACCGAGATCGATAAAAGCTTCCCCGGCGAGCTGGAGGGGATCACAAAGTTTTTGATCAGTGGTGCGGTAAAGGGCATCGGCCCCGCCACCGCCCGTAAGATCGTCGAATACTTCGGCGAAGATAGCTTTGATATTTTAGAGCACGAACCAATGATGCTGACCCAAATTAAAGGGATCACCAAGGAACGCGCCCAAAAACTCTCCGATGCCTTTCGGGAGACCGTCGGTACCCGCGAGATCTTAATGTCGTTGCACGAGATGGGGATCGCTCCCGCTTTTGCGGTCAAGGTTGCGCGGGAATATGGTAGCCTTGCCCCGAAGATCATCCAAGAAAATCCCTATCGGTTGTGGGATGATATCGAGGGCTTTTCCTTTCAAAATGCAGATAACCTTGCCCTTTCCTCCGGCATTAAAGAAGCCGATGAACTGCGAGTGGGGTATTGCGTAAAATACATTCTGACCCATAATCTGCAAAATGGGCATTGCTTCTTGCCGAAAGAGAAATTGATCCCGCTGGGCGCGCAGTATGTCGGCGTTTCGGAGGAAGAGGTGGAGATCGCCATTGAGAATATGTGCGAACGTCACCAGCTGGAATCGGCGATGATCCATAACCGCGAAGCGGTCTATCTGCCGAAATATTATCGTGCCGAGACTCGCTCCGCCGAAAAACTCAAGCTGATGCTTCAGTTTGGTAAGCAAGAGATCCGCAATGTGGAAGATCGCATCAAAAAGAGCCAAAATAATTTGGGCATCTTTTACGATTATCCGCAGGAGCAAGCGGTGCGTTGCGCGGTGGAAAATCGGGTGATGGTGTTGACCGGCGGCCCCGGCACCGGTAAGACGACGACCCTGCGGGGAATGATCGCCTTGTTTGAGGCATTGAACTATCGCATCGAATTGTGCGCCCCCACCGGCAGAGCCGCCAAGCGGATGACGCAGGTCTGCGACCGTAAAGCGCAGACCATCCATCGCCTGCTGGAGGTGCAGACAGGCAGTGGTGCTTTTACCCATAACAGTGCCAATCCCTTAAAATGCGATGTGCTGATCGTCGATGAAATGTCGATGGTCGATAGTCTGCTGTTCGAGGCATTGCTGGAAGCGTTGCCGTTGGGCTGCCGCTTGATTATGGTGGGGGATGCCGATCAGCTTCCCAGCGTCGGCGCAGGAAACGTCCTTGCCGATCTGGTAATGAGCGGAATTATTCCCACCGTCAGTTTGACCAAGATCTTCCGTCAGGCAAAGAGCAGTGCTATTATCCGCACCGCCCATGAGATCAATAATGGGGAACGCCCCGAATTGCAAAGCGGCGGCGATCTGTTCTTTATCTCCAAGAAGACACCGCAGGGAACCTTGGAAGCGGCGGTCGAAATGATCGTCAACCGAATTCCCCGCCGCTATGGCGTCGATGTGATGGACGGGCTTCAGGTCATCGTCCCCACCCGCAAGACGCTGACAGGAACGATCAATTTGAATTCCGTCATCCGCGACCGTGTTAATCCCGCCCAAGCCGATGTCAAAACCGTCGCCTTCCGCGACCAGATCTTCCGCGAAGGCGATAAGGTGATGCAGATCCGCAATAACTATGACCTTCCGGTCCTGACCTCCGAAGGAAAGGACGAAGCGGGCGTGTTCAACGGCGATATCGGTATCATTACCGAGATCAACCACCGCGATAAAAAACTGAAGATCCAATTCGACGACCGCTTGGCGACCTACGGCTTTGAGCAGTTGGACGAATTGGAGCCCGCCTACGCCATCACCGTCCATAAAAGCCAGGGCAGTGAATTTGAGGCGGTGGTATTGGTGCTGGGGGAGATGACCCCCTTACTGCAGTACCGTAACCTGCTCTATACCGCCGTCACTCGCGCCAAGCAACTGCTGGTCATCGTCGGCAGTAGGCAGGTGGTGGACCATATGGTCGCCAATAATAAACATACCAATCGCTACAGCGGCTTGAGGTATCTTTTGCAATGAAATTAAAAGACTTGATTTATCCTCCGCGCTGTCCCTTTTGCGAGACTATCCAAAAGGATGCAACGCCTTGTAAGCAATGCTTGAAAAATACAACCGAACTGACCGCCATCGTCTGCCCGACCTGCGGGGCTTATCCCGAAGATTGCCATTGCGGTCTGCGGCAGTTCGCCTTCCGCAGAAATGTGTCGGCGTTTGCCTATGCGGGCGCGCCCAGAAACCTGTTGCTCCGCTATAAGCAGAGAAACCGTCCGCAGTTGGCGGAGTTTATGAGCCGCCGTATGTACTTTCATATCATCGCGCGGCTGGGTACGGACTTTTCTTGTATTACTTATGTGCCGCAGACCCGCCAAAGCAGTATCAAGCGCGGCTACTATCCCTCGAAGGTGCTGGCGGAGCACCTTGCGCAACGCTTGAATCTTCCTTGTTGCGACGTGCTTCGCCGCGTAGGCGGAACGCAACAAAAATATCTCTCTTCGGAAGAGCGTTGGGAAAACGCCAAAGAAAATTATGCCCTCTTACCTAAGGCGTCGGTCTCGGGTCGGGTGCAGTTGATCGATGATCTCTTTACCACCGGAGCGACCTTAAATGCCTGCGCCGATCTTCTGCGTTCGGCGGGCGCGGACGAGGTGGTTTGTGCCACCTTCGCCAACGCCGTAAAAAAGAGTTGAATTTTCAGGAAGAAATAGGTATAATTAAATAATAGAAGTTCAATTTTGTTGGAGGAACATTATGTTGGGATATGATATCGGTATCGATTTGGGTACCGCAACCGTTCTGGTCTATGTTAAGGGAAAGGGTATCGTTCTGAAAGAGCCCAGTGTTGTGGCGATCGATAAGACCCATAATAAAGTTTTGGCGGTCGGGGAAGAAGCGCGCCGTATGGTAGGCAGAACCCCCGGCAATATCGTTGCCGTCCGTCCCTTGAAGGATGGGGTCATCTCCGATTATGAAGTGACCGAGAAGATGATTAAATACTTCATCACCAAAGCATCCAAAAATTCCTATTTCAAGCCCCGCGTCATCATCTGTGTCCCCTCGGGTGTCACCGAAGTGGAAGAGATGGCGGTGGAAGAAGCGGCGAAGAACGCAGGCGCGAAATTCGTCACCTTGATCGAAGAGCCTAAAGCGGCGGCAATCGGTGCAGGCATCGATATCTATAAGCCCAACGGGAATATCGTCGTCGATGTCGGCGGCGGTACCGCGGATATCGCCGTTCTTTCGCTGGGCGATGTGGTTCTTTCCGATTCGGTCAAGATGGCGGGCGATAAATTCGATGAATCCATCATCCGCTATCTCAAAAAGAAATATAACCTGCTGGTCGGCGAGCGTACCGCCGAAGCCATCAAGGTGGAGATCGGCTGTGTCTATCCACAGCAAGAGGTCAAGACGATGGTCATTAAAGGCAGAAGCCTCAATACCGGCCTGCCCCAATCCATCGAGATCCGTTCCGATGAGATTATGGAGCCATTGCAGGAATGTGCCGTCACCATTATCGACGCATTGCACAATGTTTTGGAGCGTACCCCGCCTGAGCTGGTCGGCGATATCTATCAAAACGGAATCTGTATGACCGGCGGCGGCGCACTGATCTGTGGCTTTGACCAACTCATCTCCCAAAAGATCGGCATCCGCGCCTATATCGCGGAAGATGCCGTCTCCTGCGTTGCCAAGGGCACCGGTAAAGCTCTGGACTATCTGGACAAAATGGAAGCCGCCGGCCGCACCAAACGCTACCGTAGCTATTAATAATAGAATTTGTAGGGGAAGGGTCGCCCTTCCCGAATTAAAACCAAAAATGCGAGTTCGTTCGAACTCGCATTTTCTTTTGTATTTATTCAGTTAAAAGTCCTGCAATTTGATTGACATTTCCTGCGCCCATCAAGATGGCAATGTCGCCATCTACCAACTCGTTCTTCAAGGTCTCGGCAATATCTTCAAATTTGCTGATATAGCGCGCATCGGGGATCTGATCCCGCAGGTCTAAGATATTGACGCCGACCTTGTTGATCTCTCTTGCGGGGCCGATGGTACATACTATTTTTGTTTTGCGCATATTAAACCTCCCCAAAAAATGCCTGCCCTTTACACGAAGACAAGAAAATGCAAAGAGCAGGCGTGAACAAAACAGACTATTTTAAGACAGCCGTAGCATCGTTGATGGTTTTTTCAAATGCTTCTCTGCCGTATTTATCAACCTCGGCTTTGTTCTTTTCACCGTGGGTGAGGCAACCTGCACCGCCGATACATCCACCGACACAAGCCATACCTTCAATAAAGTTAGCATCAAGCACATTTTTACTCTTTTTAAGAAGTGCCATACGGCATTCTTCAATACCGTCGCAAGGAATTGCTTTTAAGTCAAAATCAATATTTTGCTCTTTGAGACCTTGTGCAACAGCATCCGAAAGACCGCCGGAGCGAGCAAAAATTCTACCGAAGTAAGAAGCGTTATCCAAAACATCTTCAGACAGGGTTGTAATATCAATGTCCTTACTATCATAAAGAGCCTGTAATTCTTCAAAGGTCATAACCGCATCAATATACGGTTTGACACTTTCAAGCTGTGCTTCTGCTTTTTTGGCAGTACAAGGACCGATAAATACAACCTTGGCATTTTCATCGGTACTCTTAATGTATTTTGCAAGAGCAGCCATAGGCGATAGATTGTGCGACACAAGTGGCAATAAATCAGGAAATGCCGATTTAATGTACTGCACAAATGCAGGACAACAAGAGCTTGTTAAAAATCCCTTTTCGGCAAGTTCCTTGGATTCGGCCTGAGCCACCATATCAGCACCGAGCGCCGCTTCAATAACGGTAAAGAAACCAAGTTCTTTAAGACCTGTGATAACCTGACCCAATTTCGCATAAGTGAACTGACTTGAAATAGAAGGAGCAACAATAGCATAAACCTTATATTTGGTGTTATTTTCACTCTTTTTAATGAGATCAATAACATTAAGAATATATGATTTATCCATAATCGCACCAAAGGGGCACTGATAAACACAGGCACCGCACTGAATACACTTATTGTTATCGATAGC
>JAFSHF010000008.1 GCA_017440465.1 Clostridia bacterium
AGTCCATATCCTTATCGCCGCGGCCGGAGAGGCAGATCAGGATGGAGCCTTTGCCCATTTTTTCTGCCAGTTTGATGCCGTAGGCGACAGCGTGGGAGCTTTCGATGGCGGGGATGATACCCTCCATTCTGGAGAGGCGGAAGAATGCGTCGATGGTTTCATCGTCGTTGATGACATCGTATTTGACTCTGCCCAGGTCGCGCAGGAAGGCGTGCTCGGGGCCGGAGGAGGGGTAATCCAGGCCGGAGGCGACGGAATAGACGGGGGCGGGGTCGCCGTTTTCGTCCTTCAGCATAATGCTGTTGAAGCCGTGCATAACCCCTTCGGTGCCGTATTGCAGGCTGGCGGCGTGATCGCCCAGCTTGGTGCCGCGACCCAGCGGCTCAATGCCGTAGATATCGACATTATCGTTGAGAAATCCTGCAAAGAAGCCGGCGGAATTGGACCCGCCGCCCACGCAGGCGACGATGGCATCGGGCAGTTCGCCGGTCATTTCGGTGAATTGCTCTCTTGCTTCGATACCGACAACGCTTTGGAAATCGCGGACCATCATGGGGAAGGGATGGGGGCCGACCACCGAGCCGATGCAATAGATGCTGTTCTCATAATCCTTGGCATAGGCTTCAAAGGCGGCGTCTACCGCTTCCTTCAAGGTCGCCAGACCGTGGGTGACTTCCACCACGTTGGCACCTAAAATTTTCATTCTTGCCACATTGGGGGCTTGCTTTTTAATATCCACCGAGCCCATATAGATATCGCACTCCAAGCCGAAGTAGGCGGCGGCAGTTGCCAGCGCGACACCGTGTTGACCGGCGCCGGTTTCGGCGATCAGTTTTTTCTTGCCCATATATTTTGCCAGCAGTGCTTCGCCCATACAATGGTTGAGTTTATGCGCGCCGGTATGGTTGAGGTCTTCCCGCTTGACATAAAGCTGGACACCGTTGCCGAGACTGTTGGACAGCCGTTCCAGATGGGTGATGGGGGTGGGGCGGCCTTGGAACTCCTTACGGATGCGGCGCAGTTCATCGATAAACTTTCTGGATTTGCAGATGGTGAAATAAGCATCGTTGATCTCTGCCATTGCCTTTTTCAGGTCGTCGTTGACGTAGGCACCGCCGTAGGGTCCAAAATAGCCGTCTTTATTGGGATAGTTTTTAAAATAAGTATCAAAATCAATTCCGTTGAAATTCATAGTAGTTCTCCTTAAATATAAATAATGATGAAATTGGTTTAAAGGTTAGTTTCGCCATCGCCCTGCCAACAAAAACATAAAGATCATCCTTTCAAAATAAAAAGCCCATACTCCCTATAAAGAGAGTATGGGACAGAAATAACAAAATTCTGCGGTGCCACCCATATTGATGAAAAATCATCCGCTCAATGCCATACAATCATATGGCTCATACGATAACGGGTATGCCCCGTCGGCAATACTTGCGCCTTGGCGCGTTGGTGCCGCCCTCGTAAGCCCATTGGGAGATCGTTCCGCTATCGCCATCCCAGCATCGGCGACTCTCTGCAAGCTTTCCAAACCTCTTACTTACTCTTACTCATCGGTTTAATAAAATTAATATAACAAATAAACAGTTTTTTGTCAAGCCCTTTTCAGGAAAGAAGGGTATTTTCGGGGGTGATGGCATTGCCCGATTCCACCCCTGCAAAATAGGCGTCGAAAATATCTCTTGCCACCGAGCCGACATAGTTACCGTGGGCACCGTGCTCCACCACGACGCAGACCGCGATCTGCGGATCTTCATAGGGCGCGAAGGCGACGAAGACACCGTTCGCTGTCCCCTCGGGGACCGAGGCGGTACCGGTCTTGGCACCGGCGGTCAGCTCATAGGAGTAGCCGAACACACCTGCCGCCGTACCGGTGGTGGCACATTCCAGCATTCCTTGCATAATCGCGTGGTAGTTTTCATCCTTCATCTTAAGGTTATCTTCTACCTTGATCTTCTCTTCTTCCAGGCAAAGCCCGCTGGTGGGATCATAAACACCCTGCACCAGATGGGTCTTATAGCGGGTGCCGCCGTTGACAATGGTGGCAACATAGTTTGCCAACTGCAACGGAGTAAAAAGGTTATCCGATTGGCCGATGGCGGCCTGCAGGGTATCGCCGGGGTACCAGATATCATCGTTTTGCGCGCGGTAATCCGGCCCTGCTAAAACGCCTTTGGCTTCGCCCACTTCCACGCCGGTCTTGACACCGAGGCCCAATTTGCGGCAATAGCTGTTCAGCGTCGAGATGCCCATACGGTCGGCAACTTCATAGAAATAATAGTTGCAGGAGTTTTTCAGCGCGGCTACAATATCCTGATCGCCGTGCCCGCGCCCATAGTCGGTATAGACCCAGCAGCGGGGCGAATAGCTGGGCGCATACTTGGTATAGATGCCGGTATCGCGGATATATTCCCGAATGCCCACCTTTTTTTCCTCCAGCGCGGCAATGCCGGTCGCCATCTTAAAGGTGGAGCCGGGGGCGTAGGTGCCCTGAAAGGCGCGGTTGAAGAGGGGGAGCTTTTTATCGCTTGCCAAAGCGGCATAATCATTTTCATATTGGTCCTGAGTGTAGGTGGGGTAGGTGGCGGAGGCTAAGATCGCGCCGCTATGGATATTGACAGCGACCACCGCGCCGGCATCGGCATCTTCGCCGTCCCGCCCCGGCTCATGCGCGCGGCGGGCAATGGTTTCAATACATTCTTTTAGGGAATCCTGCGCCACCTTTTGCAGTTTGCTGTCGATGGTCAGGACGACGTTATTACCGCTCTTGGCTTCGTCTAAAACCGTGACGTTCAGCACCTTACCGTCGGCATCCCGCTCGATGACGCGGGTTCCGTCGCTGCCTTTGAGTTCGTCTTCCATTGCTTTTTCGATACCGCTTTTGCCGATGGTATCGTTCATCTTATAGCCCTTGGCGGCAAGGTCCTTATACTCTTCCGCCCAGATATTATCCACATAGCCCAAAAGGTGGGGAGCAATGGAGGGATCGGTATAGTAGCGGATGGGCTTGGTATCGATATCCACGCCCGGGAAATCTTCGGATAATTGCTTGATGGTTGCCACCAGATCTACGGTTACATCCGAAGCAAATTCATAAGGATTGGAAAGATTGAAGGAGGTCTGGGTCATTTCATAGCGCACCCCGGCAATCTTTCGTTGCTGTTCGGGGGTGAACTCCTGCAGATCATATTTTTCGATCAGCTTTTCCATCGCTTGATCGGCAGTCAGTGATTTTTCTGCCTTCAAGGTCTTCCATAGAGTTTGGATGGTCTTATCGTGGAGATCCTTGACGGTATATTGATAAGGCGTATCAGCGGATAAGGGGAGATGATCGTTATAAGAGCACTGATGCTCCTCCATCAGCTCGATCAGCGCGAGAATGATATCGTTCTGCCGCTCCTCGGGGAGCAGAGCGCGGGTGAATTTGATGCAATAGCCGGTGGTGTTGGTCACCAGACTGACGCCGTTGCAATCATAGATACTGCCGCGGGAGGCGGTGATATTTTCGGTGGAATAGATCTTTTGCTTGGATTGCTGTTTATATTCATCACCGTTGACCAACTGCAGGCGGATCAGGGCAATGATATAGCAAAAAAAGACCAAAACAATAATGGAAGCGGCAAGGATGGCGCGAAATTTGCTGTTTTTAAAGGTCATTCCAACTCCTCCTTTGCGCGAAACTTCAGATCAAATCGCCAAAGAATCCAATAGATGGGGAAGGCGAACAGGCCGGTGAAGAAAAAGGTAGGCAGAATCTGATGCAGGATGGCAGGCCCCAAGGGCAGCCGCTCAAACAGCAAAAGGTGGGCAAGGTATGCAAAGACCTGCTGCAAAAAGGTGACCGCCAGCGCCGCAAAGAGATAGACGATGAATTTGCGCTGAAATATCGTTTCCAGCAGCACGCCCAAAATATAGCCGGCAAACATAAATAAAATGGCATCGCTGCCGACCAAGGTGGAGGTGGTCAGTTGAGAGAGCAACCCTGCGATCAGCCCGAACCAAGCGGCAAAGGCAGGGGACTCAAAAAAGGCAACGCCCACAGACAAGAGAAGCAAAAGAGAAGGCGCACACCCTAAAAAGCGCACGCCAAAAGCCGGTACGCTCTGCAAAACAAAGCATACCAGCGTAGATATTACATATAAAATTAATTTCCAATAACTTCTCGGTCTGCTAAACATCAGTTTTCACTTTCAAAATTGGTGATGACAAAGACGGTATGGACCCGATCGATATCGACCGCGGGCTCTAAAACGGCATATTGGGAGATGCCGTGGCTTTCGGTACGCAACTCCCGCACGCGGCCCAAAAGGATGCCTTTGGGGAAGATCCCGCCCACACCGCTGGTCTCGACTGCGTCGCCGCTTTGCAGGACTACACCGGTATTGAGGTATGCCAGCTTTGCCAGCCCCTCTTCCGATAGGTCGTATTCCCAATCCAACACGCCCACATCGCGGGTGCGGGTGACGATCGCGCCGATCTCGCAGGTGGAATCTAAAATGGTGGTGACCTTACTCCAGGTCAGCCCCAATTCGCTGATATAGCCCACAACGCCGTCGGCGGTCATAACCAGATCCTTCAATGCCAGCCCATCGGCAGAGCCTTGGCTGAGGGTGAGGGTATGGGAATAGCCGTTCTGATCGCTGCCGACCACCGCGCAGGCGGCAAACTGAAAGTCGGCATGCTTTTCGGCAATACCCAGCATTGCCTTGAGGCTTTGGTTCTCCAGCACATACCCCTCGGCGTCGCGGATCAATTGGCCGGTCTTGGCAAGCTCGCTTTTGAGCTTGGCGTTTTCCTTTGCCAAGTCATCGTAGTCGGTATATGCCCGCACCAGATTGCCGCCGTATTTCACCACAGTGGAGCAAAAGCTCTGGATCGGGGTGATCAAAGAGCCGGCAATGTTTTCCAAAAAGGAAAGGTGGCCATCGTCGGAAACATCCAATGCCATCATTCCCAAAAGCAGAGCGGCGATAACGCAGATGGCAATAAAGGTGCGGGATCTGAAAAACCCGCCCATCAGCGGGCAAGCGCTGCCCAAAGGGCAGGATTTTCAAGGCTCTTGCCGGTGCCCAAAGCCACGCAATCCAGCGGATCTTCGGCGATATAAACAGGCATACCGGTCACTTTATTGATCAGTTTATCCAGACCGCGCAGCATCGCACCGCCGCCGGTCAGGGTAATTCCGTGGTCGATAATATCGGCGGATAACTCCGGCGGAGTATCCTCTAAGGTCTGGCGGATGGCATCGATGACCACCTGCACCGATTCGCTCAACGCTTCGCGGATATGCGCCGCGCTGATATCGACATTCTTGGGCAGGCCGGAGATGAGGTCTCTGCCGCGGACGCTCATCGTCCCCTCATTATCATAAGGGTGGGCGGAGCCGATCTCGAATTTGATCTCTTCGGCGGTACGGTCACCGATCAAAAGGTTGAAATGCTTTTTGACATAAGCCACAATGGCGGCATCAAAGGAATCGCCTGCCACCCGCACCGAGCGGGAGGATACGATGCCGCCCAAAGAAATGACAGCGACTTCGGTGGTGCCGCCGCCGATATCCACCACCATACTACCGGTGGGCTCGCCGACCGGCAGGCCTGCGCCGATGGCGGCCGCCAAAGGTTCCTCGATGATCCGAACGTCCTTCGCGCCGGTCTCATAGGCGGCGTTTTCTACTGCCCGATGCTCCACATCGGTGACCCCGAAGGGGATGCAGATCAGAATACGCTTTTTGGTAAAGGCATTATTGCCCATCGTCTTTCTCAAGAAGAAGCGCAACATCGCAGAACCGCACTCAAAATCGGCGATAACGCCTTCCTTGAGGGGGCGGACAGCGCGTATGCTATCGGGGGTACGGCCGATCATTTCTTTGGCTTCCTGCCCGACCGCCACAACGCGGTTGGCAACCGTATCGATGGCGACCACGCTGGGTTCCCGCAGAATGATTCCTTTGCCGCTGCGGTAGACGATGGTATTGGCGGTGCCGAGATCGATGCCGATATCGGTATATTTAGAGAAATGAGGTAATTTGATTTTTTTGATAAACTCGAACATAATGCTTTCCTTTCAAAATTCCTTGATGATCCTTTGAAATAATTCGGTGGGGAACCCCACGATATTATTGAAACTTCCTTGAATTTCGGAGACAAAGTCGGTCTCCTGAATGCCATAGCTTCCCGCTTTGTCCATCGGTGAACCGCTTTGCACATAGGCATCGATCTCCTGCGCCGAAAGGGCGCGGAAGGTGACAAACGAACAATCGGTAAATACCCGCTCCTTTTCATCGCGGCGTAGATAAACACCGGTATAGACCCGATGGGTGTTGCCGCTGAGCATTGAAAGCATGCGCTTGGCATCGGCGGCATCGGCAGGCTTACCTAAAATGGTGCCGTTAAATACGACGACCGTATCGGCGGCGACCAAAAGAACGCCTTGCGGCGCACAGACTGACCGCCCCTTTCCCTCGGCAAGGGCGGCGACCAACTGCTTAGGATCTTCTGCGCGGATCTGCCCTTCATCGAATAAAGGCGCGGTGACGGTAATGTCGTAGCCCAGATCCCCCAGCAATTGCTTGCGGCGGGGTGAGCCGGAGGCTAAAAGGAGTTTCATGAATGAAATCCGATCTGCCCCATCTCATATTGGGCGAGTTGCTGGCGCAACATTTCATTTTCCATCTGCAATTTGCGCTGGGCGTCGGTGCTGGCTTCCAACTGCATCAGATAATCCCGCATCTCTTCCCGCAGGCGGGCGCAGGATGCTTTATTCTTTTCATTTTCATCGCAAAGATCCAGGCAGCTCAAAATGGCGGCGAGCCCGAAATTCAACTTACCGTTGCCGCTCAGAAGGGTGCGGATCTTGGTGTCCACAGTGTTGGCAAGGCGCAGGGTATATTCCCGCTCTTCCTCGGTGGAAACGATAAATTCATGCCCTGCAATGGAGATGCTGATTTTATTCTTGCCCATAATATCCTCCTATATTTTAACAAATAATATCTTTACCAATATATTATACTTTAACTAAAAAGATATTTCAAGATAATATTTGACATGAATCGCAAAATTATATACAATATTCGTCGAGGTGAACAAAATGCAGTTTTTTGAATATATGTTGGCGGCCTTTTGGCAGGTGGCGATCCTTGCGGTGATGGTGGGGGTCGGCTATGCCTGCGATAAGTTCGGGTTGTTTACCGAAAAGACCGCCAAAGCCTGCAATGATCTGCTCTTTTATATCATTACACCGGCGGTCATCATCAATTCCTTTCTGAATGTGGAATTCACCAAGGAAAACGGGCTTTCCTATCTGTTGTTCTTCGGAATCATTGCCGCGTTTCATCTTTTAGGTATATTGGTGACCAAGCCGCTGTTTCGCGGCGCGGGGGAGCATCGCTCCATCTACCAATATGCCACAATGTTTGGAAATATGGGCTATATGGGCTTGCCGCTGGCAAAGGCGGTGGCAGGGGATATCGGTGTGTTTTATTGCTCTGCCGCGGTGGTGGTCTTTAATATTTTTGCCTTTACCTACGGTATTCGCTTGATGGATAAAGAAAGCGGAAAAATGCAACTCAAAAAACTGCTGATCAACCCCGGTACCATCGGAATTGTTATCGGCTTGCCGCTGTTCCTATTGAACGTGAAGTTGCCGGCGGTTTTTGCTACCCCCATCGCATCCTTGGGGAGTATGAATACGCCGCTGGCGATGCTGATGTTCGGCACCTATCTTGCCAATACCGACCTGCCCGCAATGTTCCGCCAAAAAGAGAACTACGGAGTGGCATTAATTAAGTTGGTGGTATTGCCGCTGGTTGCGATCTTGGCATTGCGCCTTTGCGGTGTGCAGGGGCCGATGCTGGTGACCGCCGCCGTCTGCTGCGGCGCGCCCACCGCGAATAATACCGCAATGTTTGCCGCCAAATACGGAAGAGATACCGGCGTGGCTTCTAAAGTCGGGGGATTGGTCAGTATCCTATCAATCATAACACTGTCGGCATGTATAGCCTTAGCCGACACCATCGGATAAAAATAAAACCGATGAAATCGAGTGCTTTTCCGATTTTCGCCCCTCGCCGTATCGACATACGCCATCGGTGCGAGAAATCAAAAAATCATCTCGATTTGATCGGTTTGAAAAACTAAGGATTTATTTGAAAGCGATTGATTTTAAAATAGACCTATTTTTTATGAGAGGTGATGATCATGTCTAAAAGCACAAAGATTTCGGTTGAAAATCGGGATAAATATATCGAAATTGGTTTAAATATTGCTTTCTATAGAAAACGGATCGGAATGACCCAAGAGCAGTTGGCGGAAAAAGCGAATTTGAGCCGAAATTTCGTCAGTGCGATTGAAGCACCGAATCTTGTAAAAGCATTATCGTTGGAAGCACTTTTTAATATTGCCGATGCATTAAATGTTGAACCGTCCAAATTGTTGGAATTTCGAGATTAAAAAATCGAGGTCGATTTCGACCTCGATTTTTTCGTTATAATACGCCGCGGTAGTAAAGGCCGCGGGTGTAGTCGGCGGGCGGTTCGCCGCCGTGTTCATAGGCGTCGATGATGCGGGTGATCTCTTGGGGGGATTCGTCGGTAAAAAGCAGCCGCCCGAACGCGATGTTTGCTTCCTTCCATTCGCGGTTGCGGTCTGCCAAAAAGAGCGGGGTGGCATTGAACAGAACGTTGCCGCAATCGTAGCCGCAGGCAATGGGGAAGGTGCGGCCGGTGCGGTCGGTCAAGGCGCCGTCCTTTTTATTTTTGCAGCCGCCGATATTTTTCAAAATGCAGTTTTCGGTCTCCATCAGCGGCAACCGTCCGTATGCGATGATGCCGGCAGGCATCGGCTTGGGCAGGCGGCGGATCTGTTGCAGGGTCAGTTCATAAGAAAGGGTAATGTCCTGCAAGCCTTGCTCTTGAAGTGCGCTGAGCGCGTGGGCATTGGCGGCATTAAAGGCAAAGTCGCCGTGGGGGATCAGCCCTGCTTCAAGGATGGGTCGGATCTGCCCTAAATTGCGGCAGAGGATATGGCGGAAACCCAGCTCCGATAAGCGTTGGAGCGTTTTTTTCAAATCTTGCTTATGGATCATTGCAGGCAGGAAAATGCCGGCGCGTTCATCCTTGGCAAAGGGTGCCAGCCGATCGAGATCGGTCAGGTTCAGCCAATAGCGTTTCAGCCGCGGATCGGGGGCTCCTTTCAGCAGGTCCACCGATTGGAACCAGCCCTCCAGCCACGGCTTTTGGGGTGGCGTTTGGAGCAGTTCTATAGCGGGAATTTGCTCGAAAAAGGGGTGGGGTTTGGGCAGAAAATGCTGCTCCACCAGAGCGATGGCCTCTCTGCGGAGCGCATTGAAGGCGGCGGCGGGATAGAAGAGATCGTGCCGCACCAGGGCGGTACATTCCGTAAGTTCAAAGGGCGTTCCGCCCAGCTTGGAAAGGGAGCGGATCGCATCCTCTTCGGTGACTTCTTTTTTCAGCGCGGGCGCGGGCGGATCGCCGATGATCTCGGCCTTGAAATCTTCGCATTGAACGGTGAGCTTGCAAAGGTCTTCCCGCATAAAAAGGCGAAAGGAAATTTTGCGTTTTTTCGGCTCATAGCTCTCTTCCAGCGTCTTGGAAACCTCCTTGACCGCCTGCTTATAATCCTCATAGGCGGTCTTGGTCTTGACTCCGAACATCTGCGGACCCTTATGGTCCAAAAGATAGCCTTGGGTAAAGCCGTCGCGGGAGAAGATATGCGCCAACCGCTCCAAATCCTCCTTGGTGGGGCGGGTACCGTCCAACGCTTTGCGGTAGGCGGCGGTGACGCTGCCCACATATTCGGGGGATTTTAGCCGCCCTTCGATCTTTAGGGAGGTCACCCCTGCTTTTTTTAGTTCATCTAAATACTCTAAAGCGCAGAGATCTTTCAAACTTAAAGGATAGCGGTTTTGCTCATAGGGCAGGCGGCAGGGCTGGGCGCAAAGGCCGCGGTTGCCGCTTTTTTGACCCACTACCGCCGAAAAATAGCAGTTGCCGCTATAGCACATACAAAGGGCGCCGTGGGCAAACACTTCGATCTCCACCGAGGTGTTTTTGCAGATTTCGGCAATTTCCGCAAGGGTCAGTTCCCGCGCCAAGACCACCCGCGTAAAGCCCAGCGATTCCAATGCTTGAACCCCGCTGAGGGAATGAATATTCATCTGGGTGGAGGCGTGCAACGGCAGGGTGGGGCAGACGGCGCGCAACACCCGCGCCACCCCTAAATCCGAGACGATCGCCGCATCGGCACCCGCTTCGGCAATCTCTTTGGCAAGCCGCATCAGATCGGTCAGTTCCTCTTCTTTGGTCATGGTATTGACCGTTACATAAACCTTGACCTTTCTCAGGCGGCAAAAGGCGCAAAGCTCTTTCAGTTCTTCGCCCGAAAAGCCTTTGGCGGCGCGGCGGGCATTCAAAATACTGCCGCCCACATATATGGCATCGGCACCGTTATGAACCGCGCTGCGCGCGGCGGCGAAATCGCCGGCAGGGGCTAAGATCTCCATCGCTTGCTCCTTTCAAAACATTTTAGACTATTATACATAAAATGAAAGAATATTTCAACCGCAACTTGACGAACGGTGAAAAAAAGGGTAAAATAGAATGGAATTATTATGGAATCACTATGTAATGGAGAGAAGTTTATGAACCGATTTACCATGTTTTTTCGTAAATATTGGCATAAGATCCTGACCTTCTGCATCGGGCTGGCCTTTTTGAGCCTTTGCGGGGTATTGGTCTGGCTGGGTGCCGATCGGATCTACCACGTATTCAAGCCCGAAAACATTTATGAAAAGGGCGTGGATCCCGATCTGATCTGGGAAGGCGCCGCCTTTGATGAACTGCGCGCTTCGGGGTTGGAAGAAGGAAGTAAGGAATATTACGAGCAATATATTTCCAATTTTGTCAAGCAGGATTTCCCCGGGTTTAACGACCCCTTGGAATTGAATACCGATTACTTCATTTCCTATGGCATCTGGCAGGCGATCAAGGTCAACGGCCAGGGCGTCTATGCCACCGATGAAAAGGGCATTATCCGTATCCCCAAGGCGGATGTGGAAAAATATGCGCTGTATAATTTCAATTATGTGGGCGATATCAAGCATCATTCGGTGGAGACCGGCGGCGGATTTGAATATGAATCCCTTTCGGGATGCTATAAGGTCAGCTCTGCGATGGGAAGCAAATTCTTGGTGCCCAATGTTTTGGATGTGAAGGAAGAGGAAGATACCGGCATGGTAACGCTGTTGGTGGACCTTTATTATAACGACGGTCTGACCTCGGAGGATATCACGCAGGATGCCTCCAAATTTGCCAAGCGGATCTCCATCACCATGCAGAAGATGGAAGAAAATATGACCATCAATGATGCAGAGACTCCGGTGACCAACTATTTGTATACCGCCTGTTCGCTGGTGGATGAGACCGTTTCGGGCGATAAGATCGCCCCTGATGCCACCGCCAATGATTTTAAAGACTAAAAAGGAGCAAGGCTGCTGCAAAAGCAGCCTTGATTTTTAATAATGGAAGAACATCTCAGCTCGGCATATCGGGCATTTCGCCAAAGTGCCTATCGCAATAAATATGAAAAAGCATTGCTGTTCGGCGGCAAGAACTTCACCTACGGTGCTCTTTTGGTGCGGGCGGAATATGCCTATAATACCTTTTTGCAGATGGGGGTGGAGGAAGGCGATCGCGTCGCCTTATGGCTGCCCGATTGCCCCGATCTTCTCGCTTCGTTTTATGGGCTTTCCCGCATGGGTGCGGTGGGGGTGTTGATCCATCCCGCGTCCTCGCCCTGCGAGGTGCAAAAGCAGATGGAAAAAGCCGGCGCAGATATTTTGCTGACCACCGCGGGGCGATACGAACTCTACCGCAAATTGGTCCAAGAATTGCCCCAAAGCAATCTGATCTTATGCCGCCCCGAATTGGATATGAAGGGCAAGGCGCGCAGAGATTATTTGGAAAAGGAATGGGGCAACGATATTGAAGATCGGGCGGTGCTGGATCGGATGATGGCGGAAAACCGCTACAGTGCGCTGGAAACCCCGAAAGGCGACCCTTCTGAGCAGGCGGTGGTGCTCTTTGGCACCAGCAGTTTTATCGAGGCGCATCCCATCTCGTATGTAGCCGAAGAATTGGATGAAAAAGCCAATCAATTTTGGAAAAATAAGAAGGCGGTCAAGACCGTTTATGTGGAGAACTCTTTTGCCACCGAAGGTGGATTTCTGGCGGTCCATAGCGCGCTGGCGGCGGGGAAAACGGTGCTTTGGTGCGATGGGACGATGGAGCAGATGCACAAGTTTAAGCCGGATTTTCTGGTCGCGACCGAAGAATTCTTTTGGGCACTGCGCCAGCAAACTGCCCCTTGGAAGATGAAGTGGACCAACTTGCAGGGCGGATTCCAGCTCGGCAAGGAACTGACCGATTTAATGCAAAAATTCGCCTCCCGAACGATGCAGGAATGCGGCGGTCGGGGTGCTTTGGAAGCCTGCCCGGTGGCACTCAAGGTGCAGCAGCAATCCCTTTATTATGTGGGGGATTTTGGGGTGCGACTTTCGGATATGGAGCAAAAGCTGGCAACATTGCCCTCGATTTCTGCCTGCCGTGTCAGCGCGGAAGGCGGCGGGTTGCGGCTGCGGTTGGTCCCCAGCGGCAAAGAGCCGGCAGGAAAGATGGGCAAGAGCATCGCTTTATGTTGCAGGCGGGAGATGAATCCGCGGCATCTGCCTAAATTCGTGGAGATTTGCGCGAAACTGTAATTTTTTATTATATAAAATATAAAAAATACTTTACATCATATTGTGATTTATGATATACTTCTATTATTATTGATATGAGAGGACCGTTGAAATGGGAACTGTCATCAGCATTGTTTCCGGCAAGGGCGGTGTGGGGAAGACCACCTTATGCGCCAATTTAGCGTTTGCTTTGGCGCTGGAGGGTCATTCCGTTATCGCGCTGGACGGAGATATGGGGCTGAAAAACTTGGATATTCTGCTGGGTCTGGAAAGCAAGGCTTCCTTTGATCTGCTGGATATTTTGGAAGAGCGTTGCCCCATCGGTCAGGCAGTCGTTGTCCACGATGCCTTGCCCAATCTGCATATGATCTCCGGTTCGGAGGATTATACCGCCTCGGTGGACAAGCGGGCAATGCGTCGGCTTTGCCGATGGCTGGCGGATCATTATGAATATGTCTTGATCGATGCACCTGCAGGGGTGGGCGAAGGGTTCCGCAACGCGGTGTTCAGCGCCCAGAGATGCATCGTTGTCTCCACTCCGGATCTGACTTCGGTGCGGGATGCAGGGCGTACCGCCTCGATCATTGCAGGGATGTGTTCCGTCCCTTGCGAATTGGTTATCAATAAAGTGCGTAAGCAGATGATGAAAAAAGGATATATGCGGAATGTGGACCAGGTGATGGATTCGGTCTCCTTGCCGCTTTTAGGCTTGGTGCCCCACGACGATGAGGTGGTCATCTCTTCCAACCGCGGCATCATCTTACCGCAGACCAAGTCCAATACTGCTACGGCGTTTAAGAACATTGCCCGTCGGCTGCAGGGTGAAGATGTGCAGTTGGCAGGCTTTTGGAGAAAGTAAATAAATATTTGTTGTGTCAGGAGGATCGAAAAAAAGAATGAACATTGCATTGATTGCCCACGAAAAGAAAAAAGAGTTGATGGTGCAGTTTTGTATTGCTTATGCCGGTATTCTGGCAAAGCATAATCTTTGCGCAACTGCCACCACCGGAAATCTCATTTCGGAGGCGACCGGGCTGAATATCAATAAAGTTTTGAGTGGGCCCCACGGCGGCGAGGATCAGATCGCGGCAAGAATTTCCTACGATGAGATCGATGTATTGCTCTTTTTCCGTGATCCCCTGACTCCGACCACGCGGGAGCGGGAGGAACTCAATATTCTGCGTCTTTGCGATGTCCATAACGTCCCTGTGGCGACCAATATTGCCACCGCCGAGGTGGTCATTATGGCGCTGGAACGCGGCGATCTGGATTGGCGCGAGATCCGCAAGGATTAAATTTATTCAAAATATCCCTGCTCCCCCGATGGGTGAGCGGGGATTTCGACTGTTAATAACTGTTACAGAGAAGTAAGGAGAAACGAAAAAAATGGCCCAAATTACTGCCCCGAAGGGCACGCAAGATATTTTACCGAAGGAGTCCGGCCGCTGGCAAAAGGCGGAATCCATCATCCGCGAACTTTGCGCGCAATATGGATTTAAAGAGATCCGCACGCCGGTCTTTGAGCATACCGAAGTGTTTGTACGCGGTGTGGGGGAGACCACCGATGTGGTCACCAAAGAGATGTATACCTTTGAGGATAAAGGCGGCCGCTCGGTCACACTGCGTCCGGAAGGGACGGCGGGAATCGTCCGCTCCTTTGTGGAGAACGGTCTTTTCAATGAAGCCCTGCCCACTAAACTTTATTATATGATCCAATGCTTCCGTTATGCAAAACCCCAAAAAGGGAGGTTGCGGGAGTTCCATCAATTCGGCTTGGAGCTGTTTGGTGCCCCCGATCCCTTGGCGGATGCCACCATTATCTCCTTGCCCTATCGGTTGTTTAAAAAGGTCGGGCTGGATGGAATCCATCTGGAACTCAATTCCATCGGCTGCAGAGAATGCCGCGGCAAATACCGCGAGGCGCTGATCTCTTATTTCCAAAAGGATCGGGAACAGCTTTGCCCCACCTGCCAGGAACGGTTGATGAAGAACCCGATGCGGATCTTGGATTGCAAGAGCGCGATCTGCCAAGGCATCGCCAAGGATGCGCCGGTCATCACCGATTATCTCTGCGGGGATTGCAGTGATCATTTCGAGGCGGTGAAGGAATATCTTTCGCTGATGAATATCGAATACCATATCAATCCGCGGATCGTTCGCGGGCTGGATTATTATAACCGCACGGTTTTTGAATTTGTCTCCGATCAGATCGGCGCGCAGGGTACGGTCTGCGGCGGCGGCCGGTACGACGGAATGACCGAGCAATTCGGCGGCGGCAACCATTCGGGCATCGGCTTTGCGATGGGAATGGAGCGGTTTATGCTGGTGCTGGAGCAGGCGGGTATTACTTTGGAAGAGGATTGCGGTTGCGATCTTTTCATCATCCCGCTGGGCGATCGCGCCTGCAAATACGCGGTCGGGCTGACCGATCGATTGCTGAATGAGGGCGCCAAGGTGCAATATGACCTGCTGCGGCGCTCGGTCAAGGCGCAGATGAAATATGCCGATAAGATCGGTGCCGCCTGCACCGTGGTGCTGGGGGACAGCGAATTGGACGCGGGAGTGGCCACCATCAAAAATATGAAAAACGGCGAGCAAAAGCAGATTGCTTTGAATGATTTGAATAAAGCCCTTTTGGAGGAACTGAGCAAATGAGAAGAACAAATTATTGCGGAGAGATTTCTGCCGAGCAGATCGGCGAGAAGGTAACCGTTTGCGGTTGGGTGCAGCGCCAGCGGGATCTGGGCGGCCTGATCTTTATTGATCTGAGAGACCGCACCGGCTTGGTGCAACTGCAGTTTGATGAGTCGGTGAATAAGGAAGCCTTTGACGTGGCGTTCACCATTCGCAGTGAATATGTTTTGGAAGTGACCGGTACCGTTGCCAAGCGCGGTGGCGCGGTCAATGAAAATCTCAAGACCGGTGCGCTGGAGATCCTTGCCGATACGGTGAAGATCCTGAATAAGGCAAAGACCCCGCCCTTTGAGATTGTGGAGAACAGCAACGTCAACGAAGAGTTGCGGTTGAAATACCGCTATCTCGACCTGCGCCGCCCCGATCTGCAGGGCAATATCCTGATGCGCCACCGCATCACCAAAATTACCCGCGATTATTTCGATGAGAACGGCTTTATTGAGATCGAAACCCCGATGCTGATGAAATCCACCCCCGAAGGTGCGCGGGACTATCTGGTGCCCAGCCGCATCCATCCCGGTTGCTTTTATGCCTTGCCCCAATCTCCGCAGATCTATAAGCAGATCTCGATGGTGGCGGGCTTTGACCGCTATATGCAGATCGCCCGCTGCTTCCGCGATGAAGACCTGCGCGCCGATCGCCAGCCGGAATTTACTCAGATCGACCTGGAGATGTCCTTTGTGGAGATGGAAGATGTCCTTGCCATCGGCGAAGGATTTATGCAACGCGTGTTCCGCGAAGCCTTGGGCGAAGAAATCTCCTTGCCCCTGCCTCGCTTGACCTATAAAGAAGCAATGGAGCGGTTCGGCTCCGATAAGCCCGATACCCGCTTTGGAATGGAACTGTTTGATATCAGCGACATTGTGAAAGAAAGCGGTTTTTCCGTCTTCAGCGGTGCGGTCGCCGCCGGCGGCAGTGTCCGCGGCATCACCGCGCAGGGTGCCGCTTCGGTACTGACCCGCAAAGAGATCGATAAGCTGACCGAGCACGCCCGCGGCATCGGTGCCAAAGGCTTGGCGTTTATCCGCTGGATGCCTGAAGGCATCAACTGCTCTTTCGGTAAGTTTATGACCGAAGAGGAAATGAAAGCCATTTTGGAGCGCGCCGGTGCCAAGGAAGGGGATGTGGTCCTCTTTGTCGCCGATGCCAAGAACAGCATCGTTCTGGGTACCTTGGGCGCATTGCGTCTGATGGTCGCCGATAAGTTAGGTGTAGAGCGCAAGGGCTATCAACTGCTCTGGATCACCGAATTCCCCTTCTTCGATTGGGATGAAGATAATGAGTGCTGGGTGGCAATGCACCATCCCTTCACCTCGCCTTTGGACGAATGTCTGGACTATCTGGAGACCGATAAATCCAAGGTACGCGCCAAGGCGTATGACTTGGTCTTGAACGGCGTGGAACTCGCCAGCGGCTCCATCCGCATTACCGATCCCGAACTGCAATCGAGAATGTTTGATATGCTGGGCCTTTCGGAAGAAGAAGCCCACCTGAAGTTTGGCTTCCTGATGGATGCCTTCCAATACGGCGCACCGCCCCACGGCGGTATGGGCTTAGGTTTGGACCGCTTGGTGATGCAGATGCTCAACCTCAAGAATCTGCGGGATGTCGTCCCCTTCCCCAAGGTGCAAAATGCGTCCGAGCTGATGAGCAACTGCCCTTCCGAAGTTTCTCCCGAGCAGTTGGAGGAGCTGGGCATCGCCATTGTTCAAAAAGAAGAAACCAACGATTAATCGTTTGTTCATTATTTTTTGATAAACTATACCCGATACTTTGTATGTTAGGAGAAAAAATATGATCGAGGTCAAAAATATCGTCAAATCCTATGGCGATAAATATGCGGTCAACGATATTTCGTTCACCGTCGAAACCGGCGAGATCGTCGGTTTCCTCGGCCCCAACGGTGCCGGTAAATCGACAACGATGAATATCCTCACCGGCTATCTTTCCGCCAACAGCGGAACCGCGCTGATCGATGGGATCGATATTTTGGAAAATCCCACCGAAGCCAAGCGGCTGATCGGCTTTTTGCCGGAGCAGCCCCCGCTCTATATGGATATGACGGTCAGGGAATATCTGGAATTTGTCTATGATCTGAAAAAATGTAAGTTCCCCAAAAAGGAGCATCTGAGAGAGATCTGCGAGCTGATGAAGATCGAGGATGTCTATAATCGGATGATCAAAAACCTTTCCAAAGGGTATCGCCAGCGTGTCGGCTTTGCGCAGGCGCTGGTGGGCAACCCTCCTATCTTGATCTTGGACGAGCCGACGGTCGGCTTGGATCCCCGCCAGATCATCGAGATCCGCAAACTGATCACCCGCCTGGGGAAAAAGCATACCGTCATTCTTTCTACCCATATTCTGCAGGAGGTGCAGGCGGTCTGCGATCGCATCATTGTCATCAATAAAGGGCAGCTGGTTGCCGACGGCAACGCCGAAACCCTCGCCCATAAGGAAGCGGGCAACCGCCGCTTAGTGGCGCGGATTGCCGGCAATAAGGCAGAGGTCAAAAAGGCGATCCGCGCGATGAACAGTGTCCTCTCCTGCGAAGAGATGGGTACCAAAGAGCAGGGAACCACCGACTATTTGATCGAAAGCGAACCCAATGTGGATATCCGCAAGATGCTGTTCCGTCTGCTTTCTGACCGCGGTTGGATCCTGATGGGCCTCAAATCGATGGATATGTCGCTGGAGGATGTCTTTGTCAGCCTCATTACCAACGAAGGAGGTGTGGAAGAATGAGAGCAGTCTGGAAACGGGAACTCAAGGCGTATTTGAAATCGCCCTTGGGCTATGTCTATCTCTTTTTGTTTTTGTTTGCCACCGGCTTTATCTTTTGCACCGTCAATGTGCGTAACGGCATTTCCGATGTGCAGTATTACTTCCAAATGTGTTGCTACATATTGATCGTTGCCATCCCGCTGCTGACCATGCGGCTTTACCCCGAAGAGCGCAAGAATAAGACCGATCAGATCCTCATCACCGCACCCATCAGCATCACCAAGATGGTGCTGGGCAAATTCTTTGCCGCCTATTCGATGTTCCTGATCAGCTTGATCCCCACCTTGTTCTGCGTGGGCTTTTTGATGATCTACGGCAATCTGGAATGGGGTGTGGTTCTTGGCAACTATGTGGGCTTTTTGCTGCTGGGTGCCGCCTATATCGCCATTGCGATGCTGATGTCCTGCGTCACCGAAAGCCCCATCATTGCGTTTATGCTGGGGTTGTTCTCGCTGCTGTTCTTCGCCCTTTGCGATCTGCTGCTTTCCATCACCGATTGGGCGATCGTCACCAAACTGGTCAATCTGATCTCGGTTTCCACCCGCTTCTTAGGGTTCTCCACCGGCTTATTTGACCTTTCGGCGATCTTCTATTTTCTTAGCCTTACGGTGATCTTCTTATTCTTAAATATCCGCATCATCGATAAAAGGAGGTGGAGCTGATGGCTTTGCTGCCTAAAAATGAAAAAGGGAGCATCGGCTCCTTCTTCAGATCCCGTAAATTCAAGTATGGCTCGGTGGCCACCGCGTTGACTGCGGTGTTTATCGCCATCGTTGTCATCATCAATGTCATTTTCTCGCTGTTGACCGATGCCTATGCCTGGGAGCTGGACTTGACCGATAACGATCTTTATAGTATCTCTACCCAATCCAAGCAGATCGTCAACACGATGACCAAGGATCAAAAGATCAAATTCAGCGTGATGTATGCTGAATCGGAATATCCCTCTCCCTTTGTGGATATCATCAAGCGGTTTGCCGCCCTTTCCGAAAATATTGAACTCACCTTTATCGATACCGTTGCCAACCCCACCGCGCTGACTTCTTTCGGGGAAGAATTCAACATTGCCGAAGGCGCGGTTGTGGTCCAAAGCGATGCGCGGCTGCGGGTGGTCAATTTCGAAGATATGTATTCTTTGGACGATACTACCGGTGCGATCTCCTCCTACGATGTGGAGGAGCGGTTGGCCGCCGCCATTTTGTATGTCACCCAGGAAGATGTCCCGCTGACCTATTTTGTCTACGGCCACGGCGAGAGCGGTTATGAAGCTTTTAAGAGTTTGATCGCCAATAACGGCTCGGATGTGGAAGAGGTGCAGATCAACCAGCTGGATACCTTTGATGAAATGGCAAAGACGATGGTCATCTGCGGCCCGATGCGGGATTATTCGGAGACCGAGATCCGCAAGCTGCAGGATTTTCTTGCCAATGATTATTCCTATGAGCGCAATCTCTTCTATTTTGCCAACCCCGAAGCCCCCAAACTGCCCAATTTAGAGGCATTTTTGGCGGAATGGGAGATCGAACTCGATCATACTTTGGTGTTGGAGGATGATGACCACAACGCATCTACCTATGCAAGCAAGCCCTCCGAAGCTCCGCTCTATGTCATTCCTTCCTATGTGCAGCCCGAAGAGGAGGATGCGATCGATCTCAGCGCCGATGTGCTCTGCGTGGTCCCCTATACCGGCGGCATCCGCATTGTCAACGATGAGCGCAATACCGTCGATACCATCGCCTTGCTGACCACCTCGGAAGGCTCTTATGCCAAGAGCACCGATGCCATCATCAGCGGCTACGGCAAGACCAATGAGGATTTAGAAGGTCCCTTTACCTTGGCGGCAATCGCCACCAAGAGTAATTTCACCAATAACGTGGAGCAACAGAGCCATGTCTTTGCGGCAGGCTCGGTGGCGATGCTGGAGCAAAACTATATCACCTATAACGGCAACGGCGAATATCTCTTTAATATCTATCAATTGATGGTGGATGAGACCGAGCTGGAGGTTGCCGGCGCAACCAAGACCGTTGCTTCCGCATATATGACCTTGGATGAGACGACGACCACTTGGGCGTATATTCTGTTCCTCGGCGTGATCCCCGCGCTCTGCCTGATTATCGGCGCGATTGTCTTTATCCGGAGGAGATTCTTATGATCAAACGTTTAAAACCGGTCCTGATCCTTCTGGGCGTCGCGGCGGTGCTGGGCATCCTGCTTTGGGTGCTGGTCGCCTTTGTCCTGCCCAAGGATGAAGCGGGCGAGGATAAGGGAAATTCCGTCGTTTTGATGGAGACCGATCTTACCGAAGCCGATTCTGTGGAGATCAAAAACACCTTTGACCATTTTACCTTGGTGCAACAGGCCATCGACCATTATTATGTGGATGGTAAAAAAGGCTATGAGGTGGATAATGATGCGATTTTATCGTTCTTAAAGAATCTGGGTTCGCTTACCGCCAGCAAAAAGGTGATCGATACCCCCAACGCCGAGCAGATCAAAAGCTACGGCTTGGAAAATCCTTACGGCATTGTAACGGTAAAGAATAACACCGATACCTATACCTTTAAGATCGGTGCGACTTCGGCGTCGGGTGCCTATTATATGCAGATGGGCAAGGACCCTGCGGTCTATCTCATCGACGGAACCATCCCCGATGTCGCGCTGGTGGCGCGGTATCAGTTCTATACCGATGTAATGATCGACTACAGCGAAGAGTCTACGGATCAGGAGACCTTGAAATGGTTTGAGATCAGCGGCATTGATGCAAAAGAAAAGTTCCGCTTGGTAATGAACGAGTTGGGCGAAGATGAAGTCGGTGCCTCCTATCTGCTGACCTCACCCATCAACCATTCGGCATCGATGGTGGCGCAGGAGCATATCTTTAACCTGCTCACCGCATTGACCACCACCGCGGTGGTGGGGGATGATACTTCCCCCGCAACCTTGAAAAAGTATGGTCTCGATGAGCCTGCCTATACCTTCTCCTTTGTTCAAAACGGCAAGGTGCAGACAGTGCATTTCGGGAATACCACCGAAGCGGGCTACCAGTATTGCTATACCGAGGGCGGCAAGTATATCCATAATATTGAGACGTCCTATACCGCGTTTATGGGCGGGAAATTGAAGGATTTCTGCGAGGATATGATCTATACCCGCTCTGTAAATAATCTCAAAGCCATCAAAGTCACCGGTATGGATAAGAATTTCCAAATTAACATCGGCGAGAAGGATGAAGAAGGAAACTTCCATGTGACCATCAATAATAAGGTGGTGGATAGTGAACTCTTTTCCGATTTCTATGCCCATGTCCTGATGATCGGCATCACCGATGTGGGGGATAAGGGCGAGGAGACCACTCCCTATGTTTCTTTGGAATTCACCTTGAAGGATAACACTGTTGAGACGATGAAATTCTATCCCGTTTCCCAGCTGAAATGCTATTGCGAGGTCAACGGCACCGGTTCCTTCTGGGTAACCACAATGAACGTAGAGAAAATCGTAGAAAACGCACAAAAACTCTATAATGGAGAGGTAATTACAACGGAGTGGTAATGCTTAAAAAGGCTCCCTGCGGGGAGCCTTTTTATGGTTTCTTCCTATATAAATAAAAAAGGCTTGCATTTTTGCATAAAGTGTGATACAATGCCTATAGTATGAATACCAAGGAGGTTCGTGAAACACGAACCTCTTTGCTTTTGCATGAAAGGAGACCGAGCGTGAAAGAAAGCATTGCATCGCGCGTGGAAGCGCTGGCGCAGCCGGTAGCCGAAGGGCTGGGGTATGAGTTATTTGACGTGGAATATGTCAAAGAAGGGCCCGATTTCTTCCTGCGGCTGTATATCACCAAGGAAGAGGGGATCGCCATCGATGATTGCGAGGCGATGAGCCGCGCCATTGATCCCTTGTTGGATGAGGCGGATCTCATCAAGGATCATTATTATTTAGAGGTTTCTTCGGTCGGGCTGGACCGCCCCTTGAAGAAGGAAAAGGATTTTCTCTATTTTATGGGGGAAATGATTGAGGTAAAGCTCTTTCGTCCCATCGAAAAGACCGATTATCTGGTGGGCAGATTGATCGGGTATGGGGATGGAAAGTTTGCAATAGAATGGCAAGGGCAGAAATTGGAACTTAGCGTCAAGGACACAAGATTGGTTCGCCCTTGGATCGATTTTAGTAAAGGTTAATATAGGAGGATAAAGGAAAAAATGAAGAACGCAGAATTTTTTAAGGCATTGGATCTGATCGAAGCGGAGAAAGGCATCCCCGCCGATTATATGCTGGAAAAGGTGGAGGCCGCTCTGCTGGCCGCAGTCAAACGTGCCTACGGCAATTCCGATAATGCCGAAGTTATTATCAACCGCGATAAGAATGAAATTAAATTGATCCAAAAGAAATTGGTGGTGGAAGAAGTCACCGATCCCGTTTTGGAGATCTCTTTGGAAGAAGCCCACGACACCGTCAATAAGCGGTTGAAGCTGGGCAGCGAAGCCAAGGTCGAGCTCAAGACTAAGGAGTTCGGCAGAATTGCCGCCCAGAACGCCAAGCAGGTCATCATCCACGGTATTCGCGACGGTGAGCGCGGTCTGCTCTATCAAGAGTTCAACAGCAAGGAATGCGAGATCATTACCACCACCGTCAATCGCGTCGAACCCAACGGCAATGCAATTTTGGATATCGGCAAGAGTCAGGCGATGCTGATCAAAAACGAGCAGATCCCCGGCGAGGTGCTGAACCCCGGCGATTTTATCAAGATCTATGTGGTAGAAGTGCGCAACGCCCAAAGAGGTCCTCAGATCTTGATCTCCCGCACCCATCCTGGCTTGGTCAAGCGGTTATTTGAATTGGAAGTTCCCGAAATCTTCGACGGCACTGTGGAGGTCAAATCCATCGCCCGCGAAGCCGGCAGCAGAACCAAAATCGCCGTCTGGGCGCAGGATGAAAACGTCGATCCTGTCGGCGCTTGCATCGGTAACCGCGGCGCGCGTATCTCCAAGGTCTGCGAAGAGTTGAAGAATGAAAAGGTGGATGTCATCCGTTACAGCGAAAATTCCGAAGACTATATCGCTTCCGCCCTTTCTCCCGCCAAGATCTTGAGCGTTGCCGCCGATGATGCGACCAAGACCTGTGTGGTTGTGGTCAGCGACGATCAACTTTCTCTTGCCATCGGTAAGGAAGGTCAGAACGCCCGCTTGGCTGCCAAATTGACCGGCTATAAGATCGATATCAAGCCGCTTTCCAAAGTAGGTGAATAAGCCTTGGCAAAAGAACGTAAAATTCCCATGCGGATGTGCCTTTGCTGCCGCGAGATGAAACCCAAGCGCGAGCTGGTTCGGGTGGTTCTCAATAAGGAAGGGCAGATCAGCGTGGATCTCACCGGCAAGGCCGCCGGCAGAGGCGCGTATCTCTGCCGCGAAGTGCAGTGTGTGGCAAAATTGCTCAAGACCCGCGCCTTGGACCGCGGATTTTCCCGCAAGGTCGAGGATGCAGTCTATGAGCAGTTGCAAAAGGAGCTGAGCCGCAGTGAATAAAAAAGTATTATCGACCTTAGGGCTTTGCCGCCGCGCGGCAAGGCTACACTATGGGTTTGATATGGTGATGGCAGGGCTGCATAAAACCCATCTTTTGCTTCTGGCAGAAGATTGCTCTGCGCGCACCTGCAAAAATTTGGAAGAGGCAGCCAAGGACTTTCAGATTCCGCTTTATCATCTGCCTTATACCAAGGAGCAGTTAGGCATCAGCATCGGCACCAAGCCGGTGGGTATCCTTGGAGTGATCGATGCGGGGTTCGCCCGCAGCCTGATGCAATCTATCGAAGGGGGTAAATAATTTGGAACTTAAATACAGAGTGCATGAATTTGCCAAAGATTTCAATGTCAAAAGTGCAGACATTATGAATCTTTTGGATACCATCGAGAAGAAGGAACGGACCCATATGGCGGTTCTCACCGTTCCCGAATTGGATTATCTTTTTAACCACTATACCAAGAAAAATCAAGTAGAGAATTTTGACGCTTATTTTGCTTTGGCTAACCGCCCCGATCCCGAAGGCGCAAAGAAGCCGGAAGCACCCAAAAAGGCGGAAGAACCCAAGAAGGTCGAAGAGCCCAAAAAGGTCGAAGAATCCAAGAAGACCGGCCCGCGCTTGATCGAAAAGGCACCGCAAAAACCCGCCGAGCCCAAGAAGACCGGCCCGCGGTTGATCGAGAAGGCGCCTCAAAAGCCGGCGGAGCCTGCGAAAAAGCCTGCCGCTCCGGTCAAACCGGTGCAGATGCCCAAGAAAAAGGAAAAGGGCCCTCGCCAGGTGCAGAATGTGGAGCGTACCGTTCGCGTAGTCGATACCCGCACCCAGGATGTCAACTTGGGTAAATATGATGATAAGCTGATGGATCTTGCCAGCAGCCATGAAGCGCGCAACAATTTTGCCTCCGGCAAGCAAAAGATCCAAAAGAAGAATTTCCAACGCCAGCAAGGGCAGTATGGAAAGAAAAAGAAGGAAACCGAGGCCGAGCGTTTGAAGAGAATCGAACTGCAGCGCAAGCAGGCAAAGATGAAGATCCAAGTCCCCGAAGAAATTTCGGTGGGCGATCTGGCGTTGCGGATGAAGGTCAATCTGGCGCAGGTAGTCAAGAAACTGATGAGCCTGGGCATTTTGGCATCCGCTTCTCAGATCATCGATTATGATACTGCTTATCTGGTAGCGGAAGAGTTTGACATTCGCGTAGAAAAAGAGGTTATTCTTTCCATCGAGGATCGTTTGATCGACGACCGCGAGGATACGGCGGAAGAGCTGGAGCATCGTTGCCCTGTCGTCGTCGTGATGGGTCACGTCGACCACGGTAAGACCTCCCTTTTGGATGCCATCCGCAATGCCAACGTTACTGCAGGCGAGGCCGGCGGTATTACTCAGCACATCGGTGCTTATAAAGTGCGTTGCAACGATCAGGACATCACTTTCCTGGATACTCCGGGCCATGCCGCCTTTACCGCGATGCGCGCCCGCGGCGCGTTGGCGACCGATATCGCCATTTTGATGGTCGCGGCCGACGACGGTATTATGCCTCAGACCGTTGAGGCGATCAACCACGCCAAAGCCGCCGAGATTCCCATTATTGTCGCTATCAATAAGATGGATAAACCCGAAGCCAATCCCGATCGCGTGATGCAGCAGTTGACTGAGTATGAGCTGGTCCCCGAAGCCTGGGGCGGCGATACCATTTGTGTCCCTGTTTCTGCACTCAAGCACGAGGGTATTGATACTCTGCTGGAGATGGTTCTGTTAGTCGCCGAAATGCGGGACCTCAAGGCCAACCCCAACCGCTTGGCAAAGGGTACGGTTATCGAAGCCAAGCTGGATAAGGGCCGCGGTTCTGTCGCCACCGTTCTGGTGCAGAACGGTACCTTGAAGATGGGTGATATCATCATCGCCGGTACCGCGGTAGGTAAGATCCGCGCAATGACCGACGATAAGGGCCGCCGCATTAAGGAGGCCGGCCCCTCCACACCGGTGGAGATCATCGGTCTGGCGGAAGTTCCCCAGGCGGGCGACAGCTTCTTTGTTGTCGAAGACGAGCGCTTGGCGCGCGAACTTGCCGAACAACGCAAGAGCGATCAGAAACTGCAGGCGCAAAGCCAATATAAAGTCTCTCTGGATGACCTGTTCTCTCGCATCCAGGAGGGCAATATGAAGGACCTGAACATCATCGTTAAGGCAGACGTTCAGGGCTCTGCCGAAGCGGTCAAGGCTTCGCTGGAGAAGATCACCAACGAAGAGGTCCGTGTCCGTGTCATTCATAGCGGTGTCGGCGGCATCAACGAAAGCGATGTGATGTTGGCGGAGGCTTCCGGCGCGATCATCGTCGGCTTTAATATCCGCCCCGATGCCAATGCGAAAGCATCGGCAGAAAAAGCAAATGTGGATATCCGCCTCTATCGTGTCATTTATGAAGCGATCGAAGAGATCGAGGCGGCGATGAAGGGTATGTTGGCACCGAAGTTTAAGGAAGTGATCTTGGGTATGGCGGAAGTGCGCCAGACCATCAAGGTTTCGGGTGTCGGTACTGTCGCGGGCTGCTATGTAAAGAGCGGTAAGATGGTGCGTAATGCGTCCATCCGCCTGATCCGCGATAATATCGTCATTTTCGAAGGTTCTTTGGGCTCCCTCAAGCGGTTTAAGGACGATGCCAAGGAAGTTCTGGAAAACTTCGAGTGCGGTATGACCATCGAAAACTACAACGACTTGAAGGAAGGCGATATGATCGAAGCCTTCGAGATGCAGGAGATTAAAGAATAATGGCTCATCGTATTCAAAGAGTAAATGAAGAAATCCGCAAGGAACTTGCACGGATCCTTCCCCAACTGAAGGATCCGCGCATCCCCTCGCTGGTTTCGATCACAGCGGTAGAGACCACCGGCGATCTGAAGGAGTGCAAGGTCTATGTTTCGGCTTTGATAGGGGATGAAAAAGAGATGCTCAAGGGCTTAAAGTCCTCGGGCAGCTTCATCCGCGGCGCGTTGGCAAGAAATTTGAAACTGCGCTATACACCCGAACTGACCTTTTATGCCGATGCGTCCATCAAATACGGAATGCATATTAACCAAAAGCTCCACGAGCTGGGGCTGGACGGAAGCGGAGAGCAGGACGATGAAGAATAATTCATTGGCAGAGATCGCGGCATTTCTTGCCGCGCAAGAGCAACTGACCTTGGTCTGCCACCATCGCCCCGATGGGGATACATTGGGCAGTGCATTCGGACTCAAGGACCTTTTGGAACAGATGGGAAAAGAGGTTCTGGTTCTTTGCGCCGATCCCGTCTCACCCCGCTATCGCTTTTTGAGCGATGGGCGGCGGGATCTGGTGGGGCAGCCGCAGGGCGCGATCGTCTGCTTGGATATTGCCTCGCCCGAAATGGCGGGCTCCTTAAAGGAATTGGCATTGCAGGCGGATGTGTTGATCGATCATCACGCCACCAACCCCCGCTATGCCAAAATGAATTATGTGGATGCATCAGCGGCCGCCAACGGCGAGATTATGTTGCAACTTTCCAAAGAATTGGCACCGCTCACCCCCAAGGCGGCGGCGGCATTTTATACCGCCATCGCCACCGATACCGGTTGCTTTAAATACGGCAATACCACCCAAAATACCCATCTGGCCGCCGCCGAGCTGATCGGGGCGGGCATCGATGTGGCATCTCTCAACCGCCATCTTTTCCAGACTGTTCGCAAAGCCGAATTGGAACTGAATCGGATGGCTTTGGAGACGGTGCACTATTTTGCCGAAAACCGCATCGCAACGATGGAGATCACCTTGGCGATGCTGGAGCAATCGGGCGCCGGTGCCGATGAATTGGAGACCATTTCCTCGCTGCCTGCCCAGATCGAAGGGGTCAAGGCGGCGGCGACCTTTAAGGAATTGGCACCCAATCAGTATAAGGTCTCACTGCGTACCGACGGTTCGGTCCACGGCGGCGAGATCTGCGCCGCGTTTGGTGGCGGTGGTCATAAGCAGGCGGCGGGCTGTAATTTCAGCGGTACTTATCGGCAGGCAGAGGCCGCGCTGGTGGAGGCGCTGACCAAAGCATTGGAGAATTAATGAACGGAATTTATTTAGTGGATAAGCCTTCGGATATGACCTCTTTCGGTGTGGTGGCGCGAGTACGCCGCCTGAGCGGTCAAAAATGCGGGCACAGCGGAACGCTGGACCCCATGGCGACCGGCTTATTGCCGGTGATGGTGGGCAAAGCGACCAAGCTATGCGAACTTTTTACCGAAGGAAAAAAAGAATACATCGGAACTCTGCGGTTCGGTCTTTTGACCGATACCGGCGATGTTACCGGCGAAACGCTGGAAGAGCGGGCAGGTGCGCCCACCAAAGAGCAGTTGCTGAATGCATTGCCTTCTTTTATGGGCAGGATCACTCAGCGCCCGCCGATCTATTCGGCAATCAAGGTCAACGGAGTGCCCCTTTATCGCCACGCCCGCGCAGGGCGTAAGGTCGAAGTTCCCGAGCGGGAAGTGGAGATTGAGCGATTGGAACTGCTGGAGTATGATGAGGCCAAAGGCGAAGCGGTCTTGGCGGTGGAGTGTTCCAAGGGGACCTATATTCGCACCTTATTTGTCGATCTGGCGGCGAAATGCGGCTGCCTTGGAACCATGGCGGCGTTGCGGCGTACCAAAGTGGGGCGGTTTACCATCGAGGAGTCCATTCCTTTGGAGAACTTGATGGAGCAGTTGGAACAGGGCAAATCGCCCGCATTTCTTCCTTTGGAAGAAGCCCTATCCTTTCTGCCGCGGTATCAGCCGCCGGAATTTTTCGCAACCCTTTTGAAAAACGGTTGCGCTGTGGAAATTAAAAAACTCAAAAACCTACCCCAAAGCCTCTGCACCGTCTATAGCGGCGAGCAACTTTTGGGGCTGGGCGAAATTTTGGAAAAGGACGGAGAGACCTGCTTTAAGGTCGTAACGCATTTATGATCAAAAATCGGGTTGTAGCAATCGGAGATTTCGACGGTGTCCATCGCGGGCATCAGGAGATTTTGCGCCAATTAGTCGCTTGGGCGAATGAATTGGATGCAGAGCCGATGGTCATCTCCTTTATTGCAAATACCAAGGGGAAAAAGGTGATCACCTGCCCCGAAATCAAAGAATATTATATTCAGCAATGCGGGATCGAGCAGGTGCGGTTTCTTTCCTTTGAGCAATGGAAGGATGTCTCTGCCGAGGACTTTGCAGAAAACTTTTTAAAGAAAGAGTGCGGAGTTGTCGGGGTGCTTTCGGGGGAGGACCTGCATTTCGGTCAAGGGCGGAGGGGCAATGAATTTACCCTTTTATCCCATGGCATTGCGGTGAAAAAGGCGGAGGATCAGAAGATCGGCGAAAAGCGGATCAGTTCTTCCGCCATTCGCAGTTGGCTGGAGAAGGGCGATCTTGCCCGCGCCGAAGAAGCGTTAGGGCATCCCTTTGCCTTGATGGGCAAGGTCTGCCGCGGCAAAGGCTTGGCGCATACCTTCGGGTTGCCGACGGTCAACATTTCCATCGTCGAAGAGCAGCAGTTGCTTCCTTTCGGTGTTTATGCCGCCCGCGCCGAGGGGCGGGGGCAATGCTGGAAGGCGGTTGCCAACATTGGGGTTCGACCGACGGTAGAGAACACCGATCACCCCAATGTGGAGGCGCATCTTTTGGAAGAAACGGAAGATTTATACGGCGAGATCTTGCGAATCGAGTTCAAGGCATTTTTGCGTGCCGAGAAGAAGTTTTGCAATACCGAAGAATTATTTTTGCAGATCAAAAAGGATGGGGAACAAAGCAAGGAGGTACTTGAAGACCAATGAGAAAAATCATCGCTTTATTGCTTTGCATCTCCCTTGCGGCAGGGGTTTCCGGCTGCAAAAAAGAAGAAAAAGCCCCTGCGCGGGAAGAAAGCGGCGGAACCGGCTACGGCACCGCCCGCTCCGGCGCATTGATCGAGCAGGATCTTTATTTCCTGCGCCCCTATACCGCGCGCGCGGCGGTGGAAGAAGCCTTGGGCAGTCCCCAGACCTTTGTTGTTTCTGCGGAGAACAGTTGCACCTATCGGCTTTCCAACGGGGAAGAATTAACCTTGAATTATACCGAATCCGATAAATTGGAATCGGCGCAATATAAAAATGCCGAGGGCAAGACGCAGGATCTGTTTTCTTACCTCGATTCCGTCGGGGTGATGAACTATGTGTCGGGCGAAGTCCCTGAACCCGAAAAGAATCCGGACGAAGAGAAGGAGCCGACACAGGAACGACCTGAGCAGGAGCAAAGCGGCTATTTTTCCCAAAAGAAATACAGTTATGCCATGGCAGAGCAGATTCTCAAGGTGGGCGCCCTGCGGGAGACGGTGGTCTCGGCACTGGGCAAGCCCAACGACTTTGGCTCGGTGGATTATGCCAAGGATGGATACATTATTGATGTCTATCGGATGGACGATGGAAGCACCTTATATCTGGACTACGGCTATGCCCGCACCAAACTGCGCGCCGCACGTACTGAAAAAGGCGGCAAAGTGTCTTCTTATCTGGGCGAATGGGGTGCAGAGGAAAAACCGGATGGGATCTATCGCGGCGATCGCAACCGCCATCTTTTCAATTCCTTGAAAAAGAATGCCAAGCCCTCCGAGATCTATAGCCGCTTCGGCGCGCCCGATTGGTTGGAGGGCAATGCCGATCATTATCGGGATGCCTATCTCTTGCAGGACGGCTCGGTATTGTATTTGGATTTCGGCGATGGGCATTCTCTGCTGACTGCCGCTTCCGTTACGAAATTTGACGGTGGGATCACACCGATTCAGTTGAGGTAAAAAACGATGAAAAAGCGTTTGATCGCAATCTTAATATTGATAATGATGCTTGCTTGCCTTGCCTCCTGCCGTTCCGCGCGGGCAGATTTGAAGTTTTATGTTTTGAAAAAGGCAGACGTGGCTGAAAATATGGCGGATTCCGCCCTTTTGGCGGCCGCCAAACGCGATGGGCGGGTTGCCTTCACCGGGGAGGATCTGCGGGGCTGGTATTGGCCCGATCATCAGGTGCTGCTGCGGGATCTTTCGGTCTACGGCGGCGCGGAAGAGGGCGGTAGCAAGCTGTTTCAGGCGCAGGCAGGCGATATATTCGTTTTGGTGCTGGGCAACCGCATCCTCTATAGCGGTGGCTTTGCTTCGGAGGAGGAAACCTTGGGCAACACCAAAGAGATCTATATCGAGGACGGCACCGCCGATAATTTTGCGGTGGTCTGCCGCAATGAATATGAAGCGGAGCAAGATCCCCGCAATGTGACAGCACTTTATGACTATCTGGCAGAGTATGATCTGCTCTCCGGTGTAAAGTAATCTAAAGGCAAACTGTTTTGTGTTTTTATGTAAAGGAGGGTGAATAATGGCACCACCACCGCATGGTCCCGGCGGGCGTATTCCCGGCGGGCGCGGTCCGCGGCATGAGCTGACCGCCGAAGAAAAAAAGAATATGCCCAAAATTACCCCCGCGTTCTTAAAGCGGATTTTGGCCTGGCTCAAACCCTATCGGTTGCAGTTGGTGTTGGTATTGCTCTGTATTGCGGTTTCGGGCGTTTTGGCGATCGTTCCTTCGCTGTTGACCGGTCAGATGATCGACCAAGGCTTATATCATAAGGACGTTCCCTTATTGATCAAATTGGCGTTGCTTTCGTTGGCGGTGTTGATCGGCTCCAGCCTCGTTTCCATCGGGGAAGTGTATTTGACCACCTGGATCGGTCAGCACGTTACATATGATATGCGCAATAAGATGTATGCCCATCTGCAAAAGATGGACCATCGCTTTTTTACCGCCAATCTGCAGGGGGATATCATCACCCGTATGACCGAAGATATCGGCGGGGTGCAGGCGGTGTTATCTTCCACCTTTTTAAATGTTTTCAGCAATGTGGCCACCGTGGTGATCGTTTTGGTCACGCTGTTCCAAAAAAGCTGGGTCTTGGCATTGGTGGGCATCGCCATCGTTCCCTTTTTGGTCCTGCCTACCCGCTCGGTGGGCAAACGCCGCTGGAAGATTGCGGAGCAGACCCAAAAACAGCGGGATAAATCCAACCAGATCTTGCACGAAACCTTAAGCGTCAGCGGTCAACTGTTGGTAAAATTATTCACCAACGAGGAGCGGGAATACGACGCCTATCGCAAGGTCAATAAGGAAACCACCCGCCTGGCGATCAAAGAGCGGTTGATGGGAATGTGGTTTTGGCGGTCGATGCACGTCCTGCGTGGGATGGGACCCTTGCTCATCTATGTCATTGCGGGGATGCTGATGGTAAAAAACGACAGCATCTCGGTCGGCGATGTTACCGTGATGGTAGCGTTGCTCAATCGGCTGTATCAGCCCATCGACCAACTGCTGAATGTGCAGGTGGATGTCATCCGTTCGATGGCATTGTTTACCCGTATTTTTGAATATTTTGATCTCAAGCCTGCGGTGGAGGACGCCCCCGACGGCTATGCCCCCGAAGAGGTCAAAGGAGATGTGGCATTCCGTGGGGTCGGATTTTCCTATAGCTCCGAAATGCCGCTGTTGGAGGGTGTGGAGTTCCGCGCCGACGCGGGTAAGACGATTGCCATTGTCGGTGCCAGCGGCAGCGGTAAATCCACCTTGGTGAATTTGATCCCCCGCCTGTTTGATGTCTTGGAGGGGGAAGTGTCGCTGGACGGTGTGGACGTTCGCCGTTGGCAGCTCAAAGCATTGCGGCGCAACATCGCCGTTGTCACGCAAGAGACCTATCTTTTTAATGATACCGTGCGCGCCAATCTGCTTTATGCCAAGCCCGATGCCTCTCAAGAGGAATTGGAGCAGGCGTGCAGGGATGCCAATATCCATGATTTTATCGTCAGTCTGCCCCAAGGGTACGATACCGAGGTGGGCAACCGCGGATTTAAGCTTTCGGGCGGCGAGAAGCAACGCCTTTCCATCGCCCGCGCGATCTTGAAAAATCCCAAGGTCTTGATTTTGGACGAAGCGACTTCGTCCTTAGACTCCATCTCCGAAAGCCTGATCCAAGAGGCGATCGGGCCGTTGCTGGAGGGGCGGACCTCCATCGTCATCGCCCATCGGCTGACCACCATTTTGGCGGCGGATGAAATCTTGGTGATGGAAAAGGGCAAGATCGTGGAACGCGGGCGGCACGAAGAATTGGTAGAGACCAACGGTGTCTACCGCGAATTATATGAGACCCAATTCCGCTATGCGCTGGATGATTACGAGCGCAGAAAGCAGGAGGCGGAAGAATAAGAACAGACTGTAAAAATCTCTTTATAAGGGTTGTTATTTTTAAATCGGTTTGCTATAATATAAAGGCAAATAATTCTGAGGAATTATTTGCCTTTATTTATTCCTATCAATACTTCGGAGGAAAGCAATGTTAAAACGTTTAGCGGGTTGCATCCGCGAATATAAGCTTGCTTCGATTCTTTCTCCCGTCATTGTGATGCTGGAGGTTGTGATCGAATGTATCATTCCGTTTATCACCGCGGAGCTGGTCAATTCCATCGCGGAAGGTTGCGAAATGAGTACCATTTATAAGTATGGCGGAATGCTGCTGGTGATGGCGGCCCTTTCCCTCACCTGCGGGGTGTTGGCGGGGCATTATTGCGCCACCGCCGCCTGCGGCTTTGCCAAAAATCTGCGCCGCGATCTTTTCCATAAGGTGCAGGAGTTTTCCTTTGGGAATATCGACCGTTTTTCCACCTCCAGCCTGGTCACCCGCCTGACCACCGATGTGGGCAATGTGCAGATGTCCTTTATGATGCTGGTCCGCACCGCCTTCCGCGCCCCCTTCATGATGATCTTTGCCTTCACCATGGCGTTCATTATGGGCGGCAAGATGGCTTGGATCTTTGCGGTGGTGATCCCTATTCTGGGCTTTGGCTTATTGATGATCGCCCGCTCGGCGATGCCCATCTTCCGCAAGGTCTTTAAGAAATATGATGCGCTGAATAATTCGGTGCAGGAAAATATCCAAGGGATGCGAGTGGTCAAGGCCTATGTCCGCGAGGAGCGGGAATGCGAAAAATTCAATGCCGCTTCCGAAGATGTGGCAAAGGATTTCACCCGCGCCGAAAAGATTTTGGCGCTTAATAATCCGTTGATGCAATTTTGTATGAATTTGAATATGGTCGTCATCATCTTCTTCGGATCGCAGTTGATCGTCCGTACCGGCGGAGCGGAGTTCAACGTAGGGCAGTTTTCGGCATTGCTCACTTATGGAGTTCAAGTCCTGATGAGCTTGATGATGCTTTCGATGATCTTCGTTATGCTGACGATGTCGGCAGAATCTGCCCGCCGTATTGTGGAGGTGCTGGACGAAGAAAGCTTGATCCAAAACCCCGAAGATCCCATTCTGCAGGTGCCGGACGGCAGTCTGCAATTTGAGGATGTCAGCTTCAAGTATTCCGAAAAGGCGGAGCAGTATGCTCTGCAGAATATCAATCTTTCCATCCCTTCGGGTGCCACGGTGGGCATCATCGGCGGAACCGGCAGCAGTAAGACCACCTTGGTGCAGCTGATCTCCCGCCTTTACGATGCGTCCTGCGGCAGTGTGAAGGTCGGCGGCATCGATGTCCGCAACTATGACCTGAAAACCCTGCGGGACGAAGTTGCGGTGGTGCTGCAAAAGAATGTTCTCTTTTCCGGCTCCATCAAGGAAAATCTGCGCTGGGGCGATGCCGATGCCACCGATGAGCAGTTGGTCCACGCCTGCAAGCTGGCGTGTGCCCATGAGTTTATTACCCAATTCCCCGATGGGTATGATACCCATATTGAGCAGGGCGGAACCAATGTTTCGGGCGGTCAAAAGCAGCGGCTTTGTATTGCCCGCGCACTGCTTAAAAAGCCTAAGATTTTGATTTTGGATGATTCCACCAGCGCGGTGGATACCCATACCGATGCGATGATCCGCAAGGCGTTCCGCGAAGAGATCCCCAATACCACCAAGCTGATCATCGCCCAGCGCATCTCTTCGGTGGAGGATGCCGATCTCATTTTGGTGATGAACGGCGGAAGGATCGACGATGTCGGTACCCACCAAGAACTCTTGGCGCGCAACGAGATCTATCAGGAAGTATACCATTCGCAGACCAAAGGGGGTGGGGAAGATGCCTAAGAAGATCGATACCCGCCCGCCCATCAAGGTCCCCAAGGGCACCTTGATGCGCGTGGTCAAACTGTTGTTTAAGGACTATCCCTTGCACCTTTCGGTAGTGGCTGTTTGCTTGCTGATCTCGGCGGTTTCCGCCACCCTGCCCTCGCTCTTTATGAACCAAACCATCAAGCTGATCGAGCAAGGCTTGGCGATCGGCAAAGAGGCCGGTTGGGAGGCAGGTCTTCAAGCGGTGGCAGGGGATATCACCCGCCTGACGCTGATTTTGATCTGCGTCTACGCAGTCGCGCTCACCTGCTCGGTTACCTATAATCGCCTGATGGCGATCGTCACCCAAGGTTTTTTGCATAAGATGCGGGTGCGGATGTTCGGCAGTATGCAGCGGTTGCCGTTGCGCTATTTCGATAGCCATACCCACGGCGATATTATGAGCCATTATACCAACGATATCGATACCCTGCGGCAGTTGGTTTCCCAAAGCCTGCCCAACCTGCTCAACGCGATCGTCATTATTACAATGTGTGTATCCATTCTGTCTTATTACAGTTTATGGATGTTTATGGTCGTGTTGCTGGGGGTGGCGGCAATGTTTACCGTCACCAAGACAGTGGGTGGCAACAGCGCCCGCTACTTTGTCCGTCAGCAGCAATCGATGGGTAAGGTGGAAGGCTTTGTGGAGGAGATGATGACCGGCCAGAAGGTCGTTCAGGTCTTTAACCACGAAGAGCAGACCAAAGCCGATTTCGACGGTCTGAATGAGCAACTGTTCAAGGACGCGGAAAGCGCCAACCGATTTGCTAATATTCTGATGCCCATTCTGGGCAATATCGGCAACATTATGTATGTTGCCGTCGCTGTCGCCGGCGGTGCGCTGATGATCTTAAAGGTCCCCAATCTTTCGCTGGCAGGCTATGGCGCGCCCTTGACCATTGCGGCGGTGGTGCCGTTTATCAATATGACCCGCCAATTCTGTGCCAATATCTCCCAAATTTCCCAGCAGGTCAATGCGGTGGTGATGGCGCAGGCAGGTGCCGCGCGGCTGTTTGCTTTGATGGATCAGCAGCCCGAGACGGATGAAGGCTATGTCAAATTGGTCAACTGCCGCGAAGAAAACGGTGAGATTATCGAATGTGCCGAGCGGACAGGGATGTGGGCTTGGAAACACCCTCATCAGGCGGAAGGCACCGTCACCTATACCAAGTTGGCAGGTGATGTGGTGCTGGACCACGTGGATTTCGGCTATGTGCCCGAAAAGATGGTGCTCCATGATGTCACCCTCTATGCCGAGCCCGGGCAGAAGGTCGCCTTTGTCGGTGCCACCGGCGCAGGCAAGACCACCATTACCAATCTGATCAACCGTTTTTATGACATTGCTGACGGAAAGATCCGTTACGATGGCATCAATATCAATAAGATCCAAAAAAGCGATCTCCGCCGCTCTCTCGGCGTGATCCTGCAGGATACCAATCTCTTTACAGGGACGGTAATGGATAACATCCGCTACGGCAAATTGGATGCCACCGATGAAGAATGTATCCAAGCGGCGAAATTGGCCAATGCCGATGATTTCATCCGCCGCTTGCCCGAAGGGTATCAGACCATGCTGACCGCCAACGGCGCCAACCTTTCCCAAGGCCAGCGGCAGTTGCTTTCCATCGCCCGCGCCGCGGTGGCCGATCCTCCGGTCATGATTATGGACGAAGCCACTTCTTCCATCGATACCCGCACCGAAGCCTTGGTGCAAAAGGGAATGGATCGATTGATGAAGGGCCGAACCGTTTTCGTCATTGCCCACCGCTTGTCCACCGTCCGTAATGCCGACGTCATTATGGTGTTGGAGCAAGGGCGGATCATCGAGCGTGGTAACCACGAAAAGTTGATTGCAGAAAAAGGAAAATATTATCAGCTTTACACCGGCGCCTTCGAATTGGAGTAAGACCGTTGAAATTGGCGAAGACCGACAAGATAAGGAAAGAACCTGCTTTTTAGCAGGTTCTTTTTTTATGTCTTCCCGTCGGTTTGACCGCTCGGCGTATCGATATACGCCGTCGGGATCACCCCAACGAGATCTTCATCCAATTTGAACGGTCTTTAATCTTATATGTGAAAATTATGTAAGTCAAAATATGAAGATTTTATAGGTTTCGTTGCCAAGCAGAGCGGGGTATGGTAAAATAAAAAGCAAAGGAGATGAAAAAGGATGGCAAAGATTCTATTGGTAGAGGATGATGAGAGCATCGTTCGCTTTCTTTCGGCGTTTTTGGCGGAAGAGGGCTTTGAGATAAGGAGTGCAGCGGGGCGGGAAGGTGCGCTGGCGCATTGTGCAAAGGAATCCTTTGATCTGGTCCTGCTGGATATTTCCTTGGCCGATGGGAATGGCTTTTCCCTTTGCTCCGAACTTAAAAAGCAATTTGGTGTTTCGGTAATTTTTCTTTCTGCCAGCGGCGATGAATTCAGCGTGGTGACCGGTCTGGAATTGGGGGCTGAAGATTATATCAATAAGCCCTTTCGCCCGCGGGAATTGGTTTCCAGAATTCGTAATGTTCTGCGCCGCAATCGGCGGGGCAGCAGTCTTTTGGAATTGGGAGAGATTCGCGTGGATCCCGAAAAAGCGCTGGTGACCAAAGCGGGCGAAGAACTTTATCTTTCGGCGCTGGAATATCGGCTGCTGTTGATGTTTATGAATAACAAAGGCGCGGTACTATCCCGCGCTCGTATTCTGGAAGAACTTTGGGATCTGGCGGGGGACTATGTAAATGATAATACCTTGACAGTCTATATCAAGCGTCTGCGGGATAAGATCGAAGAGGATCCCCAATCCCCGAAGTTGATCCGCACCGTACGGGGAATGGGCTATCGTGCCGAGGTGGAATAAAATGCATTTATTTTCAGATCGGGAAAAACGAACCTATTTGGTGATTTATATTTTGATATCGCTTTTGGCGGTAGGCGGCGGCTATTATTTCGGTGGCAGCGCGGGCGCCATCTGGGCGTTCTTCTGTTGTCTGTTCTTTCTGCTGGTGTTCTATGGGCAGTTGCGGCGCAGAGTCCTTTTGATCAAGCAGTTCAATGCCGATCTCAATCGGGTGCTCCACGGAGCCGAGCGGTTGGAATGGGATCAATATACCGAAGGGGAATTGGCGGTCTTGCAAAACGAGATCCGCAAGCTGACGCTGGAACTGCGGGATCGCGCCGCGGCGTTGGATCGGGAAAAGAAAGAACTTGCCGATTCCATGGCGGATATTTCCCATCAGCTTCGAACACCGCTGACATCGGTCAATCTGATATTATCGCTGCTGAAAAAGCCGGACCTTTCGGAAGAGCAACGGCTGGAAACGGTGCGGGATCTGCAACGAATGATGCAGCGGATGGATTGGTTGATCAATGCGCTGCTTAAAATGTCTCGTCTGGAGAGTAATACCGCAACCTTCAAAAAAGAACCGGTTTCGGTACGTCAATTGGTGCAGCGGGCGGCGGAGCCGCTGGAAATCCCGATGGAACTGAAGGGTCAACGGTTGATTTTGGAACTGGAGGATGTCTTCTTTGAGGGGGATTTCAGTTGGAGCGTGGAGGCTATCGGCAATATCTTGAAAAATTGTATGGAGCATACCCCCACGGGCGGGACAATCGTTGTCTCTGCCGCCGAAAACCCGCTCTGCTGCAAGATCGTCATCCGCGATAACGGCAAGGGGATCGATCCTGCCGATCTGCCCCATTTATTTGAGCGGTTTTATCGGGGTAAAAACGCCGATAGCCAGAGCATCGGTATTGGGCTGGCGCTTTCCCGAATGATCCTTTCCCGCCAGAACGGAACAGTGAAGGCGGAAAACCATTCCCAAGGCGGTGCCTGCTTTACCATTCAGATCTATAAAGGCGTAGTGTAATTTTACACTACGCTTTTTGGCTTATTGTGACAAAATTGTTATGAAATAGTCACACATCGGCGTCCCTTTTATGATAGAATGAAAGCATCAAAAGAGAAGGAGAATCCAAACCGATGGAATTATTGCGAATTGAAAATTTAGTCAAGACCTATGGCAGCGGCGAAAATGAGGTGCGCGCTTTGGATGGTATTTCCTTTTCGGTGGAGCGGGGCAGTTTTATCGCCATCATCGGTCCTTCGGGCAGCGGCAAATCCACCTTGCTGCATATTCTGGGCGGTGTCGACCGTCCCACCTCCGGCACCGTTTATATGGACGGCAACGATATCTACGCTAAAACCGATGAGCAGTTGGCGATCTTTCGGCGGCGGGAAGTGGGGTTGATCTATCAATTTTATAATCTCATCCCTGTTTTAAATGTAAAAGAAAATATGACCTTACCGGTTTTGTTGGACGGGCAGCAGGTCAATGGCGAGCGGCTGGAGGAACTGCTGGATGTTCTGAATCTGCGCGGGCGGGAAAGCCATCTGCCGAACCAGCTTTCCGGCGGTCAACAGCAAAGAGTCTCCATCGGCCGTGCGCTGATGAATGCGCCGATGGTGGTGCTTGCCGATGAACCGACGGGGAATCTGGATACCAAAAACTCCCAAGAGATCGTGGAACTTTTGAAATATTCCAATAAAAAATATAACCAGACCCTGATCATCATCACCCACGATGAAAATATCGCGTTGCAGGCGGATCGGATTCTTGCTCTGGAGGATGGTAAGATCGTTCGGGATGAGGTGCTTCGCCGATGAATATTCTGCATAAAGTGACGCGCAAGGTGCTTGCGCTGAATAAGATGCGCACCTGGGTGACCGTTATCGGAATCGTTTTATCTGCCGCGATGTTTACCGCAGTGTTCACCTGCGTTTCCAGCGTTCAGAATTATCTTTATCGGGTGACGGAAGCCACCGAAGGAAGCTGGCACGGTGTTCGCTATGATGCCGATAGCGCCACCTTGACCGAATGGATCGATCGAAGCGAGGTGCGGGAGCATACGGTGCTGGAAACCGTCGGTTATGCGGAGATCGGCAGCAGCAATGCCTTTAAACCCTATTTGATGGTTCGAGGGATCGACGATGCGGCGGATTCTTTTTTGCCGATCGATCTGCAGCAGGGGCGGATGCCCCAAAATTCCAAGGAACTGTTGCTTCCTGCCCATCTGGAAGATAACGGGGATGTTTCCTTTGCTATAGGGGATCAGATCGCGCTGAATATCGGCGACCGCATCTTAGAAGGAACGCGGTTGACCCAGCAGGATCCCTTTGCGGATGGGGAAGGGCTGGTCGTTCGCCAAAGCCAAACCTATACGGTGGTTGGGTTTTATGCTCGCCCCGAGTTTGAGCCCTTTTCTGCGCCGGGCTATACCGCGCTGACCTACACCGAGGGCGCGGTGGCGCGGGGAGATCTTTATTTGAAACTGAAGACACCGCGGGAGATCTATCGAATGACCGAGTCGCTTGCGGAGCATCAATATGCTGTCAATACTCAACTTTTGCGGTATATGGGAATGTCGAATGAAGGGGGGTATAATCAGGTACTCTATGGGTTGGCAACCATCTTGATCGGCATTATCTGCTTTGGTTCCATTGCGCTGATCTATAATGCTTTTTCCATTTCGGTGGGGGAGCGCACCAAGCAGTTCGGTATCTTAAAAACCATCGGTGCGACCAATCGGCAGTTGCGCAGCAGTGTGCTATATGAAGCAGGGTTGCTTTCCTGCATCGGCATCCCCTTGGGGATCCTTTCGGGGATCTTGGGAATCGGCATCACCCTGCATTTCACCGGCAGGATGTTTGATACCCTTTTGGAGCGGCAGGGCATTTCCCTTCAGCTCCACGTTTCTTTGGCGGCGGTAGTCGGTGCCGCGGCGGTCTGCTTGGCAACCGTTTTGGTTTCGGCGTGGATTCCCGCCGCCCGCGCGATGCGGCAAAATGCCATCGATAGCGTGCGCAACCGCGCCGATATCACCATCCGCGCCAAGAAAGTGAAAAGTCCGCGCTGGCTTTATAAACTGTTTGGCTTTGAAGGAGTGCTCGCCGATAAGAATTTCAAGCGAAACCGCAGAAAATATCGTGCTACGGTGGCGTCGCTGTTTGTCAGTGTTTTGCTGTTTGTGACAGCGGGCAGTTTTTGCTCCTATATCACCCGCAGCGGCGAGACCGCGGTTTATGCCGGAAACTATGAGATCACATTTCGAACAGATGAAGAATTCAGTATTGCCCGAATGGAGCAGCAAAAGCAAGAATTGCAGGCATTGGATGCGGTAAACGAAGCGATCTGGTTGCATCGTGGGTATAGGGAGATCACCATTGCCGATGAGGATCTTCATTCGGAATATTTAGAGTATCGCCGAGAACAAGCGGAAGCCACCGGCGATCCGCCGGAGCAAACCATCGGTTGCAACCTGTATTTTATTGATGAAGCACTGTTTCGCCGTTGGGCGAGCGAACAGGGAATCGATCCCGAACCTTATTTCAAGAAACCGATGGCGATTGCGGTAGATCGCGTAAGCAATTGGAATAGTGAAGGGAATCGAATCCAAGTCATACGCCATCTCAAAAAGGAGCAAACGGATTTTTCTTTTCAATATATTCCCGATCAAATCGGGGATTATTTTTGGGAGAATGTCTTTGGTGAAGAAGGCAAACTTACCTATCTTTATCGCAACGAAGCGGGGGAAACTTTAACTTATGAAGAGAATGATCCGATCCTTCATATCAATGGTCGGATCGGCGCGGTGTCTAAAGAAGATCCCTTCGGGACAAATCGCAGTTCCGTTATGCTGATCTATCCCGCTTCAATGTTTGAGCAGGCGGTTTCCTCCATTGCCTCTGTTTCTTCTTGGGAATTCCGTCTTCAAAGCGATACTCCCGACGCAGCAGTAGCGCAGATCGGAGCCTATGCGCAGGAGCAGAACTTTGAGGGATATGAACTCCAAAATCTTACCGCCGGGGATGAGACCGACCGCGCGTTGATCGTTATCATCAATGTCTTTTCCTACGGTTTTATCATTTTGATCTCTTTGATTGCGCTGGCAAACGTTTTTAATACGATTTCCACCAACGTTACGCTGCGACGCAGAGAGTTTGCAATGCTGAGATCGGTGGGGCTGACCGAAAAGGGTCTGAATAAAATGATGAACTATGAATGTATTTTATATGGCGTAAAGGGGCTTTCGTATGGATTGATCGCCGCCGTCTTGGTCACCTATCTGATCTATCTTGCCATTCGGCAAGGAATGGATACGGAGTTTTATATTCCGTGGTACAGCATCACCATTGCGGTGGCAAGCGTCTTTATCGTCGTCTTTGCGACAATGCTTTATGCGATGCGAAAGATCAAAAAGGAGGATCCGATTGAGGCTTTGAAAGATGAAAATATGTAGACTGACACGGAAAGAATGTGCTATACTGATATTGTTGCAGCAATGTAAGGCTCCCATTCCCGCCGCCGAGATTTATGAGCGGGTTTGGGGAGAACCGTATCTGTGTACCGATTCCAATGTGGTGGCGGTGCATATTGCGCGGCTGAGAAAAAAAGGATATCCCATTAAAACCCTTTGGGGTAGAGGATATTTATTGACGGAGAAGTAAAGAATGATCAAAACTTTGAAAAAGATATTTTTATGGATATTGCTATCGGCGGTTATTCTGCTTGCGGCGGTCGCCGGTTATTATGGTGTTCGGGGCTATTCTGCCTTTAAAGAGGCGCTGGAGGAGGTTCCCTTGGAGCAAAAGGTGGCATCGGTGCAGAATATGGCGTCCTACACCGCCTTGGAGCAGATGCCCGAAATCTATCCCAAGACGGTGATTGCCGCCGAAGACCATCGGTTTTATAAGCATCAGGGTGTGGATGCTCTTGGGTTGATCCGAGCCATCTGGAATAATATTCGCTTAGGTGAACTGCGGGAGGGCGGCAGCACCATTACCCAGCAGTTGGCAAAGAACCTTTATTTTTCCAATGTCCGCTCTGCCGAACGCAAGATCGCCGAAGCCTTTATGGCGCAGGAACTTGAGAAAAATCTGGAAAAGGATGAGATCTTAGAGCTTTATATCAACGTCATTTATTACGGCGGCGGGCAGTATTGTCTTTATGATGCGGCGCAGTTTTATCTGGATAAGACCCCGATGGAGTTGACCGACGGCGAATGTGCCCTGCTGGCAGGGTTGCCCAACGCGCCCTCGGCGTATGCGCCCCACGTTCACCCCGAATTGGCGGAGCAGCGGCGGCAGCAGGTGGTCGATAAAATGGTGCGCTACGGCGTGGTGGATGAAACTCAAGCGCAAGCCATTCGCGCAGAGAAGGTGATCCGATGAAGAAAAAACTTTGGTGGATGTTGCCGCTTGCGGCGGTTTTGATTTTATTGCTTTGGTTGGCGGAAAGCTGGTTTGGGATTCTTCCAAAGCCCCGCTATACCGCTGAGGATTTTAATATTCAAACAGTAAAAAGTACGGTGGATTTCGATGCCGACGGCATCGAAGACTATGCCGATCTGCTGGCGGGGGCGAAAGCGGATGCCAAGAACAGACCCCGCTATCATAGCGCCTATTATCAAGGGGGTTACCCGCCCGAAAACGAAGGGGTCTGCACCGATCTGGTCTGGCGCGCCTTTAAAGAGGCGGGTTATTCTCTGCGGGAGATGGTGGATGCCGATGTCCGAAAGCGTCCCGAAGCCTATCCACATATTGAAAAGCCCGATGCCAATATTGATTTTCGGCGGGTGACCAACCTGCATATCTTTTTTGAGCACTATGCCAAGGCGCAAACCACCGATATCGATGCCATTGCCGAATGGCAGGCGGGGGATATTGTGATCTTTGGGAGGGATAAGCATATCGGTATCGTTTCCGATCGGCGCAATGCCAAGGGCCAGCCATATATCCTTCATAACGGCGGGCAATTCCAAAGAGAAGAGGATTATCTGCCCCGCGCAAGCGTTACCGCCCATTATCGGTTCGATGCTTCGGCGTTGCCGTTCGAAGAGGCGATTGCCTTTAAAAAATCTTGACGAAAAGTGTTCCTTTCCTATATAATGAATGTATATAGGAATAGGAGGTACTTTAAAATGTTTTGTAAAAATTGCGGAAATGAAAATTGCGATCAAGCGGTGGTCTGCGTTCATTGCGGAGCCTCCCTGCAGCAGGAAGCACCCGCTACGGCGCAACCCCAGCAAACGATGATTCCCATCGCCTATAAACCCTTGGGTGCCTGGATGTATTTCGCCTTGTCGTTACTGTTTTCCGTTCCTATTGTCGGGTTGGTCTTTTTGATCATCTTCAGTTTGGACGACAGCAACCTCAATCGGCGCAATTTTGCGCGCAGTTATTGGTGCAGTATGATCGTCGGGGTGGGAATTTTTATCTTGTTGATGATCTTCCTGCTGGTGTTTGGGTTCACCTTCGCCGATGCATTCAGCGAAATGATGTATTATTAAAATAAAAAAGTCAGGTTTTAAAACCTGACTTTTTGTTTTAGCCTAAGATATAAACATTGACCGTTCTTCTTCCGAAGCGGTAGGCTTCTGCGGTGGAATTAACGCAGATATCAATGATATTGCCTTTGATCGCACTGCCCACGTCGGCGGCGATGGCTTCACCGTAGATATATTTACCGTCGGCGGATTCCACATAGACGCGGGTTCCCAGCGGAATGACCCGCGGGTCCACCGCGATGACACCCCATTGGGCGGGGCGGCCGGTGGCGGTGCTGCCGCCGGCAGCATAGGCGGTACATTCCATCGCCATTCTCTTTACATAGTTTTTCGGGGTGGAGGCGGTGGTCTTGAAGGAAGATTTGATCTTGCTTCCGATCTCCACAATGCGCTCTACCGGCTCTTCGAGGACCTCTTCGCTGATGAGTTTCCGTTCGGTTTCTTTGCCGTTGACATAGGTGACCGAATAGGTCAGCTTCTTTTCGCCGTTTTTGCCCTTTTGGATCTCGCGGCTGTTGCCGACATAAAGATCGTTGGTACGGATCTTTTTGGTATCGTATTCGATCTCTTCGGTCTCTTCTACCGTTTCGGTGCGGACCCGATCGACGTTGATCTCCATCCCGCTTTCCAACTTCTGGTCCAAGGGTTGATCCACTAAATCTTCTGCGCCGCAGGTAATGCCCGCCTTCTTCAAAGCGTCAGCAACGGTACCTTTGGCTAAAAGGACGACTTCCTTTTCACCGTCTGCATAAACATAGGTGGGGAAGGCGCGTGCGATGGAAAGGGTAACTTCTCCGCCATCCTCAGTCAGCGCGGTTTCATCGCCTTCGCCTAAAAGAAGGTCATTGCGCTCCAGGATGGATTCTTCATCGGTAAACACCGAATAATACTTGGCAACCTGCTCGCCGTTGTCCAGCACCGTGACCTTATGGATGGATACGGTGACGACAGACATCAGCATCGATAGGGTAAGCAAACTGCAGACAACGGTGGTGGCGATGCGATGACGCATCATCAGCCGAGCCGCGTTCTTTAACTGCGGTGCGCAACCCTCGACCGCCTTTTGCCAAAGGGCGGTCAACTTATTCTTAATGTGTAACATAAAAAACGAACTCCTTATTCGCGACAGATGCGGGTTAGATTTGGTTTTGCGTGCATCCGCCCTTAGTTTGGATTTTCATTTCCAATTTATGCAATTCGCAGTCATTTCATTACAAAATGGACCAAAAGAATTACAAAACCGTTACACAGTATAACCGATAAATCGGTATTTGTCAAGCGTTTTGGGCTAAAAAGTTACAGACCTGTAACTTTTTAAAAGAAAATAACCTTCTTTTCAGAAGGTCATTGGGAGGACATATTGGATAATCGATAGATATTGCAAAAGGGAACCGATCAGCGTAAAAAGATGCATTAGGAAATGGGTATAGGGGCTTTTGGAGCGATACAGCAGAATGCCTGCCGAATAGAAGATCCCGCCGCCCAGCATATAGATCAGGCCCGCCGGCGCCATTTTTTGCAGCATCGGGTAGGCGGCAATGATGATCGCCCAGCCCATCGATAAATATATATAGGAAGAAATCTTTTTAAAACGATTCAACCAAAGGCTGCCCATAACGATGCCGATCGCCGCCAACCCCCATTGGATGCCGAAGATGGTCCAGCCCCAGCCGCCCTGCAGGGTGATCAGCGTCACCGGCGTATAGGTCCCTGCGATCAGCAGAAAGATGGTGGCGTGGTCCAAAATGCGAAAGACCTTTTTTGCCGCCCGCGCGGTCAGCGCGTGGGAGAGGGTGGAGATCGTGTAGAGAATGATCAGCGATGCGCCGTAGATGGCGGCGGCGACCACCGCCCAGGCATTGCCGCGGGTGGCGGAGGTCACCACCATCTGGACCAGCGCATAGATGCCGAAAAGCGCGCCGAGCCCGTGGGTGATGGCGCAAAGGATCTCTTCTTTGACCGAATAATAAATCGGTGTGCAACGTTCTTGTTGTTTACTCATAATTTTTAACCTAAATACTTTACCGTGCGTTCAATGGAGTCCTTGGAATTTTTCCAATCCTCCTTGGCATAGCGGTAATCGAATTTTTTGCAGAACCAATCCAGATCTTCTTTCAGCGTTTCCAAATAGGTGCGGTTGCATTGGTTTAAAGCGTCGTTGAAGGCGGCGCGCTCCTTTTTAGAAAGTGTCTTTTCCGCCATCTCCAGCAAGCGTGCGCTATGGGTCTCGCAGAAATATTCCTGCTCGCCAAAAAGCTTGCGGAAGGCTTCGTCGGAGGAATAAAGATAGCAGATATTATCCAATACCCGATGCATAAATAGCTTCATCCGCCCGCAAACATAGCAACTTTTACGCGCCTCGCCATAGGCGGCGCTGTTGCGCTTGATATCCTTTTTAAAAAGGCGGTCTTCCAACTCTTCGATATGCGTCGAGAGCATCAGCGCCATCGGCAATTTATTGCCCGATTGGGAGAGGATCTCCAAATGCTTTTTGCAAAAGCCCTTGCGGTTGGTCTCCTTGCGGGTATCCGGCTCCATCATCGCCGCACCCAAAATGCGCTCGATCTCTTCCTCTTCCAAAAGGCTCTGCAAACTGCAAATAGGGCAGCCGCATTTTTTGGAAAAAGCCTCATTGATTTTAATTGAATAAATTTTTTCTGCCATAAAATTTCCTTTCTGTAACCACTTTTTGCCCTGCTTCATAAGATAAAGCAAATAAGCAAAAAGGAGGGAATGCACAATGTGCGGTTGCTTTAACGATCTCTTCGAGAACAATGGCTGCTGGATCATCATCATTGCGATTATCCTGCTGTGGTGCTGCTGCAACGATTAAAAATGGATAAAATGGCGCATCTTCCGATTTTTCGGTCTCGACGTATCGACATACGCCGTCGCCCGAAGAAATCGAAAGAACGCATCCATTTTCTCTCATTTTTAACAAAAACGGCAAAACGGGTTTGATTCCCCCTTTTTGCCAGCGATGTATCGACATCAAACCTTGTGTAAAAAAAGTTCCCCCTTGCCCTTGGCAAGGGGGCTTTCCATTACTCTCTATTATACTATATGGAAGGAAATTGGTCAATATAAAATCAACCGCCACCCCAAATCATTTGGGGTGGCGGTTGATTCTTTAATCTTCAAAGAGAGTTACTTGATCGCTGGGCAGGTCGGCCTGGCGCAGCAGGTGACCGACCGCAGGGATATTTTTGGTGCGGTAGTAGGAAAGGTTGGTTAGTCCCACTTCCGCCACTGTTTTGGCATCCACCAAGGTATGCTTGGCTTTTTGGGTCATTACCTTGACGCCCTGGGTGGATTTGGAGGTCTTGGCGGGGATCAATGCCGAATGGATCACCAAGCCCTTATTATTATCCGAGATCAGCAGCAGATCCGTCTCTTCTTGCAGTTGCAGGATCGCCGCCAGCGGTGCTTTATCGCTATAGGCGTTGATGAGGCGGCGGCGGTTGCTTACGGTCTTATAGGAAGACAAAGGGACCTTCGCTGCCTTGCCGTTTTCAAAGAAGAAGAGCATATCGCCGCGATAGTCGGCGGTGACTGCCATCGCAACGACGGTCTCATCCTGCTCCATCTCCAACTTGGCGGGCAGGTAATCGCCCAGCAGGCTGGCCTTGGTATCTTCAAAATCATAGCCCTTGGCTTTATAAGCGTTTTGCTTGGAGGTGAAGAAGATCAACTCCGCCTTATTGGTGGATTCCACCATCCGCCGCAGGCCGTCGCCGTCCTTATATTTTTGGGCGCTGTTCATCCGCAGGGATTGGGGCGTGATCTTTTTGAAATACCCTTCCTTGGAAAGGAAATAGGTGCATTGATAATCTTCGATATGGTCGGTCTCATCAATCACTTCAATCTGATCTTCATAGACCAGCTCGGTCTTGCGGGGGTAGCCGTAGACCTTTTTAATTCGCTTGAGATCGTTTTCGATCAAGCGGTAGACTTTGGTGCGGCTCTTTAAGATCGCTTCCATTTCGGCAATCTCTTTTTCCAGCTCCGCGATCTCTTCCAACCGATGGAGGATATATTCCTTATTCAGATGGCGCAGCTTGATGTTGGCGATATACTCTGCCTGAATCTCATCGATGCCGAAGCCGATCATCAAATTGGGGACAACCTCTTCTTCGTGCTCGGTATCCTTGACGATCTGCACCGCCTTATCGATATCCAGCAGGATCTTTTTCAGACCCAGCAGCAGATGTAGTTTTTCCTTGGCCTTATTGAGATTGAAATAGGTGCGGCGTTTGATACATTCGGTACGGAAGGCGATCCATTCTTCGATCAACTGCTTGACCCCCAGCACCATCGGGGTGCCGCCGATCAACACATTGAAGTTGCAACCGAAGGAATCTTCCAGCGGGGTCATCTTAAAGAGTTTTGCCATCAGCTTTTCGGGGTCGGTGCCGCGCTTCATTTCGATGGAGATACGCATACCGGTCTTATCCGACATATCCTTCACATCGTTCAGCTCGCGGATCTTGCCACCTTTATAAAGTTCGATGATCTTATCGATGATGGCTTCCACGGTGGTGGTATAGGGGATCTCGGTAATGGTGATGAGATTACCCTTGGGCTCCACCTCGTATTTAGCGCGGACGCGGATAGAGCCGCGGCCGGTTTCATACACCTCTTTGATCTGGCTTTGATTGACCAGCAGGCGGCCGCCGGTGGAAAAATCGGGGCCGGGCATCGTCAGTTCGATGGGATGGTCGGAGTTTTCCATCAAAGCGATGACGGTGTCGCAGACTTCGCTTAGGTTAAAGGAGCAGATGTTGGATGCCATACCCACCGCGATACCTTGGTTGGGGGTGGTGAGAATGGTGGGGAAGGAGACCGGCAGCAGGGTCGGCTCGGTGGTGGAGTTATCGTAGTTGGGGACAAAATCCACCGTATCCTTATCAATATCATCAAACATCTCTTTGCAGATGGGGGCAAGCTTGGCCTCGGTATAGCGGGAGGCGGCATACGCCATATCGCGGGAATAGACCTTACCGAAGTTGCCCTTGGACTCCACAAAGGGGAGCGGCAGCGCTTCGTTGCCGCGGGAGAGGCGGACCATCGTTTCATAGATGGCGCTGTCGCCATGGGGATTGAGGGTCATCGTCGCGCCGACGATATTGGCACTTTTGACCAATTCGCCGTGCAACAGGTTTTTCTTATACATCGTATAAAGAAGCTTGCGGTGGGCAGGCTTCAGGCCGTCGATCTCGGGGATGGCGCGGGAGAGGATGACGCTCATGGCGTAGGGCATATAGTTGGTCTCTAAGGTCTCGACCACGCCCTGGGGGATCGGCTCTTTTTCAATATAAACTTTTTCGGGTTGCTTCTTTTTAGCCATACACGCTCACCTCCTTAAGATAGATCCAAGTCATCCAGATAAAGATGACCGTTGGCCGCAATATAATCTTTGCGCCCTGCCAGGTTATCGCCCAGCAAAATATCAAACATCCGCGCGGTCTCTTCCGCATCGGAGGGGGTGACCTTGATCAAGCGGCGGGTCTCGGGGTTCATGGTGGTCTGCCACATCATCTCCGGCTCGTTTTCACCCAAACCTTTGCTCCGCATGATCTTGACCTTATGCCCCTCCAATTTTTGCAGGAGTTCTTCCTTTTCCTTTTCGGTATAGGCAAAATAGGTCTGCTTTTTGGTCTTATCGGTGATCTCATAGAGGGGAGATTCCGCAATATAAACATAGCCCTTTTCGATCAACGTCGGGGTCAGGCGGTAAAGCATGGTCAGGATCAGGGTGCGGATCTGGAACCCATCCACATCCGCATCGGTGCAGATGATGACCTTATTCCAGCGCAGGGCGTTGAGATCGAAGCTTTGCAAGCCCTTGGCGGTCTTGCCGCTGATCTCCACACCGCAGCCCAAAACCTTCAAAAGGTCGATAATAACGTCGCTCTTAAAGATCTTGGCATATTCCGCCTTGAGGCAGTTGAGGATCTTACCGCGGACCGGCATAATCGCTTGGAAATTACTGTCCCGCCCTTGCTTACAAGAGCCCAGCGCAGAATCACCCTCCACGATATAGATCTCCCGTTTGGAGATATCCTTGGTCTGGCAATCGACAAATTTCTGCACCCGATTGGCCATATCGATAGAGCCGGAGAGCACCTTTTTGACGTTGATGCGTTCCTTTTCGCTCTTTTCCCGCGCCCGCTTATTGATCAGGATCTGGTTGGTGATCTTAGCGGCTTCGTTGGGATTTTCGATAAAGTAGATCCGCAGATTTTGCCGCAGGAAGTCGGTGGTACATTCCTGGATAAATTTATTGGTGATACTCTTTTTGGTCTGGTTTTCGTAGGAAGTAATGGTGGAGAAGCAGTTGGAAACAAAGACCAGGCAATCGGCAATATCCGCAAAGGTGATCTTACTTTCGCCCTTATTATATTTGCCGTTGTTCTTCAAATAGGCGTCTACCTCCGCCACAAAGGCGATCTTCGCCGCTTTATCGGGGGCGCCGCCGTGCTCCAAAAAGCTGGAGTTATGATAATATTCGATCAAATTGACGCGGTTGGAGAAGGCAACGCAAGCAGAAAGCTTGACCTTATATTCGGGGCGATCCTCCCGATCGCGGCCCACCCGCTCATCCTGCCAGAAGACCGGCTGGGAAAGGCTGTCCTCCCCCAAAAGCTCCCGCACATAGTCGGTGATGCCTTCCTTATAGCAGTATTCTTTGGTCTCAAAGCCTTTTTCGCTCTCGTTTTTAAAGATGAAGGTCAACCCTGCGTTGACCACTGCCTGCTTTTGCAGGATATCTTCATAATAAGAAGCGTCCACCGCGATATCGGTAAAGACCTCCCGATCGGGCTTCCAGCGGATGACAGTGCCGGTACGCTTGCCCGAAAACTCTTCTTCGGTCAGCCCGCCGATGTTGAAGCCCTTTTCAAAATGCAGGGTATGCTTCTTGCCGTCGCGATAAACAGCGACGTCCATATATTCGGAGGCAAATTGGGTAGCGCAGGCGCCAAGGCCGTTGAGACCCAGGGAGTATTCATAGTTCTGACCCTGGTTGGTATTATACTTACCGCCCGCATAAAGCTCGCAGAAGATCAGTTCCCAGTTGAACCGCTGCTCTCTCTGGTTATAGCCCACCGGCATACCGCGGCCGAAATCTTCCACTTCGACCGATTGGTCTTGATAGCGGGTGACGATGATCTTATTGCCGTGCCCTTCCCGCGCTTCGTCGATGGAGTTGGAAAGGATCTCGAAAATCGCGTGCTGGCAACCGTCCAACCCATCGGACCCGAAGATAACACCCGGACGCAACCGAACCTTATCGGGGCCTTTTAATTGGACGATACTTTCGTCGTTATAATCGTTCTTTCTTGCCATATTTTCCTCCGAAACCACATTTTTCATAACTTTTATATTATACTAATTTTTAATAGTCTTGTCAAATCAAAAAAAGGCTTGCAATCTAATGAAAAAGTATGTATAATAAATTATTAATAACTATAAAAAATCAAGATAAAAGGAGAAGGATGTAGAATGAATTACGCAAGCAAAGTGTTGAAAGAAGCCTTGACCTTCGACGATGTGTTGCTGGTGCCCGCCAAGAGCGAGGTCCTGCCCAATACAGTCAAGCTCAATACCCGCCTCACCAATAAGATCAAGCTGAATGTTCCTCTGATGAGTGCCGCGATGGATACTGTTACCGAAAGCAAGATGGCGATCGCCATGGCGCGGGAAGGCGGCATCGGTGTCATTCATAAGAATATGACCATCGAGCAGCAGGCGGAAGAAGTTCAGCGGGTAAAGCGCAGTGAGAACGGCGTTATCAATGAGCCCTTCTTCCTTTCTCCCGATAACTTTGTTTATGAAGCCGATGCGCTGATGGGTAAATTCAAGATCTCCGGTGTTCCCATCTGCGAGAACGGCGAATTGGTGGGTATCATCACCAACCGCGATATGCGGTTTATGACCGATTTCAACGTTAAGATCTCCGAAGTGATGACTCCGAAGGAGCGGTTGATCACCGCCCCGGTCGGCACCACTCTGGAACAGGCAAAAGCCATTTTGCAAAAGTACCGTGTGGAAAAATTGCCGTTGGTGGATGAGAACGGTCATCTTTCCGGTCTGATCACCATTAAGGATATTGAAAAGGCAGTCAAGTATCCCAACTCTGCCCGTGATGAGCAGGGTCGTCTGCTTTGCGCCGCCGCCATCGGTATCACCAACGATGTCTTGGATCGTGCAGGTGCACTGATCAATGCAGGTGTGGACGTTTTGGTTTTGGATTCTGCCCACGGTCATTCCGCCAATATTATGAAGACCATCAAATTGGTCAAAGAACATTTCCCCGACATTCAGTTGATTGCCGGTAACATTGCCACCGCCGAGGCGGCAGAGGACCTGATCGATGCAGGTGCCGACGCAGTCAAGGTCGGTATCGGCCCCGGTTCCATCTGCACCACCCGCGTGGTTTCGGGTATCGGTGTTCCTCAGCTGACTGCTGTGATGGACGTTGCTGAGGTCTGCTCCCGCCGCAATATCCCGATGATTGCGGATGGCGGTATTAAGTTCTCCGGCGATATCGTTAAGGCCATTGCAGGTGGTGCCGATGTAGTGATGCTCGGTTCTCTTCTGGCAGGCTGCGAAGAAAGCCCCGGTGAGGAAGAACTCTATCAAGGCCGCCGCTTTAAGTCTTATCGCGGTATGGGCTCCATGGCCGCGATGGCCAAAGGCTCTGCCGACCGCTATTTCCAGACCGGTACCAAGAAATTGGTTCCCGAAGGTGTAGAGGGCCGTGTTCCCTTTAAGGGCGCGATGGGTGATACTGTGTTCCAGCTGATGGGCGGTCTGCGCTCCGGTATGGGCTATTGCGGGACCGAGACCATCGAGGACCTGAAAAAGAACGGTAAGTTTGTCAAGATCACCGGTGCAGGCTTGATCGAAAGCCATCCCCACGATATTCACATTACCAAGGAAGCCCCCAACTATACTTCCGATAGTAAATAATTTTTTATAATCACTTGAGGTTTTTATGAAAGACTTGAAACTGATCGACCATCTGGCGGCCCTTTCCCGCCTTTCCTTTGAAGGAGAGGAAAAGGAGCGGATGGCCAACGATATGGAAAGCATAATGAAATTGATGGATACCATCACCGAAGTGGAGATCTCCGAGGCGGATTATCCCCTCACCGCCGAAGGCGGGATGGAGCTGCTGCGGGAGGATGAGATTAAGGCGTCCACACCGGTGGAAGAGATCCTTTCCAACACTAAGGGGAAACTCTATCATTTCATCGCTGTCCAGAAACTGATGGATTGAGGAGGCGAAGGATATGAATCTGCATTTAAAATCGATCAAAGAACTTCGCGGCCTGCTGGACGGCGGCGACATCACCGCCCAGGAACTCACCCAATATTATCTGGACCGCATCGAAAAGCTGGATCCCACCATCAAAGCCTATGTAACCGTCAACGAAAAGGCAATGGAGCAGGCGGAAGCCGCCCAAAAGATGATCGAAGCGGGGGCGGCAGGTCCCTTGACCGGTATTGTTCTCGGAATCAAGGATAATATCTGCACCAAAGGCTTGCGTACCACCTGCTCCTCCAAAATGCTGGAGGATTTCGTTCCTGCATATAACGCTACCGTGGCAGAGAAATTGGAAAAGGAAGGTGCCATCTTCATCGGTAAATTGAATATGGATGAATTTGCGATGGGTGCCTCCACCACCACCTCCCATTTCGGCATCACCAAAAACCCCTATGACATCGAGCGCGTTCCCGGCGGGTCCTCCGGCGGCAGTGCCGCGGCGGTTGCCGCAGGGCTCTGCGTGGCGTCCTTGGGCAGTGATACCGGCGGTTCCATTCGCCAGCCCGCCGCCTTCTGCGGCGTGACCGGCATTAAGCCCACCTACGGCCGCGTTTCCCGCTCCGGCTTGGTTGCCTTTGCTTCTTCGCTGGATCAGATCGGCCCCATCGGCAAGAGCGCAAAGGATTGCGCCATCCTGCTGGATGCCATCTCCGGCGCGGATGAAATGGATATGACCTCCCGCGAGAGCGAATCGGTCGCCGAATTTATGGGTCAGCCGATCGAAGGGACCGTCATCGGTGTTCCCAAGGAATTCTTTGGCGAAGGTTTGAACCCCGAGATCAAAGCGGCGGTGGAAAATGCCATCAAGGAATTTGAAGCGATGGGCTGCATCATCAAGGAAGTCTCCATGCCTTCCTTGCCCTATGCCATCCCTGCGTATTATCTGATCTCTTCGGCGGAAGCTTCTTCCAATCTGGCTCGCTACGACGGTGTTCGCTACGGGCATTTGAGCAAGGCAGGGGAGACCTTCGATGAACGGCTGGTCGCCACCCGCAACGAAGGCTTCGGCGATGAAGTCAAACGCCGCATTTTGCTGGGCACCTATGCCCTTTCCAGCGGCTATTTCGATGCCTACTATAAGAAGGCAAGCCTCTTGCGCCGAAGAATTCGCAAGGAATACGAAGAGATCTTTGCCACCTGCGATTGCATCATTACTCCCACCACTCCCAATGTTGCATTCAAGATCGGGGAGCACAGCGAAGATCCCACCGCGATGTACCTTGCCGATATCTATACCGTGACGGTGAATATTGCGGGTCTGCCCGCGGTCAGCACCCCCTGCGGCTATAATAGCGAGGGGATGCCCATCGGGATGAGCATTGTAGGCAAAGCCTTCGAGGACGGAAAAATCTTAAATCTGGCGGATGCCTTTGAGCGGAAGTTTAATTATATTTTAAATGATTTCTGCTTGTAATCTTATATTAAATATGCTAAACTAAATAATGTGAGGGTTGTCTTTATAAGGCAGCACTCCGGATGTTGAAAAAGCGGGCGCGGCGCAATAGGCGTGCCGTGAACCATGTCAGGCGGGGAACCGAGCAGCATTAAGCGGAGCTTCGTCTATGTGCGCCGAATTCCTGTTTTGAGTCCGTAGGGCTGTCTTATAAAGATCACCCTCACATTTTTATTTATTAAGCAAACACAAATAATCCGAACCTGCCTAAAATGGCAGAATTTCGGTGCTTTTCGGCTTGGCGTCGTTTGTAGGCGCCAGCCTTACGAAACTCCTTCGCACCAAAAATCATCCAAAATTCTGCTCATTTTAGGTCGTAGAATTTTAAGGGAGAGGATTTTTGGTTTTGCAAGGCACAAAACGCAGTCAATACTGTCGTATTGACGAGTATTTAAACACAGCAAAGGCGAAAATCCTCCCCCTTAAAATCAGGTTGGGATTATTCGTGTTTGCTTAGGAGTATGTAATGTATCAAGCATTGTATCGAAAATACCGCCCGCTGACCTTTTCGGATGTGGTGGGTCAGGAACATATCGTTCGCACTCTGCGCGCCCAGATCGCCGAGGGGAATATTTCCCACGCATATCTTTTCTGCGGCACGCGGGGAACAGGCAAGACCACCTGCGCCAAGATTTTGGCGCGCGCGGTCAACTGCAGTGCCGGTGAAGGCGGCGACCCTTGCAATCAATGCCCCCAATGCCAAAGCATTCTCAATGAATCGACGATGGACGTGGTGGAGATCGATGCCGCTACCAACACCGGTGTCGGCGATGTCCGCGAACTGCGGGAAGAGTTGATCTATGCCCCCGCCGCGGTAAAATACCGTGTCTATATCATCGATGAGGTGCATATGCTGAGTAATCAGGCATTCAACGCCCTCTTAAAGACCTTGGAAGAGCCGCCCGAGCACGTCATCTTCGTTCTGGCGACCACCGAGATCCATAAGATCCCTGCCACCATCCTTTCCCGTTGCCAGCGGTTTGATTTCAAGCGTTTGACCCCCGAAATGATTGCAGGTCGCCTGCAGTATGTGGCGGAGCAGGAGGGCTTTGAGTTGGAACCTGCCGCGGCATCCCTTTTGGCAAGATTGGCGGATGGCGCTATGCGGGACGGTTTATCGCTCTTGGATCGCTGCCGCGACGGCAAGAACCCCATTTCGCTGGAGCGGGTGGAGCAGATCGCGGGCGTTTGCGCTTCCGATCAATTGATGGAAGCGGTGCGGCTGGCGTGGAATAAGGACGCGACTGGTCTTTTGAAATTCTATAAATCCGCGCGGGAACGCTATGCGGGCCCTGCGCAGTTATTTGCCGATCTTTCGGCGGTATTGCGGGATCTTTTGATCTGCAGTGTCAGCGATGATCCCAAGCAACTGATCGAATGTGACGAAAAGGAACTGCAGGAAAAGATCCTGCTCTCCCGCCAATTGCCCACCGCCTGCATTATGCGGATGATGCGTACTCTGCAGGATGGCATTTATGAGCTGGGCAGAACCACCGAGAAAAATCTTTTGGCGGAGATGACCTTGATCTCTCTTTGCCGCGAGGAATTGGGCGAAGACTTTGCTTCCTTGAGCGCGCGGATCGCGCGGCTGGAAAAGGGCGGAGTGATTGCGGCGGCACCGCCGATCGCTCCCGCACCGCCGAAGGAAGAACCGAAAGCGGTGCCTGCCGCCAAGCCGACTCCTGCGCCGACGCAGGCGGTTCCTTCCGAAGAAGAACCCTGCTCCTTTTGGGAGCCGATGAAAGAAATTCTGCAGGACACGGGCTATGCCAACCTGCTGGGCTTTTTGCTGGATATTGAGCCTGCGGTTTCGGGCGATCGCTTGATCTTGCGCAGTGAGCAGGAAATTTGCGTCAACTTTTTGGGTGCGCCCGAGCGAAAAGCGGCATTGGAAAGCGCCGCGGCGCGGGCGGCAGGAAAACCCTATCGAGTGGTATTGGAAAAAGCAACAGCGCGGCTCAAGGACGATGATCCGCTGCAGGAATTAATAAAGGAGAATAACTTATGAAAGCAAGATTACCCGAAGGATATAATATGAAGCAGGGCGATATGATGCGCCGTGTCCAGAAAATGCAGGAAGATATGCAAAACGCCCAGGCAGAAGTGGAAGCTTCGGTCTTTGAGGCCGCCGCAGGCGGCGGCGCGGTCAGCGCGAAGGTCAACGGCAAAAAAGAACTGCTGGAAGTTAAGATCCAACCCGAAGTGGTGGATCCCGACGATGTGGAGATGCTGGAAGATCTGCTGGTCGCCGCGGTCAACGAATGTATGAAGCAGGCGGATGCCGCGATGGAAAGCAAGATGGGCGCAGTCACCGGTGGGCTGAATATTCCCGGAATGCCCGGATTATTCTAAGCAATGCCGAATATCAATCAATTAAACAAATTAATAGAGCAATTCGGGAAACTTCCCGGTGTGGGCGCAAAAACCGCGCAGAAGATGGCATACTTCATCTTGGCGCAGGGGGATGCGACGGTGCGGGAGTTTGCCGAAACGCTTTTGGCATCGAAGGATCTGATCCATTGCTGCCCGCGA
>JAFSHF010000009.1 GCA_017440465.1 Clostridia bacterium
CGCGCCGCCGCGCAGGCGGGGCGGACTGTGGAGTCGGCAGCACGAAGGTTTTGGCGCTTACCGCTCGGAGCGGTCGCCAAAAACCGAGAGCGCACCGTTTCCAGTGTGTTTTGAAACTGCTAAATTGGCAAATCAATAACAAGTGCCCTATGCATAATCAACTTTTAAAAAAGGACCTTGCAGAAAATTCTGCAAGGTCCTTTTTTTATCACACCAAAAACCCAATCGCGATCCCCGCCGCCGCGGAGATCAGAATGATCAGAATGGGATGCACCTTTTTAAAGGCGAGAACAGAGGCAACGGTAAACAGCGCAAGATAAACATAGGTATGAATATCTTTTAAGATGGAAAGCGCCCAGCCGTTGGGGGCAAAAACGGTGGAAACGATGGTCAGCACCGCCGCGGCGATCAAGCCCACCACCGCAGGCTTCAAGCCGGTCATAATGCCCTTGACCGCTTTGCTCTTTTTGAAGGCATCGTAGATCTTGGCAACGATCAGGATGATGACAAAGGAGGGGAGCACCACACCCATAGTGGCGCAGAAAGCACCGAAGAGGGTGCCGAAGACACCCAGCCCTGCCTGCCCGCCCATCACACTGCCCACATAGGTGGAGATGTTGATGGCGAAGGGGCCGGGGGTACTTTCGCTCACCGCGATGAAGTTGACGATCTCATCGGCAGAAAGCCAGCCCTGCCGCAGGACTTCTTCCTGAATGAAGGGAAGCATCGCATAGCCGCCGCCGACGGTGACCGCACCGATCTTGAAAAACGCCCAGAAAAGTTTTAAGAAGATCATTGCTTGCTCCTCCTTTCAATGATAAGAGAGGAGATCAGCCCGAAGATCGCGCAACCGATCAGAACGTAAAGAACCGAAACGTTTAAAAAGGCGGTGCAGATGAATGCCCCTGCCATAACGGTATAACTGACCCAATTCTTCGGTGCTTTTTTATACATCGTCCAGAGCGCCTTGACGATCAGCGCCAAGACCCCTGCGCGAATGCCGTTGAAGGCGTATTGCACGATCTTATTGTCTTTAAATTCATTGAGAATGGCGGAGATCAGCAAAATGATGGCAAAGGAGGGGAACACCACACCGAAGGTGGCAAAGAAAGCACCCCAAAAGCCTGCCACCCGATACCCCACAAAGGTGGCGGAATTGATGGCAATGGGGCCGGGGGTGGATTCCGCGATGGCGACGATCTCTAAAATATCATCGTCGGTGATCCATTGTTCGTTTTCCACCACTTCTTTTTGGATCAGCGGGATCATTGCATAGCCGCCGCCGAAGGTGAAGGCGCCGATCTTCAAAAAGATGAAGAGCAACCGCCGTATGCGTTTCCATTTTTCTTTCATACAGTACCTCTGAACTTATAATATTATTGGTATTATAACCCATCTGTCCAAATAAAGCAACAAAGAACTTGCAAGGTGATGGATTTTTCGGTAAAATAATAAAAAAGGAGGTGCGTTTTTATGCTATCGATCGATCGGATCGCATCCAAACTCGACGAACATTTAAACCGCAACGATTACGTTGCGGCGGAGCAACATCTGGAGTATTGGCTGGCGGAAGCGCGCCTGCAAGGCGACGGCAGAGCCACGCTCTTTTTATGCAATGAATGTATCGGTCTCCATCGCAAGCTGGGGCGGGAGCAAAAAGCCTTGGCTGCCTGCCAAGCCGCTTTGGAGCAAATCGAACAAATGGGGATCGCCGAGAACATCGGCGCCGCCACCACTTATCTCAATGCCGCCACCGCCTATAAAGCCTTTGGCAAGGCGGAAGATGCCATTCCTTTATTTGAACGAGCGGAGGGCATCTACCGAAAAAATCTGCCGCCGCAGGATGCGCGTTGGGGCGGATTATATAATAATATGGCGTTGGCGTTGGTGGATCTTGGGCGGTTTGAAGAAGCTAAAGCGTGCTATCAAAAGGCATTGGAAATTACCAAAGCCAACGATACCAAGCCCGAGCAGGCGGTGACCCATCTGAATTTAGCCTCTGCCGCCGAAAGCGAATGGGGGCTTGAGGCTGGGGAGCAGGAGATCGCTCTACGGATCGGGCTGGCTTGGGATCTTTTGAACGATGCTTCACTGGTGCGGGACGGCAACTACGCCTTTGTCTGCGAAAAGTGCGCCCCCACCTTCCGCTACTACGGATATTTTCTCTATGCAAACGAGCTGGAAGAAAGGGCAAAGGAAATTTATGAAGGGAATTGAGTTGGCGAAAGCCTTTTATGAAGAATACGGCATCCCGATGCTGAAGGAATTTCCCGAACTACAGGGCAAGATCGCCATCGGCTTGGTAGGGAGCGGCTCGGAATGTTTTGGTTTTGACGATGAATTTTCCAAGGACCACGATTTTGAGCCGGCATTTTGCCTTTTTATTCCCGATGAAGCGCAGGTGGATCGGCGGTCGGCATTCTTGCTGGAACGCGCTTATGCCAAGCTTCCCAAGGAATATATGGGGTATGCCCGCAACGCTTTGGATCCGGTGGGCGGAAATCGCCACGGTGTCTTGCGGATGGAAGAATTTTTCCGCTCCAAGACCGGCACGCCCGACGGAAATCTGACGGTCGATGCTTGGTTTGCAGTTCCCGAATTTTCGTTGGCGGAAGCCACCAATGGGGCGGTCTTTCGCGATGATTTGGGGGAGTTTACCGCCATTCGGGAGAAACTTTCTAAGTTCCCCCGCGATGTGCGGTTGAAGAAATTGGCGGGTGAACTACTGCTGATGGCGCAGGCGGGGCAATATAATTATCCTCGCTGCATTGCCCGCGGCGAAACCGCGGCGGCGCGGCTGGCGGCATTTGAATTTGCCAAAAGCGCCCTGCACGCGATCTTCTTATTGAATGATACGTATCTGCCCTTCTATAAATGGCAGTTCCGTGCCCTGCGGGGGTTGACGAAACTTTGCGCTCTGGCGCAACCGCTGGAGCAACTGCTCTCTTCCGCGGGAGCGGAAAATGCCGAGCGGGTCGAGCAGATCGTCGGCGCGGTTTTGGATGAGACCCGCGCCCAAGGGCTTTCTGGCCTGCCCCATAACGAAGCGGAACTGCACGCCTATGCGGTCAATGGGCAGATCGCTGATGCGAATTTGAGAAATCAACATATTTTATATGGCATATAAAAAAATCCCGATGCGATGCATCGGGATTTGATTTTTTATCTTTTTTTCATTGAAAGAAAAACACATTGCAGAATCAACCAAAGGATCATCAAGCCGATACCGCCGAAGATCAAGATGCGGATCCATTGACCGCTCAGCCAAGGATCGGCAATGGTCGTGAAGAGCAAGATCAAGACCGTAAACCCTGCGGGGGCAATCAAAATAGGCTTGGCTAACGCATAGGTTTTGGCGCGGCTGATATAAAGCGCGACCAACAGCAGAATTCCCAAGATCCCGCAAAGGATCAAAGCAACCGCCCAGCCGGGCAGATAGCCGAATTCTTCCGCGTTGAGAATATAGCGGGAGGGGGAGAGATACATCCGATAGAAATAGGTCAGTGCCAAGGCATTGGCGGCGATGGAGCCGCAAAGCAAGGCGGCGGCGGGGCGGATCAGTTGGTAAAGCAGGTAGCCGATGAAATAAGCCATCACACCCCAAAAGACTAAAAGCACCGAAAGCTTAAATAACTGCAACCCCTTACCAAAGGTGGAAAGCCAAGGGAACAGAAAGATCGCGGGCAGGGGCAGAGCAAGAATAATCGCGAATGCGGGAGAGAATACCCGCGGTTTTTCCGCATCTTTTTGCCGCTTGCGGCACTGCGTTAAGTAGATCAAAAGGGCGATGCTTAAGATGGAAGCCATGGGCAAAAACCAAGGCAGCATCCCGCGGAAGATATAGTCGAAGCGGTAATAGGCAGAATTTTCTGCCCAAAGCAACAGGCTCAGCAGCAGAGTTTGAAAAAACATCAGGGTGATCCGCGTACTGCGGATCTCTCCTTTTTTGGATGAATGTTTGGCCATAAGTATTCAACCTCTCAAAGATTATCGGTGCGATCCAAAAGGATGGGCAGTAAAAAGGCGGCGGCATCCTCGGTCCGCAGAATGCGGCGACCTAAGCTGCAGCAGGGCAGTCGGTCTGCCTCCTCCGGTGTCAGCCCTCCCTCGGGCCCGATCAGAAAGGCGATGGAGCCTTCCTTGGGAAGCTTGGGGAGCGGGGCATCGGAATTTTCATAGCAGATAAAAGCAACATCCGCTTGCTTCATTTCCTCGATCGCCTCATCAAAGGTATGGATGGGGGCGATCTCGGGCAGAATGCTTCGGCCGCATTGGGTAGCGGCGGAAAGGACGATCTTTTCCCACCGCCGCAATTTATTTTCGCCCACCTTATCGCTGATGGTGCGGCGGCTTAAGACAGGGACAAAGCGGGTCACCCCCAGCGGGGTGCACCGATGGAGGACATCCTCCATTTTATCGCCTTTGGGTAAGCATTGATAGACGGTGATGGAAAGAGGACTCTCGCCCACAGGCTGCCGCTCCTCCAGCACTTGGAAGGTGGCGGAGTCTTTGGTGCAACCGATCATCTCGGCAAGATAATCCAAGCCCTGCCCGTCGCTGAACAGCGCGGTATCGCCGATCGCCATACGGCGAGAGCGGGTGAGATGGCGGTAGGTTTCCCCCTCCACAATAAAGGTATCTTGGGGAATTTCAGGTAAAAAGAAATGTTCCATAAAAGCTCCTTTGGAGAGATAAGAAAGATAAAAGAGAAGAGTGAAGAGAGAAGAGAATCGGTTAAAATCTGCCGCAGCAGATTTTATCATTTTTTCTTCATTTTTCACTATTCATTATTCACTATTCACTCATTACAGCTTTGCTGTAATGGCAACCCATCCCCGCTCTTCCTCAATGGTTTCGATGGTGAAGCCTTGCGCTTGGATGGCGTCGATCAGCTCGCCCTTGCGGTCGTCGATGATACCCGAGGCAATAAAGGTACCGCCCGGCAAAAGAACGGTCTTGAGATCCTTCAAAAGCATCAAAATGACATCGGCGACGATGTTGGCGACGACAATGGGGTATTGCCCCTCCACGACGCTCAGCAGATCCCCTGCCGCGTAGGCGGTGCGGTCGGAAAGTCCGTTCAGCTCGGCGTTGCGCTTTGCCACTTCCACCGCCAGCTGATCAATGTCGCAACCAAAGGCAGACTCGGCACCCAGCAAGACACCGCCGATGGAAAGGATGCCGCTTCCGCAGCCCACATCCAAAAGGGTCTTGCCCGCAAGGTCCAGATTGGTCAGTGCCTTTAAGCAAAGGCGGGTGGTTTCGTGCGCACCGGTGCCAAACGCCATACCGGGATCGATCTTCATTATCGTCTCGTTTGCTTGGGCTTGATAGTCTTCCCATAAGGGAACCACCACCAAATTGTTGACGTGGATGGGCTTATAATATTGCTTCCAGCCGCTCTGCCAATCTTCTTCCGGCAGGTCGCAGACGGTAATTTCCAATGTCCCGTAAAGCGCCGCTTGAGGATCGGTGCGTAAAGCCTCGATCCGCTGCTCAATATCCTTAAACATCGCCGCCCCCTGCTCGTTATCGGCGGCATAGACCTTAATGACGGTGCGGTCGCTCTGCCGCTTGAGCAGTTCTTCGTCCACATAATCCCAATGGGGGGTGACCGTCTCGATAAATTCCTTGAAATCCTGCGGATCGATGACCTCAAAGCCGCCGACCCCTGCCGCGATCAGCAGGTTGCTGACCACCTCTTGGCCGGTGGATAGGGTCTCGATGTTCATTTGCTTATAGTTCATTGCAATACTCCTTGAATGATGGTGTTGGAGAGATAAAATCCACGCTCGTTGAGAATAAAACGGTTGTGTTCGATATACGAAAAGTCCTGATAGCGTTCAAAATCAAAGCCACTCGGCAACAGAGATAAAGGGATGCCGTCCTTCGTGCGCAACCCCAGCATCACCGCTTCTTCATAGGCGTCCCGCTCCCCGATGGGTAGCGGGTTTTGCAACGGGTCGGGGTTTAAAATAAAGGCGGCGGTATCCTCGGGCGCGCTGTATCGCACGCCGTGGAGAAAGGAATGGGCGGCAGGCCCGATCCCTAAATAATCGGTGCGGCGCCAATAGGCGGAATTATGCTTGGAGGCATAGCCTTCCTTGGCGAAATTGGAGATCTCATAATGCTCCAGCCCCGCTTCTTTTGCCTTTCGGCAAAGCAACAGCCAAAGGGTTTCTTCGGTTTCTTCCTCCATCGGTTGCGGCGCGTTGCCCAGCGGGGTACCCTCTTCCCATTGCAAGCCATAGGCGGAAAGATGGGTGATGGGGAAGGAGAGCAGGGTGTCCAGCGTAGAAGAAAAACTCTCCTCGGTCTGCCCGGGGATGCCGAACATCACATCGGCGCTGACATTTTGGAACCCCGCTGTAAAGATCTCCGAAAGCGCGTCTTTGGCTCGCTCGGCGGAATGCAACCGCCCCAAAAAGTGAAGTTCTTTATCGCAAAGGGATTGCACCCCCAAGGAGATGCGGTTAAAGCCCATCTCTTTTAAGGCGGAGAGCAATTCAGGGGTGGTGCTTTCGGGGTTGAGCTCGATGGTCATCTCTGCGTCGGGCAGCAGCCCAAAGGTTTGGCGGATCTTTTTCATCAGCCGCGCCAACCGCTCCGCACCCAAAAGGGCAGGGGTGCCGCCCCCGAAATAGAGGGTGGCGCAGGGGCGATGTTCGGCATTTTCGATCGCCTTTAATAATGCGTTGCAATATTGCTCTTTCTGCATCTCATCCGCAGGGGCGGAATGGAAGGCACAATAGCGGCACTTTTGCTTGCAGAAAGGGGTATGAATATATAAAGAAAACATCAGGAATCCAATTTGAGAACCGCCATAAAGGCTTCCTGCGGCACTTCCACACTGCCCAATTGGCGCATTCTCTTTTTGCCTTCCTTTTGCTTTTCCAGCAGTTTCTTTTTGCGGGTAATATCGCCGCCGTAGCACTTGGCAAGAACGTCTTTGCGCATCGCCTTGACCGTCTCCCGCGCGATGATCTTGCC